>JBGAPI010000078.1:0-11954 GCA_044221335.1 Ahniellaceae bacterium
GCCTCGCCAGTGCCACCGAGACCACCCAGCGCTGCACGTCCTCGCGGCATCCCGGCCGCTTCAGGACACCTCGACCGATCCAAAACCGCGCCGCGACGTCGTCACCGGCGGGAAATTCCTTCTGCCGCGCACGCTCCTAGCGCGAGGAATAGCGGCAGGTCGACGGCAGGTACTTCGACGGCAGCGTCGTCCGACTGCTGCTGTCGTCTTCCGACAGCGACCTCGCCCCGCCCGGCGCCGACGCGAATCCGCAGCGCCACACCAGCGACTCGCCGTTGGCCGGACGGAACGGTTGCAGGACCAGCGCGTCGGAACCTTCATCGAAGTTTCGGCCCTGGTAGGTGATCACCAGCAGGTGATCGACCCAGTCGATCGACTTCACGTTGCGGCTGCTGACGCTGAGGCCCTGCCCCTCCAGGGTCTCCGGCAGCTTGCCCTCGGTCAGGTAGGACTCGGCGATCGCCACCTTGTAGGGCGCGGCCGCGGCCAGCCCCTCGCTGACCTTGGCACGTTCGGTGTAGTCCGAGTACGCCGGGATCGCGATCGCCGCCAGGATGCCGAGGACCGGCACCATCACGCCCAGGACGATCAGGCCGATCGCCCAGATCGGCATTCCCTTGGACGAAGCCGGAGGACTCCGGACCGGTCCCGACGTCGTCCGCGCGTAGCCCGGCGCCGCGCGCGCCGGCGCCTTGTCCAGCACCAGGGTGCCGGCGACGAGGTCGTGCAGGCCCTGCTTGCGCTCGGTCCAGCCCGCCATCATCCACCCGATCGTCAGCGTCAGGCTGTTGAGCAGCGCGGCGAACAGGCGGCCGAACGCGCGACCCGCGCTGATCCGTCGCCCTTCGAGATCGGTGACCACGATGCCGAGCGCCATCTTGCCGAGCGTCGCCTGGTGGCGCGAGCTCTCCATCAGCACGCAGTAGAAAACGTAGCCGACGTAGGGAATGCCGTAGAAGCCGATGAGCACGAACGCCGCGGCGGCATCGTCCGGCTTGCCGGTGTTGCCGCGCGCGGCGACGATGATGCCGATCACCATGGCGCAGACGAACACGGCGGCGGTCAGGATCATCCGGTCGATGATGTAGGCGGCGAAGCGCTTCCAGAATCCGGCGTAGTCGCGGCCTTCGACGACATCGACGTCTTCGGTCGACAGTTCGGCCTGCGGCGGCGACCACACGGACCGCGACGGGTCGGAGGACGGAGGCAGGTTCGGTGGCCGCGACTCGGCGGCCGGCGGTGGTTCCTGCGCGCCCAGCATCAGTTCGGTGAACGTGTCGATCGGCTGCCAGTCGGCCGCGCCTTCGTGCCAGGCGAGGTCGCGCGGTGAGAGCTTGCCCTCGGCCAGTTGCCGCCGGACCTGGTCGGCGCTGAACGGTCCCAGGGTCTGGCCGTTGCGGCCGATGTGGAATTCCATGGCGGTCCCTCGTGAAGAAAACGCAACCTTAGCGCCAGAGGCGCTTCCATGGGAGGCCGCGGACCGCGCTGCCGCGGCCTCCGCGGCGGACCGACGCGCTGCTTCAGCCCAGCCGCTGCAGCACCGCCAGTGTCGGCCGGGCGAGGTTGAGCGCGTAGAAGTGCAGCTCGTCGACCCCGTCGGCGATGAGCCGTCGGCACAGGCCGGCGACCACGTCGGCACCGAAGTCGCGGATCGCTTCGGCATCGTCCCCGAAATCGGCCATCCGCTTCACGATCCAGCGCGGGATCTCGGCGCCGCAGGCTTCGGAGAAGCGCTTCAGCTGGGAGAAGTTCGAGATCGGCATGATCCCGGGGATGATCGGCGCCGTGATCCCGAGGCGCGCGGCGTCGTCGCGCAGCCGGAAATAGGCATCGGCATTGAAGAAGTACTGGGTGATCGCGCCGTCGGCGCCGGCGTCGAACTTGCGCTTCAGGTTGGCGAGGTCGGCGCCCATGCCTTCGGCCTGCGGGTGCATCTCCGGGTAGCAGGCAACCTCGATGGTGAACCATCGGCCGGTTTCTGCGCGGATGAATTCCACCAGTTCGCTGGCGTAGCGGAAATCGCCGGTGCGGGCCATGCCGGACGGCAGGTCGCCGCGCAGCGCCACCAGCCGACGGCAGCCGCTGTTGCGGTACTGCAGGAGCAGCGCACGAACCTCCTCGCGGGTGCCGCCCATGCAGGAAATGTGCGGCGCGGCATCGAGCCCGTGGACGTCGCGCAGCCGCGCGATCGTCTCCGGCGTGTAGGACAGCGTCGATCCGCCGGCGCCGAAGGTGCAGGAGACGAACAGCGGCTTCAGGTGCTTCAGCGCGGTGACGGTGCGATCGAGCTGGGACTTCTGCTCCGCCGTCTTCGGCGGGAAGAACTCGAACGACAATGTAACCGGCGGCTTGGGGGTCGTCGCTTCGCCGGAACTGCCGCGCTTGGCGCCGGTTTCATCCATTGGATTCCTGCTCCGTAGTTTGCGAGATCGCCGTCTTCGACCGTGGTCGAATGGCTTCGTCAGATGGGGGTGGCCGTCGATCGCACTGCCTCGACGAAAGCAGTCAACTTGCTGGCGTCGAGGTGACCTGCCGTGCGCACCCCGGAACAGAGGTCGAGCCCGAAGGGCCGGACCTCGCGAATTGCGCCCGCGACATTGTCAGGGCGCAAGCCGCCGGCGAGAAATACCGGTTTGCCACACTGCTCGACGATGCGGCGCGACAGCGACCAGTCGTGCACGCGGCCGGTGCCGCCGAGTTCCTTCACTGCCAGGGCCGGATTTCCGGAGTCGAGCAGCAGCGCATCGACCGTCTCCGCCGCCGCTCGGGCCTCGTCGACCGTATCGGCATCGCGCACGTGGATCACCTGCACCAGCGCGATCCCCGGCAGCGCGCGTCGCAAGCGGCGATGCTCGGCCGGAGCCACCGCGTCGACCAGCTGCAGCGTGCTGGTCCCGCAGCGGCGCTGCTGGTCGATGATCGCGTCGGCGTCGGTCAACGCCGTCAGCAGGAAGGTCGCGACCGCCGGCGGCACGGTGGCCGCGATCTCGGCGATCCTCGCCTCGTCGATCACCCCGGGCCCGCTCGGCATCGCCGACACCAGCCCGAGCGCCGCCGCGCCGTGGTGGATCGCCAGGGCGGCTTCCTGCGGGGTGCTGATGCAGCAGATCTTGATGCGGGGGAGTGTCATTGGCGCGTGTTCCGGGCTCGCCAGGGCTGAGGACTGGGCGTTGAGGACTGGGGACTGAGGGCGGAGGGCTGAAACCTGCAGTGGACCTTCAGGTTTCAGCGCGAATGCTTCGCCGACTCTCGGGGTTCAGGAAAAACCTCCGTCATTGCGAGGAGGAGCGCAGCGACGACGAAGCAAGCCAGCGCCGTTGCTCTATCCCTGGACCTTCGAAACGCAAAGGCAAGGCTTGCTTCGCTGCGCTCGCAATGACGAGCGATGTCTCAGCCCTCGGCACCGAGTACTCAGCCGTCAAGACAAGAATCGGACGCGGCGCAGGAAACGCGCCGCGTCCTTCACGACGCTCAGTAGCGGTAATGGTCCGCCTTGTACGGCCCGTCCACCGACACGCCGAGGTAGGCGGCCTGCTCGGCGGTGAGAACCGTCAGCTTCACGCCGATCTTCTCGAGATGCAGGCGCGCGACCTCCTCGTCGAGCTTCTTCGGCAGGATGTAGACCTTGTTCTCGTAGCGGTCCTTGTTCGCCCACAGGTCGATCTGCGCGAGCGTCTGGTTGGAGAACGAGTTCGACATGACGAAGCTCGGGTGGCCGGTGGCGCAGCCGAGGTTGACCAGGCGGCCTTCCGCCAGCATGAAGATCGCGTTGCCGCCGGCGAAGGTGTACTTGTCGACCTGCGGCTTGATGTTGAGCTTGACGGCGCCGCTGGCGTTCAGGCGATCGATCTGGATCTCGTTGTCGAAGTGGCCGATGTTGCAGACGATGGCCTGGTCCTTCATCTTCTGCATGTGCTCGAGCGTGATCACGTCCTTGTTGCCGGTCGTGGTCACGTAGATGTCGCCGCGGCCGAGGGTCGACTCGACGGTGTTGACCTCGAAGCCCTCCATCGCGGCCTGCAGCGCGTTGATCGGGTCGATCTCGGTGACCACGACGCGGGCGCCGTAGGCGCGCAGCGAGTGCGCCGAACCCTTGCCGACGTCGCCGTAGCCGCAGACCACCGCGACCTTGCCGGCCAGCATCACGTCCATCGCGCGCTTCAGGCCGTCGGCCAGCGACTCGCGGCAGCCGTACAGGTTGTCGAACTTCGACTTGGTGACCGAGTCGTTGACGTTGATCGCCGGCACCAGCAGCTTGCCGGCCTCGGCGAGCTGGTAGAGGCGGTGGACGCCGGTGGTGGTCTCCTCGGAGACGCCCTTCCACTCCTTCACGACGCCGGTCCAGAAGCCCGGGCGCTCCTTCGCGACCCGCTTCAGCAGGTTCTTGATCACCTGCTCCTCGTGCGAGCCCGACGGGGTGTTGACCCAGTCGCTGCCCTGCTCGAGCTCGTAGCCCTTGTGGATCAGCAGGGTCACGTCGCCGCCGTCGTCGACCACCAGCTGCGGGCCCTTCATGCCCGGGTGGGTGACGCAGTCGAGGGTGCAGTCCCAGTACTCCTCCAGCGTCTCGCCCTTCCAGGCGAACACCGGCACGCCCGACTTCGCGATCGCCGCGGCGGCATGGTCCTGGGTCGAGAAGATGTTGCACGAGGCCCAGCGCACCGAGGCGCCGAGATCCTTCAGGGTCTCGATCAGCACGGCCGTCTGGATGGTCATGTGCAGCGAGCCGGTGACGCGCACGCCGGCGAGCGGCCGGGCGGCGGCGTACTTCTTGCGGATCGCCATCAGGCCCGGCATTTCCTGCTCGGCGATGTCGATCTCCTTGCGGCCCCAATCGGCAAGCGCGAGGTCGGCGACCTTGTAGTCGGCCTTGAGGTTCACAACAGCATTCATGGTGAGCTCCGTAGTGTCTGCGTGCGACGAAGTCGCGTTACGGGCGCCGTTGAAGGGAACGGACCGTCGAGCCTGACCCACACAGATGGGATGCAACGCCCCTCGACGGGAATCCCATTGTATCTCTAAATCCGGATAAAAGGATGTCTCACCCCCTCCCCCGATGAGGCAACCCCGCGCGCTCTGCACGCGGAAATACCCTGCCGGTCGTCATGGATCATCAGTCACAGCAACGATTTCGTCGCTTCTCGACTCTTTCCCTGTGCGTTCGCGATGCGAAGCCGCGCCGCCCACGGCGCGAGGCCAGCCGCTCCCGCAGCGGTCGTGATCTTGAAAATCGAGGAGTCCACCATGAAGTCCACCCTGTTCGCCGCCGCCATCGCCGCCACCCTGTTCGCCGCTTCCGCGCATGCCGGCGGATCGCCGTCCTCGCTGCAGTCGATCGCTGCGGAGTCCGGCCTGACCGTGCGCCAGGTGCAGATGGTGCTCGGCGCGCACTCCGCCTTCGCCGAATACCGCACCAGCTTCGACCGCTGCGAGACCAAGCTCATCCGCACCTACGGCGCGGACGGCCTGAAGCGCTTCGCGGCCGACTACCAGGCCGGCCGCCTTCCGGTCAGTGCCGGCTGACCCGAATCCGCTGTCCGCTCCATCTCCACCCCGTTCACCGCGGATTGACGACACTGCGGTGAAGCGTCAGAGAGCAGGCCGTGCGGGCTTGCACACGGCTTGATTTGCGCCCCGCTCAGGACGAGCGGGGCTTTTTTTTGGCGCGACGCCCGCCCGTGGCCGATGAAGTTTCCGAGAGTGCGACGCGGCGCACGGGGACGCGGTCGTATACTGCATGCTTGTTCCGCCCAGCCGCCCGTCCCATGCGCCTACCGATTTCCGCTGCCCTCGTCGGCCTCGTCGCCGGCCTTCCGTCCGCCCACGCCGACACCAGCACCGATCCGGCCGCCGCCCCTGCCAGCGCGACCACCACCGCGCAGGCGCCCACCGACATCCCGCTGGAGGACGTACAGGCCTTCGTCGCCGTCTACCGGGCGGTGAAGCGCGCCTACGTCGATCCGGTCGACGACCACCGGCTGATGAACCAGGCGATCCGCGGCCTGCTGACCGGGCTCGACCCGCACAGCGAGTTCCTCGACGCCAAGGGCCTGTCCAATCTCGACCAGGAGACCAGCGGCGCCTACGCCGGTCTCGGCGTCGAAGTGGTGATGGTCGACGGCGCGATGCGGGTGGTGTCGCCGATCGACGACACTCCGGCGAGTCGCGCCGGGATCAAGTCCGGCGACATCATCGCCCGCATCGACGGCGAACTGGTCACCGCCGACAACGGCAGCGAGTCGATCGACAAGCTGCGCGGCGCGCCGGGCAGCACGATCAAGCTGTCGGTGCTGCGCGAGGGCCTCAACACGCCGATGGAACTGTCGCTGATCCGCGAACGCATCCGTGTCGCCAGCGTCAAGGGCAACCTGCTCGAGCCCGGCTATGCCTATGTCCGCATCGCCCAGTTCCAGCAGGACACCGGCAACGAGCTGCGCGAGCGGCTGCGCAAGCTCGCCAGCAGCAAGCCCCCCCTGCGCGGCCTCGTGTTCGACCTGCGCTCCAACCCCGGCGGCGTGCTCAACGCCGCGATCGACGTCTCCGATTCCTTTCTCGACAGCGGCACCATCGTCTCGACCCGCGGCCGCTACCCCGATCCGGGCAGCCAGTTCAGCGCGGTCGCCGGCGACCTCCTGAACGGCGCGCCGATCGTCGTGCTGGTCGATGGCGGCACGGCGTCCGCGGCCGAGATCGTCGCCGGAGCGCTGAAGGACAATCATCGCGCCCTGATCGTCGGCAGCCGCACCTTCGGCAAGGGCTCCGTGCAATCGGTGCTGCCGCTGTCCAACGGCGACGCGGTCAAGCTCACCACCCAGCGCTACTTCACCCCGAGCGGCGCGTCGATCCAGGCGCGCGGCATCGAGCCGGACATCGCGCTCGCGGACCTGCGTCTGTCGCGCCCGGATTCGCCGGCGTCGGCCACGCTGGCGGAACGCGATCTCGCGCACCACCTGAAGGGCGACAAGAACGACGCCGCGCCGGCCGACGACGTCATCGACCACTCGGCCTATGCCGACGACTACGGCCTGAACGAGGCGCTGAACGTGCTGAAGGGCCTGGCGCTGGCCCGCGAGCGCACCCGCTCCGCGACGGCGCAAGGCTGATGAGCGAGAGCAACCAGCGCGAGATCGAATCCGGGATCGAAACCAACCTCGCCGAGCGCCTCACCTACGGCGGCTACCTCGATCTCGACACCCTGCTGTCGGCGCAGCGCCCGCTGTCGACCCCGGCGCACCACGATGAGATGCTGTTCATCGTGCAGCATCAGGTGTCGGAGCTGTGGATGAAGCTGATCATCCACGAATTGCGCGCCGCGATCGCCAGCCTCGCCGCCGACAACCTCGATCCCTGCCTGAAGATCCTGGCCCGGGTGAAGCAGATCCAGCGCCAGCTGTTCGAGCAGTGGGCCGTGCTGGAGACGCTGACGCCTTCGGAGTACCTGCAGTTCCGCGACGTGCTGGGCCCGGCCTCGGGATTCCAGTCGCTGCAGTACCGCACCATCGAGTTCCTGCTCGGCAACAAGAACGCCGGCATGCTGAAGGTGTTCGCGCACCACCCGGGGCATCACGCCGAGCTGAAGGCGGTGCTGGAAGCGCCGAGCCTGTACGACGAGTTCCTGCGCTTCCTGGCGCGGCGCGGCCATGCGGTCCCGGACGCGGCGGTCGAGCGCGACTGGTCCCTGCCCTACCAGCGGCACGACGCGCTGGTGCCGGTGTTCAAGCGCATCTACGAGGACACCCGGGCGCACTGGGACGCCTACCACATGTGCGAGCAGCTGGTGGACCTCGAGACCTCGTTCCAGCTCTGGCGCTTCCGCCACATGAAGACGGTCGAGCGGGTGATCGGCTATCGCCGCGGCACCGGCGGCTCGTCGGGCGTGTCGTTCCTGAAGAAGGCGCTGGACCTGACCTTCTTCCCGGAGTTGTTCGAGGTTCGGACGGTCATCGGCGCGTAGGACGGGAACCGGCCGTCTTCGCGGTGCGCTTCCCGCGGCACGCGAGGTGCCGCGGCGTCAGTGGATGCCGACGGTTTCCTTCAGGGCGTCGAAGATCGTCACCGTCGAATAGCCGACGCCACCCTTGAACACCAGCGGCATCGCCTCGATCGCCCGCACGTCCTCCCCCGGATCGCCGTCGACCAGCACCAGGTCCGCACGCCGGCCGACCGCGATCGTCCCGATCTCCGCTTCCCGGCCGAGGTAGGTCGCCCCGTTCGCGCTCGCGATCCGCAGCGCTTCCGGGAACGAGAAGCCCGCCTCGACCAGCAGCTCGATCTCGCGCTTTCCGGAATAGCCGGGGACGACACCGCCGTAGCCGGTCGGATCGGTTCCGGCAAGCAGCGTGCCGCCGAGCTCGACGAAGCGCCGCTCCATCCGCATCAGCTTCGGCAGCGCGAGCTTCCAGGTGGCATCCTTGCCCTGCACCTCCGCATAGCGCTTCTCGTACTGTGCCCGTACCTCCGGGATCAGCAGGCCCAGGGCCGCCGCGGGCGCCTTCGGCCGCCCCGCGGCGAAGGTCTCGAAGACCGTCAGGGTCGAGGTGATCGCGACCTTGCGCTCGATCAGATGACGCAACAGCGCGGCGATTTCCGGCCCGTCGGGATCGAGCGCGGCGACCGCATCGATGACCTTGCTGCCGGTCGGACACTGGTCGGGCTGCTTGTCGACGACGAAGTCGCTGGCAACGGCGAAACCGTGCTCGAGGTTGTCGATGCCGAGATCGGCGGCCTCGCGATAGGTGATCGAGCACAGGTGCGCGGTCATCTTCAGGCCGCGCCGATGCGCGACGTCGATCGAGCGGCGCAGCTCGTCGCGGGTCAGGTGCATGTAGCCCTTGAACGAGGTCGCACCCTCGTCGGCCCAGAAGTTCACCATCCGCTCGGCGTCGTCGGCGTCGGTCAGCGCGTGCACGCCGGGGATCGGCAGGCCGGGTCCCTCGAGATAGGGAGCGGTCGCATCGATGTCGGGGGCGGCCAGACTGCCCTCGCGCACCGCCTTCGCGAGGTTGAGATCGGCGAACGGCACCATCGAGCCGGCGGTGCGCATCGTCGTCGTGCCGCCGGCGAGGTAGAGCTTCGGGAAGCTCGCGACCATGTCGGGGTAGTTGAGCCTGCCGGTCGGATAGAACAGGTGCTCGTGGACCATCACGAAGCCGGGCAGCACGCTCCTGCCGCGGCCGTCGATCTCGGTCGCGTCCTTCGGGGCGCGCTTCGCGGCCGGCGTGACCGCGGCGATACGGCCGTGCTCGATCAGCACGTCGCGATCGGCCAGAGCCGCGCCGCCGCGCCCGTCGTAGACCCGCACATGGCGGATCACCAGGCGATCCTGGGAGTAGCGGACCGCCGGATCGTCGGCCGCCCGGACGGCGCCTGCCGCGAGCAGGATCAGCAGCGCGGCCACGGTGCGCACACGCACCTCAGCGGACCCACTCGCAGAACGACACTTCGGTGCCCTGCGCGTTGCGGAAACTGGCGGTCGGCCGGCCGTTCGGGACGTGGTAGTGGACCTGATAGGGGCCGAGATCCGACAGCACGCCGCCCTCGAACACGAGTGTGCCGCCGCCCTCGAGGTGATAGCCGTAGGTCTTGTCCTCGGAATCGCGGTAGCGCCGGCCATCGAGGATGCTGAAGTTCTGCAGCATGCGGGCCGAGCTGAACGCCCAGCACTCGTAGTCGCCGGGCTTCACCGCGGCCGATCCGGCGGCCTCGGGGGCCGGGGCCGCCGCCGGACGCTGCGGCGGCGGAGGGGCCCCGCCGGGAATCGGCGAACCCGCCGATGCCGTCAGGACGACGCCGAGGGAACATCCGACGGCGGCCAACCGTCGCGCTGCATTGAGGCTCATCGCTGCATTCCTCCCGCATTCATCGGTGGTTGCGAAATCCCCGGCGCGGCGAGCGCGACGGAGCGCTGCCATTCTCCCTTCCGGCCAAGGTCGCGGGCGCGGCAGAGGATCGCTTCGGCACGCACGCGACCGGGAGAATCACGATCGCGGCGCCGTCGGACCGAAGCGCCGCTCCCACTCCGCCAGCTCGTCCGCGTAGACGTCGTTGACGCAGCGCACGCAACCGGAGCCGCAGCAGTCGGTCGGCAGCGGCGGTTCGGGCCGCGGCGGGACCGGCATCGGCTCGGCCGGTGACGACGGCGCCGTCGCAGTCGCTACCGACGGATCGTCGACCGGCATCGCGGCATTCTCCCGAGCGGCAGGACGGCAGCGCCGGTCTCAACCCGCCGCGCGCCGGCGCGCCGCGGCGACGTAGGGAGGCGCCAGCGGCCGCGGCAGGTAGCGGCCGCGACCGCGCTCGGCCCTGAGCTCGCCGTTCGCCCAGGCCAGCTGGCCGCGGGTGAAGGTGTGGGTCGCGACACCGGTGACGGTGCGACCCTCGAACACGTTGTAGTCGACGTTCTGGTGGTGGGTCTTTGCCGAGATGGTGCGGCTGGCGCGCGCGTCCCACAGCACCAGGTCCGCATCGGCGCCGACCCGGAGCGAGCCCTTCTTCGGGTGCAGGTTGAAGATCTGCGCCGCGTGGGTCGACGTCGCCGCGACGAACTCCGACGGCGTCAGCCGGCCACTGGCGACGCCGTAGTGCCACAGCACCGACATCCGGTCCTCGATGCCGCCGCAGCCGTTCGGGATCTTGGTGAAGTCGTCCCGACCCGCCGCCTTCTGCGGCGCGCAGAAGCAGCAGTGGTCGGTCGCGGTGGTGTGCAGGTGGCCGGCGGCGAGAGCGCGCCACAGCGCGTCCTGGTGCTCCGGCGTGCGGAACGGCGGACTCATCACGTGGGCGGCGGCACGGGTGAAGTCGGAATCGCGATAGACACTGTCGTCGATCACCAGGTGACCGGCGAGCACCTCGCCGAACACGCGCTGACCTTCGCCGCGCGCCCGGGCGATCGCATCCACCGACTGCTTGCAGGAGTTGTGCACGATGTACAGCGGCGTGCCGAGCACCTCGGCGATCCGGATCGCGCGGTTCGCCGCCTCGCCTTCGACCGCCGGCGGCCGCGATTGCGGATGGCCTTCGGGGCCGGTGATGCCGCGCGCCAGCAGTTGCCGCTGCAGCCGGAAGACCAGCTCGCCGTTCTCGGCGTGCACGGTCGGCAGCGCGCCGAGCTCGATGCAGCGGTTGAAGCTGTTCACCAGCACTTCGTCGTCGCACATGATGGCGTTCTTGTAGGCCATGAAATGCTTGAAGCTCTGGACGCCGTGCTCGACCGCCAGCGTCCCCATGTCGCGCTCGACGCTGTCGTCCCACCAGGTGATGGCGACGTGGAACGCGTAGTCGGCCGCCGCCTTCTCCGCCCACCCGCGCCACTCGTGGAAGGCCTCCATCAGCGGCTGCTTCGGGTTCGGGATGACGAAGTCGATGATGCTGGTGGTGCCGCCGGCGAGCCCCGCCGCGGTGCCGGAGTAGAAGTCGTCGCTGGCGACCGTGCCCATGAAGGGCAATTGCATGTGGGTGTGCGGATCGATGCCGCCGGGCATCAGCAGGAGGCCGCCGGCATCGATCACGGTCGCGCCGGAGGGCGCCGCGAGGTTCGCCCCGACGGCGGCGATCTGTCCGCCGTCGATCAGGAGGTCGGCTCGGTATTCGTGCTCGGCATCGACGCAGGTGGCGCCGCGGATCAGGGTCGTGGTCATGTCGGGACTCGTCGGTTACCGGCAGCGATTCTCGCCCCATGGGGTGCGGCTGTCGACGTGGCCTCGCGGAATAGAGGGCCCAGGGCACAGGGAAGGCTGTTGTGGGACGGGGCTTCAGCCCCGATGGCGAACCCCATCAGCAGTGTGGCTGTTGTGGGACGGGCCTTCAGCCCCGATGGCGAACCCCATCAACAGTGTGGATGTTGTGGGACGGGCCTTCAGCCCCGATGGCGAACCCCATCAACAGTGTGGCTGTTGTGGGACGGGGCTTCAGCCCCGATGGCGAACCCCATCAGCAGTGTGGCTGCCGTGGGACGG
>JBGAPI010000021.1:0-79371 GCA_044221335.1 Ahniellaceae bacterium
GCGTAGAACTGCGGATCGCTGCGGAGGAAATGCAGGAACGCGGCGAAGTCGCCCTGGAACTTCAGCTCGTCGATCACCGCCTGCATCTCGGCATGGATCCGCGCGACCTCCGCGAGGCCGGTCGCATGGATCGCCTCCGGCGCGAGGTCGAGCGTGGTGTAGTCGATGATCTGGCGACGGTAGAAGGCGCGGCCGTCGGGCAGCGCGGTCGCCGCCAGCGTGCTGCGCGCCGCCGGCAGGTAGGACTCGCGGAAGAACTTGAGCAGGCGGGCATAGGCCGGCGTGACCTGTTTGCCGATGACCCTGACGGCCTCGGCGCGCAGCGCTTCGGCATCGCTCGCCGGGATCGTCGCCGGCAGCTTGTTGAACGGTTGGTACAGCGGGCTGGTCGTGGGGTCGCGGCGCTCGGCTTCGGTGGCGATCGGCGCGTCGCGCCCGGCCAGCACCGCCTTCGGCAGCACCATGCCGCGCCTGATCCCGGCCTTCATCTGGCCGATCTCCTGCTCGAAATAGTGCGGCACCCGCGCCAGCCGCGCGAGGTAGTTGCGGTAGGACGTCGCATCCGAGAACGGCTGACTGCGCGGCCACTGCAGCACCTCGGTGTAGAACGCGCTGTCCGAATTGAAAGGTATCTGCTGCGTGCCGAGGCGGACGCTGTCGATCCCGCTGTCGATCTGGCCGACGAAGATCCGGTAGTTGATCCGCTCGCCCGGCGACAGCGCCGCGGGATCGATCGCATCGAGCTGCCTGCGGACTTCCAGGCGATGCTTCAGGCGGCGCTCGTAGCTCGCGGGATCGACCTCGTCGATCTGGTCGTCCTTGCCCGGGACGCCGAAGCTCGACGCCGCGAACGGCGAATCCTCCAGGCACCACGTCCAGTCGGCCTCGGTGATGGCACGGAAGCGCTGGTCCGCATCTGAGGGAGTGTCGGCCGCAAGGGCGGACACGGCGGCGAAGAGGGTCGCAATGAAGAAAGTGGCGCGCATGCGGCGGCTCCCGAGGAAGAGGCCGAGTATGCGACGGGTGGCGGGCGGGGTGCGAGGCCCGGAATGGACATGCGAATTCCGACCGTCATTGCGAGCGCAGCGAAGCAATCCAGTGACATTGTTCTCGCATTGGAGCGACGAACAGCAGGGGATCCGCACGGCTTCGCTGTGCTCGCAATGACCGAGGGTTGAGGCAATGTCTGATCAGGGCGAGCGCCGCCACCGGGGCTGGCGCCACCCACAACAGTCCCGTCGACCTACCCTTCCCAGCCCACTACCGCCAAACTATCGGCCCCATTCCCGACCCGCATCGCCATGACCAAGCCGATCTCGCTGACCCGCTATCTCATCGAGGAACAACGCGCCCGAGGAAAGATCCCGGCCGACCTGCGGCTGCTGGTCGAGGTGGTCGCGCGCGCCTGCAAGGCGATCTCGGTGGCGGTCGGCAAGGGCGCGCTCGGCGGGGTGCTTGGCAATCTCGGCACGGTCAACGTGCAGGGCGAGGCGCAGAAGAAGCTCGACGTGCTGTCGAACGACATCCTGCTCGAGGCCAACGAGTGGGGCGGCCATCTCGCGGCGATCGCGTCGGAGGAGATGGACGACCCGCACGCGATCCCGCACCGCTATCCGCGCGGCGAATTCCTGCTGGTGTTCGATCCGCTCGACGGCTCGTCGAACATCGACGTCAACGTGTCGGTCGGAACGATCTTCTCGGTACTGCGCTGCCCCGAGGGCATCACCAATCCGGGGCCGGAGCACTTCCTGCAGCCGGGCACCCGCCAGGTCGCGGCCGGCTACACCGTCTACGGCCCGAGCACGGTGCTGGTGCTGACCGTCGGGGACGGCACCCACGTGTTCACGCTGGACCGCGAGCTCGGCAGCTTCGTGCTGACCCAGCGCGACATCCGCATCCCCGAAGACACCTCGGAATTCGCGATCAACATGTCGAATGCGCGCCACTGGGACCCGCCGGTCCGGCGCTACGTCGACGAACTGGTCGCCGGCAAGTCGGGCCCCCGCGGTCGCGACTTCAACATGCGCTGGGTCGCCTCGATGGTGGCCGACGTGCATCGGATCATCACCCGCGGCGGAATCTTCATGTACCCGGTCGACGCGAAGTGCCGCGACAAGGGAGGCCGCCTCCGGCTGATGTACGAGGCCAATCCGATGGCGATGGTGGTCGAGCAGGCCGGCGGCGCCGCGACCAACGGCCACCAGCGCATCCTCGAACTGCAGCCGCAGGGCCTGCATCAGCGGGTGGCGGTATTCCTCGGCTCGAAGAACGAGGTCGAGCGGGCGACCTCCTACCACGCGTAGAGCGGTCCCCGGCCCGGCGCTGTCCGACGTTCGGCGGCGCAAACGCCGCTCCTCCGGCGATGAGCCGCGCGACGCTCGCGCGGGCTCATCGACACGGAGCGAGCACCGCCCTACGGCAGCGCGACGAAGCGCCCGAGGAAGCGCCGCGACGCGACGGTGTCGAGGCGCTCGTCGACGTTGGTCGACACGCACTGCGAGTCGCCGGTGATCGTGGTGCCGGCGATCAGGTTGGTCTCGTCCGCACCGGCGCCGAGGAAGTTCGGGCCGCCGGAATCGCCGTAGCAGGTGCCGCCGTTGCCGGTCGCCTGGTTCTGCGACAGCCGGAGATAGCCGGGACCCACCGAGTTGAAGGTGCTGACGGCGACTTCGCGCACATCGTCGTAGTGGATCACCGGTCCGCCCTTGTCGATCACCCGTTCCTGGCCGCCATAGCCCACCGCGGTGAACTGCTGGTTCCGGTCGACCCGGTCGAACTGGCCGAGGGTCGGCAGCCGCGCGGGAGTCCGTCCGGCCACCGGCGCGTCGAGGAGGACGACCGCGAGATCGTGCGGGTCGTTCTGGCTCTTGCTGTACTCCGGATTGGCGATGTAGGTGCCGGCGAGCAGCGGCGACGCGGCGGAGAACGCCGGGTCGAAGGTCACCGTCACCCGGGTGGTGCCGAGGTCGCAGTGCGCCGCGGTCAGGAACACCGTCGGCGAGATCAGCGTGCCGGTGCAGTACGGATAGTGGACGCCGTCGAACTCCCCCACCAGGGCACCGACGAACGGATGACCGTTGCTGTCCGCCGTCCCGTAGGTGATGGCTTCGGACGACGCGAACGGCAGACACAGCAGAACGGCAACGACGAAACGACTCGCACGCATGATGGCACTCCCCAGTGCTCCCCAAGAAGGTCGCGAGTATAGACAGCGCGGACCGCCACGGAAGGGTCCGGATGCGACGGCCGTCCCGAAACGGAAATCGCCCCGGGATCGCTCCCGGGGCGACTCGTCCGGACCGCGCGACCGCACTACTTCGTGGTCACGCTCCAGGTGTCGCTGACGCCGCCCACGGTCAGCACCACATTGACCACGGCGCCCTTGCTGGCTCCCGACGTGACCTTGAGCGTGATGGTATCGCCGCTGTTCACGCTGCCCGCGGCCGCCGTGTAGGCCCCGCCGTTGCGGCTGTAGGTCGCGTTGCCGCCGCTGATCGAGATCGGCGCGGCGGTGTTGATGCCGCTGATCGTGATCGTGTTGGAGGTGACGACCGTGTTGCGGTTGACGCCGGCGACGTCGGTGAAGGCGAACGCGTTCGGCGTGGTGTCGGCCGCCAGCGTGGTGCTGGTGAAGGTGTCGGACACGCCGCCGATCGTCAGCACGGTGTTGGTCGCCGTGGCGAAGTTCGCCGACGCGGTGTGCTGCACCCGCACGTTCGATCCGCTCGCGATCATGCTCGCGGCCGTGGTGAACGGCCCGCCGTTGATGCTGTAGCTGCCCCCGCTGATGAAGATCGGCGTCGTCACGTTGACGCCCGAGACCACGATCGCGTTCGAGGTCTGCAGCGAGGACAGCGCGACGCCGCCGACGTCGGTGAAACTGAAGGCATCCGGCGTGCCGTCCGCCGCGAGCGTGACGCTCATGAAGGTGCCGGACACGCCGCCGATCGTCAGCGTGGAGGTGGTCGCGGTCGAGTACTGGGACGACGAGATGTGCTGCACCCGCACGGTCTGGCCGTTCTGCACCGTTCCGGCGGCCGTGGTGAACGCGCCGCCGTTGATGCTGTAGCTGCCGCCGCTGACGCTGATCGGAGCCGGCGCGTTGATGCCGCCGACGGTGATCTCGCCGGACACCTGGCTGGTCGCGAGCGCCGCACCGCCGACGTCGGAGAAGCTGAACGCGTACGGCGTGGTGTCCGCCGCCAGCGTGGTGCTGGTGTAGGTGTCGGACACGCCACCGATCGTCAGCGTGGTGTTGGTCGCGGTCGAGAACTGCGACGACGCGGTGTGCTGCACCCGCACCGTCTGGCCCGGCAGCACCGTGCCCGCGGTCGAGGTGAACGATCCGCCGTTGACACTGTAGCTGCCGCCGCTGACGCTGATCGGCGTTGCCGCGTTGATGCCGCACACGGTGATCGTGTTCGAGGTCTGGACGGTGAGCAGCGAAACGCCGGTGACGTCGGTGAAGCTGAAGGCGTCCGGCGTGGTGTCGCCGGTCATCGTCGTCGCGGAGAACGTATCGGCGACGCCCCCGACGTACAGCGACACGCTTTCGGTCGACGAATTCAGGGTCGATGCGGTCACCTGCACGCGAACGCTCTGGCCGTTGTTGACGAAGCCCGACGCCGTGGTGAAGGCACCGCCGTCGATGCTGTAGCTGCCGCCGATCGCGTAGATCTGTGCCGGCGCGTTGATCCCGGTGATGGTGACCGCGTTCGAGGTCTGCACGCTGCCCGGGGCCACCCCGGTGACGTCGGCGAAGGTGAAGGCGTTCGGTGTCGTGTCGATCGCCGCCGTGGTGCTGGTGAAGATGTCGTACACGCCGCCGATCGTCAGGCGAGTGTCATTCGTCGCCGAGTAGTTCGAGGACGCCGTGTGCTGTACCCGGACGCTCTGGCCGTTGTTCACCGTGCCGGGGGCGGCAGTGAACGGACCGCCGTCGATGCTGTAGCTGCCGCCGCTGACGCTGATCGGCGACGCGGCCTCGATGCCGGCGACGACGATGGCGTTGGAGGTCTGCAGCGAGCCGACGGCAACGCCGGTGACGTCGCTGAAGTGGAACGCGTCCGGCGTGGTGTCGGGGCTTACGGTCAGGCTGGAGAAGTAGTCGTAGGCACCGCCGATGGTGAGCTTCGTGCTGGTCGTCGTTGAGTAGCTCGACGACGCATAGTGCCCGACCCGCACGGTCTGGCCCGCCATCACGACACCCGGGTCGCTGACGAAGTAGCCGCCGTTGATGCTGTAGTAGCCGCCTTCCACACTGATCGGCGCCTGCACGTTGATCCCGGACACCGTGATCGTGTTCGAGACCTGCCAGGAGCCGCGCGGGACATAGTTGACGCCGCCGAGCGTGAACGGATCGGGCGTGCTGTCGGCCGCGCCGGTGGTCGAGGTGAAGGTGCCGCTCACCTGGTTCACCGTCAGTGTCGTGTAGACCGACTGGTCGATCGCGGAGGCCGCGGTGTGACGCAGCCAGACCTGCTGGCCGGCGCTGGCGGTGAAGCTGCCGCTCGCGAAATTGAGACCGTCCAGGCTGTACTCGCCGCCGCTGACGTAGGCCTGCTGCGGCACGTCGAAGCCGGCCAGCGTGACCGGCGCCGAAACCACCAGCGCGCCGGGCGTCGCGTTCTCGACGTTGACGAATTGAATCGGGTCCGGCGTGGTGTCGTGCACCCCCAGCACGGCGGTGGCGGTGTTGTTGCTCGGGATGCCGTCGGCGAAGGACAGGCTCATCGTCGCCGAGATCGGATAGTCGCCCGACGCCAGCGTATTGAACCGCAGCGGGAGGGTCGACGCCATTCCGCTCATCGGGCAGCTCACGGTGGTGGTGCCGTAGCCGGAGCAGCTCGCCAGAATGGGGTCGTTGAAGTTGGGCGGCAGTTGGAGGATCAGGTTCCAGTTGCCGAGCGGCGTGATGGTATTGCCCGGCGACACATGGCGGAAATCGACGTCGAACTGGACGAACTGCCCGGCCTCGGTGCCGTTCACCCGGATCACCGGGAAGTAGTCGTCGTCGGCGAGGCCGATCATCGTCCGCTCGTAGGCGAGGTGCTTGCCGCCGTCGGGACGGGTCCACACGGCGTTCAGGCGGCCGACGTACGGCGTGTCGATGGCGCCGAAGAGTTCGTCGCCGGCCGTGACCTCGTTGATCCGGGTGGGCGCGTCGACGGGTGTTCCGTCGCTGCGGTACTGGCGGGCATAGATGCCCTCGCCGTCGCCGTCCTGGCCGGTGCTCTGCCACGCGATCCAGAAGCCGTCGCGCTCGTCGACCGCGACCCGCGTTGCGCTGCGGACGCGGCCATCGATCGCCGCGATCGTGAGCACGTTCCCGACGGGCTGGTTGCTGCTGTCGATGCGCTGCGCGAACACGCCGCCGTCGCGCGTCCAGGCCACGATCTTCTGGCCCTGGCGCTCCTGCGACACCACCGCGGTGCCGAACGCCGCCTGGGGGTCGTGGTCGAGCACGATGATCTGCGGGGTCCAGCCCTGACCGTTGATCACTGCCAGCTGCACCGCGGTATCGAACGGCCAGTTCGACTGCGTGCCGGTCCAGGCGATCAGCGCGCCGCCCTGGGAGTCGGCGGCCAGCGAAGGCTGCAACGGCGACGTGCTGCGCGGGAAATACTCGAGCGACTGCGCCGAGCCACCCGGCATGCCGCCGTAGAAGCGGTTGTAGAACACCGAGTAGTAGCCCGGCCCGACCTGGCCGCTCCACGCGACGTAGCCGTCGCGCGAGCTGCTGTTGATGCCGACCACCGGATTCTCCTGGGCGGCGCCGTTGGCAGCACCGACGGCCAGCGGTCCCGGACCCAGGGTGCCGAACGGATCGATCGACTGCATGCGCACGACGCTCACGCCGTCGCTCTGCTGAGTGCACGCCCAGGCGATCACCTGATCGAAGTAGTAGGAGTACGGCTGCGTCATCGCGACGCTCGGCGTGCGCGGCTCGCAGGTCGGATCGGCACCGAGGATCAGGTCGTGGATACTGCCACTGGTGTCCCGATAGACGTCGTAAAGCATCGCCCCCGCCGGGTTCGAATCCACCATCACGGTGACCCGGTTGCTCGGGTAGTAGGACGTCGGGAAGGAGCGTTCGACGACGAGGGTCGCCTCGCGCTGCAGCCCGATCCCCTGGCTGCCGACCGACGCTTCCGGTCCCTCGGGCGTCGACGCCCAGGCCTTGGCGGCGGGCAGCCCCAGCGCCGCCAGCAGCGCGGTCGACAGCAGGGAACGACGGATGATGCGTGAATTCATGGATTTCTCCTGAGAAGGCTGACGGCGCCCCGCTCCGCACCCCACGCGCGAAGTCGAAGACCTACCGACGGTGTGCGCCGCTGCGCGCCGATTCCGGCGTTGCGCCTGTCCGGGTTACTCGACAATTCGTGACAGAGTCGATCAGCGGCGAGTGGACATTCTCCCCGGCGGGCGTCTCACGGCCTGCGACAGGTCGCGACGGGCACAAAAAAACCCCGGCGAACCGGGGCGTCGACCTTGTCCGGCGGGGTCCGGCGCGTCCACAGGGACGGCGCCGGACTCGCGGGGGATTACTCGAAACCGTCCTTGAAGATGTCGGAGCCGACGATCAGATCGGTATCGGTATTGCTGTTGTTGGCGCTGTTGAGTTCGGCGACGCTGCCCGGAGCCGCGATCGCCGCCGAGGTCGCCAGGTTGTTGCCGAGGGTGCCGCCGACGGTGCCGGTCACGGTGTAGGTGATGCTCTGGCCGCTCGCCAGGGTCACCGACTCGCTGATCGAGCCGTTGCCGCTGGCGTTGGCGCAGGTCACCGGCACGACGGCCGTGCAGGTCCAGGTCACGCCGGTCAGCTCGGCCGGCAGGCTGGTGGTCAGCGTCGCGGCGGTCGCCGTGTTCGGACCGGCGTTGCTGACGACGATGGTGTAGCTGGTGGTCGAGCCCAACAGCGCCACCGACTGGCCGTTGCTGATGCTGACCGCGAGATCGGCACCCGGAGCGACGGTGATGGTGAAGCTCACCACCGCGGAGGTGTCGACGCCACCGTTGGTCGTGCCGCCGTTGTCCTGCAGGGTTGCATTGATGGTCGCCACGCCGCCGGTTCCCGACAGCGTGTAGGTCAGGGTGCCGTCGGTGGCGATCGCGGCGCCGCTGACGATGTTGCCGGGGTCGGACGCCTCGGTGACGTTGTAGGCCTGCACCGCCTGCCCGGTCTCGTTCGGCCCGAAGTTCGTGCCGGTGACGAAGCCCGCGACCGTCTGCAGGCCGGTGGTGCCGGCCACGTGGCTGCGGTTGCCGCTGACGGTGAAGCTCGGCTGGTCGTTGACGGCGGCGACGTTGACCGTGAAGGTCGAGGTGCCGGTGAGCGCGCCCGCATCGGTCACCGTCAACGTGATCACTGCCGAGCCCGACAGGTTGGCCACCGGCGTCACCGTCACGGTGCGGTTCGCGCCGCTGCCGCCGAACACGATGTTCGCGTTCGGGACCAGGGTGGTGTTGCTGGACGAGCCGGTCAGCACCAGGCTGCCCGCGGCCGTTTCGGTGTCACCCACGGTCACCGCGAGGGCCCCCGTGTTGCCGTCCTCGAGGATGTTCTGGAGGGCCGGCGCGGACACTGTCGGTGCCGTGTTCGGCGCGCTCGCGCACACCACCGAGGACTTGGCGACCACGAGGTCGTCGATCCGGACACCGGCGGCGCCGGACGCCACGGCACTGCTGTCGGTACCGGTGCGCCAGCGCAGCTTGATGTTCTGGCCCGCGGCCGCCGCCGGCAGATTGATCGACGAGACGATGTAGGTCGGCGCCGCCCCGGTGCCGCCCGACAGGCCGCTCCAGGCCTGGCGGCCGCCCAGCGGATTGCTGAAGCCCGTCGAGAGCGTCTTGTTGTAGCCACCCGTGAGGAAGGCGTTGCCGCCGGCGGTGATGTCGCTGAAGGTGGTGCCGCCGTCGGTGCTGATCTCGAGCACGGTGCCATCGAAGCCGCTCGCGGAGCCGGTCTCCATGTTGAACAGGTTCTGGAAGCTGACCTGTCCGCCGCCGGCGCCGATCGCGATCACCGGGCTGGTCAGCTGGCTCTCGGCGGCGGAGGTGATGTCCTGCACGAACAGGTCGTTCGGCGCCGAGTTCGGCGTGGTCGTCGAGCTGACCCACGGCGGCAGAGTGCCGCTGACCGTCGCCGAGGTCCAGCCGGCCGGCAGCGCCGGTGCGGCCACGCTGTCGAACTTCTCGTTGAGGTAGGTCGTGACCTGGGTCGCGCCGAGCTGGGCGGTGAAGGTGACGGTGCCGAGGTTGGTAGCGCCATCCTGCAGCGCCAGCGTCATCGTGACGGTGCCGCCGCAGGTGCCGCTGGCGGTGAAGGTGAAGTCCTTCGCCACGTTCGCGCCACCGGCATTCACTACGCCGTAGGTCTGCGGGCCGCTCGGCGAGTTCACGCCGCCGGTGGCCTGCAGGGTCGCCACCAGGTTGGTGGTGTTGCCGCCACCGACGTTCTTCAGCGGCAGCGAGACGGTCACGGTCTCGGCCGGATCGATCGCGCCGTTGGCGGGGACGATGCTCTCGGCACTGATCGTCACCGGATTCGCCGCGTTCATCGTCGGCGTGCCGACCAGGCAGGTGCTGAAGGTGGTGGTGCCGGCGTTGGTGATGACCAGGCTGTTGTTGGTGCTGCTGGCGTAGCCCGGGAACGACGCGGTCGCGCTATAGGTGCCCGGCGACAGGCCGATGTTGGACGGCAGGGTGCCGCCGGCATTGGTGGTGCGGAAGTAGCCACCGGTCGCCGTCACGGTCGCGCCGGCGAGCGGCAGGCCGCTGGCGCAGTTGGTGATCGACGCCGCCAGGAAGCCGCGCTGCGGCGGGGTGCAGGACGGGAAGGCGAACTTGCCGATGCGGGTCTGCCAGCTGCCCGTCGATGTGGTGGCGTAGTACTCCTGGGTGTACCAGAAAGTGCAGTCGTCGACCGGGTCGATGCTCATCGCGCTGTAGTCGCCCCAGCGGTTGCCTCCGGAGGTCTGCGAGCCGGTGGAGGCGAAGAAGGTGGCTTCACCCTCATTCAGCGTGCCGCTGGGCGCGGCATTGGTGCGGCCGGCGACCACGATGCTCGGGAAGGTGGTGGAGCTCGACTGGGTGAAGCCCAGCGCGATGTTGCCCTGGCTGTCCTGCGCGATGCTGCCCATCCAGTTGTTGACGCCGGTGGAACCGTTGCCGGGCGCCGCATTCTGGGTGCCCTGGTCGCGCACCGTCATCGTCGAGGTGTTGTCGCTGCTGCGCAGTTCGAACCAGCGGATCGCGGACTGGTAGGTGGAAGGCACGGTGGTCGGCGCGACGCCACTCACGTTGACCGTGAAGTTGCCGGTCCACGAGTTGGTCGGCGTGGCGTAGCTGCCGAGGTTGCGGTAGGACAGCCGGAACATCAGGCGGTCGTTGATCGCGTCGAGGCCGTTCGTGGTGCCGCTCTGCTCGTTGTAGTTGCGGATCGTGCCGTCGGTGTAGCCGCGCGCATCGAATGCCGCCAGCGCGACGTCGGTCTTCTGGGTGAAGGTCGAACTCGCCGGGGTGGCGTAGTTCGGCACGAACTCCCAGGTGCGGATGCCGTCGATCGCATCGCCGTATTCGTCGGCCAGGAACTGCATGATGCGGTTCGGCAGGCCGGCCGGCGGCGGGATCAGGCCGATCGCATGGGTCGGCAGCTGGCCACCGATGTTGTTGGTGCCGTCGAAGGGTTCGAGCTTGTAGACGAAGCCGGCAGTCGGATCGCCGGCGAGCATCTTCACCCGGTCGAACGCGAACACGCCAGCGCCGACGAACGCGGTACCGGCGGCGTTGAACAGGTTGTCGGTCATGTAGTAGCCGTCAGGCCACACGCCGTAGTGCGGGTAGTCGTGGAAGTTGCTGTCCGGATTGACGAACTCGTAGGCGTAGTAGGCACCGGTCGGATCCGGGGTCTTCGAGATCGCGATGCACTGGTGGCCCGGCGTGCCCGAGACCTCGAACTGCGAGACCAGCCAGCGGTCGGCCATCGAGTCGTACATGACGACCGGGTCGCCACTGTCGGTGGTGCGGCACTTGCTGCCGGCCGGCAGGCCGGCGAACAGCGCAGAGCTCTGCAGCGCCGGCGCGAGCAGGGTCGCGCCGGCCTTGTCGTAGACGGCGAACTTGGTGTTCACCGACTGGACGTAGTGGTTGGGACCGACGTCGCCGTTGGTGTCGGGCGGCGTACAACCGCAGGCCGACTGCGTCGAATTGATGCCGGGGAACGTCAGGCTCGGGGTCGGCATCACCTGCGGCTCGTTGCCCGGAGAGGCGAGACCGGCCAGCGGATCGGTGAAGCGGCCGTTGCCGGCACCCGCTCCGCGCCCCGGAATGGTGAAGCGGACGCGGTTGTTCTCGACCAGCTCACCCTCGCGCTCCTGGTCGCCCTTGGCGACCGCGCGCACGTACTCCGGATGGGCCTTGATCAATTCGCGCAGCGACGGCGTCTCGCCGAACGCGATCGGCTTGCCGCTGTAGAACTGGTCCTGGCCAGGGAGGCCGACGGGCAGCTTCGCCTCGAGGGCTTCCTTCTCCGCGGTGGTCAGGCCACCGGCAGCGCGCTTGGCGGCGTCCGGGTCGCGGTCGAAATCGGCGGCGGACGAGGTCGTGATCTGGCCGACGATCGTCGGACCCAGATTCGCGGCACTCGCCGAGGGCGGATTCGCGATACCGGCGACAAACACGACGGCGGCGACAGCCCCCGCCAACGAACCACGCTGTGCCAGCGAACGACTGGCAAACGGCAACAACGTCATAGTCAGGCTCCCCCAAGGAGACTTCAGGCAATGTCACGAGATGTAACGCACGAACCCCCATCTTAACAAGGACGTCATGTTCGCACCAGCGGCCGATGCGGTATCCGTCGGAAGTAGGAGAAGGGGCCCGCGGGCCGGCCCGTGAGGGCGCCGCACGCCGGCCCCGACGCAGAAGCTTTGCGGATCAGGGAGTTCCGGAAACGGTCGACGACCGGTTGCGACGTCGCCCCGACTCGTCAGACCGCCGAGATCGCTTTTCGGGTCCGGCCGACCTGCAAACTTTTTGTTTGCGCCTCGACACCGTCGCGCGACGTTGTCCGGCCGGGTTCCGGCGCTGCCGATCCGTTTCCAGTCGATCGTGGCGCTCCTACTCGAAGCCGTCGCGGAAGATCTGCCCCGCGTCGACCGCCTCGAAGGCGCCGATGTCGATGACCGCATCGGTAGGCCGCGGCGCGACGCTGCCGACCGCGAGCAACGCGCGCTGCGGCGGATGCTTTACTGGCGGGACCAGCACGGCGGCGATCTCGTAGGCCAGCGTCGGCATCGGAGAGTTGTTTCCGGCGTTGAGCAGCGGACTGCCGGCCTGGGCGTGGAAGTCGAACAGCGACGCGTTGACGAACAACGGGTCGCTGCCGGTGAGTGATGCCGTCCAGCCCGGCGGCACGAAGGTCGAGCCGGTCTCGTACCAGTTGTTGCTGCCACTGATCTGCGACATGCCGGAATACCAGACCGCCTCGACCTCGCGGGTCAGCCGCACCGCGGACGGGCCCTCGCGCCAGATCACGTTGTTGTACATCGCGATCGCATCGATTCCGTCGAACAGCCGGAAGATGGTCGGGACGTCGTTGCTGCCGGCAAGCCGCACGATGGTGTTGTTGGCGAAGCGGTAGCGGCCGTTGCTCTGCCCGGTGCCGTCGCCGCCGGCGCGGATCACCGAGCCGAACGCGGAGCGGTGCACGATCACGTTGCCGACGACATCGGAGTCCTCGCGCACGAGGCTATCGGTCCATGTCGGCTGGGCGCCGTTCGGGTCGGGACCGATCAGCTCGAGCTCGTGGTAGAACGCGTTCTCCAGCCAGTTGTAGTAGATCTCGTTGCGCTCGGCACGGCTCTTGATCAGGTTCCCGCCGTTGCCGAGGTTGTTGTAGTCGCTGTCGTGGATGTAGCAGTACTGCAGCCGGAACACGGAGTGCGGGTGCGCGACCTCGTCGGTCGCGATGTACAGCGCGTGGTTGGAGCCGCCGGAGCCTGCGTTGTAGATCTCCGAGTACTCGATGGTGATCGATCCGGAGTCCTGGTCCGCGCCGAGGATGCCGTGACGCGGGCAGTCGTGGACCACGGTGTCGCGGATGGTGAGGTCGTCGCCGTGGTGGTAGATGCAGCGGAAGGTGTTGTCGGTGATCGATCCGATCACCTCGAAGCCCTCGAACACCACGTGATCGGCCAGCCGGAACTCGATGGTGTTGGTACCGCCGACGAGCTTCGGCCGCAGGCCGTTGACCTTGATGCCGCGCAGCGTGACCGGGTTCCCGGCGGCGCCGCCATCGGAAGACGGCATCACGATGTTGCCGGGATAGCTCACGTTGCCGTCGACCTCGACGACATCACCCGGGCCGAGATCGACCGCGCTGAACAGCGCCGGCAGCGTGGCGTAGGTGCGGGTCGGGCCGACCTGGTAGGTGGCGGCGCCGGCCGACGATGCCGCGATCGCGATCAGCAGGAGCAGGACGAACGGGCGCATGACGGGATCCGGAACGGGATCGCTGATGCTAGCCATGCCGCGCGCCGGATGTTGCGATCGACTCAGCGGTTCGTGGCGACTCCCTCTCCGAGCGGCCGGCGAAACTCGGTGGAGCCCCACCCGTGCCTCGCCACTCGTCGGATCCGCTGTGGCCGGAGCGACGACCGGCACGGCGCGATCCTGGAGGCTGGATCATCTGGCCGACGACCTGTCGGTGCCGCAGCGCTGGCGCGGTGCCGTCGCGGCCGATGGCGCCGAGATCCCGGTCGGGATGGGCTTCGGCACGGAAGACCCGGTGCAGGTTCGCCTGGGCGGCGAGGGGCAGCCGGCGCTTGCCGCGGCGACCGTCCACGGCCGCGTCTACCGGAACTCCTTCGTCTCCGCGCTTCCCGGACGCCTGCCGACGCAGGACCTCGGCCACGCTGCTCCGTCCGCGCGCTTGCCGAAGCGGATCGCGACGGAGGGAACACTCGCCGGCACCGTCGCCGCCTGCGACTCGCCGCAGCGCCTGGACGACCTGCTGCCCGTCCGGATCCACCTGCGACGGGACGACGAAGCCGTCGGCCTTGCCGACTGCAATGGCTGCCTCGACGCCGATCGCGCCTGCCTGGATCAGCGGCTGCCCCGCCCTTGGCCGAGCTCTCTGCGCGGGGATTCGGCCGACACCGAGGGGGTGCATCCAATCCAGGGGTTCCGCCCATACACTCGCAGCACCCCGCGAGATCCCGCCGATGTCCATCACCCGCGCCCTGCAGCGAGCCCGGCAGCAACACGGTTCCCGACCCGCGATGCGCGGCGATTCCGCGCCGGACTGGGCGGCCCTGGCCGACCGCGTCGCCCGCTACGCCGGTGGACTCGTGGCGGCGGGCGTCGGCCCCGGCGAGCGGGTCGCCATCCTGGCGCTGAACGGATCACGCTATCTGGAGACCCTGTTCGCGGTGGCGTGGACCGGTGCAGCGGTGGTACCGCTCAACGTGCGGCTGGCGGCGGCCGAGATGTGCTTCGTCCTGGGCGACGCCGACCCCTGCCTGCTGCTGCTCGACGATGCCTTTCTGCCCTTCGCCGAGACCTTGTCCGCCGGTGGGCGCTGGAAGCTCGTCTACATCGGAAACGAGGTGGCGCCCGCGGGAGCCCTCGATGTCCGCGACCTGATCGGCGGACATGCGCCGATTCCTGATGCCGACCTCGCGCCTGAGCGGATGGCAGGCCTGTTCTACACCGGCGGCACCACTGGTCGTGCCAAGGGGGTGATGCTGTCGCACGCCAACCTGCTGGCCAATGCCGCCAACCTGCTCACCGTGCACGACTTCCGCTCCCGCAGCGTGTTCCTGCACGCCGCGCCGATGTTCCATCTCGCCGACCTGGCATCGACCTTCGCGCTCTCGCTGATGGGGGGCAGCCACGCCTTCCTGCCGCGCTTCACGCCGGAGGCCTTCATCGCCGCCGTCGACCGCCACGGCGTGACCGACACCACCCTGGTGCCGACGATGATCGCGGCGCTGGTCGAACACCTGGAGCGCGCGCCGCAGCCGCTCGCCAGCCTCGAACGGGTGCTGTTCGGCGGCGCACCGATGGCGGAGGCCCTGCTCGCCCGCGCGCGGGTAGCGCTGCCGGGGGTGAAGTTCGTGCAGGGCTACGGCCAGACCGAGGCCTCGCCGCTGCTGACGGTGATGCCGTGGCCCGACCTCGCGACGATGCCGGCGCGCGCCGGTTCGGCCGGCCGGGCGTTGCCGCTGGTCGATCTCCGGGTGGTCGATGCCGACGATCGCGACGCCGCGGTCGGCACCATCGGCGAGATCGTGGCGCGCGGACCGAACGTGATGTCGGGCTACTGGAATCGCCCGGAGGAGACGGCGGCCACGCTGCGCGGCGGCTGGCTGCGCACCGGCGACGCCGGCTTCCTCGATGCCGACGGCTACCTGTTCCTGGTCGACCGGGTGAAGGACATGATCGTTTCCGGCGGCGAGAACGTGTACTCCGTGGAGGTCGAGAACTGCCTCGTCGCGCATCCCGCCGTGCTGTCCTGCGCCGTGTTCGGCATCCCCGACGAGCGCTGGGGCGAGGCGGTGCACGCCGTGGTCGTGCCCCGTCCCGGCACCACGGCCGACGCCGAGGATCTGCGCGAGTTCTGCCGTGCGCGCATCGCCGCCTACAAGGTGCCGCGGCGGATCGAATTCCGCGACACCCCGCTGCCGCTGTCGGGTGCCGGAAAGATTCTGAAGGCCGAGCTGCGCGCGCCGTTCTGGGCCGGGCGGGCGCGCCAGGTCGGCTGAGCCGGTGGCCCGATCGCGACGGCGCGCGCAGGATCGCCGCCGCCCTCTTGCCAGCGCCGCCGTCGTTGGCAAAGATGCGGGGCTGACGAGCGAGCGAGGAGCGCCGCATGCGCAACATCTGGTTGGGGGTCGCGGTGGCGAGCCTGGTCGTGGCCTTCATCGCCCACACGCCGGGCCTGCTGGCGCTGGCGCTGATCACCTTCTCGATTTCGGCCTTCGCGTTCGTCATCGGCCTGGTGCAGAGCCGGATCGAGGATCGCTCGCGACCGGAGGAGTATTTCAGCAGCGCGACCGACCTGCTCGGCGACCGCCGCAAGCCCCCAGCGCCGAAGGCCTCTGCGCCGCGGGCGGCGGAGTCGGACGACGCTCCCTAGCGCGCCGTTCGCGCCGCTTGCCTGACAGGGCGATCGGCGAGCGCGTGCCGACGGGACTGCGCGACCTTCGGCCCGGGGCGCCGGGTCAGATGGCCACCTCGACCCGATTCCGCCCGGCATGCTTGGCGCGGTACAGCGCCTGGTCGGCCGCATCGATCAGGCCGTTCGGGGTCACCCCGCTGCCCGGCACGGTGGCGGCGACGCCGACCGACACCGTGAGGTGCTCGAAATCCTCGCCATGCGCCTCGAGGTCATGGCGCAACGCCTCGCCGCGCGCGCGGGCCTCCACGAGCTCGTCTCCTGGCAGCAGCACGACGAACTCCTCGCCGCCGAAGCGCGCCAGCACCTCGCGCTCGTGGATCGACTTGGCCAGCCGCTGCGCGACCGACTTCAGCGCGTGGTCGCCCGCGAGGTGACCGTGGCGGTCGTTGTAGTGCTTGAAGTGGTCGACGTCGATCATCAGCAGCGCCAGCGACGACTTGTCCGCGAGCGCGGCGTCCCAGATCTCGGCGAACTGCTGGTCGAAGCCGCGGCGGTTGGTGATGCCGGTGAGGCCGTCGAGCGTCGCCAGCCGCGCGAGCTGGCGGTTGGCGAATTCGAGCTGGCGGGTGCGCGCCGCGACCACGTCCTCGAGCTCGCGGTTGCGCTGCTTGAATCGCGCCACCTTGCGGGTCGCGTGGACCCGGCTCCAGGTCGCGGCGATGAGGATCAGCGCGGCCGCCAGCGCCAACCGGAACCACACCGTCTGGTACCAGCGGGGCGCCACCGTGAACCGGTAGGTGAAGGGCTCGGCAGCACTGCCGTTGGCGGTGCGCGCCTCCAGCATCAGGCTGTAGTCGCCGGGCGCGAGGCTGGCGAACTCGCGGCGCGCGCTGGTGGTCCAGGCACCGAAACCGGTCTCCAGGCCGTCGAGCCGGCTGCGGTACTCGGCGCGACCGACCAGGCTGTCGATCGCGAATTCGAATTCCAGCGACCGCACCGGCGGCAGGTGCAGTGCCAGTTCGTCGGTGCGCGCGATGGCGCTGGCTTCGCCGTCCACCGGCGTCATCCGCACGCTCGACAGGAAGGCCTTGAAGCGCGGCGGGTCCACCGTCACCACGCTGCTGTCGTAGCGGTAGATCGCGTCCCAGCCGGCCACCGACAGCGAGGTCGGGCTGTCGAAGCCGACCTCGGCGACGCCCCCGTTGGCGGCTGGCCCGCGGTCGACCTCGACGAAGGCCGACTCGCCGGTCGCGCGGCGCCACAGCTGGCGTGGCGTGTAGGCGAACACGGTCCCGTCCGGCCCCTTGCGGAAAGTGAGGTCGCCGGGCTTGCCGGAGACGCCGAGTGCCTCGTTCGGGACCGCGACGAAGCGTTCGCCCTCCAGGCGGAACAGGCGCTCGCCCATGCCGGCGTAGATGTGGCTGTCGAGCTCGAACAGGTTGGTGTTGGACGCGGCGTCGATCGGCAGGCCGTCGGCGGCGCCGAAGCGGCGCTCCTCGGCGATCTTCAGGCCCTGTCCGGGCGCGAGCCGGATCCGCACCGGCGCGCCGCGGTAATTTCCGAGCCACCATTCGGTCGCGCTCGCCTCCACCACGCTCGAGACCGCGAGGTCCTCCGGCGCGTAGCGACCGCGGTCGACCCAGCGGCCTTCGACCCGGTCGAGCAGCATCAGGCCGGGATCGCAGGCGACGATCACCCGGTCAGGCTTGAAATTCGAGTGCTGCAGCCGCCACGGGAATCCGACCTTGGCGATCGACTCGATCGGCCGGTCGGGTGAGCGCAGCAGCTGGATACCGTCACGGGTCGCGAGCAGGATGCCGTCGGTCGCTGGTTCCAGGTCCCAGACCTCGTCGCGCATGCCCTGCACCCGCCGCAGGTGGAAATTGCCGTTGGCGACGGTCTCGCTGCTGTACAGCCCGGAGGTGGTGGCGACGTAGCGGGTGTCGCCGACCAGCACGCTGTCGTTCGGCCCGCCGGTGACGCCGTCGCGGCGACCGAATTCGCTCCAGGCCGAGGGCAATGCCATCCGCACCAGCTCGCCCTCGGCCGCGACCCACAGCCCGCCCTCGCGGTCGGAGGACATGCCGATGATGGCCTGGTCGGTGACGTGGAAGCGGCCAATCGGCGCGAACTGCTGGGACAGGTGCAGGACATCGCCCTGCAGCGTCGCGATCGCCAGGCTGGAGTCGCGCAGGCGCAGCAGCAGGTAGGGCTCCGAGCCCTTCAGCCAGGCGTCGGCCGGCGTATTGAGGTCGACCGGCCCCTCGGGCTTCAGCTCGAACAGTCCCTCGTCGCGGGTCATCCCGAGGATCGCGTGATCCTCGCGGCGGAACAGCGTGTACACCGACTTCTGGGCGAAGCGCTCGCCGCCCGGCACCGGACTGAATTCGCGGCCGTCGAAGCGCATCAGGCCGATGTCCTGCACCCGGGTCAGGAGCACGCCGTCGAGGTCGAACACGCGACGGACGGTCCCGGGGGTCTCGACCGTGCGGCGGCTGCCGTCGTAGCCGGCGAACAGCAGGCGCCGCTCCGATACGAACCAGACGCCATCCGGCCGCAGCAGGCACTGCCAGACCTCGCCGATGAAACGGGCGTCGCCGGTCAGGCCGAAACTGCCAATCAGGTCGACGAAACGCAGGGCGCCGGTGGCGTCGCGCTCGACGTAGCCGACGTGGTCGTAGGCGCCGACATAGAGGCGGCCGTCGGGCGCCCGCGCCAATGCACGCGCCGCCGCTTCGTTGGGGAGTTTCAGCAGCTCGAAGCGGCCGCCGCTGCGCACCATCAGGCCTTCGATGCTGCCGATCCAGACCTCGCCGCCGTCCGCCATCACCGACAGCAGCTTCGGCACCGCCGGGAAGTCGTCGCCCCCATAGCGGGTCATCAGCGGGGTACCCGGGGCCGGTGCGGCGTGCGTCCGGGATACGCCGGTCGCCGCGATCATCGCGACGAGAAACGCCCCTAGGCAGGCCAGTCCCCTGCACTGCCGCGTCCCTGCGTTGCCCGGCACTGCGCCGATCAGCGGTGACAGTGTTCGTAAGGCCATGACCCAGCGTGACAACTCGGTCCCGAAGACGCAAGCTCCCCTCCCTGCGACGGTGCAACGGATGTTGCCGTCCTAGGGGAGGTCGACACCGGGGAGAGGCGATGGTGGCAGCCACGAGCACGAATCCGTTCTTCCGCAGCCCGGACCCGGCGGTCCTCGAGCGCGCGCGCCACGGTGACCGGGTCGCGCTGGCGGCGCTCTACGAGCAGTTCGGCCGGGCCGCGTACAATCTCGCGCTGCGCATGCTGGGCGACTACTCCCAGGCCGAGGACGTGGTGCAGGACGTGTTCGTGCGCCTCTGCTCGACCCTCGGCGGCTACCGGGCGGATGCCCCGTTCGGCGCCTGGCTCCGGCGGCTGGTGGTGAACGCGTCGATCGATGCGCTGCGCCGTCGTCGCGTGCTGGACTCGGACGAGCCGCTGGAGTCCCTCGCCCTGCCGGCCGAGACCGCGGAGCGGCAGGTGCTGGCCTGGCAGCTGCTCGAGCGGCTGTCGCCGCGGGCGCGCATGGTGCTGGTGCTGCACGAACTGGAAGGCATGACCCACACCGACCTCGCCCAGCAGTTCGGGCAGAGCGAGAGCTACTCGAAATCACTGCTGGCACGGGCGCTGAAACGCCTGCGCGAACTGGCGCCGGCAGCCGGAAAGGAGAATTCCCATGGTCGTCGTTGATTTCCCCGCCCCGCTGGACCCGGAACTGTCGCGGCAGTTGCGCGAGCTGCCCGAGTTCGAGCCGCCGGCGGCGCTCTGGCAGCGGATCGCCGCCTCCGCGACCGCCGCGCCACCGCCGCGTCCGCACTACGGCTGGCCGCTCGCCGCGGCCGCCGCCGTGGCGGTGCTGGCGGTCGGGCTGTGGTTCGGCATCGGCAACCGCCGCGACGCGGCGCCGACGGTCGCAGTGGAGACTTCCGTGCCGACGACGCCCGCCGCACTTGTCGCGCCGGTTGCCGAATCGCAGGTCACCCTGCGCCGTCGCCTCGACGTCCTCGACCGCAGCCTGCAGCAGGCGCTCGACCAGAAGGCGCCGGCGACCGACGTCGCCGCGCTCGCCGGTGAACGCCAGCGGATCGCCGAGGCACTGGCCCAGGCGATCCGTTCCGATGCGACGATCCTCACGCTGTAACGTCCTAGTTGCCGACACCGCAGCTGCCGCTGCTCCGACTGCCCCGAAGGAATTGCAATGAAGCCCTGGACCCGTGGACTCCTGACCCTGGCCGGACTTCCGGCGCTGGCGCTGGCCGGCGACGCCGGCCGCACCGACGATGCCCAACTGCGCAGCGAGATGCAGAGCGCGCTCGAGCGCCTGTCCGACACCGGCGCGCTGGGCCGCCTCGAGGCCGACCAGGGCACCGCGATGTACCTGCCGGCGACCCGCACGGTTTCCCTCGGCATCGTGCTCGATGCCAGCGCCGCGGCCGGCCCGACGGTCCTGGCAGTGAGCCCCGACGACAACGGCCAGCGCCTGGGCATCGCGGTCGGCGACGTTCTGATCGCGGTGAACGGCACCAGCGTGGTTCGCGGCGCCGAAGCGAGCGCGCAGCTGCGCAGCCTCCTGGAGGCGCTGCCGGACGACGCCCCGCTGGCGGTCAAGGTGCGCCGCAAGGGCCAGGAGCTGGCGCTCGCCGGCCGCCTGTTCGCGCGCCACCTGCCGGCCCTGCGCGTCACCCTCGGCGGCGATACCGCGATGGCCGCGAATGGCGCTGCCGGCGCGGTGGCCGCCACCACGGCCGCCGCGCCGTCCGAGGCCGGTTGCGGCCGGATCAGCGTCTTCCACATCGCCCCGCGCTCGAAGCACCTGTACCCGGCCAAGGTCCTGTCGCTCGACGGCCACATCCCTGGCCCGAGCTCGCAGGAGACCTGGCGGGTCCCGGTCGGCCCCCACACCCTGCGGGTCTCCGAGGACATCGATTCCTATGACCTGCCGGTGGTCTACGACCACGACCGCCGCGACAAGGAAAAGACCCTGCTGATCGATGTCCGCCCGGGCGTCACCTACATGGTGTCCGCGCGCCTCAATGTCGAGCTGCGCGACAAGATCCGGGATGGGCGGTATTGGGATCCGGTGGTGTCGAAGGAGATTCCGGAGGCTTGTCCCTGATGTCGGTTTGGGCGGAGGGCGGAGGGCTGAAACCTCGCACTGACGTGAAGCGTTGATGCGCCGTGGTTTCGTTCGACGGAGAGGGCCCTGGGCCCAGGAAAGCGATAACCCGTCATTGCGAGCGCAGCGAAGCAATCCGGCGCCTTTGCTTTTTGCTGGTCCAGAGCAAGAGCAAAGGCGCTGGGTTGCTTCGTCGTCGCTGCGCTCCTCCTCGCAATGACGGGGAATGAGGAAATTTGGCCTGCCCTGAGCCCTGTTCCCTGAGCCCGATTTTCCACACTCCGACCGTTCGGAAACGGACACTCGGCGGCCAACCGGCGTATAACCTCTTGATCTTGTTCGGCGTGACACGCTGGCACGCCGCTTGCAACCCTGGGGCATGGACATCCAACGCCCCGACCTCGCCGTCAAGAAGAAGCGCCGCCGCCTGATCGCCGGCAGCATCGCCGTCGCCGTGCTCGCCCTCGGCACCCTGGGTCTTGCCCGCCTGGAGCCGGCCGCCCTCAAGGTCGACAAGAACTCGGTCTGGCTCGACACCGTCAAGCAGGGCGAACTGCTCCGCGAGGTGCGCGGGCCGGGTGTGCTGCAGCCGAAGGAGATCCGTTGGATCGCCGCCGAGAGCAATGCCCGGGTGGAGCATGTGCTGGTCAAGCCCGGTGCGACGGTCAAGGCCGACACCGTCATCCTCGAGCTGTCCAATCCCGACGTGGTCGACGCCCGTCTCGCCGCCGAGGCCCAGCTCGCCGCCGCCAACGCCGACTTCACCGCCAAGCGCATCGCGCTGGAGAGCGCGGTGCTCGATCTGCGGGCGAACCTCGCGACCGTGCGGGCCGATGCCGAGGGCGCCCGGCTGCGTGCCGAGGCGGAGGCCGACCTGTCGCGCAAGGGCGTGATCAGCGGACTGCAGTTCAAGGAATCCGAACTCAAGGCCGCGCAGCTGAAGGAACGCCTCGGGATCGAGCAGGACCGCCTCGCCAAGGCCGAGGAGAACATGAAGGCGCAGCTGGTCGCCGAGCGCTCGCGCCTCGATCAGCAGGAGAACACGGTCAAGCTCCGCCGCGCCCGCGCCGACGCGCTGAACGTGCGCGCCGGTATCGACGGCGTACTGCAGCAGGTGCCGGTCGAGGAGGGCCAGCAGGTCGCCGCCGGTGCCAACCTCGCGCGCGTCGCCAAGCCCGACGTGCTGATCGCCAAGCTGCAGGTGCCGGAGACCCAGGCGCGCGACGTCCGCATCGACCAGAAGGTGCGGATCGACCCGCGCAGCGGCAACAACACGACCGTGGCCGCCCACGTCGTCCGGATCGACCCGGCGGTGAAGAACGGCAGCGTCGAGGTCGACGTCGACTTCGATGCGCCGCTGCCGGAAGGCGCCCGCCCGGACCAGTCGGTCGACGGGGTGGTCGAGATCGAGCGGCTCGCCAACGTGATCTACGTCGGCCGTCCCGCCTCCGGCCAGTCCGGCGCCAGCATCTCGCTGTTCCGCCTCGACGGCGACAGCCACATCGCCCGCCGCGTGCCGGTGAAGCTCGGCCGCGCCTCGGTCTCGCTGATCGAGGTCGTCGACGGCCTCAAGGTCGGCGACCGGGTGGTGCTGTCGGATACGACGGCGTGGGAGCAGCAGGACAGGATCAGGATCGAGTGACGCCGATGTTCATCGCCGAACAGCGGCACCCAGGGCCCTGATTCCAGACACCGAACGAAGCCTCAACCCAACGAGCGAACCGACCGCCATGACGACGCCCCTGATCCACATGTCCTCCATCGCCAAGATCTTCCACACCGATGAAGTCGAGACCCATGCGCTGTCCGGAGTGCATATCGACATCGCCGCCGGCGAGTACGTGTCGATCTCGGGACCCTCGGGCTGCGGCAAGTCGACCCTGCTGTCGATCCTCGGCCTGCTCGACTCGCCCTCGGGCGGCGAGTACACGCTGAACGGCACCCGGGTGGAGGCGCTCGATGCCAGCCAGCGCGCGCGGATCCGCAACCGCGAGATCGGCTTCATCTTCCAGGCCTTCAACCTGATCGGCGACCTGTCGGTGTTCGAGAACGTCGAACTGCCGCTGACCTATCGCGACGGGATGAGCAAGAACGAGCGTCGCGACCGCGTGCAGGAAGCGCTGGAGCGTGTCGGCATGGCGCACCGCACCCGCCACTATCCGGCGCAGCTGTCCGGTGGCCAGCAGCAGCGTGTCGCGGTGGCACGCGCCCTGGTCGGCAAGCCGTCCATCCTCCTCGCCGACGAGCCCACCGGCAACCTCGACTCGAAGAACGGCGAGGCGGTGATGACGCTGCTGGACGAGCTGCACAAGGGCGGCGCGACGATCTGCATGGTCACCCACGACCCGCGCTACGCCGACTTCGCCGACCGCAAGATCTTCATGTTCGACGGCCAGGTCGTCGACGAGGACACGATGCACCGGCTGCGCAAGGAAGAAGACGAGCGCCTGTTCAAGCGAGCCGGCGCCGCCCAGGCCTAGCCGCCGTCGGGCGCTTGCGCCGGATGGGGCGCTTCGTTGTCGGGTCGACGCTGCAACGCCGGCCCCAAGGGAAAGCGGAGAAGACATGAATACCCTGCTGGAAGACCTGCGTTACGGCTGGCGGATGCTCTGGACCAAGCCGGCCTTCAGCCTGGCGGCGATCCTGACCCTGGCGCTCGGAATCGGCGCGAATGCCGCGATCTTCTCGGTGCTGAACGGCATGCTTTTGAAACCGCTGCCCTTCGTGGACGGCGAGCGCCTGGTGCAGGTCTACAACAGCTATCCGAAGATGGGCCTGCTGTACGCCGGAAGTTCGATCCCGGACTACATCGATCGCCGCGGGCAGGCCCCGGCGCTCGCCGACCTCGCGCTCTACACCGACACCAGCTTCAACCTCGCGTCCGGCGGCGGCGCGCAGCGGGTGGTCGGGATCAAGGCGACGCCATCGCTGTTTTCCACGCTGCAGGTGCAGCCGGCGATGGGTCGAGCCTTCAGCGAGGACGAGGCGATCGTCGGTCACGACAAGGTCGCGGTGCTGTCCTACGCCGCCTGGCGTGACCAGTTCGGGGCCGCCTCCGACATCCTCAGCCGCGACGTCCGCCTCAACGGCGAAAACTTCAAGGTCGTCGGCGTGCTGCCCGAGGGCTTCGGCTTCCCCAACCGCAACGTCGGCATCTACGTCCCGTTCGCGTTCTCCGACAAGGACAAGAGCGACGACGAACGCGGCCACGAGTACTCGGACTCGATCGGCCGGCTCGCGCCCGGCGCCAGCATCGAGCAGCTGAACGCGCAGATGGATGCGATCGTGCAGCACAACGCCGACCGCCTCAGCGGCGCGCCCGGCGTCAGCGCCAGCGACATCGCGTTCTACCGCGAGGGCAACTTCACCGGCCGCGCGCGCAGCCTGCGCGACCAATGGGTCGGCGATACCCGCAACGTCCTGTGGATGCTGCAGGCGGTCGTCGGCCTGGTGCTGCTGATCGCTGCCGCCAACGTCGCCAACCTGATGCTGACGCGGGCCGCGAGCCGGCAGCGCGAACTGACCGTGCGCACGGCGCTCGGCGCGTCGCGCTGGCGCCTGGCGCGACAGCTGCTGGTCGAATCGCTGCTGCTGGCGACGACCGGTGGTGCGGTCGGAATCGCGCTGGCCTACGCCGGCCTCGCCGCGATGCGCGCGATCGGACTGGCGCAGAACCAGCTGTCGAGTCAGGTCGGCATCGACGCGCCGGTGCTCGGCTTCACACTGCTGATCTCGCTCGGCACCGGTCTGCTGTTCGGCCTGTTCCCGGTGTTCCAGCAGTGGCAGTCCGGCTGGAACGCGCTGAAGGAGGGCGGTCGCGGCAACGTCGGCGGCCGCGCCGCCGCCGGGACCCGCAACGTGCTGGTGGTGACCCAGCTCGCGGTCGCGGTGACCCTGCTGGTCGGTGCCGGACTGATGATCCGCTCGATCCTGCGCTCCGAACAGCAGGACCCGGGCTTCCGCAGCGAGGGACTGCTGTCGGTGCGGATCGACCTGCCGATGTCGCGCTACGCCGCCGACGCGACCAAGGCCGGGTTCTTCGAGCGCGCCCTGGGCGAGCTGCGCACGCTTCCGGGTGTCGACTCCGCCAGCTTCGTGACCGACCTGCCGTTCTCCGACAGCGACAGTACCTCGTCGTACAAGGTGGTCGGCCAGGAGACTCCCTCCGGTCAGCCGGGCCCGCATGGCCACATCCGGATCGTCGACGAGGACTATTTCCGGTCGATGAGCATTCCGGTCCTGGCCGGCCGTACGTTCACCGCCGCCGATGTCTCCGGCTCCGAGCCGGTGGTCGTGATCGACCAGCTGCTCCGCGACAAATACTTTCCCGGCAAGGACCCGATCGGCCAGCAGCTCGACCTTGGCTTCGTCAATCGGAAGTTCACCATCGTCGGCGTCGTCGCACCGGTGAAGATCCGCCGCCTCACCGACCAGGTGAAGAAGGAGAGCTACTTCATCAGCTTCCGCCAGGTGCCGGCGAGCAGCGGCTTCCTGCTGCTGCACGCCAACGGCAAACAGGCCGGACTCGCCGATGCGATCCGCGCTGCAGTGCTGAAGGCCGACCCGGACCAGGCGGTGTACGACATCCGGACGCTGGACGCTCGGATCGCCGACTCGCTGCGCGAGCCGCGCGCCACGACCTCGCTGCTGCTGGTGTTCGCCGGCGTCGCGCTGGCGCTGGCCGCGGTCGGCATCTACGGCGTGCTCGCCTTCGCCGTCGCCAACCGCACCGGCGAGATCGGCGTCCGCGTCGCGATCGGCGCGCAGCGCGGCGACATCTACCGGCTGGTGCTGGGCCAGGGCGCGCGGATCGCCGCGGTCGGACTCGCGCTCGGCGTGGTCGGCGCACTCGCGCTGTCGCGCTTCATCGAGTCGGCGCTGTTCGGCGTCAGTGCCCGCGATCCGCTGACCTTCGTCGCGGTGATCGCGACACTGTCGGCGGTCGCCCTGCTGGCCTGCTGGCTGCCGGCGCGGCGTGCCGCCGCGATCGATCCGCTGGTCGCGATCCGCTACGAATGACGGTCCCCGGGACGCACGTGCCCGGCTAGAACCAAGAGGAACACCCATGTTCTCCCAAGGATGGTTCGACTTGCGTCACGCGGCGCGGGTGCTGGCAAAGCGTTGGCGCCATTCGGCCCTCGTCGTGCTGACGCTGGCGCTCGGCATCGGCGCCGCCACCGCCGTGTTCGCCGTGCTGCGCCCGATCCTGCTCGAGCCGGTTCCCTACCCGAATGCCGACCGGCTGGTGCGCATCGTCGACCTGCGCACGGACGGTCGCCCGCTGTACAGCACCTTCGGCGACTTCCGCATGCTGGCCGAGACCGCGCGGTCCTTCGACGCGCTGGCGGCCTACAAGGGCTGGCAGGCCGTGGTGGCCGGGGGCGGCCCGGCCGAACGGCTGTCGGGACAGAAGGTCTCGGCGGACTTCTTCCGGACGCTGGGCATCAGCCCGGCGCTGGGGCGGGATTTCGTCGCCGGCGACGACCTGCCGAACGTCGCCCGCGTCGCGATCCTCTCCGACGCGCTGTGGCGCCAGCGCTTCGGCGCCGATCCCGCGATCCTCGGTCGCGCGATCCGCCTCGACGACGAGGCCTACACGGTGGTCGGCGTGCTGCCGGCCGGCTTCGGCAACGTGATGGATCCCGCGGCCGCGATCTACGCGCCGCTAGCCTACGATCCCGCCCTGCCCGCCCAGGGCCGCGAGTGGGGCCATCACCTGCGTGTCCTCGGTCGGGTCGGAACCGCCGTCACGCCGGCCCAGTTGAACGACGACCTCGGCCGCGTGCTGCAGGCGATGGCCACGCGCTTCCCGGACCAGCTGAAGGACGGCGGCATGCCGCGCGCGATGGCGCCGACCCTGCTCGCCGACGAGCTCACCGCCGGCGTCCGTCCGACCCTGACGGCGATCGCCGGCGCCGTGCTGCTGGTTCTTCTGATCGCCTGCGTCAACGTGGCCAACCTGCAGCTGGCGCGCTCGATCGAGGACCAGGGCGACCTCCGGATCCGGCAGGCCCTGGGCGCGGGTCGAACGCGCCTGCTCCGCGGCATCGTGCTGGAGAGCCTCGTCAGCGCACTCGCCGCCGCCGCGACCGGATTCCTCCTCGCCTGCAACATCGTCGCGCTGCTGCGCGCCATCGCTCCCGCCGAGCTGCCCGCGCTGGCGACGCTCTCGCCGGGCCCGCGCGATGCCGTGTTCGCCCTGGCGACCGCCCTCGTCGCCGCGCTGGTGATCGCCGCGCCGGCAGCGACCCAGCTGTTCGGCGGCGGCGACAACGAGCGGCGCACGCAGCGCGTGATCGGCGGACGGCAGCGGGCGCGGCGCGCGCTGGTGATCGCCGAGGTCGCCCTCGCGCTGGTGCTGCTGGTCGGCGCCGGCCTGCTGCTGCAGAGCGTGCGACGCCTGTTCGAAATCCACCCGGGCTTCGACAGCGCCGGCCTGGTCACGCTGCACGTGCAATCGGCGAGCCATCGCTTCGACGACGCCGCCGCGGCGCAGAGCTACGGTGAGCAGGTGCTGGACGCGGTGCGCGCGCTGCCCGGCGTGACCCGCGCCGCCTGGACCAGCCAGCTGCCGTTCTCCGGGGACTTCGACCAGTACGGCGTCAGCTTCGAGGCCGGCCCGGGCGAGCCGCCGTCCGGCGGCTACGGCGCGATGCGCTACGCGGTCAGTCCCGGCTATCTCGGCACCATGGGCATCGCGCTGCTCCGCGGTCGCGAGATCGGCGCGGACGACCAGGCCGGTACCGCGCCGGTCGCCGTCATCAGTGCCGCGCTCGCCCACGCACGCTTCGGTGATGCCGACCCGATCGGCAAGCGCCTGCACGTCGGCCGCACCGACCTGCCCTGGTTCACCGTCGTCGGCGTCGCCGCGGACGTGAAGCAGGCCTCGCTCCGCGACGACGACGGCGGCGCCGTCTACGTCGGCGCCGCGCAGTGGTACTTCACCGACACCTCGCCGACGCTGGTGGTGCGGACCGCCGGCGATCCGCTCGTCCTGGCGGCTGCGCTGAAGTCGACCGTCGCGGCGATCGACGCCGACCACGCCGTCGTGCGCGTGGCGGTGATGGACCAGCTGCTCAAGGCGAGCGAGGCCGAGCGCCGCTTCGCGCTGGCCCTGTTCGAGGCCTTCGGCGCGCTGGCGCTGCTGCTGGCCGCGGTCGGCGTGTACGGCGTGCTGGCCGCCAACGTCGTCGACCGTCGTCGCGAGATCGGCGTCCGGATCGCGCTCGGCGCGCGGGCCGACAGCGTCGCGCGGCTGGTGATCCGCCAGGGCATGGGGATGATGCTGCCGGGCATCGCGCTCGGCGTGGTCGCGTCGCTGCTGCTGTCGCGCTTCCTGCAGAACCTGCTGTTCGGGATCGGCACCGCCGATGCGCCGACCTACGTCGTCATCGTGGCGCTGCTGCTCGTGGTGGCGCTCGCCGCCTGCTGGTGGCCGGCGCGCCGCGCCGCGACCGTCGATCCCCTGATCGCGATCCGCTCGGAATGAGCGGCGTCCCGTTCGCCACCGGAGTCCCTCGATGAGCCTCGTCCGACTGATTCTCGCCGAAGCCCGCGCCGCGGCTCGCCGCCTGCTGCAGCGTCCGCAGCGCAGCCTGCTCGCGCTGGCGGTGCTGTCCTGCGGCCTGGCCTCGTTCCTGATGACGCTGGCGCTGCTCGACGCCTTCGTGCTGAAGCCGCTGCCGGTCGCCAACGCCGAGCGGCTGGTCGCGCTGTCCTACGCGCGGAGCGACAACGCCAGCAACATCCAGTACCTGCCGGCGCCGCGGATGGCGGAACTGCGCCCGCGGTTGTCCGCGCTCGAACGCAGCGCCGCCTTCACTCCGGCGACCGTCAACCTGCGCGACGACCACGGCGTCAACCGCTACAACGGCGCGGTGGTCACCCGCGAACTGCTCGGCCTGCTCGGCGTGCAGCCGGCGCTGGGGCGCGATTTCAGTGCCGACGACGACCGCCCCGGCGCCGCGGCGACCGTGCTGCTGTCCGACGCCGTCTGGCGCGACCGTTTCGAGCGCAGCCCCGACGTGGTCGGCAAGGCGGTGGTGGTGAACGGCCGCCCGGCGACCGTGATCGGGGTGCTGCCGCCCGGCTTCGGCTTCCCGGAACGCACCCAGCTCTGGGTGCCGGCGCAGCTCGATCCGGGCGCGCCGAATCGCGACCTTGCGCTGGAAGGTCTCGGCCTGCTCCGCGCCGGCGCGACCACGAGCGACGTCAAGCGCCAGTTCGACGAGTACTTCGCCGAGCGCGCGCGGGCCCAGCCCGACGAGGTCAACGAGCTGCAGGTCTCGGTCAAGACCCTCGCCAGCCGCTACGTCAATCCGCAGACCCGCGGCTATCTCTGGCTGATGTTCGGCACCGGCGCCTTCGTGCTGCTGCTGGCCTGCTTCAACGTCGCCAACCTGCAACTGGTCCAGGCCATCGCCCGCGAGCGCGAGACCGCGGTCCGGATCGCGCTCGGCGCCGGCAACGGCCGCCTCGCCGTCGCCGCGCTGCTGGAGGCGCTGTGGCTCGCGGTGGCCGCGACCGCGATCGGCCTGTGGCTGGCCCAGCTCGGCGTCGACACCGTGATCGGCCGGCTGATCGCGTTCGACGAGGGCCCCGGGATGATGTTCGAGCCGCGCATCGATGGCCGCATGCTGGCCTACGCCGGCGCCGCCGCGCTGGCGACCGCGCTGCTGTCCGGCCTGCTGCCGCTGCTGCGCGTTGCCGGCGGCCGCTTCGGCCAGCGCCTGCGCGACGACAACCGCGGCGGCAATGCCGGCTTCGTGCGCTTCGCCCGTGCGCTGGTGATCGGCGAGGTCGCGCTGTCGGTCGTGCTGTGCGCCAGCGCCGCGGTGACCGCCGGCATGGTCGCCAACCTCGCCCGCTTCGACATGGGCATCCACGCCGATTCGAAGCAGATCCTCACCGGCCGCGTCGCCGTGTTTCCGGAGAAGTACCCGAAGGGCAGCGACCAGGTCGCCTTCTTCGAACGGGTGGCGATGCGGCTGCGTGCCGAGCCGGGGGTCGAGGCGGTCAGCTACGCCAACATCCTGCCCGGCGACATCGGCGGCGATACCGACGTCCGCCTCGACGGACAGGCCGCGAGCGAGAAGCCGGCCCTCACATACACCGGCGCGGTCGACGACGGCTTCCTCGCGACCTACGGGGTGGCGTTGCGCAGCGGACGCTTCTTCGGCGCCGGCGATACCGAAGACGCCGCGAAGGTCGTCGTCGTGGACCAGCGCTTCGTCGATCAGGTCCTCGGCGGCAAGGAGCCGCTGGGCCGCCGGATCCAGCTCGACGCCAGCAACCCCGGCGGCCCCTGGCGCACCATCGTCGGCGTCGTCGAGGCGCTGCACATCGAGGACATCGACGATCCGCGCCGTCCGCTGGTGCTGGCCCCCTTCCGGCAGGCGCCGGAGCGCTACGTCAGCTTCGCGATCCGCCTCGGCGGCAACGCCCACGCATTCGGTCCGACCTTCGCCCGGCTGGTGCAGGCCGAGGACGCCGACACCCCGGTGTACTGGCTGCGCACCCACGCCGAGGTGATCGACAAGGGCATGCTGGGCGAGATCGTGCTCGCCGAGATCTTCAGCGCCTTCGGCGTGCTCGGCCTGCTGTTGACCGGCGCCGGGCTGTACGGCGTGCTGTCGTTCACCGTCGCCCAGCGCACTCGCGAGATCGGTCTCCGCCGCGCGATCGGCGCGGGCACCGGCGCGCTGATCCGCGACATCGCCGGCCGCACCGCGATCCAGGTCGGCATCGGCCTCGTCATCGGCCTCGCGCTCGGCATTCCCTGGGGCCTCCTGCTCGGCCACGGGGATCCGAGCGGTACCGGCAGCAGCCCGCTGGCCTTCGTCCTGGTCGCCCTGACGATCGCGCTGACCGCAGCGATCGCCACCCTCGGCCCGACCCTTCGCGCGCTGTCGGTCGATCCGCAGGTCGCGCTGCGCCACGACTGAATCGCCCCACTCCTCACCGCGCTATCGACTGGAATCCCGACGATGAGCAACCTGATGAACGACCTGCGCTATGCCCTCCGCCAGCTGTGGCGGCGCCCGGCGCTGTACGGCTTCGCGATCGTCACGCTGGCGATCGGCATGGCCGCCGGCACCCTGCTGTTCGGTATCGTCAACCGCGTCCTGCTGGCGCCGCTGCCCGGCATCGCCGAACACGCGCGCCTGGTCGAGATCGGCCGCAATTCGCGCAACGAGACCTTCGACACGCTGGGGTCCCTCGACGTCGAGGCGTTGCGCCGCGACGTACCGGCGCTCGACAGCGCCTTCGGCTACGCGCTGGCGCCGATCAACCTGCGCGCCCAGGGCGAGCCGACCCGGGCCTTCGGCCTCGCGGTCGGCGAGAGCTACTTCGAGACCCTCGGCGTCGGTGCAAGCCAGGGACGGCTGTTCCGCGGCGCCGATCGCGACGCGCTGCGCGCCGCGCCCGGCGTGGTCCTGTCGGACGGCGCCTGGCGGCGCTGGTTCAATGCCGACACCTCGGTCATCGGCAGCAGCATCGTCCTCAATGGCGCCAGCTTCGTCGTGCTCGGCGTCGCCGCGCCGGAATTCCGCGGCCATATCGCCGGGATCGCGCCGGACGTCTACGTGCCGCTGGTCGACGCCGGCCTGATCAACGCCGGCTGGCGCCACCTCGCCGACTCGGTCGGCAGCCGCTGGCTGCTGGCGGTTGGCCGGATCGCCCCCGGCGCCAGCCGCGAACAGCTGCAGGCGCAACTGGATGCGCTGGCCGTGCGGCTCGGTGCCCAGCACGCCGACCTGACGGAGAAGCTGACGCTGACCGCCGCCCCGCTGGCGCCGTTGCCGGCCACCGCGCGCGGCCCGGTCAGCCTGTTCGCCGGACTGCTGTTCGTGTTCGTCGCGCTGGTGCTCGGCATCGCCGGAATCAACGTCGCCGGCATGCTGCTGGCGCGCGGCGAGGCCCGCGCGGGCGAGCTCGCGATGCGCGCCGCGCTCGGCGCCAGTCGCGGCCGGATCGTGCAGCAGCTCCTGGTCGAGGGCGTGCTGATCGCGGCGTTCGCCGCGGTCGCCGGCGTGGCGCTGGCGGCCTGGGCGCGCAGCCTGCTCGTCCTCATCAGCCTGCCTGCGCCGGTCCCGCTCGACTTCTCGGTGCCGTTCGATCCGCAGACGTTCGGATTCGCCGCGCTGCTGGCGCTCGCGGTGGCGCTGCTGGTCGCACTGCTGCCGGCGCTCCGGCTGTCGGCGCGCGATCCGAAGTCGCAGCTCGGCAGTGCCGGCGGCATGGCCGCCGCGACCAAGAGCCGGCTGCGCGACAGCCTGGTGGTCGCGCAGATCGCCGTGACGCTGGCGCTGATGGTCTCCTCCGGCCTGCTGCTGCGCGCCCTGTCGCGTGCCGCCGACATCGATCCGGGCATCCGCCTCGACGGTGTCGCCTACGCCGACTTCGACCTGCAGCCGGCCGGCTACGACGACGCCAAGGCGATGAGTACGGCGCAGGACTTGCTGAGCCGCGTCCGCGAGCTCCCGGGCGTCGAGGCCGCGAGTCTCGGCGGCGTGCTGCCGCTGTCGCTGTCGCGGATGGGCTACGGACTGCTGCGCGACCCGGCGGCGCCGGAAAAGCTGATCGAGCCCGAGGTGAATCCCGTCGCCAGCGGCTGGTTCGCCAGCCTCGCCGTTCCGCTCGACGGCCGCGACTTCGCCGACAGCGACCGCAGCGGCGCCACCGACGTCGTGGTGATCAACCGCACGCTCGCGCGCCAGCTGTTCGGCGAGGCCGCGCCGATCGGCCGTCAGGTGGAACTCGGAGGAGGGACCGAGTGGCGACGCCTCACGATCGTCGGCGTCAGCGCGGACGGCAAGTACTCCAGCCTGTCCGACCACGACACGCCGTTCCTCTACCTGCCGCTGGCGCAGTGGCCGCGGCAGTCGCTGAACCTGATGGTGAAGTCGAAGCGAAGCCCGGCGGCGCTCGATGCCGAGTTGCGAGCGCTCTTGAAGGCGACCGACCCCAACCTGCCGCCGCTCGCGGTGCACGCGCTATCCGATGTCACCCAGCTGTCGCTGCTGCCGCAGCGCATCGCCGGCAGCCTCGCGACGGCGCTCGCCGCGCTCGGCCTGCTGCTGGCCGGAAGCGGCCTGTACGGCGTGCTGGCGCTGCAGGTCACCCAGCGCCAGCGCGAGATCGGCGTCCGCGTCGCGCTCGGCGCCAGTCGCGCCGCGGTGGTGCAGACGGTGGCGCGCCGCGCGGCACGGCTGTCGCTGGTCGGAATCGCCGTCGGCCTGGTGCTGTCGACCCTGCTCGGGCTCGCGCTCGCCGACCTGCTGTTCGGCGTCGGCGCGCTCGACCCGCTGACGGTGAGCGCGGCGCTGCTGCTGACTGCGCTGATGGTCGCGGCGGCGGCGGTCGGACCGGCGCTTCGCGCGCTGGCAGTGGCGCCCTCCGTCGCGCTCCGGGGGGACTGAGATGATCACCGCTCTCTTCTCGCCTCTGCGTCTCGCGCTGCGCAACGCCTGGCGTTCGCCGGCGTTCGCCGTGCTGACCGTCGTGCTGACCGCACTGGCCGCCGCCGCCAACGGCGCGCTGTTCGGGAGTGCCTGGCTGCTGCTCGGCAAGCCGCTGCCCTACCGCGCCCCCGAGCAGCTGGTGCGGCTGGAGGTCAACCTCGCCCGCTTCAACATGACGATGGGCGGGTCGGTCGGGATCTGGCGCAACCTCCGCGAGGCGACGGCGGTGTTCTCGGCCGTCGAGGGCTGGCACTCCGATACCACGAGGCCGGACCGCGATGGCCACGCCTGGTATGTCAGTCGCGTCACCCCGGGCCTGCTGTCCGAGCTCGGGATCGTGCCGGTCGCGGGCCGCGGCTTCGCCGCCGACGGCGACGACCACGCGGTGCTGATGTCGACCGCGATGGCGACGCGCCGCTACGGCAGTCCGGCCGCCGCGCTCGGACAGATCGTCGACATCGATGCGGAACGCCTGACCGTGATCGGGGTGCTCGGCAGCGATGCGAGCTTCCCGTCGCCGAACGTCGAACTCTGGCGCCGCTACAGCGACGCCGACCTCGCCAGGCCGCTCGACGGCAACGTCGGCGACGTCGACCTGCTCGGGCGCCTGCAGCCCGGCGCGACGCCGGCGGCCGCCGAGGCGGCGATGGCCCGCGTGTTCGAGGCGCCGGAATTCGTCGGCCTGATCGCCGCCGCCGGCCTGCGCGGCAAGGTCGAGCCGTTGCGCAGCCTGTGGCAGAACGCGGCACTGCTCGGCGCGCTGCCGGGCCTGCTGGCGGCCGCGGTGCTGCTGGCACTGGCGATCGCCGCCAACCTGGTGAACCTCGTGATCGAGCGCGCGCTTCGCCGGCGTGCCGAGTGGTCGGTGCGCCAGGCGCTCGGCGCAGGCAGTGGCCGGCTGGCGCGACAGTGGCTGGCGGAACTCGGCGTGCTCGGCACGCTCGGCCTCGCGCTCGGCGGCTTGCTGCTGCTGCCGGCCACCGAACTGCTCCGCGTGTTCGGCCTGCTTTCGCGCGAGCTGCCGTTCGACCTCGCGAGCGAGCCGATGGCCTGGCTGGCGATGGCGCTGGTCATCGCGGCGATGGTGCTCGGCGGCGCCGGCGCCGGCGCCGCGCTGATCGTCCGCCAGACGCTGCGGCCCGGCGCGAACGCCGCCGCCCAGCGCGGCGCGCTCGGCGGACGCCAGCGCCTGTCGAGCGCCGCGACCGTGGTGCAGGTCGGGCTCGCGACCCTGATCACCGCCAGCGCGATCCTGCTGTGGCGCGGTTCCGAGGCGTTGCTGGCGCAGGACCTCGGCTTCGATCCGAGCGGCCTGGTGGTCGCCGATATCGACTTCGGCGACGCCGCGGCACCGACCGAAGATCCGCTCGCGCGGGCCCGCCGCGTCCGCGACCTCGTCGCCGCGATCCCCGGCGTGCGGCTCGCGAGCTACACGCAGATGGCGCCGTTCACCGGATCGGAATCGGTGACCACGGTGCAGAACGCCGCCGGCGACGGCGAGCTGCAGGCCCGCACCCGCTCGATCGGACCCGACTTCTTCGCCGCACTCGGCGCACCGCTGCTCGCCGGCCGCGCGCTGGTCGAGGCGGATCGCGATGCCGACCCGCAGGCCCTGGTGGTCGACACGCTCTTCGTCCGCCAGGTGCTCGGCATCGACGGCGATCCGGCTTCGGCGGTCGGACACAGTTTCACCTTGTCGCGCGCCAAGCAGGGCAGCGACGGCGCCCCCGGCAAGGATGTGCACGCGACCGTCGTCGGCGTGATTCCGGCCGAGCGCGAGCAGCGCCCGGACAAGCTGCCGGAGCTCGGCGGCTTCTACAGCATCGCGAAGCCCATCGACCTGCACGGCGTCGTGCTGCTGGTGCGCGGCGACCTCGACAGCGGGGTCCTGGCTGGCCGCATCGAGGACACGCTGCGCAAGGCCGTCGCTGGCGCCCGCGGGATCCGGGCGCACGCGATGTCGAGCCAGATCGCGAACAGCGTCCGCGCCGAGCTGCGCCTCACCTCGCTCGCCGGCGGGCTCGCGGCGGTGCTGCTCGGCCTCGCCCTGGTCGGGCTCGCCGCGGTGCTCGGCTACCGCGCCAGCCGCCGCACCCGCGAGCTCGGGCTGCGCCAGGCCCTCGGCGCGACGCCATCCGACAACCTCCGGCTGATGCTGCGCGAGGGACTGGCCCTCGGCGCATTCGGCCTCGCCCTCGGCCTCGCCGCGGCGGCCGTCGTGGTACCGCGACTGACGCCGTGGCTCTACACCGTCTCCGCGCTCGACCCGCTGTCCTGGGCGCTCACGCTCGCCGTCCTGCTGCTGGCGGTCACCGCGGCAACGCTGGTGCCGGCGCGACGGGCGGCGCGGGTGACGGCGTGCGAGGCATTGCGTGATGAATAGCGGCATCGGTCGCGTGACGATCGTCGCGTCGATGCCTCGAGGGCCCAGGGCACAGGGCACCGGGCCGAGCAGAGCGGATCGTCGCCATCGGACAGGCTCGTCTACGATCGCGTCGTCGGCCCGAGCGCGATACGCCCCTGGGACATCGCTGATCGCTCCGCTGTTCCGCACTCTTCCGGGCCCTGGGCCCGGTGCGCTGGGCCCTACCTCCGAAACCTGACCAGACCACCGCCATGTCCCTCAAACTCATCAACGTCGAACGCTCCTACCCCCTCGCCGCCGCGCGCAGCTACGTCCTGCGCAAGATCAACCTGACCATCGAGCCCGGCGAGTTCGTCTCGATCATGGGCCCGTCGGGTTCCGGCAAGTCCTCGCTGCTCAACGTCCTCGGGATGATGGACGGCGACTACGAGGGCGAGTACTGGCTCGGCGACACGCCGGTACACAAGGCCAAGCCGAAGGAACGCCAGGCGCTGCAGCGCGAGCACATCGGCTTCATCTTCCAGCACTACCACCTGATCGACGACCTCACGGTCGCGGAGAATCTCGATCTTCCCTTGTCGTATCGCGACATCAGCGCCAGCGAACGCAAGGCTCGCGTCGCGGACCTGCTCGACCGCTTCCAGATCGTCGGCAAGAAGGACCTCTACCCGGCGCAGCTGTCCGGTGGCCAGCAGCAGCTGGTGGCGGTCGCGCGCGCCGTGATCGCGCGGCCGACGCTGCTGCTCGCCGACGAGCCGACCGGTGCACTGCACTCCACCCAGGGCGTGATGATCATGGACCTGCTCGCCCAGCTGAATTCCGAAGGCACCACCATCATCCAGGTGACCCACAACGCCGACTACGCGAAGCGCGGCAGCCGGATGCTGGAGATCCACGATGGCTGGCTGAAGACCGCAGGCACCTGATTCACGCCCATCGGTGCACGCACTGACTAGACTCGCGACCCCATGACCCGCACTGCCCCGATCCTGATCGCCGACGACCAGCGCGACGTGCTGGAAGCGTTGCGCCTGCTGCTGAAGTCCGAAGGCCTCGCGGCGAAGACCGTCGACAGCCCCGCGGCCGCGCTGGCGGCTGCCGCGGCCGATTGCTACGGTGTCGCGCTGGTCGACCTCAACTACAGCCGCGACACCACCTCGGGCCAGGAAGGGCTGGAGCTGATCGCGAAGCTGCACGCGGCCGATCCCGACCTGCCGATCGTGGCGATGACCGCGTGGGGCAGCATCGACCTCGCGGTCGAGGCGATGCGTCGCGGCGGCGGCGACTTCATCGAGAAGCCCTGGGACAACCGGCGGCTCGTCAGCGTGGTGCGGAACCAGCTGGAGCTGGGCGCGGCGCGCCGGCGCGAACGGCGCCTCACCCGCGAGAACGAGCTGCTGCGCGCACCGGCCGGACTCGACTTCATCGCCGAATCGCGCGCGATGGCGCCAGTGCTGGAACTGATCCGCCGGGTCGGCCCGACCGACGCCAACGTGCTGATCCTGGGCGAGAACGGCACCGGCAAGGGCGTGATCGCCGAGCTGCTGCATCGCCACTCGCCGCGCGCCGAGAAGCCGCTGATCAAGGTCAACATGGGCGCGATCGCGGAGACCGTGTTCGAGAGCGAGCTGTTCGGCCACGTGCGCGGCGCCTTCACCGACGCCAAGGCCGATCGCCTCGGCCGCTTCGAGGTCGCCGAGGGCGGAAGTCTCTTTCTCGACGAGGTCGGCAACATCCCGGTGTCGCAGCAGCCGAAGCTGCTGCGCGTCCTGGAGGACGGCGAGTTCGAACGCCTCGGATCCTCACGCACCCTGAAGGCCGACGTCCGGCTGATCTCCGCGACCAATGCCGACCTGCCGGCCGACGTCGCCGCCGGCCGCTTCCGCAAGGACCTGCTGTTCCGCCTCAACACCGTCGAGATCCGCCTGCCGCCCCTGCGCGAGCGCCGCGAGGACATCGTGCCGATGGCGCAGCGCTTCCTCGAGCGTGCCGCCGCACGCTACGGCCGCTCCGGCATGCGCCTCGACAGCGCCGGCGAGCGCCTGCTCACCGCCTACGCCTGGCCGGGCAATGTGCGCGAGCTGCAGCACGTGCTGGAACGCACCGTGCTGATGGGCAACGACGGCGCGCTGGCCGATGTCGCCGCCGGCCTGTCGCTGCCGGCCGCGACGCCGGCGGCCGACGCGCCGGCCGAATCGGAAAACGCGTTTGCCGGGATGACGCTCGACGCGGTCGAGGAGCATCTGGTGCGGCGCGCGCTGGTCAAGCACAACGGCAACATGCAACGCACCGCCGACGAGCTCGGGCTGTCGCGGACTGCGCTGTATCGACGGCTGGAGAAGTTCGGCATCCGCAACGACGGCGACCCCAGCGGCGGAAGCTAGGCGCCGTGGCCGATGCCGTCGCCGCCGCCGACGTCCTGCCGGAGGAGCCCGCGGCCCGCTATCGTCCCGCCATGCCTCGCCCCGTTTCCCGCACGTCGTTCGAGACCCGCGTCTGGTGGTACGCCAGCGCCGCGCTGGCTCCGGCGCTGCTCGCGCTGCTGCTCGCGCTGTGGAGCTTCGGCGCGAGCAGCGCGTGGTGGTGGGGGCTGGGACTGCCGGTGCTGGTCGCGAGCGTGATCGCCGTGGCCCGGCTGCGCGAGCAGGTCGTCTATCCGCTGTATACGCTGGCGAACCTGCTGGAGGCGCTGCGCGAGGGCGACTACAGCCTGCGCGGTTCGCGCGCCCAGCGCGGCGACGCGGTCGGCGAAGTGATCTGGGAGGTCAACGCGCTGTCCCAGACACTGCGCGAGCAGCGCCTCCGGGTCGAGGAATCGGCGGCACTGCTGGCCAAGGTGCTGGCCAGCATCGACATCGCGATCTTCGCCTTCGACGACGCTGGCCGGCTGCGCCTGATCAACCCGGCCGGCGCGCGCCTGATCGCCCGCAAGGCCACCGATGCGCAAGGCCTCGCGGCCTCCGAGCTCGGGCTCGCCGGCTGCCTCGGCCTGGCGCACGCGAGCACGCTGAAGGCCAGCTTCCCCGGCGGCAGCGGCAGCTTCGAGGTCCGCCATGCGCAGTTCCGCGAACACGGCCGGCCACACCAGCTGCTCGCGATCACCGACCTGTCGCGCGCGCTGCGTGCCGAGGAGCGCCAGGCCTGGCAGCGCCTGATCCGGGTGCTCGGCCACGAGCTCAACAACTCGCTGGCGCCGATCCGATCGATGGCCGGCACGCTGTCGACCCTGCTCGGCCGCACCGACGCCGCGGAGGACTGGCGCGAGGACGCCGCCAGCGGCCTCGCGGTGATCGGGTCGCGTGCCGAGGCGCTGTCGCGCTTCATGTCCGGCTACACCGCGCTGGCGCGGCTGCCACCGCCGCAGCGGCGCACGATCGCCCTCGTGCCGCTCCTGGAACGTGTCGTGCGACTGGAGCAGCGGCTGCCGATCGCACTGCCGGAGGAACGCGTTGCGGTCGAACTCGAGGCCGACCCCGACCAGCTCGAACAGGCGCTGATCAACCTCACCCGGAATGCGGTCGAGGCCGCCCTGGCCGAGGCGGGCGCCGTGCGCCTCTCCTGGGCGAGCGTCGACGGCGAGGTCCGCATCGAGATCGAGGACGACGGGCCGGGCCTGCCGCCCTCCGAGAACCTGTTCGTGCCGTTCTTCACCACCAAGCCCGGCGGCTCGGGCATCGGCCTGGTGCTGGCAACGCAGATCGTCGAGGCGCACGGCGGACGGCTGACCTTGCGCAATCGCGCCGGAGCGCGCGGCGTGGTGGCGGCGGTAGCGCTGCCGCTCACGTAGGGCGGGCACTGCCCGCCATCGCGAGGCACCATGGACATGCGGGTGAAGCGTCGAGGCACTGCCCGCCATCGCGAGGCACCATGGACATGCGGGTGAAGCGTCGAGGCACCGGCGGGCAGTGCCCGCCCTACGTCGGCTTGAACCAGTACACATCGAGATCGGCAGCCGTCGCGACGACCGTCTCCGCATCGACCGACCGCGATGCGATCGCTGCCGCCGCGACGGCCATCTGCGCCGTCCCGACGACATTCTGGCCGCCGTCCTTGCCCCGCATCGTCAGGTTCACCCGCTGTCCTGGCGCGAAGTCGCCGGCGACTCCGAGCACATCCGACAGCCGCACGTCCGCCCGGGTCTTGCGCAGAGCGCGACCGGCGGTGGCGGTGATGACCAGGGTTCCGTGGGTGCTCACGCGGCCATACTAGCCGCAGGGCGCGGCGATGCTGCACCATCGCGGCATGGACATCGCCTCGCTGCATTTCGGGAACCTGGTCGGCGCCATCGTCGCCTTCGTGCTCGGCCTCGGGCTGCTGGCCCGCAAGCCGCCGGATCGCGCGAGCATCCGCAACGTGCTGGTCCTGCTCGGCCTGTTCGTGCTGATCGAGCTGGGCGCGCGTCTCGCCGACCGGATGGCGGCGGAGAAGATGGTCGCGTTCGCCACCGGCCTCGCCGCCTTCGGCATCGGCGCGGTGCTGATCCGTTTCGTCGTGTCCTTCGGCTTCCGGGTGATCCTGCCGGCGCTGCGCTTCAACCTGGCGCGGATCATCGAGGACCTGACCGTCACCGGCCTGCAGGTCGCCTGGCTGCTGTACTGGCTGCATCTGGTCGGCCTCGACCCCGCCAGCCTGCTGACCACCTCCGCGGTGATCACGGCGGTGCTCGCCTTCTCGATGCAGGACACCCTCGGCAACGTGCTGGGCGGCGTGGTGCTGCAGCTCGACGACTCGCTGAAGATCGGCGACTGGGTCAGGATCGACGACATCAGCGGCCAGGTCGTCGACGTGCGCTGGCGCCACACCGCGATCGAGACCCGCAACCGCGAGACGGTTGTGATCCCGAACGGCTGGCTGGTGAAGAACCGTTTCACCGTGATCGGCTCGCGCTCCGATGCCAAGACCCGCTGGCGCCGCTGGGTCTGGTTCAACGTCGACGCCGAAGCGCCACCGGCCAAGGTGCTGCAGGCCCTCGAGGATTCCGTCCAGCTCGCCGAGATCCCCAACGTGCTGACGGACCCGCCGCCGAATGCGGTACTGATGGAAGTCGGCAAGCACATCAACCGCTACGCGCTGCGCTACTGGATGGGCAATCCGCGCGCCGACGACCCCACCGATTCCAACGTCCGCACTCACGCGCTCGCCGCGCTGGCGCGAAATCGCATCCGCCTCGCGGTGCCGCAGGAAGAGCGCATGCACCTGCAGGAAATCGACCAGCGCTCGGCGATGGATGCCGAGGACATTGCCCGCCGGAGGCGCGCGCTGGACGACATCGAGCTGTTCGCGCCACTCACCGATGCCGAGCGGGCCGCGCTGGCGCCGCGGCTGATTTCAGCGCCCTTCGTCCGGGGCGACACCATCACTCGCCAGGGCGCGGTCGCACACTGGCTGTACCTGCTCGCCAGCGGCGAGGCCGACATCTGGGCCGAGGACAACGGCGCGCGCACCCACATCGCGACGCTGCGCTCGGGATCGGTGTTCGGCGAGATGGGCATGCTCACCGGCGAGCCGCGCCGCGCCACGGTCACCGCGAAGACCGACGTCGAGTGCCTGCGGCTCGACAAGTCCTCGTTCGAGTCGATCCTGCGTGCCCGACCCGACATCGCCGAGGGCCTCGCCAACGTGATGGTGGCCCGCCGCACCGAGCTCGAGGCCGCCCGCGAGAACGCCAATGCCAAGACCAGCGGGGTCCCCCAGCATGCGGCAATGCTGGCGAAGATCCGCGATTTCTTCGGCCTCACGACCTGACGACCGTCGGTACGGCCTGCAACCGACGCTTTCGAGCCGCCTCGCCAGAGCGGCCGAAGCCAAGCCTGCAAGAGAAACCGGGCTTTTGCCGCACCTAGAGATCGATTCGAACCATTCCGGCCGAAGCGACTCCGAAGTCAGCCCAGAGCGCAGCCATCGTCTTCCCCAGCGTCGGATGCACCAGTCCCGGCGCCAGATCCGCCATGGGCCGCAGCACGAACGCCTGCTCCACCAGCTCCTTCCGCGGCAGTTCGAAGTTGCCGGCGCCGCGCAGCACGAGGTCGTCGTACAGCAGCACGTCGATGTCGAGCGGCCGCGAGGAGAAGCGTGGTACGTCGCGGCGACGGCCGTGTGCGTCTTCCAGCGCGTGCAACCAGGCGTCGAGCGCGTGTGGGTCGAGGTCGCAGTCGATCGCCGCAGCACAGTTGAGGAAGTCGGGGCCGTCGAAGCCGACCGCGGGCGTGCGATATGCCGGCGACACCTCGACCGCACCGAAGCGCTCGCGCAGCTCGGCGAGCGCACGCGACAGGTGCAGCTCCGGCTCCTGGTTGCTGCCGAGCGACAAGTAGGCGCGTCCCATCAGACCGGCCGCGTGCCGCGCTCGATCCTGACGCCGACCGCCTTCGAGCCGGTGACGGCGCCGGGCTTGGACAGCTTGAGCGACAGCCAGGCGACGCCGAATTCGCCCATCACGATCTCGGCACAGCGCTCCGCGAGGGTCTCGACCAGCTCGAAGTGACTCTCGCCGACGAAGGCGATCAGGCGCTTCGAGACGCGCTTGTAGTCGAGGGTGTCCTCGATCCGGTCGCTGGCCGCGGGGATGCGGTTGTCGAAGGCCATCTCGAGGTCGAGCGCGACGGTCTGGCGGATCTGCCGCTCCCAGTCGTAGATGCCAATCACCGTCTCGATGCGCAGGTCTTCGATGAAGACGACGTCCATGGGCTTCCTCGTCGTGAACTAGGCGACCGCGGGGAGCGACGCAAGATCCCAGCGCGGCCGCGCCTCGATCGCGCTGCCCTGCTGCTGGCCGGCGGCCAGTCGCAGCGCTCCGGCGAAGGCGATCATCGCGCCATTGTCGGTGCAGAAGGCCGGGGCCGGGAAGGCGACGCGGAAGCCGTCGCGACGCGCCGCATCGGCGAGCAGCGCACGCAGGCGGCGATTGGCGCCGACACCGCCGGCGACGACCAGCGTGCGTGCGCCGGTCTGGGCGAGCGCGCGGCGGCACTTGATGGCCAGCGTCTCGGTGATCGCCTGCTCGAAACCGAGGGCGATGTCCGCCCGGGCGTTGTCGGCATCGCGATGCTTGTTGTAGGCCAGCAGCACCTGGGTCTTCAGGCCGGAGAAGCTGAAGTCGAGCCCGGGACGATCGGTCATCGGTCGCGAGAACCGGAAGGCGCCGTCCCGGCCGGACTCCGCCTGCGCCGCCACCGACGGTCCTCCGGGATACGGCAGCCCCAGCAGCTTCGCGGTCTTGTCGAAGGCCTCGCCCGCGGCGTCGTCGAGGGTATCGCCGAGCAGCCGGTAGGAGCCGATCGCGTCGACCGCGAGCAGCATCGTGTGGCCGCCGGACACCAGCAGAGCGACGAAGGGCGGTGCCGGCGGATCGGGTTCCAGCAGCGGCGCCAGCAGGTGGCCTTCCATGTGATGCACGCCGACCGCCGGCACGCCGAGCGCCCACGCGATCGCGCGCCCGGTCGCCGCGCCGACCAGCAGCGCGCCGATCAGCCCGGGACCGGCGGTGTAGGCGACGCCGTCGATGTCGGCCAGCGTCATCCCGGCCTCGGCCAGGGTCGTTCCGATCAGCGGCAGCACGCGACGGACGTGGTCGCGCGATGCGAGCTCCGGCACCACGCCACCGTAGGCCTCGTGCAGGTCCGCCTGGGTGTACAGGGCATGCGCGCGCAGGCCGCCGGGGTGGCTGTACACGGCCACGCCGGTTTCGTCGCAGGACGTCTCGATACCCAATACGTTCATCGAAGGATTGTAGGGCGGGCATTGCCCGCCATCGCGGAAGCGGTTCGCTCGAAGCGGCGGGGTCAGGACGACAACAAGCCCACATCGGCGATCGCCAGGAACTGCGCCCGCAACCGCGCCAGCAGCGCCAGCCGGTTCGCGCGCACGCCCGCATCGTCGACCATCACCATCACCCCGTCGAAGAACGCATCGACAGCCGCTTGCAGCGCGGCGAGACGACGCAGCGCATCGACGTAGCGACGCGAAGCCAGCAGCGGCGCGACTTCCGTGACCGCGGCATCGACCGCCGCGCCGAGCGCGGCTTCCGCGCCGGCCTCGAGGCGCGACGCATCGACCGATGGCGCGATCGCGATCGCCTTCTCGCCGGCCTGGCGCAGGATGTTGCCGATGCGCTTGTTCGCCGCGGCGAGCTTCTCCGCCTCCGGGAGCTTGCCGAACTCGACGACCGCGGTGAGGCGCTGGTCGAAGTCGGAGAGACTGGTCGGACGCAACGCCAGCACCGCCTCGAAGGCGCCCGGGCGGACGCCGCGATCGGCGGCGTAGCCGCGCAGGCGCTCGACGACGAAGTCGTAGAGTTCGGTCGCGACGGCATCCGTCCGGCTCGCGTCGACCACGGCGACGGCCTCACGGAACAGCGCATCGAGGTCGAGATCGAGCCTGCCCTCGATCAGCGTGCGGGCCAGACCGAGCGCATTGCGCCGCAGCGAGAACGGATCCTTGTTGCCGGTCGGCTTCTGCCCGATCGCGAACAGGCCGGCCAGCGTGTCGAGCTTCTCGGCGATCGCCAACACGCGACCCAGAGCCGACGGAGCGATCGCGTCGCCGGCGAAGCGCGGCTGGTAGAACTCGTCGAGCGCGGCCGCGATGATCGCCGGTTCGCCCTGCGCCAGCGCGTAAGTGCGGCCCATGATGCCCTGCAGCTCCGGGAACTCGCCGACCATCCGGCTCAGCAGGTCGCACTTCGACAGCATCGCCGCACGCGTCGCGCCGGCGGCATCGAGGCCCAGCCGATTCGCGATCGTCCGCGCCAATTCGGCGACCCGGCAACTCTTGTCCCAGATGCTCCCCAGTTTCGCCTGGTAGGTGACCTTCTTCAGCCCGTCGAAATGGACCTCGAGCGGCAGCTTGAGGTCCTCGTCGAAAAAGAACTTGGCGTCGGCGAAGCGCGGCCGGATCACCCGCTCGTAGCCCTTGCGGATCTCGGTCGGGTCCTTGGAATCGATGTTGGCGATGCCGACGAAGTGCGCGGTCAGCGCGCCGGCGGCGTCGAGCACCGGGAAGAAGCGCTGGTTCTTCTGCATGGTCTCGATCAGCGCTTCCTTCGGCACTGCGAGGAACTCGCGGTCGAAGGCGCAGGCGATCGCGCGCGGCCACTCGTTGAGGCAGGTGACCTCGTCGACCAGCTCCGCGTCCATCCGCGCGACGAGGCCGCCGCCGATCTTCGCGACCGCAATCTCGACCTCGGCCCGCACCCGCGCCCCGCGCTCGACCGGATCGACCAGGACGTTCGCGCCGCGCAGGGCGGCGACGTAGGTCGCAGCGCGCGCGTCGGCGATCGTCACGGCCGACGGATGGTGGAAACGATGGCCACGGCTGTCTCGGCCGGCGACCAGACCCAGCACCGTCGCCGGCACGATCGCGTCGCCGAACAGCAGCACCAGCCAGTGCGCCGGGCGCACGAACTGCACGTCGCGATCCCCCCAGCGCATCGGCTTCGGGATCGGCAGGCCCTTCAGCGCCTCGACGACGATCTCCGGCAGCAGGCTCGCGGTCGCGGCGCCCGGCTTCTCGCTGCGCGCGACGAAGCGCTCGCCCTTGGCATCGGTCGTGCGGCCGAGCGCGTCGACGGCGACGCCGTTCTTCGCGGCGAAACCGGTCAGCGCCGGCGTCGGCTGGCCGTCCTTCAGGCCGATGTTGAGGTAGGGCCCGAGCACTTCGGACTTCTGCGTCGGCTGCTCGACGGCGACCGCCGGAAGCGCGACGGCAAGGCGACGCGGCGAATACAGCGGCGCGGCGCCGGCGCTGTCGTGCGCGATGCCGCGCTTCGCGAGGCCCGCGACGACGCCGTCGAAGAAGGCCTGCGCCAGTTCCGGCAGGGCCTTCGGCGGTAGTTCCTCGGTGCCGAGTTCGATCAGGAGCGGGAGTTGTTGCGTCATGGTCATTCCTTGCGGCCGGCCTCGCCGCCCTCGGGACCGTAGAAGATCACCCAGGTGGCGAAGTCGGCAGTGAAGTGTTCGAAACGGTGTTCGACGCCGGCCGGCACGAACAGGAGCTCGCCGGGCGCGAACGGGCGGCACTCGCCGCCCACGGAAAATTCGCCGTGGCCCGACAGCACGACGTAGACCTCGTCTCGCGTGTGCGGCTGCTGGCGGTCGACACCGACCGGGCGGTAGATCTCGATCGCTAGGCTGCCATGGCGGAACAGCTCGGCGAAGGTCCTCGTCTCGGTGAGCTGCGCCAGCGCCTCTGGCGTCAGCCGCATCGGCAACGGGCTGGTCACGATGTTGCTCCGGCGGTCGTCGGCACCGGCGCCGTGAAGGCCACGTGGTACTTCTCGAACACCGGCAGCGCCTCGGTCGCGGCGATCCGCGCCGCCAGCATCGGCCAGCGCGCGAAGTCGTAGCCGGCCGCCTCGCGCAGGTAGGTGCCGAAGCACGACAGCGTGATGTCCATCTGGCTCGGCCATTCGCCGCCGAGCCATTCCCGCTCGCGCCAGGACGCGGTGAGCGCCTCCAGCGCATCGAGCGCCGCCTCGGACTGCAGCAGGCAGCGGTCCACCCAGGGCGGGTGGCGCTTTTCCGCCGGCCGGAAGATCCGCTCCATCATCACCTGGATGCCCTTGTCGATCGCGCCGGTGGCGAGCGCCAGGAAGTGCTGCGCTTCGCGGCGCGGCACGCCGTGCGCCGGCAGCAGCGCGCGCTCGGGGCCGACGCTGTCGTCGAGCCAGTCGAGGATCATCGCCGACTCGATCAGCGCCGCGCCGTCGTCCAGCACCAGGGTCGGCACCCTGCCGAGCGGGTTGTGCTCGCGGATGCGGTCGAAATCGCGCCCGACCGACCAGTCGCGATGCTCGAAGTCCATGCCGAGCAGGTCGAGCGAGATGGCGACTCTCCGGACATAGGGCGAGTCGAACATGCCGATCAGGATCATGCCGCCGCCCTGGCCGCCGCCTTGAGCCCCGGGAAGCCCAGCGCCTCGCGCTTGGCGAAGTAGGCCTGCGCCACCGCCTTGGCGATGGTGCGGACCCGCAGGATGTAGCGCTGCCGCTCGGTCACCGAGATCGCGCGACGGGCGTCGAGCAGGTTGAACGCGTGCGAGGCCTTGCAGACCTGGTCGTAGGCCGGCAGCGGCAGTCCCGCCTCGACGAGCTTGGTCGCCTCGCCCTCGCAGACGTCGAACCAGTGCAGCAGTTCGGCGACATTGGCGTGCTCGAAGTTGTAGGCGCTCTGCTCGATCTCGTTCTGCAGGTAGACGTCGCCGTAGGTGACCACGCCCTGCGGGCCTTCGGTCCACACGAGGTCATAGACCCGGTCGACGTTCTGCAGGTACATCGCGAGCCGCTCGAGGCCGTAGGTGATCTCGCCGGTCACCGGCTTGCAGTCGAGGCCGCCAGCCTGCTGGAAGTAGGTGAACTGGGTCACCTCCATGCCGTTCAGCCACACCTCCCAGCCGAGGCCCCAGGCGCCGAGCGTCGGCGATTCCCAGTTGTCCTCGACGAAGCGCAGGTCGTGTACCAGCGGGTCGATGCCGAGCTCGCGCAGCGAGCCGACGTAGAGCTCGAGGATGTCGTCGGGATTGGGCTTCAGCACGACCTGGTACTGGTAGTAGTGCTGCAGCCGGTTCGGGTTCTCGCCGTAGCGGCCGTCGGTCGGGCGGCGCGAGGGCTGCACGTAGGCCGCGTTCCACGGCTCGGGACCGAGCGCCCGCAGGAAGGTCGCCGGATGGAAGGTGCCGGCGCCGACTTCGGTGTCGAAGGGCTGGATCAGCACGCAGCCCTGGCGGGCCCAGTACGCATTGAGGGTCTGGATGATCTGCTGGAAAGTCGGGCGCATGACGGGGAATTCCTGGACGTATTCGAGTCCGCCGTCGCGAAGCCGGCCGGACAAAGCGGGTTAGTATATCGCTCGTCCCAGGGTGGAGGCCGCCAGGCCGCCGTCCCGCAAGCGCAATTCCGCAGCACGCCGGCCGCGCCGGCCCAGCCGAGCACATGATGGCCGGAACCGAGACCAGCAGCAGTTCGGCCACCGTCGGCGGTGCGGCGGCGGAACGCTCGTCCTTCGCGATCGCGCGGTTCACGCCGAACAAGCGACTCGACCTCGACGAGGTGCTGATCGGACTGGTGCAGGAAGCGGTGATCAGCGAGGACGACTCGCGCCGGGTCCGGATCGGCAACCGCGGTGCCGCCCGCTCCGAAGTGCACCCGCTGGTGCTGATCGCCAACGCGAAGCTGTTCCATGCCAGCCAGCCCGACATCGCGCTGACCCTGGAATTCCTGACCCAGTGGGTGGCGCAGCACGCCGGCCTGCCCTACCTGCGCATCGATCCGACCAAGGTCGACGTGGCGACGGTCGGCCCGCTGGTCACCGCCGCCTATGCCGCGCGCTACCGCATCCTGCCGATCGAGCTGTCCGGCAACTCGCTGACGATCGCGACCAGCGAGCCCTTCGACCTGCGCTGGGTCGACGACCTGTCGAACGTTCTGCGGGTGCAGATCCGCCGGGTGATCGCCAATCCGCTCGACGTCAACCGCTTCCTCATCGAGTTCTACGGCGTCACCCGCGCGGTGGCGAAGGCGCGCGAATCGAAGCAGGGCGAAGGCAAGTCCAGCACCCTGCTCAACTTCGAGCAGCTGGTGGAGCTCGGCAAGTCCGGCGAGGTCGGCGCCGACGACCAGAACATCGTGCGGGTGGTCGACTGGCTGCTGCAGTACGCCTACGAGCAGCGCGCCAGCGACATCCACATCGAACCCCGCCGGGACGTCTGCCGGGTGCGCTTCCGCATCGACGGCGTCCTGCACAAGGTGTTCGAGGTGCCGAGTGCGGTCGCGCCGGCGATCACCGCGCGGGTGAAGATCCTCGGCCGGATGGACATCGCCGAGCGCCGCCGCCCGCAGGACGGCCGCATCAAGATGCGCACGCCGGGCGGCCGCGAGGTGGAGATGCGAATTTCCACCATGCCGACCGCGTTCGGCGAGAAGTGCGTGATGCGCCTGTTCAACCCGGACTTCGTGCTGAAGAGCTTCGGTGACCTCGGCTTCTCCCCCGACGAGGAGAACACCTGGCGCCGCCTGGTCGAGCGCCCGCACGGCATCGTGCTCGTCACCGGCCCGACCGGTTCCGGCAAGACCACCACCCTGTACTCGACGCTGAAGCATCTCGCCACCTCGGACGTCAACGTCTGCACGGTCGAAGACCCGATCGAAATGGTGGCCGAGGAGTTCAACCAGATGCAGGTGCAGCCGGTGATCGACCTCACCTTCGCTGCCGGCGTCCGCACCCTGCTGCGCCAGGACCCCGACATCATCATGGTCGGCGAGATCCGCGACCTCGAGACCGCCGAGATGGCGGTGCAGGCCTCGCTGACCGGTCACCTGGTGCTGTCGACGCTGCACACCAACGACTCGCCGAGCGCGGTCACCCGACTGCTCGACCTCGGCGTGCCGCATTACCTGATCCAGTCGACACTGGCGGGCATCGTGGCCCAGCGCCTGATCCGCCGACTCTGCCCCTACTGCCGCGTCGCGGGCCCGCTGAACGAGGAGCGCTGGCGGGTGCTGACGGTCGGCTACAGCGTGCGCACCCCGAGCCAGGCGATGCACGCCGTCGGCTGCGACGAGTGCCGCCAGACCGGTTTCGCCGGTCGCACCGCGATCTACGAGATGATGCCGATCACCGAAGGCCTGCGCGCCGCGATCAAGGCCAACCTCGACCTCCCCGCCTTCCGCCTGATCGCCATGCGCGAAGGCCTGAAGCCGCTCCGGATCAGCGCCGCGGCACAGGTGGCGCGCGGGATCACCACGCTGGAGGAGGCGCTGTCGGTGCTGCCGCCCGTCGAATAGCAGCGACTGCCGGAGCGGCGTGAGCCGCGATGTCTGAGCGGCGACAGCCGCGACCGGCGAGGCCTCACCCGCGCGGCTCGCGTCGCTTCCATCCAGCCTGACGCCTGACGGAGCCCCACCGCCTGGGCTTCGAACACGGTGCATTGCTCCGACAATCCTGGCCCGGTGCTGCGCACCGGGCCGCCCCCTTCACTCGAGGCGGCTGTCACGGCCGCTTCGCTGGCTGTTGGCAGCGGTACGGCATCGGAGTGAAGCGGGCTCCTACACTAGAGCCATGACACTCCTCATCGTCCAGACCGGCTCCGCCCTCCCCCCGATCCGTGCCCGCCACGGCGACTTTCCGCATTGGTTCCGGACTGGCATGGGGATTCCGCGTTCCGCGGTGCGGGTGGTCGACGCGCGCATGTCGGAGGTGCTGCCGGATCCGCGCGACTTTCGCGGCGTGATCGTCACCGGCTCGGGCAGCATGGTCACCGAGCGCGAGGCGTGGAGCGAGCGCACCGCGGCGTGGCTGCGACGGGTGGTCGAAGCGGGGCGTCCCTTGCTCGGGGTCTGCTATGGGCATCAGCTGCTCGCGCACGCCTACGGCGGCCGGGTCGACTACAACCCGCGCGGCCGCGAGATCGGCACGGTGCGGGTCGAGTTCGACGCCACGGCGACCCGCGGCGACGCGCTGCTCGGCGCAGTCCCGCCGATGATCCACGCGCAGGCGACCCACCTGCAGTCGGTGCTGGAGGCGCCCCGCGATGCGGTGGTGCTCGCACGCTCGTCGCTCGACGACTGCCACGCGCTGCGCATCGGCGAGCGCGCCTGGGGCCTGCAGTTCCACCCGGAGTTCTCGGTCGCGGCGATCCGGGGCTATATCCATGCGCGACGCGACGCGATCCGCAACGAAGGACTCGATCCTGAATCGCTGCACAACGCCGTGCGCCCCGCGCCGTTCGCCCGCGCGCTGCTCCGGCGTTTCGCCGGCATGGCCTTGCGCTGAGACGCCCACCGGGCGTCCGACGCGCCGGGCCATCGTCCGCGTCCCGCAGCGCGAAACCCGCGTCGCGACTGGATTTCCCGAGTGTGCGGGCGGACCCGACCGGGAGGCCACCGGACATTGATACTTGATCCAACCTTCCCTAGTCTGCATCGTTCGGGTCCTGGCCCGTCCACTCGAGGAGCATCACCATGAGTTTTCGTACGGTCGCCGCGGGACGCGGCGTCGAATGGGTCACCGAAGGCGCCAAGCGCATTCTCGCCAAGCCCGAGGTCTTCGGCGTGATGGCCTTGATCATCGGCGTGATCAGCGGCGTTCCGGTCCTGGGCATCGTCAACCTCATCATCGGCCCCGCATTGCTGGGCGGCCTGTTCTGGGCCCTGCGCGAGCACGAGGCCGGACGACCGACCGAGGTCGGCCAGCTGTTCACCGCCTTCCAGCAGCCGGGCAAGGCCGGCCCGATGCTGACGCTCTGCCTGCCCCTGGTCGCCGGCGGCATCGTCGCGGCGATCATCGGCGCGGTGATCTTCGGCGCGGTGATCGCGGCGGCCGTGGCGGGTGGACGCGCCGGCGGCGGTATCGGGGTCGTCGGCGGACTCGTCGGCGCCGTGATCATGCTCGCCATCGGCATCGCGATCGCGTTCACCACGTTCTTCGCGGTCGCCCGCACCATGCTCGACAACGTCGCGCCGTTCGACGCGATGAAGGAGAGCATCAGCGCCTGCATCGCCAATGTCGGCGCCGTGCTGCTCTACGCCGTGCTGGTGTTCCTGGCCGCGCTGATCCTGTCGCCTGTCATGTTCATCCCCGTCCTCGGCGCGATGATCCACGGCGCCGTGATGGCCGCCATCTCGGGCGGCGCGCTGTACACCGCCTATCTCGACGTGTTCGGCGCGACCGCGTCGGCCCCGCCGAGCTTCCCGCCGTCGATGGGCCCGCCGCCGGGCGAACCGCCGTCGGCTCCGCCGCCGCCGCCCATGTAGTCGGGACGCGCGGGACGCCGGTCATCGCCCTCTCTCGCCTGCGGGAGAGGGCCGACGGCGGCAAGCTCAGGACATGAAGATGCGCCCTCCGGGGCGCATTCTTTTTGGCGCGCCCGGCACGCCGATTCCGGGACGATTCGCGATGGCGGGCAGGGCCCGCGCTGCGGCGAGCAGGCGGGTACTACCCCTCCGTCGTCCGGTGCGAAGTTGCTGCGGCGCCCGTTGAACGAAGGACGTCGAGAACGATGGACCTCGAACGGCGCATCTGCGCAGCGCGGCAGGTCGCGATTCGCGCTGCCGAGAGCTTGCACCCGGCCGGCCGGAGGCCGCCCTACGCGTTCGCCACCTTCTCGCGCGGCGTCACCAGCCGCGCCGCGACCAGCCCGACCTCGAACAGGATGCACAGCGGGATCGCCAGCAGCAGCATCGAGGTGACGTCGGGGGGCGCCAGGATCGCCGAGGCGACCGTGGCGCCCAGGATCACGTAGCGCCGGGCCGCGGCCATCTGTGCCGGGGTGAACCAGCCCAGCGCGGCGATGATCACGATCGCGACCGGCACCTCGAAGCAGACGCCGAACGCGAAGAAGGTGGTCAGCACGAAATCGAGGTAGTGGGCGATGTCGGTCATCATCGCGACGCCGTCCGGCGTCATCGCCGCCAGCACGTGGAATGCGGTCGGCAGCACCAGGAAATACGCGAAGGCGACGCCGGCGTAGAACAGCAGCACGGACGACAGCAGGAGCGGCACCGCAAGGCGGCGCTCGTGGCGGTACAGGCCGGGCGCGACGAAGGCCCAGGCCTGGTAGAGGATGACCGGGATCGCCGCCGCCAGCGCGGAGAACGCGGCCAGCTTCAACGGCACCACGAACGGTCCGGCGACGTCGATCGCGATCAGTCGCCCGCCTTCGGGCAGCTGCGCGACCAGCGGCTTCGCCAGCAGGGCGTAGAGGTCGCGGGCGTAGGGCACGGCGAACACCATCGCCACCGCCCAGGCCGCGACCGCCTTGACCAGTCGCGAGCGCAGCTCGACCAGGTGCGACAGGAAGGTCTGCTCGCCGGCGTCTTCGGTGCCGGTGTCGGGAGCGGAGTCGTTCACGGCGACTCCGGTGTCGTCGCCGCACCCGCCACCGACGCGCCGGACCTGGCGTCGGCCGCGGGCTTCGGCGGCGTCGGGATCAACGGCAGCTCCATCTGCGGTGGTGCGGCGTCGACGTCCGCGGCGTCCGAGCTCGCGGCGCCGGCGACCGACGTTTCCGAGCTCCCGGCGCTGGCGTCCGACGCGGCTTCGGCGCCAGCGGAAGCCGACGTGGCCTCCGGTCCGGTCGCCGCCGCGGCCCGCGCTGAGAGGTCGTCGAGTTCGGCCTTGGCCGCGCGTTCGGCCTCGCGGAGGGCGTTGTCGGTATCGCGCACCGCCTCGTTGAGCGGCTTCGTGACCTCGTCGATCCCGGCCCGGGCCGCCGCCATCTGCTGCTTCAGTTCTTCGGCGTTGAGCTCGCGCTCGACCTGGTCACGGACCTCGGTATAGGCCAGCCGCGCCTTGCGCAGCATCGCACCCGCGACGCGCGCCGCCTTCGGCAGCCGTTCCGGACCGAGCACGATCAGGGCCACTACGGCGATGACGCCGAGTTCGCCCGAGCTGATGTCGAACATGGCGCCGGATCAGGACTTGGAGTCGCCCGGCTTGTCGGACGACTTGTCGGCGCTCTCGTCCTTGATCTTGGGCTGCTCGTCGCCGGCCATGCCCTTCTTGAAGCCCTTGACCGCCTCGCCGAGGTCGCTGCCGAGATTCTTCAGCTTGCTGGTGCCGAAGACCAGGACGACGACGGCCAGGACGATGAGCCAATGTCCCAGAGAGAAACCACCCATGGAGCAACCTCGAAAGCGGGGAAGAACTGCAGCATAACGCCTGTGCCGTTTCGGCGCTGACGCCGGAGGTCACGGTTTGGCGCGGGGACGCCGCCTGTCCCGACCCCCAACCCGCGCTGGTCCCCGTCATGGCGAGCGCAGCGAAGCAATCCAGCGCCTTTGCTCTTCGTCGCGCCAGAGTCAGAACTCAAGGCACTGGATTGCTTCGCTGCGCTCGCAATGACGGGCCGGGGGTCGGATCAGGGTCGGGGGGGCGGATCGGGTTCGCGGGCGGGTAGATCGGCGAAATTGGCTCCGCTCTACTTGTTGGTGTATTCCTCGAGCGTGTCGCGGAAGCCGACCACGGCCTCCGGGACCTTGCCGATCCGACCCTCGAAGATCTCGGTCGCCGTGGCGTCGTTGCCGTAGGCCGCTTCGTTGGCGCTGTTGTCGATCGCGATCACCGCGCCGTCCAGCGCCACGCCGGCGAACAGTCCGCGGCTGCGCGAGTAGGAATAGATCTCGGCCTTCAGCTCGGAATCGGTCGCGGCGCTGGCGTTGCGACCAACCGGGCCGGCCGCCACCGCGGCGTCGGCGCCGAGGGTGAACTTGCCGTCGACCATGGAGTCGACGCCACGGCGCGAGCGGAACACCAGCACCACGTCGGTCGACTGCACGCCGGCCTGGAAGCCGAAGCTGCCGCCGGTCAGCGAGATGTAGCTCGGATTCGACCAGGTGCCGTCGCGGCCGCGCACCGACACCAGGCCCTTGCCGTGGCGCCCTCCGACCACGAGGCCGGCCTTGATCACGTCCGGGATCACCGCGATCGCCTCGGCCTTCGACACGATCGCGTCGGGCACCCGCTTGTCCGGCGCCTGCATGATCTCCTTCAAGACCCGGACCGCGTTGTCGGCCCGCGAATTGGTCCCGGCAGCGGCGCCGCTGGCGCCGAGCAGTCCGATCAGCAGGCAGGAGATCCAGCGCAGGGAGATACCGGCATGCATGAGCCACTCCTTCATTCGAGAGGAGCGAAGTCTAGACCGGCGAACGCGTGCGGCGGATGAACGACGGCGCAATCCCGGCGCGATGCGCCGCGCGGACCTAGCGACGACGACCGAAGGCGCCGCCGATCATGCCGACCAGGGCGAACAGGACGATCAGCGCGGCCGGCGACAGCGTCGGCACGGTCGCGGCGGAACTGCCGCCGCTCGCGGTTCCGCAAGGCGCCGGCACCGACAGCGCCAGGCCTTCCATCTCCATGAAGTTCGGGCCGTCCATGGTCGCGACGACGGTGGCCTTGCCGGTCGCGAGGTCGATCCGCGCGAGGTCGCTGGCGCGCAGCACCTGCGGCTCGTTGGCCGGCGGCGGGTTGTAGTCGAGGCTCGCCCACAACGTGCCGTTGGCGTCGAAGTCGAGGCCGCCGTCGTAGAACTTGCGCGGCGTGTCGAGGGTTCCGATGCGAGTGGCGGAGGCGTCGGCTGGATTGATCTCGTACAGCGCCGCGCCGTCACCGATCGAAATGCCGTACAGCTTGCTGCCCTTCGCGGCGAGACCGGTGATGGCGGCGCCGAGGGTGCCGACGAGCCGGGTGGCGCCCGAACTGACGTTGACTTCCCACAGTTTGCCGGTGGTGTCCGACGAGGCCCACAACCGGCCGTCGCAGGTGGCCGCCAGACCGAAGTCGAGCGCGTTGAACTGACCGGTGCCCTGGCCCTGCAGGCCGAGCGAGCCGACGACCGTCGCATGGCCGCTGCTGGTGCTGATCCGGATCAGCGTCTCGACGCCGTCGGACACGCCGTACAGTGTGCCGTCGGGTGCGAACGCCAGGCCCTCGACGTCGGTGATCGCGACGCCGCCGGTACTGCCGAACTTGCCGACCTCGGTGATGTGGCCGTTCGCGAGGTCGACCTTGTAGAGGGCGTCATCCCACGAACCAAAACCGACCGGGTCCGCCAGCGCGAGGACCGGTGACAGGAGGAGCACGATGGCTCCAGCTAGCCGCTTGAGCGGACTCATGGTTCGTCGGGTTGTGTTCTAATTCTTGGATTATTCGCCGCAGGGCGCATTGCGGCTCGTTGAGCGTATCACGATCGCTCAGCCCATCAAACACTTACGGACGGGGTGGCGGCGGCGCCGCCATCCCCGGTGAAGAGCGAACGACTCATGGGGAAGTACTTTCGTGGGGTGCGGTTGGATGCAGCGGGGCGGCCGGCGGCTTCCGGGACGGCGATCGTGCTGGTCAACCTGGGAACCCCGGACGCCCCGACCACTGCGGCAGTCCGGCGCTATCTCGCTGAATTCCTTTGGGATCCGCGCGTCGTCGAGCAGCCGCGCTGGCTCTGGTGGCTGATCCTGAACGGAGTCATCCTGCGCATCCGGCCCCGCCGTTCCGCCCACGCCTATCAGGCGGTCTGGACCGCAGCCGGCTCGCCCCTGCTGGTCGGGTCCGAGGCCTTGGCGGCGGGAATGCGCAAGGCCATCGGGCCGGGCAGCGCCGTCGCGCTGGCGATGCGTTACGGCAATCCGTCCATCCGCCAGGTGCTGCGGGAACTGGCCGAGGCCGGCCATGGCCGCTTCGTGGTGCTGCCGCTCTACCCGCAGTATTCGGCGACGACCACGGCCGCCGTGATCGATGCTGTCAGCGCCGAACTCGCGAGCTGGCGGGTCCTGCCGGAGCTGCGCTGGGTGACGAGCTACACCGACCACCCCGCCTATGTCGCCGCGTTGGCGGCGTCGGTGCGCGAACACTGGGCGGCGCGCGGCCGCGGCGAGAAGCTGCTGCTGTCCTTCCACGGCATCCCGGAACGCTATGTCGCCGCCGGCGATCCCTACCAGGCCGAGTGCTTGCGCACCGCGGCGGCGCTGCAGAAGGCGCTCGAACTGCCCGACGCCGCGTTCCAGGTCGCGTTCCAGTCGCGCGTCGGCCGCGAGCCCTGGCTGTCGCCGTACACCGACGAGACACTGAAGGAACTCGGCCGCGCCGGCATCGGCACGCTCGACGTGCTCTGCCCCGGCTTCGCCGTCGACTGCCTGGAAACCGACGAGGAAATCGCTCTGCGCGGCGCCGAGGAGTTCACCGGGGCGGGCGGCAAGGAGCTGCGCTACATCCGGGCGCTGAACGAGCGGGCGGATCACGTGCAGGCGCTGCTGGGGTTGCTGCGGGGTATTGCCGGGGACTGGTTGGCATAGCCCCCAGCCCGAGTCCCGTCAGCGCGAGCGCAGCGAAGCAATCCAGCGCCTTCGCTTCGGCCGTGGCGGAAACACACCTAAACCAGTCGAATCCGCCAGCCCGAACCGGGTCCGGCGCCCTGTACCCTGCGCTCATGTCGTCCACGAGCGCTCGATCGACCCCGATGAAGGAACTGCGCCTAAGCCTCCCCCACCTGGAGCTCGCCGCCGTCGAATACGGCCCCGCCGACGGCATCCCGCTGATCGCGCTGCACGGCTGGCTCGACAATGCCGCGTCGTTCGAGACCCTGGCGCCGCTGCTGCCTGGCCATCGGATCGTCGCCCTGGACTGGCCCGGCCACGGGCGCTCGCAGCATCGGCCGGACGGCGCCTGGTACCACTACATCGACTACCTGCACGACCTCGACCTGGCGCTCGACGCGCTCGGCTGGGAGCGCTGCCGGATCGTCGCCCACTCGCTCGGCGGCGCGATCGCCAGCGTCTACGCGGCGGCCCGGCCGGAGCGGGTCGAACGGCTCGCGCTGATCGAGGCGCTGGGACCGATCTCGACGCCGCCGGAAAAGGCGCTCGGCCTGCTGCGTGCCGCACTGACCGACCGCATCGATATCCGCTCCAAGTCGCTGCGCGTGTTCCCCGACCTCGAGCCGGCGGTGCGTGCGCGGATGAAGAGCGACACCATGGCGCTGTCGCGCGAGGCGGCGACGCGACTCGTCACCCGCGGCACCCGTGCGGTCGATGGTGGTTTCGTCTGGTCGAGCGACCCTCGACTGACGCTGACCAGTGCCATTCGGCTGACGGAAGAGCAGGTTCTCGCCTACCTCGCCGGCCTGACCGTGCCGACGCTCGCGATCATGGCCGATCCGCCGTTCCCGTTCGTCGGCGGGCCGTCGATGCAGCGGCGGATGGATGCCGTACCCGGACTGCGACTGCTGCGGGTTCCGGGCAGCCATCACCTGCACCTGGAAAACCCGGCCAGCGTGGCGGAGCCGATCACGGCATTTTTCGCCGAAGCGCCGGCGTTTTCCCGGGGTGTGGCCGCGGCGACTGCGGCCGACGGCGCCGCAACGATCGACGGTACCCGTTCGACCTAGCAGGCTGCCGAAGCGCCCCGCAGCGTCGATCGTTGGCGGGACGGCGCCCGCGCAGCCGCCGGGACGACAGCACCGAGCGGCCGGGTAGCATCGACGGGTGCGGCAGGCTGTCCGCATCTGGCCGTGCTTTGCGTTCCTGTGGGCAGGGTCGATCCTGCGGCCCGACGACCGCGACCGAGGAACACGCATCGTGCAAGCGCTGAAGGGATTGTTCGTTCTCGCCCTCGCGGCGGCGTTCGGGCTCGGCGAATACCGCCTGGTCTCGGACCGGCTCGCCGAACTGGCCTGGCCCACCGTCATCGGAACGGTGAGCGGCCACGACGTCGTCACCAGCACCACCCGCGAGAAGCGCGGCACCCGCACGTCGACGACCCGCTACGCCGTGGTGAGCTACCGCCTGTCCTCGCCGGACGGGCGAAAGATGCCGGAGCTGCAGGCGACGCTGGCCGGCGGCAACGCTCCGCCGATCGGCGCCGAAGTGCAGCTGAAGGTCGACCCCGGGCATCCGGATGATGTCGTCGAGTACTCGCTGTTCGGCATCTGGGTCGTCCCTGCCGCGGTCGCGCTCTTCGGCGCCGCGCTGCTGTTCGTCGCCGGACACGTGCTGTGGCCATCCCGCGGCGGATCACGCGAACGCGCCCGCGCGGCGGCGGGCCGCCTGCGCGCGGGCCCGATGGCCCAGCGTGTCGTCCAGTTCGGGCTGATCGGCACCTTCCTGATCGCGGTGGTGTTCCTGAAGAGCCTCGGCCTGATGCTGTTCGGAGCGCTGTTCGTGCTGATCAGCCTGGCGCTCGTGAGCGGCAGTCTCGGTCGCGCCGCCAGGCGCCTGCTCGGCGCCGTCACCACGCTTCCGGAGGACGCACGACCGGGCCCGCTCGGCCTTCTCGTCGATCTCGTCGAGATGACCACGCTGGCGCTGATCGCCGTCGTGTTCCTGGGCGCCAGCCTGCTGGCGATCACCAAGGGCTACGACAACCTGCGGGGCGGCCGGGTCTGGGGCTCGCCGGCGATCAACCGCATCCACACCCTGCTGTGGCTGCCGCAGGACTTCGATCGCGCCTTGTGCGACGTGACCGGCGCACGCGACCTGGATGCCGCGCGCTGGCTGGCGGGCAACGGCGCACGCGCGGCGGTCGTCTGCGCCAGCGGCCCGCCGCTGGTATCGCCGGCCGCGATCTTCGACGATCCGATATTCCCGCGCGGCGAGTCGGTGCTGACGGCCCTGCTGACGCAGGCGCTCCGGGACGAGCAGGTCGCCGATGTCCGTCGCTTCCTTGAGCAGGGTGCCAGCGCCAAGGCGAAGATCGACGGCCGCCCACTGCTGTTCTACGCGGCGCAGAACAAGATCGACGGCGCGGTCGCCGCGCTGCTCGACCACGGAGCCGATCCGAACGCCACCGTCGGCAACGGCACCGTGCTTTCGGAGATGGCGACGCTGGACCAGCGCGACCGCGGCCGCGCGTACCTGAAACAGATGGTCGCCCACGGCGGCGATCTCGAGCGACCGCTGGCCGACGGCAAGCCGCTGCTGTTGCAGCTCTGCCGCGAGCCCGGCGTCGACGACGCCGAAACCATCGGCGCGCTGCTCGAACTAGGCGCCCGCACCGACGCCGCCGACGCCGACGGCCGAACCTGCGCCGACTATCTCGCCGCGATCGGCCTCGACGACGCGCTCGCCACTCTGCGCGCTCGCGGCGGACGCAGCGGCCGCCTCGCCAGCGGCACTCCGATCACGCCGGCCAGCGATGCCGGCTGGGCCGCGCTCGCGCAGATCCAGTCGATGCACGGCAAGGAGCCGGCGGAGTGGTCGCCCCCGTTCACGGCGCTGGGCCTGTCGGAGCTGACCGCCGGCCTGGTTGCCGGTGTGCTTCCCCGCGGAACGCCCGTCGTGTCCGGATTCCAGCAGGGCGAGCGCGCCTCGGCACTGGCGTGCGATCCGATCGAGCCGCGCTACTGCATCGCGCTGGAGTTGCGGCGGAGCAGCGCGTCGTCGACGGGCTGGAACGTGATCAGCCTCTGGCGCGCGCCACCGTAGGGCGCGCGCTGCGCGCCGACGCTCCCGACGGACCCCGCATCGACGTGAGGTGCGGATGGAAGTCGGCGCGCGGCGCGCCGTCGCCTCGATTCTCGACGACGTTTCAAGACGTCGTGCGCCAGCATCAGGACGCCGGCGCAGCCGTTCCGGCGATCGCGCCGAAGGTCCGCCGCCGCGCCAGCCACAGGCGGATCGACTTCACCGGCCAAGCCATGCGCCAGGTCATGTAGAAGGCGGCCCACAGGCTCACGCTGCGATGACCGCTTTGAACCCGCGAAGAATAGAATCCGATCTCCACCAGATGCTGCAATTCCTCGTTCGCGAAGTCCTGGGTCAGCGACAACTCCGTCTCCGGGCTGGATCGCCGCCATTCTCCTTCGCGGCGTCCTCGTAGCACCTGAAACACCCTGTACAGGTCGGCTGTCTCCGTGGCTGCCGGGAGACCGTAGGCGTCCTTGCGACCCCACGCGGGGTAGACGCCGGGCATCGTCGAGTTGCTGACCGACAACACCGTGCCGCCGATCTGCTGGGCGAACGACACCCAGACGCCCTTGGACGACTCCATGATCGTCGCCGACGAGCCCTCATCGGGGCGGACATACAGGAGGGCCCGCAGCCGAGGCACTCCCGTCGCGCCGGCGGGCACGAACCCCAGGCGCTCGAGCTCCGCGTGCCGTCGCTTCGCCAGGACGCTGCCGGCCAGCACCTCGTCCGCGTCAAGGATCGGCAATCGGTAGGACTCGGGCACCTTCGTCAGGAACCGCACGGCAATCGGCCCCACCAGGTACTGGGAGGCAACGAACACGATCGGAATCTGCGCCCATAGCGGGAGGTCGAGCGGACTCATCGTCGACGACCGTTCATTGATCCTCGGCACCCGCGCTCGTTCAAGGCCAGCGCCCCGGGTTCAATCCAGCTCGCTCCCGATCCACCGCGCCAGCTCCGCCTTCACCACGTGCCCGTACTTCGACAGCCAGTGACGGTCCTGCTCGAACTCGGGATGTACAGCCTCGACCCGCGCCCAGAAGCGCTTGCCGTGGTTGCGGATCCACAGGTGACACATCTCGTGCGCGACGACGTACTGCAGCGCCGCGGGCGGCGCCAGCATCAGCGCGAGGTCCAGGGTCATCCGGCCGCTGATCGACAGCGAACCCCACAGGCTCTTCATCGGCAGCAGGCGGGTGGAGCGGACCGGCTTGCCGACCGCCGGCTCCAGCTCCGCCACGATCGCGGCGACCTCGCGCTTCATCTGGGTCATGATGAAGCTGCGCACCGCCCGCTGCTCGATGCGCTGGGCGTCGGGGTGTTCCAGGTCCAGGGCGAAGGTGATCACTCCGTCCTCGACCCGGATCCGCGGGAACACGTTGTGCTCCCAGCGCACCGGCAGGCGCTCGCCGCGCCACAGCAGCGAATCGCGGCGGCCCGGGGTCGGGGCCGCGAGGCGCTGGCCGAGGCGCTCCAGCTCGCGCAGCTTGCGCTCCAGCCAGTGCAGGTTCTCTCGAAGAAAGGCTTTGAGATGAACGGGATGGACGCCGCGCGGCGAGGACACCCGCGGGCCGTCGGCGCCGACCGTGAGGCTCAGCCGGCGCGCGCGCGGGTGCTCGGCATGCAGGACGCGGATGCGGCGCCCGCTGTCGGTCTCGAGTTCCAGGAATTGACGGTCGTCTTTGTTCATTCCGGGAGACGACCGCGCTCGGCTAGCCCTTGCGTTCGCGCGGTCGCGGCAGCTTGAAGATCTCGTCCAGTCGCTCCAGCAGCGGGGTCGTGGTCAGCGTCATCAGGGCGAAGCGGGCGTCGAGTTCGGCCTCGGCCGAATCGCGCTCGTTGCGCTCCAACTCCTCGGTGACGATATCGAGAAACTTGAACTTGCGCAGCACCAGATCGTCACCCAGGGTAAAACTGATCCGATCGTCATAAACCAGGCCCAGCTGGGAGACCTGCTTGCCGGATTTCAGGTGCTCCTGCATCTCGCTGGCGGTCAGGTCCTGGCGGCGGGCCTTGACGATCGCCCCCTGGTCGGCCGGGTCCTTCAGCTCGCACTCGTCGCCCAGGGCGAAGCCCTCCGGCAGGGTGCCGCCGGACAGCCACTCGGTCATCAGCCCCCGGGGGGCCTCGGCGGGGTCCAGCGGCAAGGCCGGGAAGCTCTCCACGGTCTCGCGGAACAGGGTCAGCAGGTTCTCGGCTGCCTTGCGGGACGAGGTGTCGATGACCGCCCAGCCGTTCTTGCGGTCGAAATAGGCCGAAAGCCGCGACGGCCGGGCGAAGGCCCGGGGCAAAAGGTCGGTCAGGACCTCATCCTTGATCCGCTTGCGCTCCCGCCCGCCGACCGGCTTGCCGCGGTCCTCGGCCAGCTTCTTGGCTTTGGCAGACACCGCCTCGTTGACCACGGACGACGGCAGGATCTTGTCCTCGCCGCCCTGGGTCAGCAGCACGTACTGGCCCTGCTGGTGGTTCAGGACCTCGGAATCGCCGCCGAACGGCGACACCCAGCCGCGCGAGAACAGCTCCAGCGGCCCGACCGGGCGCAGGGTCTTGTTGCCCAGGTGATCGGACAGGGTCTCGTCGAAGACCTCGGCGGCGGACTTGCTGAAGCGGAACAGGGTCAGGTTGCGGAAGAACATGTCGGGTCTTGGGGCCTTGTAGGGTGGCGGCGTCGTTGCTGCGAGGGCCCAGGGCATAGGGCCCAGGGCCCAGAAAAGCGGGCACTGCGATCCCCTCTCCCCCGCGAGCGGGGGAGAGGGTCAGGGTGAGGGGGCTACTCGGCGGCGGCGGGATCGGCCAGCCAGGTCGAGGCGTCCGGCCGGACGTCGCCGCGCGCGCCGAGTCCCGCGAAATCGAACAGCTCGCGATCCGCCAATTGGGACGGTTTCACCGAAGTCAACGCGCGGAACACGTTCTCCACCCGGCCCGGCGTCTTCTTCTCCCAGTCCGCCAGCATCGCCTTGATCACCTTGCGCTGCATGTTCTCCTGCGAGCCGCAGAGGTTGCAGGGCATCACCGGAAAGGCTTGCTCGGCGGCGTACTCGGCGATGTCGTCCTCGGCGCAATAGGCCAGCGGCCGGATCACGACGTGGCGACCGTCGTCGGACAGCAGCTTCGGCGGCATCGACGACAGCTTCGACTGGAAGAACATGTTGAGGAACAGCGTCTCGACCATGTCGTCGCGATGGTGGCCGAGCGCGATCTTGGTGTAGCCCTTGGCCGCCGCGTAGGTGTATAGCGAGCCTCGCCGGAGCCGCGAACACAGGCCACACATGGTCTTGCCCTCGGGCACGACGCGCTTCACCACGCTGTAGGTGTCCTGCTCCAGGATCTCGAACGGCACCCCGGTCGATTTCAGGTAATTCGGCAGGATCTCGGGGTCGTAGCCGGGCTGCTTCTGGTCCAGATGCACCGCGGTCAGCTCGAAGTTCACCGGCGCCTTGGCCTGCAGTTTCCGCAGGATGTCGAGCATCGTGTAGGAATCCTTGCCACCGGACAGGCAGACCATCACGCGGTCGCCCTCCTCGATCATGTTGTAGTCGGCGATCGCCTCGCCGACCTGGCGGCGCAGGCGCTTGGCGCGCTTGTTGGATTCGAAGTCGAGCTTGCGGGCGGGGGCGTTCATGGCGTGATTCCGACGGACCCGCCGGGACGGACGCGGCGGGTCGGCGATTGTACCGGGACGGGCGCTTCGCGCCCGTCTCCGATGAAAAGCGGCTTGAAGCGATCAGTGGCCGCAGGGCGGGCCGGTCGGGGCGTCGCCGAGGGCCCGGATCATCGCCATCCGATCCGAATTCGAAGCGACGCCTTCGGCCCTTGGCCGGGTGATCGTCGCTCGCCAGGGTAGCCGGGCGCCGAGCACGAAACCGATGACGAGGGCCACCCACTGCGTCGCGTACAGCGACCACGGATCCTGGCTGCAGATCGGAATGGACCTGGACAGGCCCGGAGGCAGACGAATCAGTACGGCCACGACAACGGCAATGACCGGAGCAGTCAGTAGCATTCCGGGTGCCACCGGCATCCCCGCGCGGCGCAGCGCGGCCTGCAGGGGGACCAGCACCAGGGAGATTCCAATGACTCCCACTGCCAGGACATCGGCCAGCACCATGGGGAGGTGATCGTGGAACAGCGACCAGCCTTGGCAGAACCCGATGAACGACATGGCTGCCGGATTGCTGTCCGCGGTCGGAGGCAGCGGCGGGGTGAAGGCTCCGGAATCAGCGGCACGGTCAGGAGGACGAGGGGCAACAGCGCCAGCAGGTAACCCACCGCCAGCCTCCACGCACCGAATTCAACCGACCTCGCACGTCGGATCGTGATGGGCGGCAGCGCGAAGACGATCGCCAGCGCGATCCACGGTTCGACCGAGGTGTAGAGGGGAAGCGGCGTCATCGAGTCGTCCCGACGCCTGAAACGGGTCGCGACCATCGTCGTCGGAATGGACCCGCGGCACGGTCCCTCGCCGTCGATCCCCGTCGTACACTGACATCGGCGACCTCGACTGCGGCTAGCGCTGGTCGGACGCCGGCGGGTCCAGACCCGCCCTACATCTCCCAACCGCGAGTCGCCATGACCGAGCTCGATACCGCCACCATCGCGCGCCGACTGATCGAGCTGAAGCAGGAGCACCGGGATCTCGACCGCGCGATCGAGCGGCTGGATCAGGCGCACGACGAGGACGAGCTGCAGATCAAGCGGCTGAAGAAGCGCAAGCTCCGGATCAAGGACATGATCACCTGGCTCGAGAGCAAGCTGATCCCCGACCTCGACGCGTGACGCGGACCTCTCCGCACCCGTAGAGCGGACCTCGGTCCGCTGCCCTGCCATCCCGCCCGAAGCGGCAAGGTCCTGGCGGCCCAAGGGCCGCTCTACCCGCACCCGCCCGCCACTGCTTTCCCGCCGCTTGTCGCCGCGGGTCGCGCCGCGCGTTCGCTCGTCGGCGATCGTTCGTTGGACTCGGGTCGACAGTTCCGTCGGGGAGGGGCGGACATGATCACCACCGCGCGTTTCGCCATCGCCGGCCTCGGCCTGGTCGCGGCCGGCACGGTCGCCGCCCCGCCGAGCTTCGCCCCGCTGCCGAGCCAGCCGCCCGACAACGTCACCGCGATCGCGGTCAACCCAGTCAACGGCGATCTGTATGCGGCCAACCTCAGCAGCGTGATCCGCTCGAGCGACGGCGGCGCCACCTGGACGCGCACCGCCTCGCCGCATGCGCTCGGCATCAACGTGCTGTACGTGACTCCGGCGGGCATCGTCTACGCCGGCGTCGACCAGGACCAGAGCACGCCCGCCGTCGGACTGGTGCGCTACGACGCCGTCGCCAACGCCTGGTCGCCGGTCGTCGGCGCGCCGCTGGCGATCACCGCACTGGTCGACGACGGCGCCGGCCACCTGATCGCCGGCACCGGCACCACCGGCAACTTCCAGCCCAATCCGATCAACTTCGGCAGCGGCCTGTACAGCTACAACGGCAGCGCCTGGAGCAGCCTCAACGGCGGTGTCGCCAACCTGACCGGCTTCACGGTGCCGCCCTACATCAAGGCGCTGGCGCGGCTGCCGAACGGCAGCGTGATCGCCGCGACCTACGGCAACGGCGTGCTGCAGCTGTCCGGCAGCACCTGGTCCGCGTTCGGCACTGCGATCCCGAACAGCAACGTCAGCTCGCTGGCGGTCGATGGCGCCAGCGGCATGGTCTACGCGGGACACGATGCCGGCGTCGAGAAGTCGAACGGCGGAGCCTGGACCAACGTGTCGGCCGGACTCCCGTCGAAGCCGGTGCGCAGCCTCCTGCTCGACGGCCAGGGCCGGCTCGTCGCCGGCCTCGGCTACTACCTGTGGATGGACGGCAGTTTCGCCGGTGAGATGTTCGCCTCGACCAACCAGGGCGCCAGCTGGCAGGCGAGCGGCACGGGCTTCGCCTCCACCGACGTCCTGCGGATGGCGATCGCGGCGAACGGCGATCTGCTCGCCGGCGCCGGCGGCCTGTGGCGCTCGACCGACCATGCGGCGAGCTGGGCGATCCTCGGCGCCGCCACGGTCGGCAGCGCACCGGTGTTCGACGCGGTGAAGCTCGCCAACGGCCACCTGGTCGCCATCGCCAGCAACCAGCCGAGGTACCAGAGTGCCGGCGGCCTGTTCCGCTCGACCGACGACGGCGCGAGCTGGACCCAGGTGGTGAACGGCATCACCCGCCATCGCGCCAACTTCCTGTTCGCCGACAGCCATGGCGGACTGTGGACCGGCTACACCACCTTCGCCAACATCGCCTCGAACGGATCCCACACCCACGGCGCGCTGTTCAAGTCCACCGACGAGGGCCAGACCTGGGTCCAGAACGGCTCCATCCTGGTGCCCGGACTTCGCTTCTCCGGCATGGCGGAAAGCCCGAGCGGAAAGCTCTACGTGTCGAACGGCTGGGGCAGCCCCAGCAACGTCTCGGCATCGTCCGACTACGCCGGTTTCGACAACACGCTCAACGGCAGTGCCGGCAATGGCGGAATGGCATTCAACGTCGCGGTCAATGCCGCCAACGACGTCTTCCTCGGGACCGAGACCGGCGGCGTGATGCGGTCGGGCGCCAACGGCACCCAGGCGTTCGCGACCGTCGCGGCCACCGGCAACAACACCGCGGTCTTCATCGACCGCGCCAGCAACACGCTGTTCACGACCAGCTCGTTCGACCCCAACGGCCACCAGGCCTCGGCCTCGGCGCCGGCCGACAACGGCGCCAACCTGTTCGTGTTCCAGAACCTGCCGACCTACAGCCAGGTGTCGGCAGCCGCCTTCGACAACCGCGGCAACGCCTATCTCGGCCTGCAGTCGGGACTGTTCGCCAACTCCGGACTGTACGTCGGGCAGGGTCCGTTCAGCGCCAACAGCACGTTCAGCAAGGTGCTGTCACCGGTTCCGAACATCTCCTACTACTTCACCGGCATGTTCATCGACGCCTGCGGTTACCTGTACGGCATGCAGAGCGGCATCGTGAAGTCGACCACCGCACTCAACTTGCCGGGTGCCGCCAGCTTGACGGCGCCGGCGAACGGCAGCAGCGTGACGACGACGCCGACGCTGCAGTGGCTGCAGTCCTGCCCGAACCTGAGCTACCGGCTGCAGGTGGCCAGTGATGCGGGCTTCGCCCAGCTGCTCGGCGATGTCCCCGGACTGGCATCGCCAACCTGGACCCCCGCCACCGCGCTGCCGGCGGGAGCCACGATCTACTGGCGCGTGCAGGTGAGCAACGACGCCGGAACCGGCCCGTGGTCGGCGACCGGCAGCTTCACGACCGTCGGCACGGATGCGGTGTTTACGGATAGATTCGAGGGCTAGTCCGGGAGCAGGAAGAGCGGCGGTGGCGGCCCAACGTCGGGCGCGCCCTGCGCGCCATTGCCCTACCGCCTCGCCATGGCGGCCAGTGGCCGCCCTACGGGGTGCGCCATTGCCCTACCGCCTCGCCATGGCGGCCAGGGGCCGCCCTACGTTCCGCGCGGCTTCGCGCGGGCGGTCGGCTTCGCCGACCAGGGATCCAATGGCCACGGATGCCGCGGATAGCGCCCGGCCAGCTCCTTGCGGACCTCCGGATACGTTCGCTCCCAGAAGCCCTTCAGGTCCTGGGTGACCTGGATCGGCCGCTGCCCCGGCGACAGCAGATGCAGGGTGACGGCGATGCGGCCGTTGGCGACGCGCGGGCCGTCGGCGAGGCCGAACAGCTCCTGCAGCTTGACCGCCAAAACGGGCGGCTGACCCTCGTGATACTCGAGGCGGCGCGACATGCCGCTCGGCACGGTCAGTTGCACCGGCGCCTGCTCGTCGAGCTGACGGCGCTGGCGGTGGTCGACGAGTGCGGCCAGCGCTTCGCCGAGTGTTGCGCTGTCGAGTTCCGACAAGCGCAACTTGCCAGCGACGTAGGGGCCGAGCCAGTCGCCCAACGCTGTCGTCAGCGCAGCGTCGGAGACATCCGGCAACCCGAGCTCTGGACACCAGGCGCGCAGACAGATCACCCGCGTCTGCCATTGGCGCAGGTTGTCCGTCCACGGCAGTCGCTCGCTGCCGAGCGCGGCGAGACCGGCGAGCAGCATCGCGGTGGAATCGGCGTCGCGCGGCGAGGCCTGCTGCCGGCGCGACAGCACGATCGCGCCGAAGCGCTCCTCTTCGACCGCCTCGACCGCGGCGCTCGCGGGATTGAACGAGCGCGACAGTCCCTTCGAGAACCGGCCCGGCAAGGCCGACTTGAGCCAGGACTCCGACAGCGGAGCGGCACGCAGGATGGTGCTGTCCTTCTCGGCGAAGCGCAGATCGCTGACCAGCAGCCAAGCGGAACCCGCGAGCACGCTGCCGTCGGCGAGATGCGCGCCGCGGCCGTTGGCGAGCTGGTAGCGCAGCGCAGTGTCGGGCACGCGGCGCGCGATCCGATCGGGGAAGGCCGGCGCCAGCAGCTCGGCCAGGTGATGCTCGTCGTCGGCATGCGGCGCGCGCTTGCCGGCGCCGACCCGGCGCGCCAGCTGCTGCGCCGCCTGGTCGATCGCGGCCAGAGCGTTCACATCGGCCTCGCCAACAGCGCGACGACCGTCGCGCCTAAAGCGCTGCAGCGCGGCGAGGCGGAGGCGCAAGTCATCGTTGCGCGCCGCCGGGCCGCGGAAGGGATCGCGCGCCTCGATCAGCGCGACGGCATCGCAGGCCAGCGCGCGCAGGTCGGGCTTCGCCACCAGCACCGCGTGCGCGAACGCCGGCGACAGCGGCAGCCGCGCCAGCTCGCGGCCGTGACGGGTGATGCGGCCGGCGGAGTCGAGCGCACCGATCGCGGCGAGCAGCTCGCGCGCCTGCGCCATCGGTCCCGGCGGCGGCGGATCGAGCCAGCGCAGGTGCTCGGCACTGCCCCAGGCCGCCAGTTCCAGCGCGAGTGACGACAACTCGACCTGCAGGATTTCCGGCCGCACCGCCGGATCGAGCCGCTGGCTCTGCGGCCACAGCCGGTAGCAGCGCCCCGGCGCGACGCGGCCGGCGCGACCCGCGCGCTGCGTCGCCGAGGACAGCGGGATGGTGACGGTGACGAGCCGGCTCATCCCCGAATCGGGGTCGAAGCGCGGCTCGCGCGCGAGGCCGCTGTCGACCACGGCACGCACGCCGGGCAGGGTCACGCTGGACTCGGCGACGTTGGTCGACAGCACGACTCTTCGGCGCCCGGACGCGGAGGGAGCGAGCGCGGCGCGCTGCGCGTCGAGCCCGAGCTCGCCGTGCAGGACCAGGAGGTCGATCGGCCGCTCCGGCCACACCGTCTCCAGCATCCGCCGCGCCCGCTCGATCTCGAACTTGCCGGGCAGGAACACCAGCACGTCGCCGTCGGTCTCGGCGAGTGCCTGCTCGATCGCGCGGCGCAGCTGCACGCGCTCGTCCTCGCCGGGACGCTCGGGCACGTGGACGACATCGACCGGGAACGCGCGACCCTCGGCGGTCAGCCGCGGCGCGTCGAGATGGCGCGACAGGCGCTCGCCGTCGAGCGTCGCCGACATCACCACGATCCTCAGGTCCTCGCGCAGCCCGGCCTGCGACTCCAGCGCGAGCGCGAGGCCGAGGTCGCTGTCGAGATGACGCTCGTGGAATTCGTCGAACAGCACCGCGCCGATGCCGGGCAGTTCGGGATCGTCCTGCAGCATCCGGGTGAGGATCGCCTCGGTGACGACCTCGATCCGGGTCGCTGCGCTCACCTTCGAATCGAAGCGGATCCGGTAGCCGACGGTGGCGCCGACCTCCTCGCCCAACTGCTCGGCCATGAACCCGGCGGCGGCGCGCGCGGCGAGACGGCGCGGCTCCAGCAGGATCAGCTTCTTCCCCGCCATCCACGGCGCGGCGAGCAGCGCCAGCGGCACCTGGGTGGTCTTGCCGGCGCCGGGCGGCGCCTCGAGCACCAGACGTGGCGTCGCCGCCAGCGATTCGAGGATCGCCGGCAGCAGCGGGGAGATCGGGAATTCCCGGGCGGCCATGATGCAGCGCGCCGGCCGTCAGACCTTCGCCACCATCTCCGGCGTCAGCTTCAGGATGGAGTGGCGGATCTCGCGCGACAGGATCAGCTTGGCGTCGGCGGCGATGTCGGTCAGCTGCTCGCCGAACATCAGCTTGCCGGCGTCCGACAGCCAGACGATCTTCAGCGACTTCAGCGTGTTGATGAAGCCGCGGAACAGCTGCTTGTCGAAGAACTCCGGCGCGGTGCGTTCGTAGATCAGCGCGAGCCGCTGCGCGGTGAGGTGGCAGAGATTCTCAAGCTCGCCGGTCGCGAGCACGCCGGAGCCGTTCTTCACCAGCAGCGCCAGCGCGATGTAGTAGCGCTCGAAGGCCTGCTCCAGCGTCTGCGCGACGACGCGCAGCTGGAAGGCCTGATCGGTCTGGCCGACGCGACGGCGCAGGATCTTGCCGTCGCCGACCGTCTTCAGCAGCCCTTCCTTGACGAAGGCATCGAGCGTCTCGGCGACCCGCTGGCCGAACTCGTCGTCGGACCACGGCAGGAACAGCTCGTTCTTCAGGAACGGGTACACGAAGCGGCCGAGGCGGCCGACGGTCGCGCGGCGCAGCCGGCGGTTGTGCAGGAAGCAGGTCGCCACCCAGGCCGGCGTCGCGAACAGGTGCAGCACGTTGTTGCGGAAGTAGGACAGCAGCACGGCCTGGGTGTCGCCGGCCGACAGTACGTCCCCCAGCGGATGGCGGCTGCGCACGATCCAGCCGACCCGCTCGGCGTACAGCACGATCTCCGAGGGCGTCATCGGCGTCACCGTGACGCGGTCGGAATACGGCACGTCGGCGAGCAGCGACTTCGCCAGCGCCAGCGCCGACAGCAGGTCGGACTCGCCCATGGCGTGCTTCGGCGCCGACAGCAGCGTGAGCCCGAGCAGGTTGATCGGATTGACGTCGGCGGCGCGGTTGATGTTGACCAGGATCTTCGAGGCCAGCTGCCCGACCGAGCGGTTGAACCACTCCGGCTTGGCGTTCGCGGCCACGTCCTCGCGCCAACCCGGCTGCACCTCGTCGAGGTGCGCGGACAGGAAGATCGGCTCGCCGAACGACACCGCGACCTTGCCGTAGTGCTCACGCAGCACCTTGACCGAGGACAACAGGCCCCACAGCGATTCCTTCTCCTTCGGCTTGCCGGACAGCTCGCTGATGTAGCTGCGCGCCTCCATCACCTTCTCGTAGCCGATGTAGACCGGCTGGAACATCACCGGCCGGCGCGACTCGGTGAGATAGGCGCGCACCGTCATCGCCAGCATGCCGGCGCGCGGCTCCAGCAGGCGACCGGTGCGGCTGCGACCGCCCTCGATGAAGTACTCCATCGCCACGCCGCGCGCGAACAGCTGCGCGGTGTACTCGGAGAACACGGCGGCGTAGAGCGCGTTGGCACGGAAGCTGCGGCGCAGGAAGAATGCGCCGCCGCGGCGCAGGATCGGCCCGACCAGCGGCAGGTTGAGGTTCACGCCGGCGGCGATGTGCGGCGCGACCAGGCCGTTGATGTAGAGCAGGTAGGACAGCAGCAGGTAGTCGATGTGGCTGCGGTGGCAGGGCACGTAGATGACTTCGTGGCCCGGCGCGATCCGCTTGACGGTATCGAAATGGTGCATCTCGATGCCGCCGTAGAGCTTGTTCCAGAACGGCGTCAGCAGGAAGGACAGCGAGCGCACCACCGGATTGGAATAGTCGGCGGCGATCTCCCAGGCGTATTCGCGCGCCTTCTCCTCGGCCGCGAACAGCGTGATGGACTCCTTGCTCGACGCGGCCTTGATCGCGTCCTGCACGCCGGGGCGATTGATCAGCGTGTCGATCACCGTGCGGCGATGCGACAGGTCGGGTCCGATCACCGCGGTCCGGATCCGGGTGAAGTGGGCCCGGAGCGCGCGCGAGGTCTTGCGGACCGTGCGCTCGGGCTCCAGCGCCTCGCCGACGACGTCGCGCAGGCTCACCGCCGGCGAGAAGTGCACGATGGTGTCGCGGCCGTTGAGGAGGATCGCGAGCAGCCGGCGGAAGCGTCCGACCATCGCCCAGTTTTCCGAGAACAGCACCCGGAACCAGCCGGTGGTGCGGGACGGCGCGCGGCCGACGAAGATCGACACCGGCACCAGCCGGATGTCGAGCGAAGGATTGGCGCGCACCGCGGCGAGCAGCTGCGCCAGGCCGCCGGAATGGGTCCGGGTGCGCGGCCGGCGGAACAGCCAGCCCTCGCGCCGCGACAGCGCCAGCACCGAGCGGTTGCGCGGCAGCACGCCGCCGGGAATCGGCAGCAGCGGCGGCGGCAGCGCGGCGGCTCGGCAGGCCTCTTCCAGGATGAGCGCGTTGGTGACGCCGTAGCGCTCCATGATGTAGCAGACCGGCGGACCCTCGGCGACCACCGCGGTGGTCGGATCGGTCGGGTCGGTCTTGATGGTCAGCCACGGGCGCAGCAGCCACGCGAGCAGCCGCCAGGGCCACGGGGCACGCGGTCCGGAGTGTCGGGTGGGCGCCATCGGGCCGGTCGCCGCCACCGGATCGACGGCGGCGCGTGGCTGCGCGCCGCGCGTCGTGTCCATTCGGGCTTAGGACTTCTTCGCCGGCGGGATCGGGCTGCCGCCGTGCTTGGCCGGCGGCACCGGGGTCTCCGGCATGTCGGCGCTGTTCTCGGACTTGTCGCCCTCGCCGTCGCCCTCGCTCGGCGGCTCGTCGGAGCCCGACGCGGTGTTGTCGTCCTTGGCGTCGTCGAAGATCGACTTCGGCTTGCGCAGGTCCTCGAGGAACTTCTTGCCGTACCAGCGGCCGTTCTCCTGGACCATCTCGTTCTCGCCGGACACCGCCACGCCGAACACGGTGTAGCTGACCTTGACCTTGGCGCTGTTGGCGTCCTGCGAGACGATCTCGCTCTTCACGGTGCCGAGCACCTGGTCCATCGACAGTCCGTAGACGTCGAACAGCTTCTTGGTCTGGCGCAGCGCGATCGACATCTTGACCAGCGCCTGGTCGAAGTCGAGCTTGCGCGCCTCGTCCAGCGACTTCAGGTTCATCTCGCGCGCACCGGCGCACAGCAGGGCGATCGCCTGCTTGGCCTTGGCTTCGTCGGTGAACTTGGTCTCCATCGCCCACTTGGCCAGGCCGTTGACGGTCTGGGTGGCCTGGTCGCGCTGTTCCGGCGTCAGGTCCTTGTTGTTCTTGATCGCCTCGTTGACGAAGTTCTGGCCGATGCCGACCCACATCGGCATCTGTGCGCCGTAGGTGGTGTCGAATTCGGCGAGCTTCGGCTTCAGCTCGGCGAACATCTGGTCTTCCGCGCCCGGCGCGGTGAGCTTCGCCATGTTCTCGGCGAATTCGCGGGCCTCGTCGGGCTTGATCGGACGCTGCTGGCGCTCCTTCCACTCCTTGCGGACGCGCTCGAGCTCGGTCGGCGGGATCATCGTCTCGGCCAGCATCTTGACGTCGCCGCTCTTCAGGCCCGCGATCACGGCATCGACCGCCGCGGTCGGGGTGGTGGCCGCCACCGAGGTGGCTGCCGGCTTGTTCGCGGCGGGCTCTTCCTTCTTGCAGGCGATGAGGGAGGTGGCGAGGCCGGCACCGAGCAGGGCGACGGCAAGCGGACGACGGATCAGGCTCATGGAAGCTCCTCGGCGGGCCCAGGGATGACGGGCCAAGGGACGAACTTTAGGCGGGGTGTCAAGCCAGGACAAGGCTTGACGCCGGGCATTTCGGCGCGGCGGATGGTGCATTTTTGGCATCATCGGCCGATGAGCCAGCCCCCGCCGCCGCACGCGGCGCCCGCCGACACGCCATCGCCCTTCCCGGCCCGGATCGGGCCCTACGAAATCCTCCGCCTGCTGGGCGAGGGTGGCATGGGGCGGGTCTACCTCGCCCGCGAGGAACACCCGCCGCGCGAGGTCGCGCTGAAGGTGATGCGCGGCATGACTGCTGGCGCCGCCGTCCGCTTCCGCCGCGAGGCGGAACTGCTGGCCGCGCTCGAGCACCCCGGCATCGCCCGGCTCTACGCCGCCGGCGATGCCCGCGTCGGCGACGCCGAGGTGCCGTGGATCGCGCTCGAGTACGTGCGCGGCCCCGACCTCGCGCGCTGGACCGCCGAGCGCGCCCCGAACCTGGACGCGAAGCTCCGGATGCTGGTCGCGATCTGCCGCGCGGCCGAGGCGGCGCACGCCCGGGGCGTCGTCCACCGCGACCTCAAGCCCGGCAACATCCTGGTGACCGCGGACGATGCGCCGAAGGTGCTCGACTTCGGCATCGCGCGGCTCGCTCAGGACGGCGACGGCGTGACCCGGACCGGCCAGCTGCTCGGGACCCTGCCCTACATGAGCCCCGAGCAGATGTCCGGCCGCGGCGACCTCGATGCGCGCAGCGACGTCTACGCGCTCGGCGCGATCGGCTACGAGCTGATCGCCGGGCGCCTGCCGCATCCGGGGCTCGGCACCGCGACCTTGTTCGAGGCGCTGGACCTCGTGCGTCGCGAGGATCCGCCACGCCTGGCGACCCTCGACACCCGCGCGCGCGGCGACCTCGACACGGTGGTGATGAAGGCGCTCGCCGTCGATCCGGCGCAGCGCTATGCCAGCGCCGGCGCCTTCGCCGACGACCTCGAGCGCACGCTCGCCCGCCAGCCGGTCGTCGCGCGCCGGCCGACCCCGCTGTACCGCGCGGCGCGCTTCGTGCAGCGGCACCGCGCACTCTCCGCGGCCGCCGCGACGGTCGCTCTGGCGCTGGTCGGGGCCACCGGCGTCTCGCTGCGCTACGCCTGGCTCGCCGAGGAGCGCGCGGCCGAGGCCGCCGCGGTCAGCGGCTTCCTCGAGACGATGCTCACCTCGGCTGACCCGGAGCAGGCGCTCGGCCGCGACCTGCGCGTACGCGACGTGCTCGACCAGGCCGCGCTCGGCCTCTCGCGCGAATCCCTGCCCGATGCGGTCGCTGCAAAGCTGCTCCGGACGCTCGCCCGGACCTCCCTCAACCTCGGCGACGGCGAGCGGGCGAGCGCGCTGATCGCCGAGGCCCGCCGACGCCTGCCTGCCGGCTCGGACGCGGCGATGGAGCAGGACCTGACGATCGAGGAGATCTCGGCGGAGGTCGCGCGCGACCGCATCGTCGAGGCTCAGGCGGCGCTGGACGCCGCGCTCGCGCCCGGATCCGGACTCGATGCGCCGCACCGGATCGAGGCCCAGGTCCTGCGCGGCGACGCGCTGGCCGCGCAGGGCAAGCTCGCCGAGGCGGAGTCGATGCTGCGGACGCTGATCCCCGACGCGGAACGCGTGCTCGGGGCCGATCACGCGCGCACGCTGTCGGCACGCCACAATCTCTCCGCCGTGCTCCAGCAGGAAGGCAAGCTCGACGAGGCCACCCGGATCGGCGAGGCGGTGCTCGCGCGGCGCCGCGCGGTATTCGGGGCCGAACATCCGGAGACCTTGTACTCGCTCAACCATCTGGCGGCGCTGCAGCAACTCGCCGGCCACGTCGTCGAGGCCGAACAGCTGATGCGCGAGACGATCGCGCTGCGCAGCCGCGTCCTCGGACCGCGCCATCCGGCGACGCTGACGACGGAGCGCAACCTCGCCGTCCTGCTGCTGCAGTCGCAGCGGCCGGCGGAGGCGGCACCGGTCGCGGAAGCGATGCTGGCGGCGTGGCGGGAGACCCGCGGCGAACACGCGCCGAAGACGCTCTCCGCGAAGCACGTCCTCGCCTACGCCGACGAGGATCTCGACCGCCTCGACGACGCCGAGCGACTGCTCACCGAGATCGTCGCGTCCCAGGTCGCCGAGGGGGGGCCCGGAGACCCGACCCTGCTGTCGCCGCGCAACGACCTCGGCATGCTGCTGATGAAGCGCGGACGGCCGGAGGCGGCGCTGGTCGAGCTCGACGGCGCACTGGCGTGGGCCCGCAAGCTCGACCCGAACGGCGCGACCGCGGCGATCTTCGAGAGCAACCGTGGCGAGTGCCTCGCGCGACTCGGCAAGCTCGCCGACGCGAGGGCCGCGCTGGAGCACAGCCGCGCCGCACTCGAGCGACTCGCCGGGCCCGATCATCCGCGCACCCGCACCGCGGCCGAGCGGCTCGCCGCCGTCTACGACCGCCTCGGCATGACCGGACAGGCACGGGCCCTCCGCTCGCCGCCGACGAAGCCGCCCGCATGATGCTGGGCTGGCTCGTCGCCCTGGTGTTCGCGGCGCTCTGCGTCTCGCTCGGTCTGCGCCTGCGCGCCGCGCGGCGCGGCGGGACGCCGGTCGTCGCGATCGACACGGCAGCGCTCACGGCCGAGGCCACGGCCCGCGAGCGCCAGCGGATCTACGACGACCTGCACGACGACCTCGGCGCCAAGCTCCTCGAACTGGTCTACGCCGCGGAGTCGCCGGCCCAGGCCGACCGCGCCCGGGCCCTGCTCGCGGACCTGCGCGACGTCGTCACCCGCTCGCGCGGGGCACCGGGTTCGCTGCACGAAGTCCTCGCGGAGATCCAGTCCGAGGCCACGCAGCGCCTGCGCGCGGCCGGGATCGCGCTCGCCTGGGAAGAAGTCGACGACCTGCCCGATCCCGCGCTCGAGCGTGCTCACGCGCTGCATCTCTATCGGATCGTCCGCGAGGCGATCAGCAACGTGATCCGTCATGCCGAGGCCACTCGGCTGCGGGTCCGGGTGCGGCTGGGTGGCGATCGCCTGCAGCTTGAGCTCACCGACGACGGCAGCGGCGGCGCGCTCGCGGCGACCCGCCCCGGCAGCGGCATGCGCACGATGCGGGAGCGCGCGGCGCAGGTCGCCGGCGAGATCCGCTGGACTCCGGGCACCGAGGGCGGCACCAAGGTGCTGCTCGCGATGCCGCTCGCCGGCCCGATCGACGCTCCGGTCGCGGCCCATGACTGAGATCGATCGCGCGCTGGTGGTCGACGACCTCGCCGCGAGTCGCGCCTGGCTCGGCCGCGCGCTCGAACTCGCGTTTCCCGGCATCGTCGTCGCGTTCGCCGCGACCCTCGCGGAGGGCCTGGTGTGCGCGGAACCGCCACCGCCGCTCGCGCTGATCGACCTCGGGCTGCCGGATGGCCCGGGGTTGCGCCTGATCGAGCACCTGGCCGGCCGCTCGCTGTGCGTCGTCGCCACCGTGTTCGACGACGACGCGCACCTGTTCCCGGCGCTGCGCGCCGGAGCCCAGGGCTACGTGCTGAAGGACCAGTCGCCGGAGCTGCTCGCCGAGATGCTACGGGGAATCGCGGCCGGCCAGCCTCCCCTGTCCCCGTCGATCGCGCGGCGCCTGCTGCGGCACTTCCAGCCGGCTCCGAGCGCGGCGGAGGCGACGCCCACGCTCGCGCCGCGCGAGGTCGACGTGCTGCGCATCGTCGCCAAGGGCTACACGCTGGCCGAGGTCGCCGAGTCGCTCGGCATCTCGCGTCATACCGCGTCGGGGTATCTGAAGGACGTCTACCGCAAGCTCGGCGTGTCGTCGCGGGCGGAGGCGACATTGGCGGCGACGCGGATGGGGCTGGTGACTTCACGCGCGGACTGAGCCGCGACGTCGCGTCGAGGCCAGCGGAAAAATGGCGGAGCGGCGTCGCGTTGTTCCGCGTTCGCTCTTGTCGGCGTTCCGCCGCTCCGCAATTGGCGCAAAGTCCTCACCCGTAGAGCGGCACCCGGGCCGCTCGCTCGCGAATCACCTCCAAAGCAGCGGACCAGGGCCCGCGCTACTCAAATCCGTTCTTGAAGAGGTCATTGGCGATCACCGTCGTGACCTCCGTCCAGGTGTTGTTGCCATTGGCCGGGTCGGTATTGTTGCTGCTCGCCACGAAGGTCGTCTGGGTGCTGCCGCCGTTCGGGCCGTAGGACCCGCGCGGCACTCGCACCGTGATCACGAAATCGGCCGGCTGGTTCACCGGGAAGCTGGACGTGCCGCACTGGATCACCGGCAGCTGGCCGACGGGCGGCGGCGAGCAGGGGAATCCCGATGGGCCGACGATCGACACGAAGCTCAGGCCGCCGTTGTTGTAGACGTTGAAGCGCGCCTCGACGGCCGGGTCGGGACCGAGGTTGGTCACGGTCACCAGGTAATCGAGCGCGCCGTCGACCAGCACCGGGTCCGGCGAGTCGAGCACCGAGGTGATGGTCATGTCCGATTTCGGCGTGACGTACTGCACCGTCTCGTTCTTGCTGTTGTTGCCGGGATTGGTGTCGTTGCCGGTCGCATTGACGTTGAACACGGTCGTCACGGACGAATCGAAGGGGCCGAGGACGTTGACGTCGGCGCGCAGCACGACGGTGAAGAAGTAGGTCCCCGGCGCCAGCGAGGGCGCGGAGCAGGAGAACACCGCGGCGGAGCCGACGTTCGGCAAGGTGCAGGTGAAGCCCGCCGGCGCGCTCGCCGACTGGAACAGCAGCGTGTTGTTGTTGTAGACCTGAAAGCTGGTCTGGCCCGCCGTGTCCGGACCCGACTGGCTGACGACGGCGGTGTAGGTGACGTTCTGGCCCGAGCGCACCGGATCGGGCGTGTGGCTGACCGCCATCGAGGCGTCGAACTGCGGCGAGTCCCAGGTCGTCGTGGCGACCTTCTGGTTGTTCGCGGTATTCGGATCGGTCGTCGTTCCCGATGGATAGAAGTTGCTGGTGAGGGTGCCATCCGGATAGCTGATCAGGCCGTCGGCGACCTTGGCGACGATGCTGATCGTGGCGGTTCCGATCCCGAAGGACGGGTTGATGCAACTGATGTTGTTGCCCGACACGAAGCAGGTGAATCCGGCCGGCGCGCTGGCCGAGACGTAGCTCAGGTTGAGGTCGAGATTGACGTTGATGCCGCCGTTGAACGCCGCATCGGGGCCGTTGTTGCGCACGGTCACGGTGTAGGTGAGGTTGTGCCCCGGCAGGACCGGGTCGGGCGTATCGACGACGCTCACGACCTCCTGGTCGGCACTCTGCGCGCGGACCTCGGGCGACAGCAGGGCCAGCACGGCGAGCAGGACGGGAACGATCAGCGGGAATCGGCGCACGGCAGGGGCCTCCGGAAGACGGCCGCAGTATCGGCAGCGGAATTCGGAGGCACACCCCCGCGAATGAGGGGGATGCGGACACTCGACGGCGGGCGAGGCGCGAGCGCCTTCACGAAAAGCCAGTCAATTCAATGACGTGGAGCTAGCCGCTGTCCTCCCGTAAGCGCGAAGCCCAGTAGTGGGGGAAAGTGCGCAGCAATTTCCCCGAGCACAAAAAAAATCAGATGGCGGTTAGGCCATCTGATCAAACCGGCTGAGCCGGAGGGGGAAACGCTGGAGGAACTCACGTTCATCGCCGAATCCTTCGGCGTGGGTGAATCTTAGCTTACCGAACATTCCTCATGCAATACATTAGTATATGAGATATAAGTCATTGAATTAATTCGCTTTTAGCAACCCGCATTGCGCTGCACGTAGGCCAAATCGCTGAAT
>JBGAPI010000022.1:0-78922 GCA_044221335.1 Ahniellaceae bacterium
TCGAACCCGCATGACCTTGCGGCCGAGGGATTTTAAGTCCCATGCGTCTACCAGTTTCGCCATCCGGGCTTCGCTGCGCTGGCGCGCTGCGATGGAATTCTAGTCTTTCGCCAGTGGCAGGCGGTGGCGCCAGCTGGATTGGTGGTCGAAGCAGACGAGCGCGTGTGCAGCGGCGCCGCTGCGGCGCCTGAAGGAATTTCGCGAAGGATGGAGGCCAGGACCGGAATCGAACCGACGTACGCGGCTTTGCAGGCCGCTGCATGACCACTCTGCCACCTGGCCGGTGACTCAGAGTCCGGGGCCGTTGCGATGCCTGGAGTGGATGGCATCCGGAACCTGGGCTCTGAAACAACAAGACCCCGTCGCGCGGGGTCTTGTCTTGAATCTTGGAGCGGGAAACGAGACTCGAACTCGCGACCCCGACCTTGGCAAGGTCGTGCTCTACCAACTGAGCTATTCCCGCAGGGAGCGCGCATCATACGCAGGAAATTTTTCATGTCAACACTTTTTCGCCGAGATTTTTCGATCTCGTTCAGCCGCTGCTGGAACGATTCGACACCCCGTGCGGCACATGCCCCGCCGCCACGTGCTGCGCCGCCGACTCGACGTTCTTGTGGGAGTCGTCGAAGAAGATGTCGGCGCCGAAGGCCGACAGGAACGGGCCCTTGTCGCGGCCGCCGAGGAACAGCGACTCGTCGATGCGTACGCCCCAGCGGCGCAGCGTCAGGATCACCCGCTTGTGCGCCGGGGCCGAGCGCGCGGTGACCAGCGCGGTGCGGATCGGCGCGGTCTCGGCCGGGAACGCGGCCTGGATGCGGTGCACGGCGGTGAGGAAGCCGCGGAACGGGCCGCCGGGCAGCGGCTCGGCGGCGCGCTCGCTCTCGTTGGCATGGAAGGCGTCGAGGCCCTGCTCCTGGCTGATCCGCTCGGACTCGTCGCCGAACAGCACCGCGTCGCCGTCGAAGGCGATGCGCAGCTCGGGGTGGCGCGACTCCGGGGCCTTGGACTGCAGGATCGTGGCGGCCGCCATGCCGATCTCGAGCGCGCGGGTGACGTCCTCGACGTTGGACGACAGGAACAGGTCGGCGCCGAAGGACTGCGCGTAGGGGTAGGTCGAGGCGCCGCTGGTGAAGGCGGCGCGCACGATGTCGAGGCCGTAGTGCTCGATCGAATTGAAGATGCGAAGGCCGGTATCGCCCGAGTTGCGCGATAGCAGGATCACTTCGACCCGCGGCGTCGCGTCCGACACCTGATTGAGGCGCAGCAGCTTCTCGACCAGCGGGAAGGCGATTCCCGGGTCGAGAATGTCGTTCTCGTGGGCGATCTGGAAGCGGCGGTAGGCGTCGAGACCCTCGCGCTCGAACAGCGCGTGGCTCTCGCGCAGGTCGAACAGGGCGCGCGACGATATGGCGACTACGAGGCGCTCGCCCTCCGCGGCGCCGGCAGTCGCCATCGGGGTCATTCGAAGCCGTCCAGGAACATCGCGTCGACCACGCTGGTGACCTCGAGCACCAGCGTCGCGCTGGCGCTGCGCGACTGCGCGTCGGTCACGCTGACCGCCATGTTCTTGGTGCCGACGCTGGTCCCGGCGGAGACCGTTCCCGAGTAGCTCCAGAGGTTGTCGCCGGCGGTGACGTCGCCGTTCAGGCCGTCGTCGCGGAAGGCCTGGCTGGCGCTGCCGCCGATCGCCGTCAGGTTCGCGGTCACCGTGACGCCGGAGCTGGCCGGGTTCGTGCCCGGCGTCATGTTCACGGTGAACAGCACGTTGCCGCCGGCCATCTGGCTGGACGGCGTCGACGCGGCAGTGGCGGTCGGGGCGGTCGGAAGCGTGACCGTCAGGGGGATGTTGGCGCCGGCGTTGCGGCCCTGGGAATCGCTGATGGCGACCGGAAGGCTCTTGGCGCCGCCGGAGGTTGCGGCGGAAATCGTCGCGGAGTAGCTGAAGACGTTGTCGCCGGGCGTGGCATCGCCGCCGAGGCCGTCGTCATGAAACGCGCTGACGGCGCTGCCGCCGATCGACGTGAGGTCGCCGGTGACGGCGAGGCCGGTGCTGGCCGGATTCGTCCCCGGCGTCACCGCGACCGTGAGCAGCACGTTGCCGGTCGTGTACTGGGTCGAGGGCGTCGACTGCGCGGTCGCCGTCGGTGACGTCGGCAACGTGACGGTCAGCGCGATGTTGGTGCTCGCAGTGCGGCCCTGGGAGTCTCGAATCGTCATCGGCAGGGACTTCGCGCCCCCGGCGGTGGCGGCGGAGATCACCGCGGAGTAGCTGAAGATGTTGTCGCCGGACGTGGCGTCTCCGTTGAGGCCATCGTCGTGGAACGCGGTGCCGACACTGCCGCCGATGGCCGTGAGATCCCCGGTGATGACGATCCCACTGCTGGTCGGCGTCGTGCCCGGCGTTGCAGTCACCGTGAGCAGCACGTTGCCGCCGCTGTACTGGGTCGCCGGCGCGGCCTGGCCGCTGCCGGAAGGCGCGCTGAGCGTCCCGAGACTGCTTACCGCCGCCAGCACGTCCAGCGATCCCTTGCCGTAGACCGCGTTCGGAACCACCGACCCCATGAACGAGCCGCAGTTCTGCGCACTCGTGCGGGCGATCGCGCTGTTGTAGAGCGCCGCCTGCAGCTGAGCCGGCTGGCCGCGCAGCGACGGATTCGCGCCGATCAGCAGCGCGACGGCGCCGGCGACATGCGGGCCCGCCATGCTGGTGCCCGACAGGCTGCTGTAGCTGTTGCCGGGGATCGACGAGCGCACGGCGGAGCCCGGCGCGGCGATGTCCGGCTTCAGGCGACCGCTGCCGTCGACGGTGACCGGGCCGCGGCTGGAGAAGCTGGTCACGGTACCGGCGTTGTTGGTCGCCGCGACGGCGAAGGATTCCGCAAAGATCGCCGGCGGGTCGCTCACCGTGCTGCAGGCGCTGCCCGAATTTCCGGCCGAGGCGACGAACAGCACGCCGGCCTGGCGCGCGGCGTGGATCGCGTCGCTGATCAGGTTGAAGTTGCTGGTGGTGCAGCCTTCCGAGGTCGGGCAGCCCCAGGAATTGTTGATCGAGTCCGGCGCCATCGACGGATCCGGCAGGTTGCCGGAGAGGTTGGTCGGCGCGGTCGCCCACTGGATGCACTCGATGTAGCGCGCCGGGGTGCCGTCGCCCGCGTTCATGTTGCGGCAGCCGATCCAGCGCGCGCCGGGCGCGACGCCGATCTGGTTGGCTGCACCATCGTCGCCGACCATGGTGCCCATCGTGTGGGTGCCGTGCTGATTGTCGTCGCAGGGGGCGGGGCTGTCGTTGCCGCAGGGATTGCCGACCGAGTCGTGGATCGCGTCGTGCCAGTTGTAGTTGTGGTTGGCGGTCGTGCCGTTCCAGCCGCGGTACTGGCGCTTCAGCGCGGGGTGATCCCACTGGTAGCCGGTGTCCGCCCCCGAGACCACGGCGCCCTGGCCCGCGTTGCTCAACGCCCAGACCTGCGGCGCCTTGACCGCGGTGATGTTGCCCTCGACGGCGGCGATCACCTTCGGCGCTTCCGGCGTCGTCGGCTCCTGCAGCCAGGAGAAGCCGTCGCCCTGGCCGAGGCCGCGCACGTGCGGATTGGCGGCGATCTGCACCACCTCCGGCAGCTCGGCGTAACGCTCGAGGTCGGCGCGCGGAATCCGCGCCCAGATCGCGTTGACGATCCAGAACGGCCGCGACTCGACCTTGCGCGCATCGAGCAGCGACTGCAGGCGCGACTGGCTGCGCAGCGCCGCGCGCTGGCGGTTCTGCACGGCGCCTGAGGCATCGACCGTGCGCAGCTTCGAGGCGAGCGGCGGCAGGTTGCCGCCGTCGAGCATCAGCAGCACTTCGACGCTGTCGTCGGCGGCACCGGCGCGGAGCGACGCGTCGATCTTGTCGGCGGCATGGCCGAGGCTGCCGGCGAGCAGCAGGAGGATGGCGAGCGAGGTACGAACGAGACGCATGGAAGGCTTCCGTGAGCGTGAAGGATTACCCGGCGAACTGTTCCGCCAGGATTCGTTCCTCGAGACTGTGCTCGGGGTCGAACAGCAAGGTCATGGTGTGCTGCTGCGACTCGCGCAGCAGCACCTCGATCACGTCGCGGACTTCGGCGGAGTCCGCGGTGGCGCTGACCGGGCGCTTGTAGTGGTCGAGGATCTCGAAGCGGATCTCGGTCTCGGAACGCAGGATCGCGCCGCGCCAGCGCCGCGGCCGGAACGGAGCGATCGGCGTCAGCGCCAGCACGCCGCTGCCGAGCGGCAGGATCGGGCCGTTGGCGGAGAGGTTGTAGGCGGTCGAGCCGGCCGCGGTCGACACCATCACGCCGTCGCAGACCAGTTCGTCCATCCGCACCGAGCCGTTGAGCGAGACCCGGATCTTCGCCGCCTGCTTGGTCTGGCGCAGCAGCGAGATCTCGTTGAAGGCCAGCAGGTCGGTCGTGTTGCCGGACTCCTGCACCGCCTGCATCTCGAGCGGCTTCAGCACCGCCGGCTGGGCGCGGGCGATCCGCTCCAGCAGGTCGTCGGGCCGGTACAGGTTCATCAGAAAGCCCACCGTGCCGGCCTTCATCCCGAACACCGGCTTGGCGGTCTGCCGGTAGCGATGCAGGGTCTGCAGCATGAAGCCGTCGCCGCCCATCGCGACGATCACGTCGGCGTCCGCCGGTTTCACGTTGCCGAAGCGCTTCTCCATCTCGGCCAGCGCCACCTGGCCGTTGTCCGACTTGCTGGCGAGGAAGGCGATCTTCTGCGGATCGGGCATGACGGACTCCGGCGGCTTCTGGCCGCTCAAGATGCGGAACGCGAGGTTGGCGAGGCTGACGGACATCGCGGGTTCGGCGAGAGGCGCGCGGTCAGCCCGCGCGCGTCCCCGCCTGTGCCAGCTGGGCGAGGCGCCGGACGGCCACCGACACCGTCGGATAGTCCATCGCCACCTGGTTGCGCATGTCGGCGAGCATCGACAGCGTGTACTTCAGCTGGGTGTCGTCGCGGCCGAGCCAGCCGCCGACCAGCTCGCGGCCGGCGTGGCCGTTGGCACTGGCCAGCACCTGCCCCGCCAGCGCCTGCTGCTGCGCGTAGAGCTCGTCGCGCAGCGAACCGCGGGCATGCGCGTGCCAGCGGCCGTCGACCGGCAGCTCCTCGATCCGCGCCATCAGCCACTTCAGGTGCAGCGCCTCGCCGAGCCCGAAGTAGACCTGCGCGACCTGGGCGACCGGCAGCTTCTTCGCCTGCGCGACCTCGATGATGTCGAGCGCCGAGGCCAGCGCGGTGAGCGAGGCCAGGCCTTCGGCCAGCTCGTCCGGGAAGCCGGCCTTGATCCAGCGCTCGCGCTCGGCCTTCATCGCCGCACGATCCTCGTCGGCCGCGACTTCGTCCAGTTGTCCGCGCAGCGCGGCCATGCCGCCGCCGAAGCGCTCCACCGCCGCCGCGATGTCGATGCGGTTGCCGGCGAAATTGAGCAGCCAGCGGGTCAGGTGGCGCATCAGGCTCCAGATCCGCAGCAGCGCATCGATCTGGGCATTGCCGTGGACCTTGCCGTCCAGACCCTCGATCCCGCTCCACAGCGCGCGCGCGTCGAGGATCTCGCGTGCCACCGCGTAGGCCTTGGCGATCTCGCCCGCCGAGCGACCGGTGTCCTCGGCCATCCGCAGGACGAAGGTCGACCCCATCCGGTTCACCATCGAGTTGGTGATCGCGGTGGCGATGATCTCGCGGCGCAGGCGATGCTGTTCCATGTTGTCGCGGAACTTCTCCTGCAGCGGCCGCGGGAAGTAGCGGACCAGTTCCTTGGAGAGATAGGGATCCTCCGGCACGTCGGTCTCGACCAGCTGGTTGAACAGCACGATCTTCGAGTACGACAGCAGGATCGACAGCTCCGGCCGGGTCAGGCCCTGGCCGCGCGCCTTGCGCTCGGCGAGCTCGGCGTCGGACGGCAGGAACTCGATCTGGCGGTCGAGCAGGCCCTGGGACTCCAGCGTCCGGATGAAGTGCTGCTTGGCGCCCAGGCGGTGCACCGACATCCGCTCCATCACGCTGATCGCCTGGTTCTGCATGTAGTTGTCGCGCAGCACCAGCTGCTCGACCTCGTCGGTCATCGAGGCGAGCAGAACGTTGCGCTCGTCGATCGTGAGCTGGCCGCGCTGCACGGCGTCGTTCAGCAGGATCTTGATGTTGACCTCGTGGTCCGAGGTGTCGACACCGGCGGAGTTGTCGATGAAGTCGGTGTTGAGCAGGACGCCGTTCTGCGCCGCCTCGATGCGGCCCTTCTGGGTCGCGCCGAGGTTGCCGCCCTCGCCGATCACCTTGCAGCGCAGGTCGCGGCCGTTGATCCGGATCGCGTTGTTGGCGCGGTCGCCGACATCGGCGTGGGTCTCGGCGCTGGCCTTGACGTAGGTTCCGATGCCGCCGTTCCACAGCAGGTCGACCGGCGCCTTCAGGATCGCGGTCATCAGCTCGTTCGGGGTCAGGCTGTCGGCCTCGGATTCGATGCCCAGCACCGCCTTGATCTCCGCCGACACCGGGATGGTCTTCAGCGAGCGCGGGAAGACGCCGCCGCCCGCGGAGATCAGCGACTTGTCGTAGTCGTCCCAGGACGATCGCGGCAGGTTGAACATGCGCTCGCGCTCGACGAAGGAGCGCGCCGCGTCCGGGTTCGGATCCAGGAAGATGTGGCGGTGGTCGAAAGCCGCGAACAGGCGGATGTGCTTCGACAGCAGCATGCCGTTGCCGAACACGTCGCCGGACATGTCGCCGACGCCGACGCAGCTGAAATCCTCGCTCTGGCTGTCGCGTCCGAGCGAGCGGAAGTGGCGCTTCACCGACTCCCAGCCGCCCTTCGCGGTGATGCCCATCTTCTTGTGGTCGTAGCCCTGCGAGCCGCCGGAGGCGAAGGCGTCGCCGAGCCAGAAGCCATGCTCCGCCGAGACCGCGTTGGCGATGTCGGAGAAGGTCGCGGTGCCCTTGTCGGCCGCGACGACGAGATACGGATCGTCCGCGTCGTGGCGCACCACGTCCTTCGGATGGACGACCTGTCCGCCGACCAGGTTGTCGGTGATGTCGAGCAGGCCGTTGATGAACATCCGGTAGCAGGCCACGCCCTCGGCCAGCTGCTGGTCGCGATCGCCACCGACCGGAGGCCGCTTGACGAAGAAGCCGCCCTTCGCGCCGACCGGCACGATCACGGTGTTCTTCACCATCTGCGCCTTCACCAGGCCCAGCACTTCGGTGCGGAAGTCCTCGCGCCGGTCCGACCAGCGCAGGCCGCCGCGCGCGACCGCGCCGAAGCGCAGGTGCACGCCCTCGACCCGCGGCGAGTAGACGAAGATCTCCCGGTAGGGGCGCGGCTTCGGCAGGTCCGGGACCTTGGCCGGATCCAGCTTGAAGCTCATCTGCTCGCGCGGCTTGCCGTCGCGGGTCTGGTAGACGTTGGTGCGCAGGGTGGCGCCGACCATCGCGCCGAAGCTGCGCAGGATGCGGTCCTCGTCGAGCGAGGCGACGCGCTCCATCACCTGCTTCAGCAGCTTGCTGACCGCCTGCATCTGGGCCGATCGATCGCCGCCGCGCCCGTCGACCAGCTCGGTGACGGCATTCGGGTGCGCCTTGGCGAAGTCTTCGGGCAGCAGCCCCTCGACATCGCGCAGCAGGCGCCGCTTGCCGGCCTCGACCTGGGTGCGTCCGGCATTGTCGCGGGCGGGATCGAACTTCGCCTCGAACAGCTCGACCAGCAGGCGGGCCATCAGCGGATAGCGGTTGACCGTCTCCTGCATGTACTCCTGGGAGAACGGCAGGCCGGTCTGCAGCAGGTACTTGCAGTAGGCGCGCAGGATCGCGACCTGGCGCCAGTCGAGGTGGGCGGCGAGGATCAGGCGGTTGAACGCGTCGTTCTCGACGTCGCCGCGCCACAGGCGCTCGAACGAGGCCTGGAAGGCGTCCTTGACCGTGTCGACGTCCAGCTCACGGCCGTTCGCCGGCACGACCTCGAAGTCCTGGATGTGGATGTCGGCACCGTTCAGGTGCATCTGGTAGGGATGCTCGGAGAGGATCCGGAGCCCCATGTTCTCCATCATCGGCAGCGCGTCGGACAGGGCGATCTGATTGCCGTAGCGGAACAGCTTGAAGCGCAGGCTGTGCTCGGCCGACTTCTTGCGCGAGCGGTACAGCGACAGCCGGATGTCGTCCGGGCCGCGCAGCGCCGCCGCCGCCTCGACGTCGTTAGCGGCGATCCACGGCGTCACTTCCTCGATGTAGCCCTGCGGCAGCGCGCGGCCGTAGCGGGTGGCGAGCTTGTTGCCCTTCTCCTCGCCGTGGCGCTGCACCAGGGTGTCGCGCAGCTCGTCGTGCCAGTTGCGCACGATCTGGCTGATCTTGCCCTCCAGCTCGGCGAGGTCGACCACCGGCCGCTCGCCCGGCTTCGGCCGCACGATCAGGTGCATACGGGCCAGCGCGGATTCGGACACCTGGATGCTGGAATCCAGCCGCTCGCCATGGAAGGCGCGCTTCATCAGCTGTTCGACGCGTTCGCGCACGTCGGCGGTGAAGCGGTCGCGCGGCAGGAACACGAGGCAGGACACGAAGCGGCCGTAGCGGTCGCGACGGGCGAACACGCGGGTGCGCTGGCGCTGCGACAGCGCGAGGATCTGGAACGCGGTCTCGCGCAGTTCCTCGGTGGTCGCCTGGAACAGCTCGTCGCGCGGCAGGGTCTCCAGGATGTGGCGCAGCGCGCGGCCCGAGTGGCTGTCGCGCTTGAAGCCGGCGGTCTGCATCACGGCTTCGTACTTCTGCCGCACCAGCGGGATGTCCCAGGGGCGACGGGCATAGGCGCTGGAGGTGTACAGGCCGAGGAAGCGCTGCTCGCCGATGGCACGGCCGTTCTCGTCGAACTTGAGCACGCCGATGTAGTCCATGTAGCCGCTGCGGTGCACCGACGAGCGCGCATTGGTCTTGGTCAGGATCAGCGCATCGAACGAGCCCGAGTCCGGCAGGTCGCGCGCAGCGAGCGACTTCAGCGAGCGCGGCGTCAGGTTGGCGTCGCTGCCGCGCAGGATGCCGAGACCGGAACCCTCGATCGCGACCAGCATGTCCTCGCCGTTGCGCTCGGCGACGCCGTATTCCCGGAAGCCGAGGAAGGTGAAGTGGTTGTCGGCGACCCACTCGAGGTAGGCCCGCGCCTCCTGCCGACCGGCCGGATCGACCGGCATCTCGCGCGATTCGAGCTGGCCGGCGATCTCGCGCATCCGGGCCTGCATCGCCGACCAGTCGCGCACGCAGGCGCGGACGTCGGCGAGCGCGGTCTCGACGTTGCGCCGCAGCGCCAGCAGGTCCTCCGGCTCGGTGCGGCGCTCGACCTCGAAGTGCATCAGCGACTCCGGCTTGCCGCGGCCGGAATCCTCGGACAGCCCGAGCAGGTGGCCGCCGGGATCGCGCTCGACCAGGTAGACCGGGTGGACCGCCGACTGCACGAGATTGTCGGTGCTGCCGATCGCCATCCCGACGGAATCGACCAGGAAGGGGCTGTCGTCGGTCAGGATCTGGATGATCGTGTGGGCCGACTCCCAGCCGTGCTCTTCGCGCTGCGGGTTGAACACCCGGACCAGGGCCTGGTCGGCGAGGCGCACGTGGGCGAGATCGAGCAGGCCGGCCAGAAGTTCCGTCCAGGCCGTGGTCGAGCGGGCCGCGAGGTCCTCCGCATGCACCCGCCGGAAGAAGGCCTGGGCGAAGCGCTCGGCCATCGCGAAGCGCGCCGGCGATAGCCGTTCCCTGAGGTGATGGAGGATGGTCTCGATCGTCGCCGGATCGGCGGCGGCACTGGCCTTGGCGGTCATTCTGGGTCTGCTCCGGAAAGAAATTTCGTGACTGCAAATTATTGTAAGCGTTGTCGGCCCCGCATCGGCGAGGTGCGAGCAAATTCGCGGCTTCCCGGCGCGGTGGCCGGGCCTATCCGACGAAGGGCGGAATGTTTGTGCCGACGGTCACACGTTGGCAAGCGCTTTACCGCTAGATTACGCCGCATCCGACATCGTGCATTCATCATGACGCAAGGCCCCAACAACGTCATCGGGTTTCGCAGCTCCACTTCCGGCTCCCTATCGGCGCTGCAGCAGCGTTGCATCGATGCCTTGCGCGAGACCTGCCAGCGCAATTTCGATCCCCTGCTCAACGAGCTGTTCGACAAGATCGACGACGCTTTCTTCGGCTACTCCGAACGGGCCGTCAACACCGATTCCCAGCTGCGCTTCTTCGAGGCGATGCGCGAGATCCGGCGGCACCGCCAGCCCTGCGTGCAGACGTTCTACTCCGACCTGATGCAGCGCCTGACCGACTTCACCGCCGGCACGCTGAAGCCGGCGCTGAAGGAAGTGGCCGGCAGCACCAGCGAGCTGTCGCTGGTCGAGGACGAGCAGCTGGAGCGCCAGCTCGCCGTCAATTCGATGATCGACCGCTGGAACATGAAGTACCAGCAGGCCCTGTTCGCGCTGGGACAGCGGCTGTCGAAGCTGATGCACCGCGAGTCGATCGACGATGCGCTGAACCCGTTCTCGACCGGCCACGTCGTCGGCGCGTTCAAGCTCGGACTGGAGGCGATCGAGCTTCCGATCGAGATCATCCTGATCATGCTGAAGCACTTCGAGCGGCACGTGATGAGCCGCCTCGACGGGCTGTACCTCGAACTCAACGAACAGCTGGCGCGCCTCGGCGTGCTGCCGGAACTGCGCTACGCGATCCCGCGCTACGTCGTGCCGGGTGGTGGCGGTGGTGGCGGTGGCGGCGGTGGTGGCGGCAGCGCGGCGATCGATCCCGCCACGGCGGCCGAAGCCAAGGCCGCGGGTCTGGCGCCCGGCGAAATTCCCGGCATGGGCCCGGTCGGCCAGATGGTGCCCGGCGTCGCCCAGCGCGGCATGCCGGCGCCGGCGACGATGGGCGACGTGGATCCCACGCTGGCGCGGCTGGTGTCCGAATTGAGTGGACTGCTCACCGCCCAGCGCGGTGGCGTAGCCGGTGTCGCCGCCGGACCGGGCGGCATGGGGGCCACCGGCGGCGGGATGCCGGCGGGCGGCCGGATGGGGCCGCCGGTGGCGGTCAGCGACCTGGTCAACGCCATCGCACTGCTGCAGAGCGACGCCCACGGCCAGATCGAGAGCGGCGAATACCGCCCTGCCGCGGCCCGCGAACTGAAATCCTCGCTGCTCGACCAGGTCGGCCGTCTCGGCCTCTCCGCATCGCCGCAGACCGCGCTCGGCAACGAGGAATCGTCGATCGACCTGGTCGGCATGATGTTCGAGTACGCGCTGCAGGACCGCAACATCCCTGCACCGATCCAGGCCCTGCTCGGCCGCCTGCAGATCCCCTACCTGAAGGTCGCGCTGCTCGACAAGCAGTTCGTCGCACGCAAGAACCACCCGGCACGCAAGCTGCTCGACGTCCTCGCCCACGCCTGCGTCGGCTGGACCGAGGAAGGCGATCGCGACCGCAAGCTGTACGACAAGGTCCACGAGATCGTCATCACCGTGATGCGCGATTTCCACGAGGACGTCACCCTGTTCGAGCGCCTGGTGCTCGACTTCGAGGACTTCAGCGAGCGCAACAAGAAGCGCATCGAGATCGCCGAACGCCGCGCGACCGAGACCGCGCGCGGCAAGGAGAAGCTCGACACCGCGCAGCGCCGCACCGCCCACGAGATCGTCCGCCGCCTGCGCGAGCGCGCGGTGCCGGCCTTCCTCGAGGACGTGATCCGTCGCCACTGGTCGGCCTACATGGTGCTGACCCAGCTGCGCCACGGCGAAGACTCGCCGGAGTGGCAGCGGTCCATCGAGGTGGTCGACCACCTGACCCTGCACGGCGCCGAGGGCGCGGTGCACAACCCCGGCTGGTTGCGCTCGATCGAACCGGAGCTGCGCAAGGGCTTCCAGGCGATCGGCCTGCAGTCCAACCATGTCGACGAGATCCTGAAGCACATGGGGGAGCGCCTGTCGGCGGCCACCCGCCACGACCCGCAGGCGATCGTGCGGCCGCCGTCGCCGCCGCCGATGCCGGCACCCACCGGCGGCGCGAACATCATCGACCTCGACCGCTTCGTCGACGAGGAACGCGACGAGTTGCCGTCCGGGCCGTCCGATCCGGCGGTCGTCCTGGTCGGCGTGCCGGCCGGCGCGGACGAGGAAGCGATCGAGCGCAGCCTGCGCGAGACCTGGCTGGAGACGGTGCGCTCGCTGAAGCCCGGCACCTGGCTCGAGTTCATCCGCGACGACGGCGGCCGCGACCGCGCCAAGCTGCTCTGGGTCAGCGCCACCCGCCTGCGCTACCTGTTCGTCAACCGCGCCGGCGTCAAGGTCGCGGAAAAGGACGCCAAGGACCTCGCCGAGGACTTCGCCGAGGAACGCGCGTCGGTCCTGGAAGAGACGCCACTGGTGGATCGGGCGCTGCAGGCGATCCTGGACAGGCTGCGCGGGCCCAGCAAGTAGCGGCGCTCTGTTGCGGGAGGGGCGCAAGCCCCGATGCTCTGGCGCTGAAACCATGCCCTGATCGGGGCTTGCGCCTCTCCGACATCGCGGCTTGCGCCGCTCCCACGGTTTCCGGGCGGCCTAGCGCAGCCCGGTCTCGTTGCGAGCAATCACCAACCGCTGGATCTCCGAAGTCCCTTCGTAGATCTCGGTGATCTTCGCGTCGCGGAAGTAGCGCTCCAGCGGCATCTCCTTCGAGTAGCCCATGCCGCCATGGATCTGCACCGCCTGGTGGGTGATCCACATCGCCGCCTCGGAGGCGGTGAGCTTGGCGATCGCGGCTTCGTTGGAGAAGCGCGCCCCACCCTTCTCGAACTCGCCCTTCTGCCAGGCCGCGCGCAGGGTCAGCAGGGTGGCCGCGTCGAGCCGGCACTTCATGTCGGCGATCTTGGCCTGGGTCATCTGGAAGGTTCCGATCGGGGCACCGAACGCGCGCCGCTCCTTCGCGTAGGCGATCGTCGCCTCGTAGGCCGCGCGGGCGATGCCGATCGCCTGCGAGGCGATGCCGATGCGACCGGCGTCGAGCACGCCCATCGCGATCTTGAAGCCCTCGCCTTCCTTGCCGAGCACTTCGTCGGGACCGCACACGTAGTTGTCGAATTCGATCTCGCAGGTCGCCGAGGCGCGGATGCCGAGCTTCGGCTCCGTCTTGCCGCAGGAAAAGCCCTTCTTCGCGGTGTCGATCATGAACGCGGTGATGCCGCGGGCGCCCTTCTCGGCGTCACTCATCGCGAACAGGACGATGTACTTCGCCACCGGCCCGGAAGTGATCCAGCTCTTCTTGCCGCTGATCACGAAGCTGCCGTCGGCCTGCTTCGTGGCCTTGCAGCGCATCGCCGTGGCGTCGGAGCCGGACTGCGGCTCGGTCAGCGCGAAGGCGCCGATGGCGCGGCCTTCGGCGATGGCGCGCACGTAGAGCTGCTTCTGCGCCTCGGTACCGAACTTCAGGATGCCGTTGCAGAACAGCGAGTTGTTGACCGACACGATGGTCGAGTGGGCGGCATCCGCCGCGGCGATCTCGATCATCGCCAGCACGTAGGCGATCGGATCCATGCCGGCGCCGCCGTATTCGTGCGGCACCTCGATGCCCATCAGGCCGTTCTCGCCGAGGGTGCGGATGTTGTCCAGCGGGAACTCGCCGCTCTTGTCGAACTCGGCCGCGACCGGCGCGATGCGTTCCGCCGCGATCCGACGCGCGACGTCCTGGATGGCGAGCTGATCCTCGGTGAAACGAAACTCCATGGCGGTCTCCGGGAATGGGAATTCGGGAAGGGGATCGGAAAGCAGGCTGTCGGCGACTATAGCCGGTCGCGCTGGAGTGTCGGCACCAGCGGCGGCGCGGTGCGCCGGGCCGCGAGGCCACCCGCGGGCGACCGCGCGGCTAGCGCGGCGGGACCGGCGTCGCGTGCACCCGCTGCGAGCGCGACCGGCGGAACACGTAGACCGCCGCCGGCGGCACGTTGAAGAAAGCGAAACTGGTGCGCTCGGCGATCAGGTGCAGCTCGTGCATCACCTCGCGGGCTACCGGGTTGGTCGGGCCGTAGGTGAACTGGATGAAGCGACCGTCCGGCCCCAGCACGGAGAACGCCGATTCCAGGATCCCGCGCTGCATCCCGCGGCTCATCGACAGCAGTCCGAGTCCGCTGACGACGGCATCCGCCGGTCCCTGGTCGAGGAATCCGACCTGATCCGCCGCGTCGCGCAGCTCGCGCGCATCGCCGCAGACGACATGGACGTCGGGAAAGCGCTGCTTCAGGTGCTGGTACAGGGCCTCGTTGAGCTCCAGGACCAGGAGTTCGTTCGCCGCGATGCCCCGATCGAGCAGCGCCCGGGTGAAGACGCCGGTGCCGCCGCCGAGTTCGATGATCCGGCGCGCGCCGTGCGGCAGTTCCTTCAGCATCTTGCCGGCGAGCTCGCGGCTGGACGGGGATACCGCCGCCATCGAGAGCGGGTTCTTCAGCCACTGCCGGAAGAAGGTCCAGGCGTGGGCGCGGTCACGGTCCTTGGCAGTCGAATGAGGGGCGTTCTTCTTCTGCAAGGGGATCGGTCCGTCGCGGTTGCGCGCCTATCATATGGGGCAACGCCGATTGCGCAAGTCGCCCGACGGGCGGCTTGGCGGCCGGCTGCAATGGAAAGCCGGTCATGATTCCGATGCGACGCCGGGCGGACAATCCCGTCCTCCAGTGATTCCCAAGGAGGACGCCATGCACACGATCACTGCTCGCCTCGCGTGGACGCTGCCGCTGCTGCTGGCGCCGCTCACCGCATCGGCTGCGGCGGAAGGCGATGCGGCCGGGCCACCGTTGCCCGCCCGGGACTGCCTCGATCCGCGGGTTGCGGTGGACTTCCAGCGGATCGATGCCGACCACCTGGCCGTGAAGACGACCCGTGGCGCGTTCCGGCTCGATCTCGCCGAATCCTGCCTCGACCTGATCGGTCGCTCCCGGATCCAGTTCAAGAGTGCGCGGGCGGACAACCGGATCTGCGGCCTGCTCGGCGACTACGTGATCCTCCCCGGCGGCAGCTGCCGGATCGGCGCGATCGCGCCGATGAGCGCCGAGGACTACGGGAACCTGGGCAAGCACAGCAAGCTCGACCCGCCGGAGACCTGACCGAAAACGCCGACGCCCGGGATCGTTTCCGATCCCGGGCGTCTCGTTCGATCCCCGGTGATACCGCGGATCTTCCCTCCCTCTCCGTCCCGGCCGTCATCATCGGTTGGGCGACGGGACGACCGGGGCGAACCGCTGGTCAGTTGCAGACCGTGTAGCGGCCGTGGCGATCGCTGTAGGTCACGCAGTGGCGACGCGGGTAGTAGCCGCCGTAGTAGCCGTACACCGAACTGTAGCCGTAGCCGTCGTAGTAGCCGCCCGGGGTCAGGTAGCCGCCGGTCCAGCCGTAGCCGTAGTTCGGATACACGTTGTAGTAGCCGCGGGAGTGGCGGTGGTGGTCCCAGTCACGGTGGTCGCGGCGCCAGTCGCCACGGTCGTGGTCGCGATAGCCGTAGTGGCCACGTCCATGATCATCCCAGTCGCGCGCCTGGGCGTTCGACCCGATCAGCGCCAGGCCGAACAGAGCGGCCATCGCCGCGGGACGAACGAACGTGGACAGCTGGGTAAACATGGTGGACCTCCTGTGGATGTGGGAATCATCCTGAGGCCGCGGCGCTGAATCCGTGCTTAAACGAATCGTCATCGAATGGTGAAGACGGAGCGGCTTCAGCTGCCGTTGGGAAAGACGAATCGCCAAGTCCCGCCGATCGCGGAAAACCCTTGCTCTGCGCTGTCGGCGCAGCCGGCCGCTACGGATCTCGCGCAGCGAGATCCGCCCGCACCAGTTCGAAACACACATGGATCCGCGGATCCCGCGCGAAATCGAACGGGATGCTCGCGCGGCTGACGTCGCGTACCGACAGCCCGGCCGCGGCCAGCGCTTCGGCGTCGAGCCTGAAGCGCCGGAGATGATTGGAGAACACGATCACGCCGTCGGCCGTGAGCCGCTCGCGGCAGGAGGTCAGCAGTTCGACATGGTGGCGCTGCACGTCGAAGTCGTCGGCGCGCTTGGAGTTGGAAAAGGTCGGCGGGTCCACGTAGATGAGGTCGTAGCGGGCCCCGTCCTGCGCCAGCCAGCGCATCGCATCGGACTGCATCAAGCGGTGCCGCGGGCCGCTGAAGCCGTTCGCAGCCAGGTTGCGCGCCGCCCAGTCGAGGTAGTTGCCGGACAGGTCGACACTGGTGGTCGACGCCGCCCCGCCGGCCGCCGCGTGGACGCTGGCGCTGCCGGTGTAGCAGAACAGGTTCAGGAAGTGCCGATCCTCGGCGAGCTCGCGCAGCCGCGCGCGCACCAGCCGATGGTCGAGGAACAGGCCGGTATCGAGGAAGTCGAACAGATTGACCTCGAAGGCCAGGCCGTCCTCGTGCACCGTCAGCGACTCGCCGCGGCGATCGTGGCGGCGGTACTGGTCCTCGCGGGTCTGGCGGCGGCGGGTCTTGGTCGCGATCCGCTCCGGCGGGCAGTCGAACACCTCGGCGGCGACCGAGACCAGGTCGTCGAAGCGACGCTCGGCGACGCGCTCCGGGATGTCCTTCGGCGCGGCGTATTCCTGGATGTGCAGCCAGGCGCCGTAGACGTCGATCGCCGCCGCATATTCGGGCAGGTCGGCATCGTAGGCGCGGTAGCACTCGATGCCCTCGCGCTTCAGCCGCGGCGCCAGGTGCTTGAGGTTCTTGCGCAGCCGGTTGAGCAGTCCCGCCGCACCCGCCTCGCGCGGCCGCGGCGCGTTCGACGGAGCGCGCTGCGCGTCCTCGGCGTCGACGCAGTACAGCGTGCACGGCAGCGCGCCGTTCATCAGCTGGTAGCGGCGCCTGGCCCGCAGTCCGGTTGCCCGTGCGAGGCTCTCCTCCGACGTGATGAACGCCGTGGACCAGCCGGCGAAGCGCTCGCGCACGATGTCCCCAAGCTGGCGGTACAGCGCCACCGTCTCGGCCTGTTCGCCCATCCGTTCGCCGTAGGGCGGATTGGCGATCAGCAGGCCGGGGGCCGCGGCCGGGGGCGTGATCTCGTCGAGGCGACGATGCTGGAAGCGGATCGCCTCGTCGACGCCGGCGCTGCGCGCATTCGCCATCGCCGCGCCGACCACCGCGGCGTTCTGGTCGGAGCCGACGATCGTGCCGCGAAAGCGGTTCCGGCCGGCCTGCCAGCGATCGTCGGCCTCGGCGCGCAGGCGGCGCCACAGCACGGCGTCGAACTGCGCCCAGCCGAGCAGGCCGAACCAGTCGCGGCCGAGGCCGGCGGCCCGGTCCGTGGCGATGAATGCGGCCTCGATCGGCAGCGTGCCGCTGCCGCACATCGGATCGAGCAGCGTGCCGTCGGCGGCGGCCAATGCCGGCCAGCCGGCCCGGATCAGCATCGCCGCGGCCAGGTTCTCGCGCAGCGGCGCCTCGCCGGCCCCGTGGCGGTAGCCGCGGTGGGTCAGCGCCGTGCCGGAGAGATCCAGCCCGACGAAGCCGCGGCCCTTCCGCAGGGTCAGGTTCACCCGGACGTCCGGCGCCTCGCGATCGATGTCGGGTCGCGCGCCGGTGTCGGCGCGCAGGCGGTCGACGATCGCGTCCTTCACCTTCTGCGCGACGAACTGGCTGTTGTTGAGATTCGGCGCGGTGCCGTGGGCGTCGACCGCCAGCGTCGCGCCGCGACCGAGGTGCAAGCCCCACTCGACCCGGGCGACGCCCTCGTACAGCGCCTGGGCGTCCTCCGCCGCGAACTCGCCGAGCTGCAGGATGATGCGGCTCGCCAGCCGCGACCAAAGGCAGGCGCGATAGCCAAGCTCGAGGTCGCCTTCGAAGTGCACGCCCGCCAGCGCTTCGCGGACCTCGACCCCGCCCAGCGTCGTCAGCTCGTCGACCAGCAGGTACTCGAGGCCCTTGGCGCAGGCAGCGAAGTAGCGTTGTCGCGGGATGTCGGTCACGCGAGTGTCGCCAGGAACTCGCCGAACCAGCGCGCCGTGATCTCCACGTGCCCGACCAGCCGATGGCTGTCGTCGACGAGGATGGTGCGCGCCTTGCGTGCCGCGGCGAACGCGATCACGTCGTTCGCCGGGATCAGCTCGTCGTCCCAGCCGTGGACGATGGTGAGAGGCACCTGGGCCACGTCGAGCCGGCGCGGGTAGCCGGGGATCGCCAGCGCGGGCGCGAGCAGGAAGACCCCGAGGCACGGACGTGCGAGCGAGGCCAGGCCGGAAGCGAACGCGCCGAGGCTGGAGCCCGCGAACACCACCGGCGAGCCGTCGGACGGCGCCGCGGCGATGGTGCGGGCGATCCGCTCGTCCAGCGCCGGACCGGTCTTCAGCGCATCGAGATCGCGGTAGTCGGGGCGGACCTCGCGCCAGCCGAGCGCGGTCGCGGCGGCCGCCATCGCGGTGACCTTGGTGGCGTCCGGGCCGCTTTCCATGCCGTGGGACAGTACGACGGTGCCGCGCATCGACGAGCTCCGAACAGGGCCGCGCATCCTACCGCGGCCGGCGAGGCGCATGGCAGACTGGCGCATGCCCTCCGAGCACGCTCCGGCGACGTCGATCGTCGATCGCCCCCTGCCCTACGTCGAGCGCCTCGCACGTCGCGCCGGCGCCGACCTCGATCTCCTGGTGATCCACTGCACCGAGCTGCCCGACCTCGCGAGCGCGCGCGACTACGGCGAGCGCATCCACTACCCGGAGTCCGGCACCGGCAACAGCGGCCACTACTACGTCGATCGCGACGGCCGGATCGAATGCTGGGTCGAACCGCTGCGGGTCGCCCATCACGTGCGCGGCCACAATCCGCACTCGATCGGCGTCGAGCTGGTCAACCGCGGCCGCTATCCCGACTGGTTCGCGCTCGGATCGCAGCAGCCGGACGAGGACTACCCGGACGTCCAGATCGAGGCCCTGCTGGCGCTGATCGCCCACCTGCGAACGCGGTTCCCGACGCTGGCGCGGATCGCCGGCCACGAGGATCTCGACCTCGCGACGGTCCCGGCCAGCGACGATCCGGGACGCACCGTCCAGCGCAAGGTCGATCCCGGCCCGCGCTTTCCCTGGCGCCGCGTGATGGCGCACTGCGGCCTCGACCGCGTTCCCCGGAGCACCACCGCATGAAGCCGACCGGATCCGCCCGCCTCGTACTCGCCGTCGCCACCGCGCTCGCCTTCGGGCCGGCGCGGGCCGCTACGCCGACGGTGCCCGCCGCCGAGATCGACGCCGCCTATCCGGCGATCGAGAAGCTCTACCAGGAACTGCATCGCAACCCCGAGCTCGGCTTCCGCGAGTACAAGACGGCGGCGACGCTGGCGGCTCGTCTGAAGGCCGCCGGCTACCGGGTGACGACCGGCGTCGGCGGCACCGGCCTCGTCGCGCTGCTCGACAACGGCCCGGGCCCGGTGGTGATGCTGCGCACCGAACTCGATGCGCTGCCGATCGAGGAGAAGACCGGCCTGCCCTACGCCAGCACCGCGAAGGTGAAGAACGACGCCGGGGAGCTGGTCCCGGTCGGGCACATGTGCGGCCATGACCTGCACATGGCCGCGTTCATCGGCACGGCCGAGCGGATGGCGAGTCGCCGCAAGCTCTGGCACGGCACCCTGATGCTGGTCGGCCAGCCGGCGGAAGAGCTGATCGCCGGCGCGAGCGCGATGCTGAAGGACGGGCTCTTCACCCGTTTCCCGAAGCCCGCATTCGCGCTCGGCATCCACGACGAGCACACGCTGCCCGCCGGCGTCATCGGCTACCACCCGGGCTGGTTCCGCGCCAATTCCACCGGACTGGAGATGACCGTGGTCGGCAAAGGCGGCCACGGCGCCTTCCCGCATTCGGCGATCGATCCGGTAGTGACCGCGGCCCGCATCGTGGTCGGCCTGCAGACCCTCGTGTCCCGCGAGAACGATCCCAACGAGCCGGCGGTCATCACCGTCGGCAGCATCCACGGCGGCAGTGCGCCGAACATCATCCCGGAGCGGGTGAAGCTGCAGCTCACGGTCCGCTCGCTGAAGCCCGAGATCCAGCAGCGGATGCTGGCGTCGATCGCGCGGGTCGCGCGCGGCGAGGCGCTGGCGATGAACGCGCCACAGGAACCGGCGATCGCGACGATCTCCAGCACGGATGCGGTCTACAACGATCCGGACCTCACCGAGCGCGCGGTGGCCGCTGCCCGCGCCGCGCTCGGCGTCGAGCGCGTCGTCCCGATGCCGGCGCAGATGGGTGGCGAGGACTTCTCGCAGTTCGGGCTCGCCGGGGTGAAGTCGGTCCTGCTGCATGTCGGCGCCGTCGACCCGGCGAAGCTCGAGGAGTCGAACAAGACCGGCGTGCCGGTGCCGGCGGTGCATTCGCCGCTGTTCGCTCCCGTGGCCGAGCCGACGCTGAAGTCCGCGATCGGCGCGGAGACCGCGATCCTGCTCGACTGGCTGCAGCCGGATCTCGCGAAATGAACGCCGCCGCGATCAGGGCGTGCAGCCGCCGGTTCCGATCGGCCGACTGAAGCGCTCGAGGCGGATCTGCCCGGTGCCGAAACCGGCCTGGGTCGCGGCGTAGCCGAGACTCGCGTGATTGCAATCGCTGAAGTCCAGCGTCGCGCTGCCCCAGGATGCGCGCTGCACCGCCTGCGGATCGAAGCCGCTGCCGAAGCGCGTGCCGACCGGGCGCAGCAGCGCGATCTGGTAGTGGCCGTCGCGCCCCGTCGCCTCGCCATAGAGCCACATCGGGCGGCCGGCATCGTCGTAGGTGAACCACGCGATGAAGATCCGCGGGACGGCATCGGGAGGATCGCCCTGCACCACCGACTGCTGGGTGACGAACACGCCCTCGCCGCTGCGCAGCGGATTCCAGAAGGTGCCGGAGTAGGCGATGGAAGCATTCGACGGCGGCGGCACGCTGAAGTCGACCGCGGTGACCGACGCCAGGTGGGTCAGCTGGGTCAGCGCGCGTTCCTCGCTGCCGTAGGCCGCAGGCCCCGCGAAACGCAGGCGGCCGTGCGCGCTGGTCGTCGAATCGGCGCCGTCGAACGCGAAGGTCACCGGTCCCCAGGTGCTGCGCACGACCGCGTTCGGATCGAAGGCGTCCCCGAAACGCGCACCGCGGGTCTCGTACAGAGCGTCGAAGCGCACGCCGTTGCCGATCCACTCGCCGTTGCCGAACAGCCAGCGCTGTTCGCCGTCGGCAGCGGCCGGCGGATAGGTGAACCAGGCGACCAGGGCCTGGTTGTCCGGCAGGATCTCGAGGAACTGGCCCTCGCCGGAACGCGACTCGGTGTACCACTGCCCGCTGCTGTTGCCGTCGACCGGCGAGCCGCTGCCATAGCGGTCGCGGAGATCGCTGACCCGCCGCCGAGGCCGGTAGAGGTCGTGGCTGCCGGCGGTCGCCGGGTCGATCCGGCAAGGGCCGGCGATGCCCTGCGCCACCGCGCGCTGGCAGGCGTCGAGCAGCTGCTGAGACTGGCCACGCGCATCCGCAGCGGCCGGCGTACCGGAGATCAGGCGCACGAGGGTGTCGAAGCCGCCGGCGGCCTCGGCCTCGCTGAAGCCGCAGTGGCTCGGGACGTCCTCGTCGACCCGTGCGATCACGGTCCGCGCGCCGTGGATCGCATCGGCATGGAACGGCCGCACCAGCAGGTCGCCCGAGGTGTACAGGCTCACGACCGGCACGGTGTTCCGGCCACCCTCGATGTCGTTCTGGATCCGCGCGGGAATCGAGCTTCGGCCGAAGTCGAAGCGCGCGAACAGGTCCGGCGCATAGCGCCCGAGCTTCAGGTCGAAGGCCGCGGTCGAACCGCTGAAACTCCCGACGTAGCGGCTGTCGAAGGCATTGCGGTTGTCGAGCTTGTCGGCCGAACGCACCAGGTCCGACAGGCCGAATACGGCGTAGCCTAGATTGGTGGTGAGGAAGGACTCGTCGTCGATGCCGCTGTAGTCCATCAGTTGCGCGAGGCGCTGCTTCTGGGCGTCCGTGCGGAGCGTCGGACGGATGCCGAGGCCGGTGCAGACGGTGATCGGCAGGGCCGCACCGAGCACGCGGACGCTGTCCTCGAAGCCGGAGAGGTTCTCCGGGATGTCGCCGGGATCGAGCGCCCAGGGCAGCGGCTGCCGGCCGCGCGGCAGCGAGCCGCCGGTGACGCCGCTGCAGGTCGCGTCGTAGGCGAGGCGGAGATCGAGCGCCGAATCCCACGCGGCGATCGGGTCGGCGGGCGCGCAGACCGCGAAGACGCCGGCCAATTTTTGGAAGCGGACGTCGTCCAGCATCTTCAGCGAGATGAGGCCGCCCATCGACCCGCCAACCGCGAGCAGCCGGCCGGGGACGCCGAAGTCCTGACTGAACCGGCTGACGAGTTCGGCATTGTCGTCCATCGCCGTGAACAGTGCCCAGCCGCGCTGCCGGTAGCCGGAGGCGGCGATCGCGTAGCCCTGCGCCAGCAGCAGGTCCTTCAGCGGGCCGAGGCTGGGGCTGTGATCGATCTCGAAGCCGTAGCCGTGGTTGTAGATCACCAGCGCACCGCCCGGCTGCCAGGTGTCCGGCGCCGCGATCGCGTAGCTGGCGCCGCCGGGCGTAGTGCCGTGGGCCTCGCGGGTGGCATGCGCGGGGCTGACCGCCAGGACGACCGACAGCAGGAGAGCGCTCAACGGCAAGGACTTTTCCATCGACACGACGGCCTCGATCCGGCAGAACCCCGATGCTAGCTCGGCACCGGCAACCGGACCTGACCCGGCGCTCCGATCGCGCGCGCGCGTCGATACACTTCGTCACACGGCCTACCCAGGCTCCAGCCACCTCCGGACGAGCGATGGACCAGGACCTCCCCCTGCGGCGACGCGACCGGCTGAGCACCCGCCTGATCGTCGCGGTGATGGGCTGGGCGCTGCTGATCGGCGCGATCCTCGCCGTGGCCCAGACCGCGATCGACGCCCGCGCGCAGAGCCGCGAGCTCGATCGCTCCGCCCACCAGGCGCTGGAGGCCCTGAAGCAGGCCGCGGTCGAGGCGGTCTACGAGATCGACCGGCGGCTCGCCGACCAGGTCCTGAACGGCCTCTCGGCCTTTCCCGGCGTCGACCGCGCCGAGCTGATCATGCAGCCGGACGTCGTGCTCGCGCAGCACCTCGGCGTGCGCGAAAACCACGACTGGCGCTTCCTCACCGACCCGCTGTTCGGCCAGGAGCGCACCTATGCCGTCGACCTGCCCGACCCGCGCAGCGACGCCAAGCTCGGCGAACTCCGGATCAGCATCGACACCTGCCAGTTCGGTCGCGCTTTCCTGGAGCGCTCGCTGATTTCGCTGGCGACCAGCCTGCTGTGGGCGATGCTGCTCGGCCTGGTGCTGCTGGTCGTGGTGCATCTCAAGGTGACCCGGCCGCTCGAGCACCTGGTCGACACCCTCGATCGTGCCGGCGGCCGCGCGCTGGAGTCGCTCCGGATCGACGAACCGCCGGGCCACGGGCGCGACGAGCTCGGCCGCCTCGCGGCCTCGACCAACCGCCTGCTGGCCGCCGTCCGCGAGAGCTATGCGCGGCGCACCGAGGCCGAGGCGCGGGCCAGTTTCCTGTCGCAGTACGACGATCTCACCGGCCTGCCGAACCGGCGGCTGTTCATGACCCGGCTGTCGCACGCGATCGTGACCGCGGCGCCGCGCGGCGAGCCGCTCGCGGTGGTGCTGATCGACCTGCGCGAGTTCCGCGAGATCAACCGGCTGCACGGCAACAGCGTCGGCGACGAGGTGCTGCGACAGGTGGCGCGGCGGCTCGAGGCGGCCGCCGGGGCCGGCGCCTTCCTCGCCCGCCTCGGGCAGGACGTGTTCACGCTGCTCTGCCGCGAAGGTGCCGGCCGCGCCGCGATCGACACGCTGATCGCCGGGCTGACCGACGACTTCGGCCAGCCGCTGACGGTCGGCACGAAGCAGATGCTGCTGTCCGCATGGATCGGCGTCGCGCTATACCCGGACGACGCCGTCGACGCCGAGCAGCTGATCCAGAACGCGGAATCCGCCCTTTCCCACGCCAAGCGCAGCGGCGACAACGGCGTCCGCTTCTTCGAGGCCGGCAACGACGACGAGGGGGCGACCCGCAAGCAGTTGTCGAACGACCTGCGCCGCCAGGACCTCGCCGCGCAGCTGCACCTGGTGTACGAACCGCAGATCGCCGCCGACAGCGGCCGGGTGGTCGGCGTCGAGACCCTGATCCGCTGGCGTCATCCGGAATTCGGCCTGCTGCGCCCGGCAAGTTTCATCCGGCTCGCGGAAGAGAACGGCGCGATCCACACGATCGGCAACTTCGTGCTGCGCCAGGCCTGCGCCAAGGTGATGGCGTGGCGGCTGGCGCTGGGCGAGCCGCTGTGCGTCGCGGTCAACGTCTCCGCGACCCAGCTGCGGCGCGGCCATCTCGACGCGGCGGTCGCGCGGCTGCTGGAAACCATGGCGCTGCCGCCGGAGGCACTGGAGCTGGAAATCACCGAGACCGCGATCGTCGAGAACATCCAGATCGCGACCGACGTGCTGCACCGGGTGCGCGAACTCGGCGTCGGCATCTCGATCGACGACTTCGGCACCGGCCACGCCTCGCTCGGCTACCTGAAGCAGCTGCCGGTGACCAAGCTGAAGATCGACATGAGCTTCGTCCGCGACCTGCTGACGGACGCCAACGACGCGACCATCGTGCGGGCCATCGTCAGCCTCGGCCACAGCCTCGGCCTGACGGTCACTGCCGAGGGCATCGAGTCGACGGCGCAGCGCGACATGCTGGTCCAGCTCGGCTGCGACACCCTGCAGGGGGCGCTGTTCGGCATCGGGCTCGAAGAGGACGAACTGCTGACGCGGGTACGCACGCGGCGCTTCGGAGACTCGCATCTCGACCTCTTGCGAACCTGACGACGCGGATGTCGTGGGAGGGGTCAGCCCCGATCGCGCGCCGGGTAGCCCCGCGTGGGACTTGCGAAAACTCCCGTCATTGCGAGGAGGAGCGCAGCGACGACGAAGCGAGCCAGTGACCTTGCTTCTTGCGGTCCACGCCACGGAGCGACGGCACTGGATTGCTTCGCTGCGCTCGCAATGACGGGCGATGGGCACGACCGGGTCGGGGCTCGCGCCCCTCGGTCGTCGGGGCTTTTGCTCCTCCCGCGAGGGCTACTTCGTGATCGCCGGAAAGCCCTGCGACGCCCGGATCTTCGCCACGCTGCCGTCGGCGACGATCTCGGCGATGCCTTCGTCGCACTTCCCGCGCAGCCCATCGGCGGCGGCGGCGCGCTTCGAATAGGCGATGTAAAGCGGTTTGTCCTCGATCGAGGGCTCCACGGCCGCGAGCGCATCCCCGAAGCTCGCCATGTCGGTCTTCAGGATGTGCTCGGCCACCATCCGGTCGATGAACACCAGGTCGACGCGGCGGTAGAACAGCTTGCGCAGGTTGCTCTCGTCGCTGGTCGTTTCTTCCTTCGTGAGGTAGGTCGCAGCGTCGAAGACCGGGTTGTTGAGGTAGCCGCGCACGACACCGACCTTGTAGCTCGCGATGCTGCGGAACGCGGCATCGAGGTCGGCATGCGGATCGACGCCGTAGCGGATGCCGCGGTCGCGGCGGGCATACAGCGCCACCGGGCCGCCGGGAATCGGCGCCGAGAACACGAAGTCGGTCTTCCGCGACTCGTCGTAGTACTCGGGGAAGAGGCCGTGGTAGTCGCCGCGACGCGCAAGCTCCAGCGCACGCGCCCAGGGCAGGAAGTCGATCTCCACCGCGACGCCACGCCGGGCACACGCGGCGCGCACGACGGCCGCGGCATAGCCCTGGTCCGGCAACCCGGCACCGACGTAGGGTTCCCATTCGAGGCTCGCGAGCCTCAAGGTATCCGCCGACGCGGACACCGCCGTGAAGAGCGAGAACAGGATCAGGATCAGCAAGGGCATCCGGTTCATGCGATCACCCTTTCGATGACGATTCGATTCTAGCCACTCGCCCTCCGGGTGGCGTCACTTTTCGAGTCCGGATGTCGATTCGCAGGGCGCGAAATCCTCAAGCTTTCTTTAGGAACTCGGACTTCAGCATCATCGCCGAACCGTCGACCTTGCCCTCGACATCATGGTCGCCACCGACCACGCGGATCTTCCGGACCTTGGTGCCCTGCTTGATCACCTGCGAGGAACCGCGCACCTTCAGGTCCTTGATCAGCACCACGTCGTCACCGTCGGCGAGCACCGTACCGTGGGCGTCCTTGACCACGATCGCGTCGTCATCGACCGTCGCTGCCGCGGGATTCCATTCGTGGGCACAGTCCGGGCAGATCAGGAGATCGCCGTCGGGATAGGTGTTCTCGCCCTGGCACTTCGGGCAGTTCGGCAACGACTCCATGGGGTTCTCCTCGGTGAAACCGGCCATTGTACGCGCCGTTCGCGACGATCCGGAACTCAGCCGAGCTCCAGTGCCATGAAGCGCGCGCCGGCGATCGGATTGAAGACGTAGGGATCGACGTCGCGGAAGCCCAGAGCGACGTACAGGGCCTGCGCCGATCGCATCGTCGGCAGCGTGTCGAGGCAGATTCGACCATAACCGGCGGCCTTCGCCTCGGCGATGAGCTGTTCGACCAGGCGACGCCCGAGCCGGCCGCCACGGGCCTTGGGCGAGACATAGAGGCGCTTCATCTCGGCGGTAGAAGGGTCGATGCGCCGCAGGGCCACACATGCCACCGCCACGGTGCCATCGCGGGCGAGCAAGAGGCGGCCCTCGGGAGGCGCGTACTTGCCGGGAAGCGTGGCGAGCTCGCTGTCGAAGTCCTGGAACGACAGGTCAATGCCGAGACTGTCGGCATAGGCCTCGAAGAGCAACCGCAGCCCAGGCAGATCCTGGGGGATGCGCGCCGGACCGATGTCGATGGCGTTCGGATCGACGTGCACGATTGGATCACCTCCATCCAGCCGAACCTGCCGTGCGACGGACTTCGCATTGACGACCCCGTCGCGCGGCACCTGACGGCCACGTTCTTCCCGCTTTCGCCGCGAGAAGCACGCTCAGAGCCGCATGTCCCGCGCGATGGTCGTTCCCCGCTCCGGCCACCGCGGACACAGCAGTTCGACCGTCGCCATCAGGTCCCAGAACTCCCGCCAGGGATCGACGTCGCGGTGAAACTCGTGGGGCAGTCCGCCGTCGGCGAACAGGGGGATCGGCGCCGGTCGGCGGGCGTGGCTGCCGTCAGTCATGTCCGGCCTCGCGCCACAGGGTATCGAGCATCTCGCCGCGGCCGAACAGCGCGAAGTGCTCGGCCATCGCGAGGCGATTCAGCCGCTGGCCGTGCAGGCGCAGCAGCTGGCGGATGTCGTCGAGGTCGCGCAGCCGCTTCGGATCATTGACCAGGGCCTGGAGCTTGAACGCGATCAGCGCCTCCACCGACACCGTGGGCATCTTGCCGAGGCCCGTGTCGACGTGGTCCGCGCCGGCGAGGAATTCGCGCGCCAGCGGACGCCGCGCGTAGAGCACGTCGAGACGCTGGTCGCCGCGCACGAAGTTGGCGACGTCGTCGCTGCGATGGATGCAGGAGTAGCCGAGCTCCCCGACCGTGTTCTCGACGGTGTTGCGGTCGGATTCGTCGACGAGGATGTCCACATCGCTGGTCGCCCGGACGAGACCGCGCGCGACACCGGCGAGTCCGCCGATCACCGCGGTGCGCACGCGGCGCTCTCCGAGGCGGTCGAGGATCTGGCGGAGTTGTTCGCCGAGGCGGCTCATTTCAGCGGGGGCGAGTTGGTTTGGGCTGGGAGCTGGGGGCTGGGGGCGGGGGGCAACGGGCAGAGGGCAGAAACCTTGTGATGAATTGGAACGTTGATGCGCGGTGGCGTCGTTCGACGTAAACGGCTCGGGGATTGGGGCCCAGGGCCCAGAAATGCGAAAACCCGTCATTGCGAGCGCAGCGAAGCAATCCAGCGCCTTTGCTCTTCGTCGCGCCAGAGCCAAAGCAAAGGCGCTGGATTGCTTCGTCGTCGCTGCGCTCCTCCTCGCGATGACGGGGACCGAGGGAACACGGCCTTTCCCCTGCCCTGAGTCGTGAGCCCCGAGTTCCAACGAAGCGAAGGCCCAAGCCCAAGAACCGAACCCGCAAGTTTCAGCCCTCAGCCCTCAGCCCCGCCAAATCACATATTCCGCCGATACTCGCCGCCGACGTCGTACAACGCACGGCTGATCTGCCCCAGCGAGTTGTACTGCACCGCCTCGATCAGCGCCGCGAACACGTTCTGCCGCGCACGCGCCGTGGCCTGCAGCGTCGCCAGCGAACCGGCGGCCGACGGCGCGGACAGGCGCGCATTGCGCAGCGTTCGGAAGGCGCCGACGTTGCCGATCTGCTGGCCCTTCTCCTCCGGGGTCGAGCGGATCAGCTCGATCGTCGTGGTGATGTCGCCGCCGTGCTCCTTCGGCAGGAAGGTGTTGACGCCGATCAGCGGCAGCGAGCCATCGTGCTTCTTCTGCTCGTAGTACAGAGACTCTTCCTGGATCTTGCTGCGCTGGTACATGGTGTCCATCGCGCCGAGCACGCCGCCGCGCTCGGAGATCGCCTCGAACTCCTTGTACACCGCCTCCTCGACGATGTCGGTCAGCGCCTCGACGATGAAGCTGCCCTGCCAGGGGTTCTCGCAGAAGTTGAGGCCCAGTTCCTTGTTGATGATCATCTGGATCGCCACGGCGCGACGCACAGACTCCTCGGTCGGCGTGGTGATCGCCTCGTCGTAGGCGTTGGTGTGCAGGCTGTTGCAGTTGTCGAACAGCGCGTACAGCGCCTGCAGCGTGGTGCGAATGTCGTTGAACTGGATCTCCTGGGCGTGCAGCGAGCGGCCCGAGGTCTGGATGTGGTACTTCATCATCTGGCTGCGCGGATCGGCGCCGTAGCGCTCGCGCATCGCGCGCGCCCAGATCCGCCGCGCCACGCGGCCGATCGCGGTGTACTCCGGGTCCATGCCGTTCGAGAAGAAGAACGACAGGTTCGGCGCGAAGTCGTCGATCTTCATCCCGCGGGCGAGGTAGTACTCGACGATGGTGAAGCCGTTCGACAGCGTGAAGGCCAGCTGCGAGATCGGATTCGCGCCGGCCTCGGCGATGTGGTAGCCGCTGATCGAGACCGAGTAGAAGTTGCGGACGTTGTTCTCGACGAAGTACTGCTGGATGTCGCCCATCATCCTGAGCGCGAACTCGGTCGAGAAGATGCAGGTGTTCTGGGCCTGGTCTTCCTTGAAGATGTCGGCCTGTACGGTGCCGCGCACCGTCGACAGCGTGTCCTTCTTGATCTTCTCGTAGACCTCGGCCGGCACCACGTCGCGGCCGTTGACGCCGAGCAGCCCCAGGCCCAGCCCCTCGTTGCCGTTGGGCAGCATCCCGGCGTAGGTGGGGCGCTCGCGCCCCACGAACAGCGCCTCGATCTTCCGGTGCGCCTCGTCCCAGCGCGCGGGATCGGCCCTGAGGTACTTCTCGACCTGCTGGTCGATGGCGGTGTTCATGAACATCGCCAGGATGATCGGCGCCGGGCCGTTGATCGTCATCGACACCGAGGTCGTCGGCGCGCACAGGTCGAAGCCGGAGTAGAGCTTCTTCATGTCGTCGACGGTCGCGATCGACACGCCGGAGTTGCCGATCTTGCCGTAGATGTCCGGGCGTTCGGCCGGGTCCTCGCCGTACAGGGTGACGGAGTCGAACGCGGTCGACAGGCGCGCCGCCGGCAGGCCCTGGGAAAGGTAGTGGAAGCGGCGATTGGTCCGCTCCGGCGTGCCCTCGCCGGCGAACATCCGGATCGGATCCTCGCCGGTGCGGCGGTAGGGATAGACGCCCGCCGTGTAGGGGTAGGCGCCAGGCAGGTTCTCCTGGCGCAGGAACTTCAGCAGATCGCCCCAGTCGCGCAGCTTCGGCGCCGCGATCTTCGGGATCTTCTGGTGCGACAGCGAATCGCGGTAGTTCTGGCCCTTGATCTTCTTGCCGCGCACCTCGTAGACGAATTCCTCGTCGGTGATCGACGCCAGCCGCGCCGGCCACTCGCGGAGCAGGCGCAGCGACTCGCCGTCGAGATCGCCGAGCGCCGCGTTGTAGCGCTGCCGCAGCGTCAGCAGCGAGCGGTCGACGCCCTCGTCGCCCGGCAGCAGGTCGGCGCCCTCGTAGAACGCCAGCGCCACCGGCAGCTTCGGATCAGCCAGTTCCTTCAACACCTGCCAGCAGCTCTGCGCCCGACTGGCCGCCTCCGCCTGGCGCTCGGACTCGCGGTTCTGGCCGCGACCGGACTCGGCGATCTCGGCGAGGTAGCGCGCCCGCGAACCCGGGATCAGCACGGTCGCGCGCGGCTCCTTCAGCGCGGTGTCGAGTTCCGGAACGAAGCTGCAGCGCTGCGTCGCGATCCCGCCCTCGCGCTGCGCGCCGAGCCTGGCGGTCAACAGCCGGCACAGGTTCACGAACATCCACGACAGGCCGGGGTCGTTGAACTGGCTCGCGATGGTCGGATAGACCGGCACCTGTTCGTCGGGCAGCTTGAACGCGGTGCGATTGCGCCGCCACTGCTTGCGCACGTCGCGCAGCGCATCCTCGGCGCCGCGCTTGTCGAACTTGTTCAGCACGACCAGTTCGGCGAAGTCGAGCATGTCGATCTTCTCGAGCTGGCTCGCCGCGCCGTATTCGCTGGTCATCACGTACATCGGGAAGTCGACCAGGTCGACGATCGCCGAGTCGGACTGGCCGATGCCGGCGGTCTCCACGATGACGAGGTCGAAGCCGACGCCGCGCAGGAAGGCGATGCAGTCCTTCAGCATCACGCTGGTCGCGGCATGCTGGCGGCGGGTCGCCATCGAGCGCATGAACACCCGCTTCGAACGCAGCGAGTTCATCCGAATGCGGTCGCCGAGCAGCGCGCCGCCGCTGCGGCGGCGGGTCGGGTCGACCGCGATCACCGCGATCCGCATCTCCGGGAAGCCCTGCAGGAATCGATTCAGCAGTTCGTCGGTCACCGACGATTTGCCGGCGCCGCCGGTGCCGGTGATGCCGATCACCGGCGTCGACAGCGCCTTGGTGCCGGGGAAACGCGGGTCGGCGAAGCCGCCGGCCCAGAGCTTGCGCAGGCGTTCCAGCTCGGCCTCGGAATAGCTGCCGTCCTCGATCGCCGTCAGCACGCGACCCAGCGCGATCTCGTGGTCCATGTCCGGCGCCTGGTCGGCGGCCGGCGCCGCGGCGCCCTGGCGGCGTGCGTCGCGCGCGGCACGGGCGCGGCGCATCAGGTCCTCGATCATCGCGACGAGGCCCATGTGCATGCCGTCGTTCGGGTGATAGATGCGCTCCACCCCGTAGGCCTGCAGCTCGGCGATCTCTTCCGGCGTGATGGTGCCGCCGCCGCCACCGAACACCCGGATGTGGCCGGCGTCGTGCTCGCGCAGCATGTCGACCATGTACTTGAAGTACTCGACGTGGCCGCCCTGGTAGGACGACAGCGCGATGCCGTCGGCGTCCTCCTGCAGCGCGGCACGAACGACGTCCTCCACCGAGCGGTTGTGGCCGAGATGGATGACCTCGGCACCCTGTGCCTGGATCAGCCGGCGCATGATGTTGATCGCGGCGTCGTGGCCGTCGAACAGGCTGGCCGCGGTGACGAACCGCAGCGGGACGGTCTCGCTCGCCGCCGGGTTGACCGGCAGCTGGCTGGGCAGAGTGCTCATCGTTCCTCCAACGATTGCGCGATGCGGCAATTGTACGGGGCCGGGCACCGCTAAAAGAAACCTTAACGATCGGGCATGCGTCATCGGCATGAGCCTCTGCTAGCTTCCGACGCTTTCGATCACGGACTTCCGCCATGCACGACCGTCTGCGCCGACTCGCCGAACGCTGGTCCAACGCCGAACTCGCCCGCGGGGTCGTCCCGTCGCGTCGCCGCATCCTGCAGTTCGTGCTCGCCGCGGGCGCCCTGCCCTTCGCCGCCGCGCCGTCGCGCGCCTTCGAGATCAAGGACCGCCCGCGCTTCTCGGGCTATCCGTTCACGCTCGGCGTGGCGTCGGGGTATCCGAGGCCGGACTCCGTCGTGATCTGGACGCGGCTCGCGCCGGCGCCGCTGATTCCGGACGGCAACATGCCGCTGGAGCTGTTCGAGGTCGCGTGGGAAGTGGCCAGCGACGAGACCTTCGGCTCCGTGGTGGCCCGGGGCAAGTACCGCGCCAACCCCGACCTTGCCCACAGCGTGCGCGCCACCGTCACCGGCCTGTCGCCTGGACGGACCTACTTCTACCGCTTCCGCTGTGGCGACGAGGTCAGCCCGGTCGGCCGCACCCGCACCGCGCCGGCGGCCGATGCCCAGGTCGACCGCGTACGCTTCCCGATCGCCTCCTGCCAGCACTTCGAGCAGGGCTATTTCAGCGCCTACAAGCACATGCTCGCCGACGACCCGGACTTCATCGTCTTCCTCGGCGACTACATCTACGAGGTCGGCTACGGCACCGACAAGGTACGCCGCTATGCCGGCCCGGCGATGGCGCGCACGCTCGCCGAGTACCGCCAGCTGCACGCCCAGTACAAGACGGACCGCTTCCTGCAGGAAGCGCATCGCCAGGTCCCCTTCGTGCTGACCTGGGACGACCATGAGGTCAACAACGACTACGCCACCGACCGCTCGGAATTCCTCGATCCGGGCTTCCTCGCGCGGCGCGCGTCGGCCTACCAGGCCTACTTCGAACACCTCCCGCTGGGCCTGGATTCGCGCCCACGCGGCGCCGACATGAAGATCTACCAGGACTTCGCCTGGGGCCGGCTCGGCCGCTTCTACGTGCTCGACGATCGCCAGTACCGCGACCCGCAGCCCTGCGCCGACCCGGCCAAGGGCGGCGGCGGCAGCACCATCGTCGACTGCAAGGATCGCCTGGACCCGAAGCGGAGCCTGCTCGGCGCCGAGCAGGAGGCCTGGCTTGCCGGCGCATTCGGCCGCAGCCGCAGCACCTGGAATTTCATCACGCAGCAGACCCTGATGTGCCAGCAGAACGCCGGCGACGGCGACCAGACGGCCTGGCTGTCGGACAACTGGGACGGCTACCCCGCCGCGCGCAATCGCCTGTGGGCCGATGCGCGACGCGCGAAGCTCGCCAATCCGATCGTGCTCGGCGGCGACATCCACGCCAGCGTGATCGGCGAGGTCCACGAGGACTTCTCCCGCCCCGACTCCCCGATTGTCGCCGCGGAGTTCTGCGGCACCTCGGTCACCGCGGAAGGCTGGGCGCAGTCGGCCTACGACGCGCGATTGAAGAAGAACCCGCATCTCAAGTACGCCAACAGCGCGAGCCGCGGCTACATCGGCATCGAGGCGACGGCGGCGGAGTGCCGCGCCAAGGTCCGCACTCTGGAAAACGAGAAGAAGCTGGACTCGGGGATCTCGACCGCGGCGGAATTCCGGGTAGAGGCGGGGCGGATGGGCGTGACCCGGGTGGGTGGCTGATGATCACGCTTCTTGCCTTCGCACTGCTGCCGGGACTCGCGGCCGCCGGCACGGCGCCGTCCGACCTCACCGGCAGCTATAGCTGCGCCTTCACCCTGGTGGAAGGCAAGGACCGCTACGACTATCCCCCCTTCCCTTGCGTCATCAAGGACCAGGGCGGCGTGCTCACGCTGGAGAAGACTGCCGGGTCCCAGCGCATCCGCGGGCCCATCACGCCCAACGAGGACGGCTTCGACTTCGACGGGACGTTTTTCTGCCCGGACGGGGACTGCACCTCCGCGTCCAGCGGTCACTTCACCCGCATCGGACCCGGCGTGTTCCGCGGCGAGATCCGACAGGTCGAGCAGCCTGGATCGGAGATCGTCGTCGACCTTCGGAAGAAGTGACGACGCGAGCGTCCCGCTATCGCGGCTACTCCCGCGACGTCCGCGGTTCCCGCAGATCGCAGAAGTGGCCGTGGTAGCTCTTCCGGGCACCCGATGCGCCGGAACCCGCAAGGTCATCGCGGGCGGGACCATGGGACGAGGCGGAGATCAGGTACGACCGACCCGCCGCGAACGCCAGCGGTTCGAGATCGCATGATGCACCGCCCTGCCCGAAGTCGACGGAGATTCGCTCGGACGCGGGGCTCTGATGCATCCTGTCTACGGTGAAGGTCACGTGTGCGCGATGGACGCGATGCTCCTCCGACCCGAGGACATCCACGACGGTGCCCTCGAACACGACGTCCGGCTTCGACCCGGCCACGTCGGCGAGTGTCCGAGGCTTGTCGCACCCGCATGCATGGGCGCCGGTCGCGACCAGCAACGACGCCAGACACAGGGCCGACAGCATTTCGGATCCAGTCGTCCTGATCGTCTGCCCTGAGGTCTGATGGAGGGACGCGTCGCTGTCCCCAGGCATCGGCTCGCGCGCCTCGAAGCGCTCGCACATCGATCCGGGCGAGCGTCGACAGCTCCGCACCGCCCCCGCAGATCCGGGTCGATCTCCCGGTTCCACCCCGCCGTTCGGCAACCTCCGGGGGTGCCGCCATCCCGAATGGCGCGCCATTCCCCGGCACAATTCGCAACGGGCTCCGGGAATGGACACCACCTTGCGAACGCTCGCCGAACTGATCTCCCCCGATTCCGCGCTACCGCTGTTGCGCGACTGGATCTCCGCGGCGCAAAACTCCGTCGCCACGCTGGAACCGTCGCCGGCACGTGCGGACGCCCTGCTACGGACACAGGTCACAACCCGCTCGCCGATGGGAGCGCTGGTGTATGAAACCGGTGGCGTGCTGATCGACCACGGCTGGCTGCGATTTCTCGGCTCCGGCCACCCGCGGCTCCAGCGGTCCCTGCCGTCATGGAACGACGGCAAGGCGGACGGCTTCCTGTTGTTCGCGGATGACGCGGCAGGCGGCTTTTTCGCACTCAATGGTGGCGCGTTCGACGGTGACACCGGCGGCGTCCACTACTGGCCGCCGGACTCACTCTCCTGGGAAGCACTGGACGTCGGCTACTCGGAATTCTTCGCCTGGAGCCTGTCGGAGCGTCTGTCGACGTTCTACGCGCCCCTGCGATGGGCGAATTGGCGCTCCGATCTTGCGACGCTCGCGGCGGACGAGTGTGTCTCGTTCTACCCGCCACTTTGGGCGAAGGAAGGCTCGGTGGAAGGCAGCGACCGGCGACGCGTCCCGATCGAAGAAGCGTTCGGCCTCAAACGCGAGATCGCGCGTACGATGCGGTGATGCAACGACTCGGCACCGGAGCGGGCATCCGTTCGAAACGGGCCGTCACTGCGGCTTCGGCTCTCACGCCACGCCGGCGAACAGTGCTTCCATCTGCGGATTGAGATCCGCCCGGATCATCAGCAAGGCCCCATCGCGCGACGCGAACTGGGTGTGGTGCAGGCCGGCGCAGGCGAGGAGATAGTCGCCCTTGACGTAGTCGCGGCCGGACCACTGGATGGCGCCGTCGAGGATCAGGCATTCCTCGTCGTCGTGATGGTCGTGCTCGGGCAGCACCGCGCCCGGCGCGAGGCGCCACAGCGAGGTGTAGCTGCCGTTCTTGCGGTCGATCCTGAGTGGCTTGATGTCGACCTTCGCCGACACCCGGATCCAGTCGCCCTCGTCGGCCAGCACCAGCCGCATCGCGGCCGGCTGGACGGTGACGGCACGGGCCATGACGCGTTCCTTCAGTCCCGCCGGGAGGGCTTGCCCGGTCGAAGCAATGCCCGCGGCCAGGGTCGCGACGTCGGCGTCTTCCAACGCATCGGTTCGGCGGCGCGGGTCATTCATGGCTGAGGTCTCCAAGGCATTCCTTCACTTTCTGCAGGCCGCGGCGGATGTGCGACTTGACCGTGCCGAGCGGCAATCCGGTGCGTTCCGCGATTTCCTGGTGTGACAGGTCGTCGATGAACGCCATCCGAATCAGCGCGCGCGGCTGCTCGCCCAGTTCCAGCAATGCCGCATGGACGGCCGTTCCGGAGGTCATCAGGTCGAGCAGGTCGGCCACCGTGCGGTCTTCACGGTCCGTATACGCCTCGTGTGCCTCGTCCGGATGCAGCGGCTCCAGGCGCACGTGTTCGCGACGGCGGCGCTTGATGTCCAGCGCCCGGGTATGAGCGATAACGGACAACCAGGCCATGACCGAACCCCGGTCGACCGAATATTGCCGGGAACGTTCCCAGGCCTGCTGGTAACAATCGCAAACCGCCTCCTCCGCATCGGCGACACTGCCGAGCACGCGGAACGCGATCGCGTAGACGCGATCGATCGAGAGGTCGTAGAGCCGCGAGAAGGCCCCCTGGTCGGCGCGCTGGATGCGCGTCATCAAGGACACCAGCGTGGTGTCGCGATCGAGATCAGTCAAGGAAACTACCGCTGCCATACGCCCCACCTGCGCCCCTGAATTCTAGCGAGCGACCGTGAAAACCGCCTGATGATTTCACTGCATCCGGATCGCGGAAACCAGCGTACTCGCTTCTTATCGGCCGCGTCCGCTCGCGCGCATCGACCTGCGCGCGACGCGGGCTCGCGGGGCGCCGGCGACCGGCGCCTGCGCCGGTTCACATCGGCGCGGTGATCGTGATCGACGGGTCGTACTCGTAGTGCTGCGTGGTCGTCGACTTGCGGCCCATCGCCTCGCCGTCGACCACCATCTGCAGGATGCGCTGCTCGGCGCTGTCGATCCAGACCTTGATGTGCGCCTTCGACTTCACGCCCATCGCCTCGCCGTCGGCGTCGTAGCTGTAGGCATGCGCCGCGTGCCCGTCGACCGACTCCGCGCCGAGGTCCTGGACATTGCTGATCGTGTCCTGGCTGCGCTTGCGGCCTTCCTCGGTGAACTGCTGGATCATCTTCCCCATGTCGATCGGGGAACGCATCCACTGGCCGCCCGGCCTCATGAAGCTGCCGCTCGGCAGCACGATGGCCTCCATCTGGTCGGACTTGATGTGGTAGCGGTCCGGAAGCTGGATCTCCACCGTCTGGCTCATCTTCCTGCCGCCGGCATCGATCTCGGAGCGGATGCGCAGCTTGCCGCCGGCGTAGGTCGCGCGGTAGGCGGACAACACGTCGTCGCGGGCGTCGGCGCGACTGTCACCGGCAGCGACGGCGGCGAGCACCGCCGCCAGCAGGGCGACGCGGGGAACGGGCTTGCAGAACTTCGACATCGGGACACTCCGTGGGAAAAAATCGGCAGGAGGATAGCAAGTGCGTGCCCGACTCCGGCGGACGCTCCGGCAATCCCGGGGGCGATTCGAACAGCGCTGCTTGGGCCCCCCGGGCCGCGCCGCTACAATGCGCGCTTCCGAGCCTCGCCGGGATGTCCAGCAGAGCGAGCGCCGGGAGGGAGTTCCACCCGCAACCACGAATTCAGCGCGGCCACCCCGCCGTCGGCGGCCGCCCGCGCTTTGGAGCCACGAATGATCTTCGAAACCATCGCCACCTCCGCCCACGAGCAGGTCGTGTTCTGCCAGAACAAGGACGCGGGCCTCAAAGCCATCATCGCCGTCCACAACTCGGTGCTGGGCCCCGCCCTCGGCGGCCTGCGCATGTGGCCGTACAAGACCGAGCAGGATGCGCTGAACGACGTGCTGCGCCTGTCGCGCGGCATGACCTACAAGGCCTCGGTGGCCGGCCTCAACCTCGGCGGCGGCAAGGCGGTGATCATCGGCGATCCGTCGAAGGACAAGTCGGAGGCGCTGTTCCGCGCCTTCGGCCGCTTCGTCAACTCGTTGAACGGCCGCTACATCACGGCCGAGGACGTCGGCATCGACGTCAACGACATGGAATACGTGTTCCGCGAGACCGAGTTCGTCACCGGCGTGCACCAGGTGCACGGCGGCTCCGGCGACCCTTCGCCGTTCACCGCCTATGGAACGCTGCAGGGCCTGATGGCCGCACTCAACGTCAAGTTCGGCAACGAGGACGTCGGCAAGTACAGCTACGCCGTGCAGGGCGTCGGCCATGTCGGCTTCGAGTTCGTGCGCCTCCTGCGCGAGCAGGGCGCCAAGGTGTTCGTCACCGACATCAACGCCGACCAGGTGCAGCGTGCGGTCGACGAGCTCGGCGCGGAAGCGGTCGGCCTCGACGACATCTACGACGTGCCGGCCGACGTCTACTCGCCCTGCGCGCTCGGCGGCACCGTCAATGCCACCACACTGCCGCGCCTCAAGTGCAAGATCATCTGCGGCGCCGCCAACAACCAGCTGTCGACCGACGCGATCGGCGACGAGGTCGAGAAGCGCGGCCTGCTGTACGCGCCGGACTACGCCGTGAACGCCGGCGGCCTGATGAACGTCTCGCTCGAGATCGACGGCTACAACCAGGAGCGCGCGATGCGCAACGTCCGCACGATCTACTACAACCTCGGCAAGATCTTCCAGATCGCCAAGCGCGACGGCATCCCGACCTACAAGGCCGCCGACCGCATGGCCGAAGAGCGGATCCAGCAGATCGGCCGGATCAAGCTGCCGTTCATGGGCAAGAACCAGCCGCAGTTCCTGGGCCGGATGCGCGGCAACGGCTGAGGACATGGACCGCTCGCGCTTCGCGCGCTTCATCGCGGTGGCGGCACTGGCCGCGGCGTCACTCGCCGCGGCCGCCGCGATCCCGCGCGTCGCCTTCGGCACGCGCAGCCTCGCGGTGCCGGAGCCGGCGGGATTCGTCCCGCTGACGCCGACGGCACCGCAGCTGGTCGAGAACATCTCGAAGTACCTGCCGCAGACCAACCGGATGGTCGAGGTCTACGTCAGTCCCGAGGACGCGAAGGCCCTGGCGGGCGGCGAGGCAAGGGCGCTCGACCACTACCTGCAGCTGCAGACGCTGCGCGCGTTCGACGGCACGCCGCTGTCGGCGACCGACTTCGCCACCATGACGGAAAGCGCCGACGCCGAGATGAAGAAGGCGTTCGGCGACATCGGCCGGAAGGCCGCGGAGCTCGCGCGGCAGGGCAACGAGGCGAACCGTCAGGCGACCGGCGTCGACCCGAAAGTGAGCATGGACAAGCCGGTCTATCTCGGCGCGACCCGGCGCGAGCCGTGGGCGCTGTTCTTCACGATCAGCTCCCAGGTGAAACTCGGCGACGGCGACCCGGTCACCAAGTACAGCGCCTGCGCGATGGCGCTGATCAACCATCAGCTGGTCTATGCGTATTCCTTCGCCGACGGCAACTCGCCGGACGCGCGCGCATGGGCCGAGCGTTCGGTGGCGGCCTGGGCCGAGGCCGTGCATGCCGCCAACCCGGACGATCCGGCGCTGGAGGCGAGCTCGAAGCGCCTCGGCGGATTCGACTGGGCGCGCACCGGCCGCAGCGGACTCATCGGCGCCCTGATCGGCGCCCTGATCGGCGCCCTGGCCTACCTGAAACGACGCAAGACCTGACGCGGGCCCGCGCCACGTTCCTGTCCAGGAATGCGGCGGCGGGCGCGACCGCGGCGACAGCCCCCGATTCCAAGAGACTCACCACGATGCGATCCTTCCCCCTCGGCGAAGAACTCGACCTGCTCCGTGAATCCGTCCGCGCCTTCGCGGAGAAGGAGATCGCGCCGCGCGCGCAGCAGATCGACCACGACAACTGGTTCCCGCAGGACCTGTGGCCGAAGCTCGGCGAGATGGGCCTGCTTGGCATCACCCTTCCCGCGGAGTTCGGCGGATCGGAGCTCGGCTACCTCGCCCATGTCGTCGCCCTGGAGGAAATCTCCCGGGCCTCCGGCGCGATCGGCCTGTCCTACGGCGCACATTCCAACCTGTGCGTCCAGAACCTGTACAACAACGGCAGCGCGGCCCAACGCGCGAAGTACCTGCCGAAGCTGTGCTCCGGCGAACACAAGGGCGCGCTGGCGATGAGCGAGCCCGGCGCCGGCTCCGACGTGGTCGGCTCGATGGCCTGCCGCGCCGAACTCAAGGGTGACCACTACGTCGCCAACGGCAGCAAGATGTGGATCACCAACGGTCCCGAGGCGGACGTGCTGGTGGTCTACATGCGCACCGCGCCGAAGGAGTTCAAGTCGCGCGCGATGACGGCCTTCATCGTCGAGCGCGGGATGAAGGGGTTCCGCACCGCACAGAAGCTCGACAAGCTCGGCATGCGCGGTTCCAACACCTGCGAACTGGTGTTCGAGGACTGCGAGATCCCGGTCGAGAACGTGCTGGGCGAGGTCAACCAGGGCGTCAAGGTGCTGATGGCGGGCCTCAACACCGAGCGCCTGGTGCTGTCCGGCGGCCCGATCGGACTGATGCAGGCCGCGATGGACCTGTCGCTGCCGTACCTGCGCGAGCGCAAGCAGTTCGACCAGCCGATCGGGACCTTCGGCATCATGCAGGCCAAGCTCGCCGACATGTACACGGCCCTGCAGTCCTCGCGCGGCTTCGTCTACTCGGTCGCGCGCGACTACGATGGCGGCCACCGCTCGCGGGTCGACCCGGCCTCCTGCCTGCTGCACGCCTCGCGCTCCGCCGTCGAGGTCTGCCTCGAGGCGATCCAGTGCCTCGGCGGCAACGGCTACATCAACGAGTACCCTGCCGGTCGCCTGCTGCGCGACGCCAAGCTCTACGAGATCGGCGCCGGCACCAACGAGATCCGCCGGATGCTGATCGGCCGCGAGCTCTTCTCCGGGTAGTCGACTTCGTCGATCACCCCAGGAAAAAGCTCTTCGGGATCAATCGACTTTCCGCGGCCCGGCCGCGGATTCGGGATGGCGCGCGGCGCCATCCCCCGCCGGCGTGAATAGTTCATTCGAAGCACCGCCTTGCACCGGCGGTCGTGTAGACTCGGGAAGACTCCCAACCCTCCCGCGCCGCATGGACTTCGCACCCGAAACCAGCGCCAAGGTGTTGCCCTGGAAGGTCCTGATCGTCGACGACGAGCCGGAAGTCCACAATGTCACGCGGCTGGTGCTGTCCGGCTTCCGCTTCGAACAGCGGCCGCTGGAATTCCTGTCGGCCTACTCGGCGCGCGAGGCGCGCGACACCATCCGCATGCACCCCGACGTCGCGGTGATGCTGCTCGACGTGGTGATGGAGACCGACCAGGCCGGACTCGAGGTGGTGCGCTTCGTCCGCGAGGAACTCGCGAACAGCTTCGTCCGCATCGTGCTGCGCACCGGCCAGCCCGGCCAGGCGCCGGAACACGATGTCATCACCAACTACGACATCAACGACTACAAGGACAAGACCGAGCTGACCGCGCAGAAGCTGGCGACGACGATGTTCGCCGCGTTGCGCGCGTTCCGCGACATCATGACGATCGAGGCCAACAAGCGCGGCCTCGAGCGGGTGGTGACGGCCTCGGCCTACATCTTCTCGCAGGAGCACAGCCACGAATTCGCCTCGGCGGTGCTGACTCAGCTCGCCGGCCTGGTCGGGCTCGACCACGGCGCGCTGTACTGCAAGATCGCCAATCCCGGCGAGCAGGAACCCGAGCACTTCATCGTCGCGGCCGCCACCGGCGACTACGAGCGCTACGCCGCGGCCAACGCCGACGAGCACCTGCCGCAGCACATCGCGCAGTCGCTGCGCGAGGCCTACCAGAACAAGCGGCACCTGTTCCGCAACGACCACTACGTGCTGCATTTCACCGACACCCAGCGCTCCGAGAGCCTGCTCTACGTCGGCGAGGCCTGGGATCTCAAGGACCTCGACTACAAGCTGGTGGAGGTGTTCTGCACCAACGTGTCGATCGCCTTCGAGAACCTGCATCTCAACCAGGAACTGTTCGACTCGCAGCTGGAGATGATCTGCCTGCTCGCCGGTGCCGCGGAGTCGCGCTCGAAGGAGACCGCCAACCACGTCAAGCGCGTCGGCCTGCTCGCCGAGTTCTTCGCGCGCGAGGTCGGAATGGACGACAAGGGCGCCGAGGCCCTGCGCTTCGCCGCTCCGCTGCACGACATCGGCAAGATCGCGATCCCGGATGCCATCCTCAACAAGCCCGGCGCGCATACGGCGGAAGAGGCCGCGATCATGCGCACTCACGCCGAACAGGGCGCGGCAATGCTGGCGCAGTCGAAACGCTCGCTGCTGAAGCTCGCCGCCGAGGTCGCGCTGACCCACCACGAGAACTGGGACGGCAGCGGTTATCCGCGCGGGCTGGCCGGCGAGCAGATCCCGATCTCCGGTCGGATCACCATGCTGGCCGACGTCTACGACGCACTCGGCAGCCAGCGCTGCTACAAGGATCCGTGGCCGTCCGAGCGCATCCGCGAGTTCATTAACGCCCAGCGCGCCGTGAAGTTCGATCCCAAGCTGGTCGATCTGCTGTTCGCCAACTGGGACAAGGCGGAAGCGGTACGGCGGCTGCTGCCGGATTGAGGCGGCGAGTCCGATCGCTCCAGTCCCGCTAGACCACGACAGCCGATACCCGCAACCACCGATGACTTCACCGATCCGTTGGCACGGCCTCGCCGTCGCCGTCGTCGCGCATTCTGTTTGGACGCATGCACGCCAAGTGGCATGCGCCGCGGCGTTTGCTCTCGCCCTCCTGCCCGCAGCCGGTCATGGCGCGACTCCGACCCTTTTCTATCTCGAAGAGACGGACGCGCAGCACTGCACCGCGCGGCCGGTGCGCCACCCACCGAGGTGACGTCCCTGGCGACGTTGCCGGGCCCGAACTCGGTCTGGAAAGGCAGCGAGCCACAGCGGCTCTGGGTCGGCGAGCACGGCAAACCGCGCGTCGCCTATCTCTTCGACGCCGACGAGGCCGGTTTGCCGATCAAGACGACCGGGGCCGGCGAGTCCTCGAGAAAGTCCGTCGTGTTCGATGGTCAGCGGATCGAGCTTCTGGGAATCGAAGCGCCCTACCTCACCGCCTGCGAGGACCTCGACGGCACACGCTGGCGACGGATCGAGGCGAAGGCGACGACCTGGGCCATGGACCTGTCGCTCGGCTACGACGCCCTCGACTGCTATCGGACGGCCCAACGGGGCAGCAATCTCTACGATCGGATCGTGGACGCCACCTGTGGCAAGACGCTCGACTGCAACGTCGAGCTCGACGATGCGGAAAAGCGTCGGCTGCTCACGCTGGATCCGCACGCCGCCGACACGCTCTACAGCGTGCTGAACTCCGGCGCGAGCAGCCGGTTCTACTTCGCGGTCGTCGAAGGCGACAGCCTGCATCCCACGCCCCCGATCTTCTTCTGCACGAACCGCTGCGAGTCGCTGTCGCGACTGGCCGAGGTCACCGACGACCCGGTCTCGCTCTCGTTGAACGGCGATTACCTGATGGTCGCCACGGAGTACGAGAACGCGAATGCGCGCATCTACGACACCCGGACCGGACGTCTGGTCGTCGCCTTGCCGAAGGCCCGCAGCGCCGTGTGGTTGCCGGCGGATGCCGCACGCTGAGCAGGAATAGCCCGACCGCCTCACGCCGGGACTCGCAACCCGAGGACGCCCCCGGCTCCGTGCATCGCGACCTGGCCTTCGCTGCAGCGCGGCGTCGGTCCTGAAGCGATTCGGGCCACGATGGGTTCCAGCGCGCTCCGGGAGCAAGCCAGAGGCTGTGCTGGCCGCCTCCCGATCCGCAAACCATGAAGCTCCGAGACATCCGCCTCGTCGTCCCCGCCCTTCTCGCCGTCTGCGCCGCCTGCAGCGCTTCCTGGACGTCGGACGTTTGCGGCTGCATCCCGGCATGGGCTTCTCTCCGCGAGAGCCTGCAGCTTCCGTACCAGAACTACCGGAGCGTCGATGACCTGACGCTGATCGACGTGCGAACAGGCTCCCGACGGCTGCTGGGGCGACCACTGAACCTCTCGGAGCTGCCGGACACCGGCTCGGGCACATCCTGCCGCACGGTTCCGACGGGTGCGCGCTGCGAGTGGAAGTTGTCGTTCCGTGGCCCGCAGGCGAAGGGCTATTCGGCCGAGTTCTCCACCGATCGCACGGGCCGCATCACGTCGGTCGATGTGCGGGAGCGGTTGTGGGATTCCAGCGCCCCGGACGACGCAACTCCCTCGACGAGCGACCCGTCGCGGTTGACAGCTCGATGACGAACGCACCTCGGCGCACGCCCCAACGAGGCGCATGAGTCACAGGTTCGCGAGGAGCAGACGCAGGGTGCGTCTTGGAAGCACCATCGCGAGGCGCATCATCAGGACTTCCGCTGACGGCGAGGAGCGGTCGTCGGGCTTCGACTTCATGCGCCTCGCGATGGCGCGCAGTGCGCGCCCTACGGCCCGTTCTCGCCGATGACGGACCTCGCGAGCCCTGCGGACCGAGGTCCGCTCCAGGGCAGCTTGCCGCGGGTCGCGGAAATGACGCGACGCGCTTCGACATCGCGTTTGGGGCGCACCTCAGGTACATCGCGTCGCCATCGTCCGCGCCAGACGGCGTGTGCGCACGTTCCCGCAGCTCCAGCGCCCTGAATTCCGTTACACCGGTTCGCCCGGCACCATCGGGAAACGGATGGTGAACTGCACACCCTGCCCCGGCGCCGTCTCGCACTGGATGCTGCCGCGCAGGACCTGGTTCACCAGGTTGTAGACGATGTGCATGCCGAGGCCGGAGCCGCCCTGGCCGCGCTTGGTGGTGAAGAATGGCTCGAACATGCGGGCCCGGGTCTCCGCGCTCATGCCCTTGCCGTTGTCGCGGTACTCGAGCAGCACGTGATCGCCGTCGCGGCGGGCGGCGATCCGGATCACGCCACGATCGACGCTGTCGAAGCCGTGGGTCAGAGAGTTCATCACCAGGTTCACCACGATCTGGTAGAGCGCGCCCGGGAAGGTGTCGAGGATCAGGTCCGGCGGGCAGTCGATGTCGACCTGATGCTGGGTGCGCTTCAGCGCGGGCCGGAGCGAGGTCAGGATCTCGTCGAGGTAGCTGCGCAGCTCGACCTGGCGGTTCTGCTCGCTCGACTGGTCGACCGCGACCTGCTTGAAGCTCTTCACCAGCTTGTCGGCGCGACGCAGGTTGCGCAGGATGATCTCCGTGCTGTCCAGCGCCATCTTCTGGTAGACCTCGAGGTCGCTCTTCTTCAGCGTGCCCTCGCTGGTCGAGCGCGACAGCCGCTTGGTCTCGCCCTCCAGGTGCGACGCTGCGGTGACCGCGATGCCGAGCGGCGTGTTGATCTCGTGCGCGACGCCGGCGACCAGGCTTCCCAGTGCCGCCATCTTCTCGCTGTCGACCAGCTGGCGCTGCATCCGGCGCAGTTCCTCGACGGTGCGGCGCAGGCTCTCGTTGGCCAGCGACAGGTCCTGGGTGCGCTCGCCGACGCGCTGTTCCAGGTCCTGGTTCATCCGCTCCAGCGCCTGCTCGTGCTCCATCAGCTCGGAGATGTTCTCGGTGGTGCCGACCATGCGCAGCACGCGGCCGTCGGACGCCCGCCGGACGCAGCGGCCGCGCGAGCGCACCCACTTCCAGTTGCCCTCCAGGTCGCGGGTGCGGTAGGTGACGTCGAGGAATTCGGTGTCGCCGCGCAGCGTCGCCATCAGGCCGGCGTCCATCTGCGCGAGGTCGTCCGGATGCACGTACTGGCGCAGCGTGCGCATGCCGTGGATCTCGGTCTCCTGGTTCACCGCGAGGCCGGGCAGCGGGTTCTGCCGCACGAGGCTGTCGTCGGTGAGATCGTTGTCCCACAGTTCGTCGCCGGTACCCCACAGCGCGAGCTTCAGGCGCTCCTCGTTCTCGGCGATCCGTTCCGCCGCGACGATCCGCTCCTGCACCCGCTGCCGCGCCATCCAGATCAGCGCCAGCAGCAGCGCGACGCCGGCGAGCAGGTAGGCCGAGCGCGCCAGTCGGGTCTGCCACCAGAACGGCTCCAGCCGGATGGCGATGCGGTTCTCCGGACTGAAGGCGCCGCCCGCATAGCGGGCGCGCAGCGACAGCACGTAGTCGCCGGGCTGCAGGTTGGTGTAGGTCGCGAAGTGGCGATTGGCGTCCATCACCACCCAGTCGCGGTCCATCGGCTGCAGCCGGTAGCCGTACTCGATCGCACCGACGTCGGCGAATTCCATCGCCGAGAAGCCCAGCGCGAAGCTGGAGGCGCCGGCCGCGAGGTCGAGCCGGATGCCGTCGTCGCCCCGACGAAGCTGCCAGCTGCGCTCGCCTGCCATCCGCTCGCCCTCGAACACGCGCAGGTCGGTGAGGATGGGCATCCTCACCACCGGGCGCGCCTCGATCCGGCGCGGGTCGAACAGGGTCACGCCGCCGAGGCCGCCGAACGCGACCCGGCCGTCCGCCAGCGACGTCACCGAGTTGACGAAGTAGCCGGTGACCTGCGCGCCGGAGGACTCGGTGAAGTTCTCGATCAGGCCGGACTCGGGATTGATCCGGGACAGCCCCGCGGTGGTCGCCGCCCAGATCCGGTGCTGATCGTCCTCGATCACCCCGCCGATGGCGTCGGCGGCGAGTCCGTCTTTCCGCATGAAGGCGCGAAAGCGGATCTGGCCGTCGGCTTCGCGGATCATCCGGTTCACGCCGCCGCCCTGGGTGCCGAGCCACAGGCTGCCGCTGGAATCCTCGAAGATCGTGCTCACCGACAGGCTGGACAGCGCCCCGGGCCGGCTGGGATCGGAGCCGGCGCGCTCGAAGCGGCCGCTGCTGCGGTCGAGGCGCGCGAGTCCGCCGGGGCGCGCGCCCACCCACAGCTCCCCGCCGCGCGTCTCCAGCAGCCCGCTGATGGTGTCGCCCGGCAGGCTGGTCGGATCGGTCGGCACGTTGCGGAAGTGGCGGAAGCTGGTGCAGCCCTCGCAGAGCGCATCGAGCCCGCCTTCCTGCAGGCCGATCCACAGCGTGCCGGCCCGGTCGAACAGGAGCGAGATGATCTGGTCGCCGCCGAGGCTGCCGGGGTCGGCGGCATCGTGGCGGAAATGGTCGAAGCCCTTGCCGTCAGGCCACATCCGGTTGAGTCCGCCGCCGACGGTCCCGACCCAGAGTCGCCCCTGGCGGTCGCGGGCACTGCATTGCACGCGGTCGGAGCTGAGGCTGTTCGGATCGTCGCGCGACGGTACCCAGCGTCCGACCACGCCGCGTTCGAGGTCGAAATGCACGAGGCCGCCACCTTCCTGGACGCCAAGCCAGAGGCTCCCGTCCGGGTCGGAGCGCAGTCCGATCACGCCATTGGAAGGCAGTGCGGTCGGGTCCTTGGGATCGGCACGGATCTCGGCGAACAGTTCCGAGGCCGGGACGTAGACATTGGCACCCTCGAGCCAGGTGCCGATCCAGACCGCGCCCTCGCGATCCTCCAGCAGCGAATGCACGCGGTTCGACGCGAGGCCGTCGCGCCGTGCGACGTCACGCCGCCAGGTCTGGATCCCGCCGTCCGCGGACAGTCGCGACAGTCCCGTGAAGGTACCGACCCACAGGTCGCCGCGGCGATCGAGCAGCAGCGAACGCACGTCGTTGCCGGCGAGCCCGCCCGACTCGCTCCAGCGCTGCACCTCGCGGCCTTCGGCGTCGAAGTGAAGCATGCCCTGCTGGGTGCTGCCGACGTAGATGCCGCCGCGACCATCGGAGGACAGCGCGAACACGTCGAGAACGGCACGGTCGGTCGGGACGAGGTTCGCCAGCCACTCGCCCCCCTCGCCGTAGACCTGGGCGCCCTTGCTGGTCCCGACGACCACGCGCTTGCTGGTCCAGGGCATCAGCGCCCGCACGATCGCCCCGTCGAGGCGACGCTCCCCGGAGATCGCCCTGAAGCGGCCGCTCGGCAGATCGAACTCCTGCAGGTGGCCGGCGCCGCTGCTGATCCACCAGCGACTGCCGTCGACGCGACTGATCACGTTGACCGGCGTCGCCGCCAGCGCATCCGGCTTGTCGGCGGCCGGCAGGTAGCGGACGAAGTCGTCGCGATCGCGCTGGTAGACGTCGAGCCCGCCGGCCTGGGTGCCGATCAGCACTGCGCCGCCCGGATCGGCAGCGATCGCATAGATGTGGTTGTCTGACAGCGACGTCGGATCGGAGGCGTCGTGGCGGTAGACCCGGAATTCATGGCCGTCGAAACGGTCGACGCCGTCCTGGGTGCCGAGCCAGATGTAGCCCTCGGTGTCCTGCGCCAGCGCGCGGACGGTGGACTGCGACAGGCCGTTGGCGATGCCGAAATGAGCGAAGCGCACGCGAGTGATGCCGTGTTCGTCGGCCACGCAGGGGCGCGTCCCCAGCGTCGCCGCGGCGAGCAGGACGGCGACCAGCATGCGGGGCAAGCCACGGGCGAATGCGCGCTGCACGACCCGAGGCTATCGGGCGCGACGATCGCCGACAACCGCAGGCATCAATCTGGCGCAATTGACTTCGCGTGTCTTGCGTGGTGGTTCGATCGGATAGCGCGCGCCTCCCACCCGGAAGCGCCCCCCTCCGCGAAATCCCGGCGGGGTCTGGGCTTCGCCCCCCCGGACTCCGAGTGGCTTGGAGCGGCATCGATCGCTGTCCCGAATCCCGGTCCTCCAGGGGATGCGGCGGCCGATTTGCCCCCGGATGCGGCGGCGCCGCGTTTGCCGCACGGCGACAGCGGCTGCGATAATCCCGCGTCTATCGCCCCTCCCCTGCCCCGGAGCCCGCCGTGAACAATTCCGTCGTCATCGTCGCCGCCAAACGCACCGCCATCGGTTCCATGCTGGGCCAGTTCACCGGCGTTCCCACTCCGAAGCTCGGCGCGACCGCGATCGCGGCGGCGCTCGCCGAAGCGAAGCTCGATCCGGCGCTGGTCGGCGAGGTCATCATGGGCTGCGTGCTGCCCGCCGGCCTCGGCCAGGCCCCTGCGCGGCAGGCCGCGATCGCCGCCGGACTGCCGCTGTCCGCCGGCTGCACCACCATCAACAAGGTCTGCGGCTCGGGCATGAAGGCGATCATGCAGGGTCACGACGCGATCCGGGCCGGCTCGGCCGACATCGTCGTCGCCGGCGGCATGGAGTCGATGACCAACGCGCCGCACCTGCTCCCGAACGCGCGCGGCGGCTATCGCTTCGGCAGCTTCGAGGCCCTCGATCACATGGCCTGGGACGGCCTGGTCAATCCCTACGACAAGCAGGCGATGGGCGTGTTCGGCGAGTCCTGCGCCGCGAAGTACTCGTTCACCCGCGAGGAGCAGGATGCGTTCTCGGCGGAATCGGTGACCCGTTCGCTGGCGGCGCAGAAGTCCGGCGCGTTCAAGAACGAGATCGCGCCGGTGACCGTCGCCGGCCGCAAGGGCGACGTCGTCGTCGACGCCGACGAGGAGCCGGCGAAGTGCGACATCGCGAAGGCCGCGAGCCTGCGTCCGGCCTTCAAGAAGGACGGCACCATCACCGCCGCCAGCTCGTCGAAGATCTCCGACGGCGCCGCCGCCACGGTGCTGATGAGCGCCGCGCGCGCCGCCGAGCTCGGCCTGTCGCCGCTGGCGCGGATCGTCGGACATGCCACCTTCTCGCAGGCGCCGGAATGGTTCACGACCGCACCGGTCTACGCGATCGAGGGGCTGCTGAAGAAGGTCGGCTGGAGCGTCGGCGAGGTCGACCTGTTCGAGATCAACGAAGCCTTCGCCGTCGTCGCGATGGCACCGATCAAGGAACTCGGCATTCCGCACGCCAAGGTCAACGTCAACGGCGGCGCCTGCGCGCTGGGTCATCCGATCGGCGCCTCCGGCGCCCGCCTGGTCGTGACGCTGATCCACGCGCTGAAGGCCCGCGGCCTCCGTCGCGGTATTGCAAGCCTTTGCATCGGCGGCGGCGAAGCTACTGCAATCGCCGTCGAAATCCTGTAAATTTGCCGGCTGTTCTGCCCATTCCGGACAGCTGTCCGCGCAGGACAGTCCGTTTCGGGACCGAACCGTCCCTGCCGCATTCATCTTTCGGAGAGATTCCAATGCAGATCACCAAGCTCGTCCTGGCCGCCGCTCTGGCCACCACCCTCGTCGCCTGCGGCGACAAGGCCGCCGCCCCGGCTCCGGCCGCGACCCCGGCTCCGGCCGCTGCTCCGGCCGCCGCTCCGGCTCCGGCCGCCGCCCCGGCCGCTGCTCCGGCCGACGCCGCTGCCGCCCCGGCCGCCGCCGACGCCAAGCCGGCGGACGGCGCTGCCGCTCCGGCCGCTGCTCCGGCGACCGACGCCAAGCCGGGCGAGCCGGCCGCCGCTCCGGCCGCCGACGCCAAGCCGGAAGACAAGAAGTAATACGGCCAACGTCGGCTGCTTCGGCAGCCGCACGAAAAACCGCCGGAACCCTCCGGCGGTTTTTTTTTGGCTGCGTCGCGTCGGCTGCCAGGCACCACGCACGGGCTGCGCGACAGCGACTGCTTCGTTACAGTGGCGACCCGTCGCGCGGCCGCCGCCGCGCTCGCCCGCCCCACCGGAATCCCCATGCCCACGCTCGAATCCGCCATCGACCCGCGCAGTCCCGAGTTCCTCGCCAATGCCGAGCAGATGAACGGCCTTGTCGCCGACCTGAAGTCGCGGCTGCACGGCGTCGCACAGGGTGGCGGCGAGAAGGCGCGGGCGAAGCACACCGAGCGCGGCAAGCTGCTGCCGCGCGAGCGGATCCGCGCGCTGCTCGATCCGGGCTCGCCCTTCCTGGAGCTGTCGCCGCTTGCGGCGACCGGCATGTACGAGGACCAGGCGCCCTGCGCCGGCGTGATCACCGGCATCGGCCGCGTTCACGGGCAGGAGGTGATGGTCGTGGCGAACGACGCCACCGTGAAGGGCGGCACCTACTTCCCCATCACCGTGAAGAAGCACCTCCGCGCGCAGGAGATCGCGCTGGAGAATCGCCTGCCCTGCTTCTACCTGGTCGACTCCGGCGGCGCCTTCCTGCCGCTGCAGGACGAAGTGTTCCCGGACCGCGATCACTTCGGGCGGATCTTCTACAACCAGGCGCGGCTGTCCGGGCAGAACATCCCGCAGATCGCGGTGGTGATGGGCTCCTGCACGGCCGGCGGCGCCTATGTGCCGGCGATGTGCGACGAGTCGATCATCGTGCGCGAGCAGGGCACCATCTTCCTCGGCGGACCGCCGCTGGTGAAGGCCGCGACCGGCGAGGTGGTCGACGCCGAGACCCTGGGCGGCGCCGAGGTGCACTGCACGACCTCGGGCGTGACCGACCACTTCGCCGAGAACGACCCGCATGCCCTGCAGCTGGCGCGCGACATCGCCCAGCATCTCAACCGAACAAAGGCGCTGCCGGTCGCGGTGCGCGAGCCGCGCGAGCCGAAGTACGACGCCCGCGAGATCTACGGCATCGTGCCGCGCGACACCCGCATCCCGTTCGACATCCGCGAGATCATCGCGCGCATCGTCGACGGCTCCGAGCTGCAGGAGTTCAAGGCGCGCTACGGCAAGACCCTGGTCTGCGGCTTCGCGCACATTCACGGCTACCCGGTCGGCATCGTCGCCAACAACGGCATTCTCTTCGCCGAGTCGGCCCTGAAGGGCGCGCACTTCATCGAACTGTGCAACCAGCGCAACATCCCGCTGGTGTTCCTGCAGAACATCACCGGCTTCATGGTCGGCCGCAAGTACGAGAACGCCGGCATCGCGAAGGACGGCGCGAAGATGGTGACTGCGGTCGCCTGCTCGCACGTCCCGAAGTTCACCGTCATCACCGGCGGCAGCTTCGGCGCCGGCAACTACGCGATGTGCGGCCGCGGCTACCAGCCGCGCTTCATGTGGATGTGGCCGAACGCGCGGATCAGCGTGATGGGCGGCGAACAGGCGGCGAGCGTTCTGGCCACCGTCAAGCGCGACGGACTGGAGGCGGCAGGCAAGGACTGGAGTCGCGACGAGGAAGAGCGCTTCAAGGCGCCCATCCGCGACCAGTACGAGCGGCAGGGAAATCCCTACTACGCCAGTGCCCGCCTGTGGGACGACGGCGTGATCGATCCGGCGGACACCCGCCGCGTGCTCGGTCTCGCGCTGTCGGCGACCTTCAACGCGCCGATCGAGCCGCAGCGGTTCGGGGTGTTCCGGATGTGATCGCGCTGTCCGGCGGGCAGTGCCCGCCGACGCCAAGCGCTCCGGAATCCGACCGAGGAAGAGGGCCCAGGGCAGAGGTCCGGTTGAGATCGCGGTCAGATCTCTGAATCGAGCTTCAGGTGACCGTCCAACGTGTGGGCTGGAGTCGCGCGTCTGTTCGCATCCGCCCTGATCCCCTGTTGCCACCCGCGCAACATGGCGGACCATGGAGCTCGACTCGAACGATGGTCCACAGTCGGCGCACGGCGCCGGCGTCAGTCCGTCTGGGGCCTGGGCCCGATACCCCGGGCCCTGTTCGACACCAGTGCGACGGGGCGCACGGCGGTGGCGGGCAGTGCCCGCCCTACCCTGGGCCCGATACCCCGGGCCCTGTTCGACACCAGTGCGACGGGGCGCACGGCGGTGGCGGCAGTGCCCGCCCTACCCTGGGCCCGATACCCCTGGCCCTGTCCGACACCAGTGCGACGGGGCGCACGGCGGTGGCGGGCGGTGCCCGCCCTACGCTGGGCCCGATACACCGGGCCCTGTTCGACACCAGTGCGACGGGGCGCCCGGCGGGGCAGTGCCCGCCCTACCCTGGGCCCGATACGACGGGCCCTGTCGACACCCGTGCGACGGGGCGCTCGGCGATGGCGGGCAGTGCCCGCCCTACGGCGCGTCAGTACATCTCGTATTCGAGCGTCACCCGGAACGTGGTGTCCGGCGCGTCGCGATTCAGGCCGAACAGCAGCGCCGCGTCGTACTTGATCTTGTCACGGCTGTCGAGCCGGATCTGGCCGAAGAATGCGGGGCCGAGCTTGTGTTCCTTTTCCTGGCCGAGCTCGCCGAAGAAACCGGCGCTGCCGATCGCCTGGATGCCGGGCTCGAAGTGCGGATTGCCGCGCCACTTCAGCTGCGCGCGGTAGGCGAGCTCGGTCTTGCCGCTGTTGTTATGGCCGACGGTACGCTCGAACAGCGGATTCAGGTTCACCTGCAGGTCGCCGAATTCCTTCTGCAGCAGCGGACCGATCGCGATCTCGTCCGGTTCCTCGGAATCGCGCGGATGCTCGATCTCGGCGAACAGGCCGACGTCCATCCAGTTCTTGCCGGGCTCGGTCAGCAGTAAAATGTTCTCCCACTCCAGGGCCTCGTAGCGGGTGTGCTCGCCCGGGGAGCCGGAGAACGCGCCGACCACCTCGGAAAACCAGTACGGCGTGAAGCCGTAGCCCACGTCGAGCACGAACGCATGCTCGGCCGGGCCGCCGGAGAAGCCGCTGCGGAATTCGAACTCGGTTTCGCCCTGCTCGACCACCGGCAGGTAGACCTTGTCGGCGGGACCGGCGGACGCGGAATGGGACGACAGCAGCAGCGCGGCGCTCAGGCCGGCTGCGAGGCAGGAGGAACGATTCGGACTTTGCACAGGTACATTCCCAACAGGATGAGTGAGGCGGTCGCGAGATAGAACACGACCTGCATCCCCGCGGGAGTCGCGTCGTAACCTACCAGCGTCTTCAGGGTGCCGCCCAGCGTGGACTGGTTGGACAGCAGCCAGGAGGTGTCCCACCAGTGCGCGCCGAGGTCCGGCAGCACATCGGCCTGGATCAGGAAGCGTGCCGACTGCGATGCCATCCCGGCCGCGAGCAGCAGGATCATCCAGTTGGTCGTGCTGAAGAAGTGACGCATCGGGATGCGCAGCAGGCCGAAGTACAGCAGTGCGCCGATCACCACGCCGCCCGCCAGGCCGATCATGCTGCCGACGCCCATCGACCAGGCCGACACGCCGCCGCTGCTGACTCCGAACAGGAACAGCACGACCTCCGAACCCTCGCGCAACACCGCGAGCGCGACCACGATCAGCAGCGCCGTCGGCGGTCGCGCGCCGGTCACCACGTCGCGCCCGGCGGCCTTCATCTGGGCCGCGAGCTCGCGGCCGTGCTGCGCCATCCAGATCGCGTGCCAGGCCAGCATCAGCACCGCGGCGAGCAGCACGCCGGCGTTGAACATCTCCTGGCCGACCCCGTCCAGCGACTCGCTGATCCGGCCGGCGCACAGCGCGACGATCACCGCGCCCAGCACTCCGGCCGCCGCGCCGCCGCTCACCCACATGCCACGGCGCGCGAGTCCGCGGGTGGCGGCCAGCACGATGGTGATCACCAGCGCCGCTTCGAGTGCTTCGCGAAAGACCAGCAGGGCGGATTCGATCATGGTCAGGATCCCGAGGTGGGGCTATTTGGCGACGATCGTTCCCTTGGCCGTCGCCTGGTTGAAATCGCCGAAGTACGGATAGCGGCCCGGAGCCAGCGGCCCGATGAACACGCTGATGGTCGCGTTGGCGGCGACCACCTTCTCGCGGTTGAGTTCATAGCTCTCGAACTCCTCCGCAGTCGCGTCCTGGTTCTCGACCAGCAGCTTGATCTTCTGGCCCGACGGCACCGACAGTTCGGCCGGTTCGAAGCGATGGTTCTTGATCACCAGCTTGTATTCCGGCAGGTCGGAGGCCCGGGCAAGGCCGGACAACAGCAGGAACGCGGTGAGGACGGTCGTACGGATCATGGGCAGGAATCTGGTTGGCTACGCAAATGATAGGAATTCGCATTCGCGAAATCAATAGTGGACACACTGCGTTACCGCATTCTCATTCCTTCTCCAGCACCCGACCTTGACCGAGGTCAACACTGACTGAATACAGGTGCCCGGCCGAGGATCCCAGGGTATCGTCAGCTGTCCTCTCCCCCGGATCCGCCGATGAACCGACTGCTGCCCGGTCTTCTGTTGACCTGCTGTGGACTCGCCGCCGCCGCCGAGATCCCGGCGGCCAACCTGTCCCACCTCGCCTGGCGTTCGATCGGGCCGTTCCGCGGCGGTCGCACGCTGGCCGTTGCCGGCGCACCCGACGACGCCCTCACCTTCTACCTGGGATCGGTCAACGGCGGCGTCTGGCGGACCCGCGACGCCGGCCGCACGTGGCAGCCGATCTTCGACGGCCAGCCGATCGGCAGCATCGGCGCGCTCGCCGTGGCGCCGACCGATCCGAAGCGGCTGTACGTCGGCAGCGGCGAATGCGACATGCGCTCGGACATTTCGCAGGGCAACGGCTTCTACCGCAGCGACGACGGCGGCACGCACTGGCAGCACCTGGGACTCGAGCGCTCCCAGCAGATCTGCCGCATCGTCGTCGATCCCGGCAACGCCGAACGCCTGTGGGTCGCGGTGCTGGGACGGCCCTACGCCGCCAACCCCGAGCGCGGCGTGTTCCGCTCGACCGATGGCGGCCGGAACTGGCAGCGGGTGCTGGCGAAGGGTGACGACGTCGGGGCGATCGACCTCGTCGCGGAGCCCGGCCACCCCGAGGTCCTCTACGCGGCGCTATGGCAGACCCGGCGCACGCCATGGAGCATCTATCCGCCGTCGATGGGGCCCGGCAGCGACGTGATGAAGTCGACCGACGGCGGCACGACCTGGACGAGCCTCGCCGGTCATGGCCTGCCGAGTCATCACGGTCGCGTCGGCCTCGCGATCTCGCCGAAGGCGCCGGAGCGCGTCTACGCGATCGTCGACCACGAGACCGACGGCGGCCTGTACCGCTCCGACGACGGCGGTGCGCACTTCGCCAAGGCCAGCGGCGACACGCGCCTGTGGACGCGCGGCTGGTACTTCGGCGAAGTCGCCGTGGATCCGGACGACGCCGACAGCGTCTTCGTCCCGAATACCGTGCTGCTGCATTCGACCGACGGCGGCAAGACCTTCGCCCCGGTACGCGGCGACGCGACCGGCGACGACTTCCACGCACTGTGGATCGACCGCGATCACCCGGAGCGCCGCATCCTCGGCACGGACCAGGGCGCGCTGGTCTCGCTCAATCGTGGCGCGACCTGGAGCAGCTGGCACAACCAGCCGACCGCGCAGTTCTACAACGTCGCCACCGACAACCGCTTCCCCTACTTCGTCTACGGCTCGCAGCAGGACTCGGGCGCCGCCGGCGTGCCCAGCCGCACGGCCGGCGTCGACGCGATCAACGTGACCCGCTTCCGCGAGATCACCGCCGGGGGCGAGTCGGACAATGTCGCACCCGATCCCGATGATCCGGACGTGATCTTCGGAGGTCGCGTCGACCGCCTCGACCTGAAGTCGGAACAGGTCCATTCGATCGACCCGACGCTGGCCTTTCCCGACCAGAACCGCCGCACCTGGACGCTGCCGCTGGTGTTCTCGCCGCGCGACCACGATGCGCTGTATTTCGCCAACCAGACGCTGTACCGCACCCGCGACCAGGGCGAGCACTGGGACCGGATCAGCCCGGACCTGACTCGCGCGGCGCCCGCCGACCCGCCGAACCTCGATGCCGTGACCGCCGCCAACAACCTGCAGATGGGACCGCGGCGCGGGGTGATCTATGCGATCGCGCCGTCGCGCGCCGCCGACGGCGACCTCTGGGTCGGCACCGACGACGGCAAGATCTGGCGCAGCCGGGACGACGGCGGCCATTGGGACGACGTCACGCCGAAGTCGCTGACGGCCTGGTCCAAGGTCGGCACGCTCGACACCGTACCGTTCGACGCCGACACCGCGTATGCCGCGATCGACCGCCATCGGCTCGACGACTTCTCGCCCCACATTCTGGTGACGCATGACGGCGGCAAGACCTGGAGCGAGCGCGTCTCCGGCATCGCCGGCGACCAGGCGATCAACGTGGTCAAGGCCGATCCGGTCCGCAGCGGGCTGCTGTACGCCGGCAGCGAGCGCGGCGTGTGGGTCTCGTTCGACGACGGCGGCCGCTGGCAGCCACTGCAGGCCGGGCTGCCGACGACGTCGGTGCGCGACCTCGAAGTGAAGGACGCCGACCTGGTCATCGCCACCCATGGTCGCGGCTTCTACGTGCTCGACGACATCGCGGCGCTGCGGCAGGCCGCGGACACCGTCGCGACCCGGCTGTACGCGCCCTCCCCCGCGCATCGCCAGCGCCCGGCGGAATTCACCGGCACGCCGTTTCCGAAGGAAGAACCCGCCGCCCCGAATCCGCCCGCCGGCGCCTACATCGACTATGTCCTCTCCGCGCCGGCGACGTCGGTGGTGCTCGAGATCCACGATGCCGCGGGCAAGCGGGTGCGCCGCTACGACAGCGCGGACAGGGCGAGCGCCTATGATCCCGCCAAGGCGGGCACGGCGCCGGAGTGGTTCCAGGCCGCGATTGCCCTGTCGACCGCCGTCGGAGCGCACCGCTTCGCCTGGCCCTACACCTATGCACCGCTGCCCGACCTCGCCGAGGACGGGGACGGTGCCTGGGCGCCGCCGGGCGCATACCGGATCACGCTGACCGTCGACGGCACGTCCTTCGAACAGCCGCTCACGCTGCTGCCCGATCCCCGGGTGAAGCTCGGCGACGCCGACTACCGCCACCAGTTCGAACTGGCCAACGCGGTCGCCGACGCCCGCGCGGGCATCGTCCGTCGCAGCGCCGAGGCGAAAGCGATGCTGAAGGCGATCGCCGCGCAGCGGGGCCACTGGCCGGCGGCGCTGGCGAAACCGGCAGGCGCGCTCGAAGGTCGGATCCACGCGCTGTCCGGCATCGTGCCGTCCGCCAATCCCGCCAATACCTGGTGGCTGCCGCCGAAGTCCATGGACAGCCTGCGTTTCGTGCAGGACGGCCTCGATCGCCTGGCTCGCGCGATCGACGGCGCCGATGCGGCGGTGACGCCGGATGCCGTGACCGGCCTGATCGACTATCGCTCGCGCGCCGAGGTGATCGGTCGCCGCTGGGACGAGCTCAGGAACGGCGACTGGGCCGGGTTCAATGCGAAACTGCGCGCCGCCGGCGTGGCCGAACTGAGCCTGGAGACGAAGCCATGAGCGACCTGGTCGCGACGAACATCGACGGCGGCGTGGCCCGCGTCACCCTGACCCGCGGTGCCGTCCACAACGCCTTCGACGCCGCGCTGATCGCCGATCTGACCGGGGCGCTGGCCGCTCTCGGGCATCGCGCCGACGTCCGCGTGGTGGTGCTGACCGGCGACGGCGCCTCGTTCTCGGCGGGCGCCGACCTCCACTGGATGCGCGGCATGGCGAAGGCCGACGAGGCCGACAACCGCGCCGACTCCGAGCGCCTCGCGGCGCTGATGCACGCGCTCAACTTCCTGCCGCAGCCGACGATCGCGCGCGTCAACGGCGCGGCCTACGGCGGCGGCGTCGGTCTCGTCGCGTGCTGCGACATCGCGATCGCGGCGGACACCGCGAAATTCGGCCTGACCGAGACCAAGCTCGGTCTGGTGCCGGCGGTGATCTCGCCCTACGTCGTCGATGCGATCGGACTCCGCCACGCGCGCCGCTATTTCCAGACCGCCGAGATCTTCGACGCCACCGAGGCGCTGCGCATCGACCTCGTCCACCAGGTCGTTTCCGCCGCCGCGCTCGATGCCGCCGTCGACGCCCAGGTCGCCCTGCTGCTGAAGGCTGGTCCGCACGCCGTGCGCGAGTCCAAGACCCTGGCGCTGGCGATGGCCGGTGTCACCTCCGCCGTCCGCGGCACCGAGGATCGCGCCAACGCGGCGCTGATCGCCCGGCTCCGGGTCTCGCCGGAGGGCCAGGAAGGACTGAGCGCGTTCCTCGACAAGCGCAAGCCGGGCTGGTGAAGACGAGCGGCGGCTTCGCTCGGGCGACACGCCCGGGAGAGCGCAGGCAGGGCGCGACCTACAGATCGCGAGCGACGCGAAATCCAACGCGCGCCGAACGCACGTCCGGCGGCGAGGGCGTGCGGTAGGCCGAACGCACCTGGTCCGGCGAACTGCCCCAGGATCCGCCACGCACGACGCGGCGGTCGCAGCCCTTGTTGACCCAGGCGGAACCGTCGTCGGGGGCGCGCAGGAAGCTGTCGTGCCAGCAGTCTTCGACCCACTCGCTGACGTTGCCCTCGAGGTCGAACAGCTGGAAGGCGTTGGGCTTGAACTTCGCGACCGGCGCCGGGCCCCAGTAGTTGTCGCCGTAGCGCGGGAAGGCGTTGTTCCAGCGGCGGCCGGAGTCCGACTGGTCCTGCTCGCCGGTGAGGTTGCCGACGTTGCGCGGTGGTCCGCCATCCCCCCAGGGGAACCTGCCGGCCTGGCCGCCGCGCAGCGCGTATTCGAACTCGGCCTCGGTCGGCAGCCGATAGGCCTTGCCGGTGCGCTCGGCGAGCCACGTCGTGTAGGCGACGGCGTCGTCGTAGGACACGTGGATGACGGGGTCGTCGTCGCGGGCGTCGCTGCCGATGTAGTTGTCGCGCCAGTTGGTCCCGCGACGCTCCGACAGTCGCCCGCTGCCCTCGTCATAGACCATCGAGTTGCCGCTGCGATCCGCGCTGGTGCTGTAGCTGCTGGCGTTGACGAAGCGGCGGAACTGCTCGACGGTGACCTCGGTGCGGCCGAGCGCGAACGGCCGCACGATCCGGACCTTGTGCTGCGGCTGCTCCTCGCCGCGGGCGCCGCGTTCGCCGTTCGGTGCGCCCATCGCGTACTCGCCGAGCGGAATCACGACCAGGTCGGGCGCCTTGCCGGCGAGGTCGCGGAACGGATCGGACAGCACCGCGCCGGGGCTGGCGTGGTCGTAGATGCGGGCATCGGCGAGGCGCTGGTCGAGCGCGGCGACCGCGGCCGCATCGGCACCGAGGGCACGGGCGCGCACGATCAGTTCGCCGGCCTGGTCGAGCTCGCGGGCGTCGAGTGCCGCCTGCGCGCGCGACAGCAGGCCGGCGGCGCGCTCGCGGCGCATGTCGCCGACCCGCGCGATGGCCGCATCGACATCGTCGCCGGAGAGATTGAGGCTGCGGGCATCCGACAGCAGGCGGTCGGCATCCTCGAAGCGGATGTCGCTGGCCGCCGCCAATGCCGCCTCGAGCATCTTCGCGATCACCTCGCGAAGGCCCTGGCGCGCCGCGCTGTTGGCCGGATCGGCGGCCAGCGCGGCGCGGTAGCTGTCGAGCGCACTGCCCTGCTCGGGCTGGAAGATGTTGCCGGCCGCGAAGCGTTCGGCGCCCTGGCGCAGCAGCGGCTGCACCGTCGCCACCGCGGCGATGCGCGCGCCGAGGCCGTGCGCCGCGGCCTCGCCGGCCTTCTGCCCGGCGAGCAGCTTGACCACCTCCTCGGCGGGCTGGGCATCGCCGCGATCGAGCGCGGCGCCGGCCTGGTCGACGATCTGCGCCAGCACCTTGTCGTAGCCCTGCCGGGCTTCCCGGTTCGCGCGATCCGCGTCAAGCGCGGCCTGGAACCAGTACAGCGCCGACTCCTTTTCCGGCTGGATCAGGCGTCCGGCCTTCAGCGCCACCCGCGCGCGGTTCAGCGCATCGTCGACTTCGGCCTGCACTTCCGGCGCGACGTCGGCGAGCGAGGTCTCAGGTTCGGCCTCGACCGCGCCGTGGGCGCCCCCGGTGTTCGGCGCCTCGGACGGCTCGCTGCCGTGGCGCTCGGCGACCGGGCGATGGTCGCCGCTGGCGGCGGTGGCGGCGCGCTCGATCTCGGCCGTCGCCTGTGCGCCGCTGCGGGCGGCCTCGTTGCCGCGCGGCGGCGCGCCCCAGCGCACCCAGAACGCGAACGCGAGCAGCACCAGGCCGAGGCCGCCTCCGAGTGCCTGTCGAGTCCGAGCGTCCAAACGAAGCACGTGTTTTCCTGCGGTCGATTTGCGGTTTCTGCCACCATACGAAGGCCGCGCCGGAGGCGCAACCCAGGACGACGCAACGCGTGACGAATGCTGATTTCGAATGGATCGACCGCGCCGACGTCGCCGCCGATTGGTCCCGTTCCGCCGCCGCGAGTTCCGTGCTTGGCATCGACACCGAGTTCATGCGCCAGCACACCTTCTGGCCCGAGCTCGCGCTGTTCCAGGTCGCGGCCGGCGGACGCATCGTCCTGCTCGATCCGCTCGCCGAGGGCGCCGGCGCGGCGATCGCGACGGTGCTCGCGAGCCCGGCGGTGAAGATCATGCACAGCGCGAGCGAGGACCTGGTCGCGCTGCGCGAACAGCTTGCGGCGCCGCTGGCTGGCCTGTTCGACACCCAGATCGCCGCGGCCTACGCCGGGCTCGGCGCCGGAATCGGATTCCAGAAGCTGGTGCTGGCGCTGCTCGGACGCCACGTCGACAAGGGCGAGACCCGCTCGAACTGGCTGGCGCGGCCGCTGACGCCGTCGCAACGGGCCTACGCCGCCGACGACGTGCGCCCACTCGCCGAGCTGCACGCGCTGCTGGTCGAGAAGCTCGACGCGCGCGGCATGCTCCTGTGGTGCATGGAGGACTGCATCCGGATGGCGGCGACCTCGTTCGCGGCCGCCGACGAACCCAACCCGCACTGGTTCTTCCGCAATGCGCCGCGCTGGTCCCCGGCCCGGCGCGCGCTGGCCTGGCGCCTGTGCCGATTCCGCGACCTCACCGCGCGCGCCATCGATCGTCCGAAGAGCTGGATCCTGGACGACGCCGCGATCGCGCAGATCGCCGACGCCGGCGGCGAGCTCGACGATGCCGCATTGTCCGCCCTGATCCGCCTGCAGCGCTCGTTCCCGAAACGCGAGACCGCCCGCCTGCGAGAGCTGATCGCGGAGGCGCCGTCCACGGAGGAACTCGCCCTGCCCCCGCCCCCCGCGCCGCTCGACGATGCCCAGGAGCGCCAGCTTCGCGCTCTGCGCGACGCGGTCGCTGCGAAGGCCGCGGAGCTCGACCTTCCGGCACCGCTGCTGGCGTCCCGGCGCCTGCAGGAGGCGGTGGTGCGGGATAGGGGAACGCCGGAGTTGTCCGGCTGGCGCCGTCAAATCATTGCGCCGCTTCTTTAGGGCAGCCCCTGGCCGCCCATGCCAGACGCCCCGGCGACCGGCGCTCCCGCGAGTCGACGGCGCGCACGGCGCGCCCTACGCGCGGTGGTAGGGATGCCCCGCCAGCAAGGTCCACGCCCGATACAGCTGCTCGATCACCAGGATCCGCACCAGCGCGTGCGGCAGGGTCAAGGGCGACAGCGACCAACGCTGGTCGGCGCGCCGCTGCACCTCCGGCGCGTGGCCGTCGGGACCGCCGATCAGCAGCGCCACGTCGCGGCCGTCGTGCTGCCACGCGTTGAGCTGCTTCGACAGGTCGACACTGCTCCACGCGGCGCCGCGCTCGTCCAGGGCGACGACCCGCGCCTGTTTCGGCAGCGCACGCAGCACCGCCTCGCCCTCGTCGGCGATGGCGCGGGCGGGATCGGAGGACTTGCTGCGCTTGCCGAGCGGCAGCTCGACCAGTTCCGGCGCGTAGGGCTTCGGCAGCCGCTTCGCGTAGTCGGCGTAGCCGTCGCGCACCCAGACCGGCGGGCGTTCGCCGACGGCGATCAGGTGGATGCGCATGGCGTGCCCGCACTGCAGGAAGGGAGAGGGATCGGTCGACGGACGGCGCCACGAAGCGCGCTGCCGCAGGCGCCTCGACGATCGAGGCCGCCGCGGACCCGGTGGGCCCTGGGCCCTTTCCCCTGGGCCCCGATTCCGTGAAGCCCGGCGAAGCGAACCGCGCGTCGCAAGCGAGCGGATCCGACGACGCTTGCTAGGCCACCGCGCTCTCGACGGCAGCGTCACCCACGGTCCAGAGCCGCTCCAGCCCGTAGAACTCGCGGACGCGCGGCAGCATCACGTGGACGATGATGTCGCCGAGGTCGACCAGGACCCATTCGGCCTCGCGCTGGCCTTCGACGCCGATCGGCATGTTGCCGGCCTGTTTCGACAGCTTCACGACTTCGTCGGCGATCGACTTCACGTGGCGGGTCGAGGTGCCGCTGGCGATCACCAGCACGTCGGCGATCGAGGTCTTGCCGCGGACGTCGATCTCGCGGATGTCCTTGGCCTTGATGTCGTCGAGCGCGTTCAGCACCACCTTGCGCACCCGGTCGACGACCGGATCGTAGGAGCTGCGCTTCGGTTCTGCAGGCTTGGCGACGACCGGCTTGGCAACCGCCGGCTTCGTGGCGACCTTCCGGGCCGCGGGCTTCGGCGCAGCCGACTTCCGCGCCGTCTTGCCGGCGGGAGTGACCTTCCGAGCTGGGAGCTTGCGTTCCGGCGCCTTCGCTTTCGGCTTGCCGGTGGACTTCGCGGCGGCGCGCGGGGCGGCGCGCTTGGCGGCCTTGGCCTTGCCTGCCGGTGCCTTGCGCGCCGGGGCGGCCTTCTTCGCGGTGACTTTGCTGCTCAAGTGACGGTCCAGCCTCGGTTTCGAAGCCGGCACCTGCCGGCGCGCGGAGTATACGACCGTGTCAGGACTTCACACTACTGAACGTCCGGTCCGCCGGTCGTCCTGCCGCCGCCCCGGAAGGTCCGGACCGGACCGGCTCCCCGCTCCGGATCGCCCCGCCCGGATCGGCACCTCCCACCGGCGACCGGAAGGCCGGGCCGCGCTCAGAGGCCGCCGAGGAACTGGCGCAGCTCGATCACTTCCAGCACGCTCTCCGGGACCAGGAACCGCGGCGAGCGCCCGGCGAGCAACAGCTCGCGGATCGCGCTCGACGACACTTCGAGCGCGGTCACGGCGCGGCAGTGGATCACGCCGGCAGCCTTCTCGTTCAACGCGCCGACCTCGTCGCGGCGGCGCGCGAACATCTCGGCGGCGATCTCCGCGTCCCAGTTCGGCGCGCTGCCCGGCCGGCTCAGCACCAGGAAATTGGCAAGCCCGAACAACTCGGTCCAGCGGTGCCAGGTCGGCAGCTTCGCGAAGGCATCCGCGCCGATCACCCAGACCAGCGGCTCATAGGCGCCGACCTCGGCGCGCAGAGCGATCAGCGTATCGATCGTGTAGCTGGGTCCCGTGCGCGACAGCTCGCTGGTATCGACCGTCAGGTTCGTCTGGCCGCGCAGCGCGGCACGCAGCATTTCGACCCGGGTGCGCGCGTCGAACAGCGGTGGCGGCCGATGCGAGGGCACATGGCAGGGCAGCATCCGCACCGGGCAGCGCAGGTACTCGGCCACTTCCCAGGCCACCCGCAGGTGTCCCAAGTGGACCGGATCGAAGGTGCCGCCGAACAGCGCGATCATGCCGGACCTCGTTCGCTCGCCTGCCAGCGCTTCGGCTGCGCGACCTTCAGCGCCAGCCGCTCCAGTGCCGTCCATGGATCACCGATGCCGCGCCCCTTGCCGAGGCGCTCCACCTCGGCCGCCTCCGCGAGCCGCGCCTCCCACCAGCGGTGGTCGGCGCGCCCGAGCGCCGACTTGTACAGCGGAAAGCGGGTCTGCCAGACCCCCGGCTGCGCGCGCAGCGCCGAGTCGACGGACATCCCGCCGGCCTGCGCCTGCGCGACCCGCGCGAGCACCGCGATCTGGCTCGACACCCACGGCACCATGCCGGGCACGGCCTCGCCCTCGGCCTTCAGCGCCCGCACGATCCGGAGCGCCCGGGCGCTGTCGCCGGTCAGCATGGCGTCGGCCAGCGCGAACACGTCGAAGCGCGCGTGGTCGGCGACCAGCGCGTCGATCGCGGCGGCGTCCAGCGGCCTGCCCTGGGAGAGCAGCGCGAGCTTGTCGATCTCCTGGGCGCCGGCGAGCAGGTTGCCCTCCGCGCGACTGGCGAGCAGCGCGACGGCGTCGGCATTGAGCGACAGGCCGCGCTGACGGGCGCGGCGCATCATCCAGTCCTCGACCTCGCGCGGCTTCAGCGGCCAGAACACGACGGCCTGTCCGACGGACTCGACCGCGGCGACCCACGCCGTCTCGTGCGACTTGCTCCAGCTGTTGCAGGTGATCAGAAGCACGGTGTCGGCAGCCGGGGCGGCGCAATAGGCCTTCAGCGCATTGGCACCCTCGGTGCCGGGCTTGCCCGTCGGGATGCGCAGGTCGATGAGGCGACGCTGCGCGAACAGCGACAGGTTCGCTCCGAACGTGCCGAGTTCGCTCCAGTCGAAGCCGGACTCCGACGTTTCCATCACCGCGCGCTCGGAGTAGCCGAGGCTGCGTGCCCGCTCGCGCAGCAGGTCCGCGGCCTCGAGCAGCAGCAGGTGCTCATCGCCGGCGAGCAGATAGACCGGGCGCAGCTCGCCGCCGGCGAGCTGGCGCTCGAATTGTTGCGGAGTCGTCGGCATCGGGTCGCGATGCGACTCAGTGCACCGTGGCGATCCGCCGCAGCACCTGCTGCAGCATCTCGCGGCGCAGCTCGTTGGTGATCAGTTCCTGTTCGGACGCCGCGCCGAGCGCCTGGGTGGCGTCGAACGAGAATTCGCGGGTCAGCTCGAGCTCGGCCTTGTCGAGCAGCGTCTTGCCGTCGCCGCCGAGGACGGTCAGGGTGACCTGGTAGCGCACCAGGTATTCCTGCACCCGGGCATTGCTCCCGATCGACAGCGGCTCGACCACCACCGCGTCCTTGACGAGCTTGATGTGGGCGGCGGTGGTGCTGCTCTCGGCGATGGTCGCGCCCGAGCGGGCGAGCGCGGCCCTGAGGTCGCGCGCCAGCACGCTGTAGGGATCGACGTCGTCGACCACCACGGTCGCAAGGCTGGCGGCCAGCGGTGTCTCGCCGCGGGGATGGAATCCGCAGGCGGTGAGGGCAAGGGCGGTAACCGCGAGAACTCGAAGCTTCATGCGCATGTCCGGTGGTCGGCTGCCCGGTGCTCGCGGCGGCCTGCTCTTCTGGGCCCTGTGTCGCGGCTCACGCCGCTCCTACATCGCGGCTCGCGCCGCTCCTACATCGCGGCTTGCGCCGCTCCTGCACCATCAGACGACGATATTAACGATCCGGCCCGGCACGATGATGATCTTCTTCGGCGTGGCCTCCGCGAGGAACTTCTTCACCGTCTCTTCGGCGAGGGCCAGCCTCTCGATCTCGTCCTTGGCCGCGTTGACCGCAACCTCGATCTGCGCGCGCAGCTTGCCGTTGACCTGCACCGCCAGCACCACGCTGTCCTTCACCAGCGCGGCCTTGTCGACGGTCGGCCAGGCGAGATCTTCGATCAGGGACTCCGGGTGGCCGAGCGCCTGCCACAGCGCGTGGCTGGCATGCGGCACCATCGGGTTCAGCACCAGCACCACCGCCTCCAGCGCCTCATGGCGCACCGCGCGGCCGTTCGGGCTGGCGTCGTCGAACTTGCCGAGCGCGTTCAGCAACTCCATCACGGCGGCGATGGCGGTGTTGAAGGTGTAGCGGCGGCCGATGTCGTCGGAGACCTTCTCGATCGTCTCGTGGGTCTTGCGGCGCAGCGCCTTGCCGGCCGCGTCCAGCGCAGCCACGTCGAGCGCCGCCACCGGTCCCGCCGCGACGTGCTGCTGCACCTCGCGCCACAGCCGGCGCAGGAAGCGGCTCATGCCCTCGACGCCCGCCTCCGACCAGTCCAGCGACAGCTCCGGCGGTGCCGCGAACATCGAGTACAGGCGCACGGTGTCGGCGCCGTAGCGGTCGACCATCGCCTGCGGGTCGACGCCGTTGTTCTTCGACTTCGACATCTTCTCGACCGCGCCGATGTAGACCGGCTCGCCGTCGGACAGCGCGGTGGCGCCGATGATGCGGCCACGCTCGTCGCGGGTCACCGACACGTCGGCCGGATTGATCCAGTCGCGCGCGCCGTTCGGGCCCTCGCGGTAGTAGGTCTCGGCGACCACCATGCCCTGGCACATCATCCGGGTGGCCGGCTCGTCGCTCTTCACCAGGCCGGCATCGCGCATCAGCTTGTGGAAGAAGCGGAAGTACAGCAGGTGCAGGATCGCGTGCTCGATGCCGCCGATGTACTGGTCGACCGGCAGCCAGTAGTTCGCGCGCTCGTCGACCAGGCCGTTCGCTCCGGGGCTGGTGTAGCGGGCGTAGTACCAGCTCGACTCCATGAAGGTGTCGAAGGTGTCGGTCTCGCGCTCGGCCGCGCCGCCGCACTTCGGGCAGGTCGTCTTGCGCCATTCCGGATCGGCCTTGATCGGGCTCTTCACGCCCATGAAGGACACGTCCTCCGGCAACACCACCGGCAGCTGCTCCTCCGGCACCGGCACGGCGCCGCAGGTCTTGCAGTAGATGATCGGGATCGGGCAGCCCCAGTAGCGCTGCCGCGACACGCCCCAGTCGCGGATCCGGAAGTTGACCCGGCGCTGGCCGGCCTTGCGCGCCTCGACGTGCGCGGCGACGGTGTCGAAGGCCTGGCGGAAGTCCATGCCGTCGAGGACGCCGGAATTCACGCAGCGGCCATGGTCGACGTAGGCCGCCTTCTGGACGTCCACCGCGCTGCCGTCGACCGCCGCGATCACCTGGGTGATCGGCAGGTCGTAGATGTTCGCGAATTCCCAGTCGCGCGCATCGTGACCCGGCACCGCCATCACCGCGCCGGTGCCGTAGCCCATCAGCACGAAGTTCGCGACCCAGATCGGCACGGTCTGCCCGGACAGCGGATGGCGCGCGAACAGGCCGGTCGGATGGCCGCGCTTCTCGGCGGTCTCGACGGCCGCCTCGGCGACCGCGGCGTGACGGCACTGCTCGATGAACGCGGCGAGCTCGGGATTGTCGAGCGCCGCCTTCGTGGCCAGCGGGTGTTCCGCGGCCACCGCGAGATAGGTCACGCCCATCAGCGTGTCAGGCCGGGTGGTGAACACCGAGACCCGGGCATCGTCGCCGATCACCTCGAAGTCGAGTTCGAGGCCCTCGGAGCGCCCGATCCAGTTGCGCTGCATGGTCTTGACCGAATCCGGCCATTCGGGCAGTCGATCGAGCTCGTCGAGCAGCTCCTGCGCGTAAGCGGTGATCTTCAGGAACCACTGCGGGATCTCGCGGCGCTCGACCAGCGCACCGGAACGCCAGCCGCGGCCGTCGATCACCTGCTCGTTGGCGAGCACGGTCTCGTCCACCGGGTCCCAGTTGACGATCGAGTCCTTGCGGTAGACCAGGCCCTTCTCGAACAGCTTGGTGAAGAACAGCTGCTCCCAGCGGTAGTACTCCGGCCGGCAGGTCGCGAACTCGCGCGACCAGTCGATCGCGTAGCCGAGCAGCTGGAGCTGGCCGCGCATGTGTTCGATGTTGGCGTAGGTCCACTTCGCCGGGGCGGTGTTGTTCTTGATCGCGGCGTTCTCGGCGGGCAGGCCGAAGGCGTCCCAGCCCATCGGCTGCAGCACGTTCTTGCCCTGCATCCGCTGGTAGCGGCTGATCACGTCGCCGATCGTGTAGTTGCGCACGTGGCCCATGTGCAGTGCGCCCGAGGGATAGGGCAGCATCGACAGGCAGTAGTACTTCGGCTTGCCGGGGATCTCGCGCACTTCGAAGGCGCGGTTGTCCTTCCAGTACTTCTGGGCGGCCGCTTCGACCGTCTTGGCGTCGTAGGTTTCTTGCATCGGGGAGCGCGCCATCTGCACGGCGCCGAATGTCGTAAAAGAGGACTGTGCAGAGTAGCGCAGCGGGCGGGAATGGGGAATCCGGACGCCGATGCCTCCCCGGATTCCGTCATTGCGAGCGCAGCGAAGCGATCCAGCGCCTCCGCTCTTCCTGACACCGGAGCCGAAGCAAGGGCGCTGGATTGCTTCGCTGCGCTCGCGATGGCGGGGCATGTGTCGAGGAACGGCGCTCGCTTCCTGGCCCCCGAATCGAGCATATGATCCCCCTCCCCTGACCCGCGTCGAATTCAGGAGTCGACTCCATGTCCCTGCCGCGCAAGCTCCTGCTCGCCCCACTTCTCTGCTGCATCGCCGGCGCCACGCCGGCGATGGCCGGAACCCTGGTGTTCGACTGCGACCACCTGTTCGATTCCGCGAACGGCAAGCTGCTCGGTCCGCGCCACATCGTCATCGAGGGCGACAGGATCATCGCCGTGACCGAGGACGAGAAGGGCGTCGAGCAGGCGATCGCTTCGACCCACGATCAGCTGATCGGAATGCGCAGCAAGGTCGCGGGGATGACCTGCCTGCCCGGCCTGATCGATGCCCACGTCCACCTCACCCATGCGCCGAGCCCGAAGCGCACGCTGGAGCAGTTCCAGATGAACCCGGCCGACTACGCGCTGCGCGGGGCAGCGGCCGCGCGGGCCACCCTGCTCGCGGGCTTCACCACCGTGCGCAACCTGCACGACGACCACAACGAGTCGATCGCGCTGCGCGGCGCGGTCGAGAAGGGCTGGGTCATCGGCCCGCGGATCCTCTCGGTCGGCCACGCGATCGGCAGCACCGGCGGCCACGTCGATCCCACCGACGGCTGGAGCCAGGAGATCGTCGGCGACCCGGGCCCGATGGAAGGCGTGATCAACTCGGTCGACGACGCCCGCAAGGCCGTGCGGCAGCGCTACAAGGATGGCGCCGACGGCATCAAGATCGTGCCCTCCGGCGGCGTGCTGGATCTCTCGCGCAGCGGCGACAACGCGCAGATGACGCTCGAGGAGATCAAGGTGCTGGTCGAGACCGCGCACGACTACGGTTTCCTGGTCGCCGCCCACGCCCACGGCAAGGAGGCGCTGCGCCGCTCGATCATCGGCGGCGTCGACTCGATCGAGCACGGCACCTTCCTCGACGCGGATCTGTTCGAGCTTATGAAGAAGCACGGCACCTGGCTGTGTCCGACGATCAGCGCAGGCAAGTTCGTCGCCGAGCACGCGAAGATCCCCGGCTACTTCCCCGACCCGATCGTGCCGAAGGCCCTAGCGATCGGCCCGCAGATCCAGGGCACCGCCGGCGCCGCCTACAAGGCCGGCGTGAAGATGGTGTTCGGCACCGACGCCGGCGTCTATCCGCACGGCGAGAACGCGAAGGAATTCCAGTTCCTGGTCGAGGCCGGTGTTCCCGCCTCCGCCGCACTGCAGATGGCGACCAGCAAGGCCGCCGAGGCGCTGCGCCTGCCGGACCGTGGCGTGATCGCACCCGGCAAGCTGGCCGACCTCGCCATGGTCGAGGGCGACCCGCTGGCCGACATCACGGCCATGCAGCACGTCCATTGGGTGGTCAAGGGCGGCGTGCTGTACGACGCCAACGGCACCGCCATCGCGCCGAAGTCGAAGGCACCCTGAGTCCATGGCCGCTCGCCGTCCGCACTGGAACAGCTGGCCGCGCTGGCGCCGCCGCATCGCCTGGCTCGCGCTCGGCATCGTGTTCGGCATCCTGCTGTTCGCCAACACCCGTCCCAGCCTGGACGAGTTCGAGGCGCGCGCCCTGCCCGCGGCGCCGGCCGCCGACGGCAAGCTCCGGGTCACCTTCCTCGGGGTGTCGTCGCTGCTGTTCGACGACGGCGAGACCCGCATTCTCACCGACGGCTTCTTCAGCCGACCCGGGAAGCTCGCCACCGCGATCGGCTCGGTGGCGCCCGACGAGGAGCGGATCGATGCGGTGCTGAAGCGCCTCGAGGTCCGCCACCTCGACGTGGTTGCGCCGCTGCACTCGCACTTCGACCACGCGATGGACGCCGCGGTCGTCGCGAAGAAGACCGGCGCCTTGCTGGTCGGCTCACCGTCGACCGGGATGATCGGCCTCGGCGGCGGATTGCCGCTGGACCGCATCGCCGGCATCCACGACGGCCGCGCGATGAAGATCGGCCGCTTCAACCTGACCTGGATCGCCTCGCGACACGCGCCGTCGCCGAAGCCGATGGCCGGCGACATCACTGAACCGCTGGTGCCACCGCAGCCGGTCGAGGCCTGGCGCGAAGGCGGCTGCTGGTCGCTGCTGATCGAGCACGACGGCCGCACGATCCTGGTGCAGTCGAGTGCCGGTGTGGTCGATGGCGCGCTCGCGAAGGTGCAAGCCGAGGTCGTCTTCCTCGGCGTCGGCCTGCTGTCGCGACAGGACGACGGCTACCGGGAACACTACTGGAGCGAGGTCGCGCGCGGCACCCACGCCCGCCGCGTCATCCCGATCCACTGGGACGACTTCTGGCGCAGCCTCGACCAGCCGCTGGTCGCGAGCCCCTGGGCGACCGGCAACGTGCGCGCGTCGATCCGCGCGATCGACACGCTGGCGACCCGCGACCACGTCGAACTGCGCTGGCTCGACAGCTTCGTCCGCGTCGATCCGTTCGCCGGCCTGTAGAGCGGACCTGGGTCCGCTGCTCTGCACGCATCGCCGGAGCGCCAAAGCACCAGGAACGAGCGACGCCAGGGTTCCTGCATGGATCGACGATGAAACGCTTGCCAACCCAAAAACTCGCCGCTAATATGCGCGGCTCGCTTCTCTGGTGCATGCCACGCAGGCACCTGGAATCCCTCGGGGTGTAGCTCAGCCTGGTAGAGCGCTACGTTCGGGACGTAGAAGTCGCAGGTTCGAATCCTGTCACCCCGACCAATTCCTGTCTTCTTGCGGTCTCTCGGACCGCTCCCCTGGACCCTCGAACGTCGACCGGCACGCCGGCGCATGCGGCACGCGTCGTGGCGGCGTGCGCGACGGTCAACCCGCCTCGGCAGGATCGTTCGGGTGGAGACCGCGCGCGACGATGTCCGTCGGTGACGACAGGAACGCTTCGACGTGTTCGACGAAGCGCTGCGGGTGCTCCCGGTGCAGGTGGTGGCTGTTGCCCAGCGCTTCGAACTGCGCGGTTCCGAGGATCGACGCGAGTCGACGGTACCTGCAGGTGCCGCCGTCCGCGTGGGCGGCCAGCACCAGCGTCGGCTTCCGCACGGCGGCGAGCAGCGCCGGGAAGCCCGGATCCGTTCCACGCACGTAGCCGAGCACCGGCCGCAGCACGCGGCGATCGAAGCGGTTGAACAGCAGCACTCGCGCGAGGCGCGCCACGCCGAGCAGCTTCGCCAGCCGTCGCCAGCCCGATCCCGGCGCAACGCCCGCCGGTTCTCCGTCTTCCCGCGGCAGCGCCGGCTCCTCGAGGATCAGCCGTCCGACGCGCTCCGGTCGCCGCGCCGCCAGCCTGAGCGCGACCTGGCCGCCGAGCGAATGTCCGATCACGTCGGCGCGCTCGCAGCCAAGGTGATCCAGCAGCGCGACGAGCTCGGGCCAGAAGTCCTCCATCGCATAACCGGTGGCCGCGGAACTGCGGCCGTGGCCGCGCAGGTCCACCGCGATCGTGCGCCGACCGCGCGTCGCCAGTTCCGCGGCCACCGTGTCCCAGCTTGCCGACGAGGAGGCCAGCGCGTGCAGCAGAAGGACCGGCCGCCCGCCGGCCGGGCCGAATCCGCGCCACGCGATCCGGCGGCCTTCGACGTCGAGGTACGAATACGACACGGTTGCCTGGACTCCTCGCGAGGGCGTGCAGGGTAGCGGAACGCCTGCGCCGGAATCCGTTGTCGCGCGATCGCCCGGAGACAGCGGCCGAAGCGGGTCCCACGCCTACAATCGTCCCGTTGTCCTGGCGAGGAGACGACCGCGATGCCCATCCCCCGGATGACGCTCAGAACCTGTCCGCGGCGCCGCGGCGACCTGCGGTAGCGGCCCGTGCGATTCCTGTTCCGCGCCGTGAGCCTCCTGCTCGCCGGACTGGCGCCCGCGGCAGCGCAGTCGCCGTATACGGTGGTCCGCGTCGACCCGCAGGCCGAACACCTGCAGCTGTTCCTCCGCGACGAGCGCGGCGCGTACTTCCACCGGCTGCCGCGACTGGCGGCGGCGCTCTCGGCACGGGGCCGTCGACTGCGCTTCGGGATGAATGCCGGGATGTTCCACCCGGGGTTCGCCCCGGTCGGCCTGCTGGTGATCGACGGCCGGGAACTGTCTCCGATCAACCTCGCCTCCGGCAGCGGCAACTTCTTCCTGAAGCCCAACGGCGTCTTCCTCGTCGACGAGACCGGGCCGCGCATCGTCGAGTCTTCCGACTACGCCGCGCTCGGAACCACGGTGCAACTCGCGACGCAGTCGGGCCCGCTGCTGGTGCAGCACGGCAAGCTCCATCCGCGCCTCGATCCGGGCTCGCGCTCGCGGCACCTGCGCAACGGCGTCGGCGTGGCGAACGGCGTCGCCTACTTCGTGATCAGCAACCGGCCGGTGAACTTCCACGAATTCGCGCTCTACTTCCGCGACACCCTGCACTGCGACGACGCGCTCTACCTCGACGGATCGATCTCCAGCCTGTTTTCACGGGACGAAGGTCGAGCGGATTCCCGCCATGACCTGGGCCCGATCATCGCCGTCGTCGAATGACTCCGGCGGGCGCATGCCGAGCCTTGTCCCTCGCAGACCGGTCGACGCCAGGCCGCGCGGGGGGCACGCCGACGATGCTCAACGATTGTGTCGCCGTGAACTCCGCCACGTTCCAAACGCTAGTGTTTGCGGTTACCAGCACTCGTTCGAGTTCACCCGATGCATGTCCTGCCGCAGGAATCCCGGATCGCCGTTCCGGCACGCGCCCGCTTCACGCCGGTCCGTCCGATCGCCGCGGGTGAGTCGCTGCGGCTGATCGCGGACGGAACCTGGCGGGACGGCTTCAGGCGATTCGATGCCACGGGATTCGACTCGCGCTGGCTGATGCGACCGCTCGAGCGCTTCCGGGTGCTGCCCGAGGCCCGCTGGTGCTCCCTGGGTGGCGTCGTCGGTCCGAGTGGCGCATCGAACAGGGAGCTGCGCGAGCTGGCACGCCGCCATGGCGTCGACCTGTCGGCAGCCGCCGTGCACATCCTGCACTGGCAGGCCGATCGCAGTGGCACCTTCTACGTGTTCGCCAACGACGTGCCGTGGGCGTACTGGAACAATTCCGGGTGCATCGTGCTGCGGGTCCACGCGGGCAGCGGCGCGACGGCACCTGCCCCGACCGAGGACCCACCCGACTTCGCGCCCTGCCTGGCGGAAAAAAGCGGGGCGGGGTCCGGTGATCACCCCCGCCCCGAAAACTCCACTACTGGATGGGTGGCGGGATAGTGCTGCGGCGTCGTCTCAGATCCTGAGACCGACAGGAAGGGCCTTCGGCACGTCCAAGGCGTGCCGCGGTCATCAGCCAACGAAGCGGCGCGGCTTGCGCCGCTCCACCGGATCGTCAGTTCCTGGCCGGCAAGTACTTCAGCGGATCGTCCGGCTTGCCCGCGCGACGGATCTCGAAATGCACGGCATCGACGGTGCTGCCGCCGCGGCCGATTTCGGCGATCGCCTGACCCGCCTTGACCTTGTCGCCCTCCTTCACCAGGCGCCGGCTGTTGCGGGCGTAGGCGGAGAGGAATTCGTTGTTGTGCTTGATGATGATGAGTTCGCCGTAGCCGACCAGGCCGTTGCCACTGTAGACGACCTCGCCGTCCGCGGCGGCGTGGACGCCACTGCCTTCCTTGCCGGCGACCTCGATGCCCTGGTGAGTGCTGTCGCCGGGCAGGAAGCGGCTGAGCAGCGTGCCGCTCGACGGCCACTGCCAGGCGATGCCGTCGACCGTACGTTTCGGACCCACCAGCACGGCGCCCGGATCGACGTGGCTGACGCTGGCGACGGCCGGTCGCGGCTTGTCGGCAGTACCCGCTGACGACGCGGGGCCGTTCGCGGATTCGGGCTTCGGCGCCTGCGCGGCGAGGGCAGGCTCCGGCTTCGGTGACGGCGCCGCCGGCTCACGCGACGCGAGCGCGGCCGGCGGCGTGCCGCGACCCGGATCGCCTGCCGCGACCGCGGTGTAGTCCGATGATGCGACAGGATTGGGAGTGACGGCGCCGTCGGACGGCGTCATCGCGTCTCCCGCCGCCGCCCGCTCGCCCGGCCGCGTGCGCGTTCCGACCGCCTGGGCCAGCGCGCCGTTCTTCGCCGTCGCCGGCCGATTCGCGGGCGCCGTCTCGCTCGCGGTCGTGGCTGGAGCGTCGGCGCGCTGCTTTCCGGCGTCCGTGCTTGGCAACGGTGCTTCGATGTTTCGTGGACTCGGCGACGGCGCGTCGCCGAGCGACTCGACACGTCCGCCGGTATTGCCGACGTCGGCGACGCCCTGCGTGCGCGCGCTGCCGGCCGTCGGCTCGATCGCGCTCGACGGCGACGGCAGGACGACCGTGCGGTCCCGATCCGCGGCCGCCGTCATCGCCTCGGCCGGCCGGCGCGCAGGCTCGTTCGCCGGTGCCGGCGCGTCCGCGCGCGCGTCGCTGTCGCGCGCCGGCACGGGGCCCGAGGCCGATCCGCGCGGCGCCTCGCCGGAGCGCGAGATCGGTTCGACCGCGCCGCGCGAGGGTGGTGTGTCCGTCACCGTTTCCACCTGCAGCTGCTGCGGCGGGCGGTCGTTGCGCAGCGGACGCGCCTCGGCGCCCCGCGGCTCCTCCTGCGGGCGCGGCGGCTCGACGACCGCGACCCGCGGCAGCGACTCGCTCGTTGCCGGCGCGGGGTACGGCGGATGCAGGCGCAGCTCCTGTCCCAGCCGGATGGTATACGGCGGCCCGATGCCGTTGAGGTCGGCAAGCGCGCGCCAGTCCATGCCGTGGCGGAAGGCGATCGAATACATCGTGTCGCCACGCTGGACGACGTAGTCCGCCGGCGGCGGCAGCGCGGCGACCTCGACCGGCGGCGCCTGGGGCTTCGATGCGCCGTTCTCGTCGCGGTTCGAACCGACCGCGTAGGAATAGTCGTTGTCGTCGGGGTCGGCCGGCAGCAGGCCGCAGGACGAGAGACTTCCGATCGCGACGAGCAGCGCGAGGGGTCGAAGCCGAAGGCTCAGTGATGCCATAGCTTGTACGCGACCACTCCACCGACGATCAGGGCGACGACAGCGTAGCCGATCGGTTCGATGTAGCGATGCATCCAGGCTTCGGCGCGTTCACCTCCCAGTCGGATCAGCAGCGCGACCAGGAACAGGCGCTTGCCGCGGCCGATCAGCACGCCGGCGGCGAACGGCGCGAGCGGCATCCCGACCGCGCCGGCGGCGATGGTGAAGATCTTGAACGGCACCGGCACGAAGCCGGCGATGACCAGGAACCAGAAGCCGTTCTCGACCGCCATCACGCGCGCCTTCTCGAAGGTCTCGGCGTAGCCCAGCGAGTTGAGCCAGGGCTCGATCGCCTGCAGCCCGAAGTGGCCGATCGCCCAGCCGATCAGGGCCCCCGGCAAGGCGCAGGCGAGGCTCAGCGCGGCGAACTGGAAGCCGCGCTTCGGCTGCGCCAGGCACATCGGAGCCAGCATCACTTCCGGTGCGACCGGCAGGATGAAGGCCTCGAGGAAGCTGTACACCGCCAGGATCGGCACCGCGCGCGGATGCCGCGACCAGCGCAGGGTCGCTTCGTACAGAGACTTGAACATCTAGCCTTGGACTCCCGGCAGGATCGGAACAAAGCTGACGGCGTCGAATTCCTTCCGCACCTCGCCCTCGGACGTGCGCTCGACCACCACCAGGCGCTGGGTACCGCCCTGCGGCCCGACCGGAGCGACGAGACGCGCACCCACGGCGAGCTGCGCGGTCCACGCCGGGGCGATCGTCTCGGCGGCGGCGGTGACGATGATGCCGTCGAACGGTGCCTCCTCCGGCCAGCCGAGCCGGCCGTCGCCGTGGCGCGCCTTGATCGTGTTGAGGCCGAGGCGGACGAAGCGGCGGCGGGTCTTCACCAGCAGCGAGTCGATCCGCTCCAGGCTGTAGACCTTTTCGACCAGGGCCGCCAGCACTGCGGCCTGGTAACCCGAGCCGGTGCCGATCTCCAGCACGCGCTTCGGACTGCCGCCGGCGAGCAGCAGCTCGGTCATCCGCGCGACCACCAGCGGCTGCGAGATGGTCTGGCCGAGGCCGATGGGCAGCGCGGTGTCCTCGTAGGCGCGACTCGAAATCGCGTCGTCGACGAACAGGTGGCGCGGCACGGTGCGAACGGCATCGAGCACCCGCACGTCACGAATGCCCTCGATCTTCAGCCGCTCGACCAGGCGATCGCGCGCGCGCTGCGAGGTCATGCCGAGACCTTGTGAATCCAGTGCGACCACGGGGGCGACCTAGGCCTTGGCGCTCGCGAACGCCCCGACCCAGGAGGACAGCTGTTCCAGGGCCTGGTAGCGGGTCAGATCGACGTGCAACGGAGTGATCGAGATCATCCCGCGGCGCACCGCATCGAAATCGGTACCGGGACCCGCGTCCTGCTCGGGGCCGGCAGGTCCGATCCAGTAGACCGTGCGACCGCGCGGGTCCTGGGTCGGAATACAGGGCTCGGACCGATGGCGATGACCGAGCCGGGTGACCTCGAAGCCGCCGATCTCCGCCCACGGCCGGTCCGGCACGTTGACGTTGAGGATGGTGTCGGCCGGCAGCGGATCGGACAGCAGGCGCTGGATCAGCATCACCGCCGCGCGTCCGGCGGACTCGAAATGCTCGCCGCGATGATCGCGCGCCGCGAGCGACATCGCGATCGCGGGCAGGCCGAAGAAGCGGCCTTCCATCGCCGCCGCCACGGTGCCCGAATAGATCACGTCGTCGCCCATGTTGGCGGAGTTGTTGATGCCGGAGACGACGATGTCGGGCGACACCTCGATCATGCCGCCCAAGGCCAGGTGCACGCAGTCGGTCGGGGTGCCGTTGACCCGGTAGACGCGGTCGCGCAGGCGCGTCATCCGGATCGGCTGGTCGAGGGTCAGCGAGTTGCTGGCGCCGGAGCGATCGCGATCGGGCGCGACCACGGTCACGGTGCCGAGTTGGGCCAGGTGTTCGGCCAGCACGCGGATGCCCGGGGCATCGACGCCATCGTCGTTCGAAACCAGGAGGTGCATCGGAATCCTTCGGCAAAGCGGGTGATTGTAGCCTCGCCAGCAGCGCATGCGACGTAGAGCGGCGCTCGCGCCGCCGGCGGTGCGCCTCGACAAAGCGGCGCGGCGGGCGGACCAAGGTCCGCTCTACGTCGCCCTCCGGATCCTGGTCCGCTCTACCGGGTCTTGTAGGCCGCCAGCGCTGCCGACCGCGTCGCCGCGAGATCGACCAGCGGCCGCGCGTAGGGCGTGCCGGCGATCCCCAGCACCGCCTGCTCCGAGGGTCGCAGTTGCCAGGGCGCGTGGATGAACTTCGCCGGCACCCGGGCCAGTTCCGGCAGATGGCGGCGGACGTAGGCGCCGTCCGGATCGAAGCGCTCGCCCTGCGCGACCGGGTTGAAGATGCGGAAGTAGGGCGCGGCGTCGGCGCCGGTGCCCGCGGTCCACTGCCAGCCCTGGGTGTTGTTGGCGAGGTCGGCGTCGACCAGGGTGTCCCAGAACCAGCGGGCGCCGTGGAGCCAGTGGTAGCGCAGGTTCTTGGTCAGCAGCGAGGCCACCACCATCCGCACCCGGTTGTGCATCCAGCCGGTGGTCCACAGTTCGCGCATGTCGGCGTCGACCAGCGGGATGCCGGTGCGGCCGCGCTGCCAGGCCGCCAGCAGGCGCGGGTCGGGATCGGCCCAGTCGAACTGGTCGAAGCCGCGGGTGAGATTGGCCTCGGTGCTGTCGGGAAAGTGATAGAGAAGGTGGATCGAGAACTCCCGCCACGCCAGCTCGCGCACGTAGGCGTCGCAGCGTTCGACATACCGCGGATCGCCCCGCTCACCGCCGGCGGCGTGCAGGCGGGCGACGATCTGCCGCGGGCTGATCTCGCCGAAATGCAGGTGCGGCGACAGCATCGAGGTGCCGGGCCGGTCCGGGCGATCGCGCTCGGCGGCATAGGCGAGCGCGGCGTCGAGAAAGTCCTCCAGTCGGGCGCGCGCGCCGCCCTCGCCCGGGCGCCAGGTCGCCGCCATGCCCTCGTCCCAGCGGATCCGGGGCAGCAGGCCGAGGTCGTCGACGGCCAGGCTCGCGATCGCCGCGGAATGCGGGCGCAGGCGCGCCGGCGCCGGCAGCGGCGCGATCTCGCCGACCCGGCCGCGCAGTTGCTTCCAGTAGGGAGTGAACACCTTGAACGGCGTGCCGGCCTGGGTCGCGATGTCGAAGGGTTCGACCAGGCAGGCCCCGTTGAAACTGCGTGCCTCGACGCCGTCGCGCGCCAGCGCCGCCTTGATCGCCGCATCGCGGGCGATCAGGGCCGGCTCGTAGCAGCGATTCCACAGCACGCGGCCGGCTCCGGTCTCGCCGATCAGCCGGGTCAACCCGGCGAGGCTGCCCTCGCGGCGCACGATCAGCCGTCCGCCGCTGCGGCGCAGCGAGCGATCGAGCTCGACCAGCGAATGGTGCAGCCACCAGCGCGTCGCGGCACCCGGAGCCCAGCGCCCCTCCTCCTCCGGGGCGTGCAGGTACACGGCGACGACCGGCAAGCCGCTGTCCACGGCCGCGGCGAGCGCCGGGTTGTCGGCGAGGCGAAGATCGCGACGGAACCAGACGATGACGGCGGTCACGAAGCGCCCCCGAGGCGGAGATCGCGATCGTGTGCGGCGCTGGAGGTCGTCATGGGCGCTCCGGGGTCCTGCTGATGCGATGGCGACCGTCCATGGCGGCGTTCCTCGTACTCGTTGCGGGCGCATGCCCGGGT
>JBGAPI010000079.1:0-11251 GCA_044221335.1 Ahniellaceae bacterium
CGAGCTCAATCGATTTCGGCCCGTGGTCAGACGACCACCTCGCAGAGGCCTTACACATAGACGCAGCCGTTTGTCCGGCAAAGCAACACAGCAGTTGACCGAGGGGGCGAGTCCACACATAGGGCGCGCACTGCGCGCCAATGCCTCGCGTCGACATCGGGCGAAAACACCGAAGCGCCTCGCGACGGCGGCCAGTGGCCGCCCTACGCAGGGCGCGCACTGCGCGCCAATGCCTCGCGTCGACATCGGGCGAAAACACCGAAGCGCCTCGCGACGGCGGCCGGTGGCCGCGCCACGTAGGGCGCGCACTGCGCGCCAATGCCTCGCGTCGACATCGGGCGAAAACACCGAAGCGCCTCGCGACGGCGGCCAGTGGCCGCGCCACGTAGGGCGCGCACTGCGCGCCATTGCCTCGCGTCGACACCGGGCGATGACACCGAAGCGCCTCGCGACGGCGGCCAGTGGCCGCCCTACGTAGGGGGCGCACTGCGCGCCATTGCCTCGCGTCGACATCGGGCGAAAACACCTAAGCGCCTCGCGATGGCGGCCAGTGGCCGCCCAATGTAGGGCGCACACTGCGCGCCATTGCCTCACGTCGACATCGAGCGGCGACACCGAAGCGCCGCGCGAAGGCGGCCAGGGACCGCCACACGCTCCGTAATCGGTGACTGCCCGTCGGCGCTACGCAGCGTCGACCAGGCGCATCGAGAACTGGTGCACCCGGCGGTCATCGGCCTTGGTCACCTTGAAGTGATAGGTCTCGAGATCGGTTTCCTCGCCGGTTTCCGGCACGTGACCGAGCGCCGCGGTGATGAGACCGCCGACGGTGTCGAACTCCTCGTCGGAGAAGCTGGCGCCGAAGCGTTCGTTGAATTCGGCGATCGGGGTCAGTGCGCTGATCGTGAAGCGGCCGTCGGGGAAGGCCTTGATGAAGCCCTCGTCGGCGTCGTCGTGCTCGTCGTCGATGTCGCCGACGATCTCTTCCAGCACGTCCTCGATCGTGACGAGGCCGGAGACGCCGCCGTATTCGTCGACCACGATCGCCATGTGATGACGGCCGAGCCGGAATTCCTGCAACAGGACATTGAGCCGCTTCGTCTCCGGGACCATGGTCACCGGCCGGAACACCGAGCGCAGGTCGCCGACCTTCTTGTTCTCGGCGACGACCTTCAGCAGGTCCTTCGCCAGCAGGATGCCGATGATGTCGTCGTCGCCGTCGCCGAGCACCGGGAAGCGCGAGTGGCCGGACTCGATCACCGTCTTCAGGATCGATTGGGTGTCCTGGGTTGCCGCGACCGTGACCATCCGGCTGCGCGGCACCATCACGTCCGCCACCTGCTGATCGGTGACCGCGATCGCGCCTTCGATCATCCGGAGCGTATCGCGCGACAACAGGCCGTTGGCCTGGGCGTTGCGCAGTTCCTCCAGCAGTTCGGCACGGTTGCGCGGCTCGCCGGACAGAATCTGGCCGAGTCGGTCGAGCCAGGATCGGGGTGCGGGAGGCGCGCTACTGGGGTCCTCGGACATTGTGCGGTGCGGCGACGCCACGATGGGCGGGCCTCGCAGTGTATCGCAAGCGGGTAGGGGGCCTTGGCGCCGGGTGGGTCGTGCGCCTCGGCACTGCCGAAGAGCCCAGGGGATAGGGCCCAGGGCCCGGTCGGGCCGAGGCCAGTGACATGACATCGCGATGTCCCCGGCGCCGCTTCGACCAGGCACGATCGAGCGCAAGTCGCTCCGCCGACGATCGCCCCGCAAAACTGGGCCCTGGGCCCTGGGCCCTATGCCCTATCTGCTGCCACCGCCGCCGACGATCACCACAGCGCCCGCTGGAAGTCGAAATCCGGCTCCCGCGAGGTCGCCCCGAGCCCGTCGCCGCAGCCGTAGTCGATGCCGAGGCGCTGCAGGAACTGGGCCTGCTCGACCCGCTCGACCGACGGCGCCAGCACCGCCGCGCCCTGGCGATGCGCCTTGCGGACCAGCGAGATCAGCGCGGCGGCGACGGCGTGGGCGCCCTGGGTCCACTTCACCAGTTCCGGCTCCAGCCGCACGTGCTCGACCGGCTCCTGGGACAGCAGGTGGATCGCGGCGAAGTCGCGGCCGTAGTCGGACACGCCGATCCGCACGCCGACCTTGCGCAGTCGCGCCAGCGGCGAGGCCAGCGCGTTGCGGCGGTCGACGAGGTCGGTGCTGGAGAGCTCCAGCGCAAGTCCGGCGCCCGAGAGGTGGCGGCGTTGCAATTCGTCGAGCAGCCAGTCGACGAGGCCGGTGCCGACCAGGCCATCGGCCATGATCGGCATGAACAGGCGCACCTGGCGGCCGCGCTGCAGGGCGCGGTCGCGTGCGGCCAGCGCCGCGCCGATGCGGCGCCGCTCCAGCGCCTCGAGGCCGCCGATCTCGTTGGCGATCGGCGCGTAGGCGGCATAGGTCGCGACGCCGCCGATTTCTCCGGCGAGGTCGAAGGAGAAGTCGAACTGCCCGGACAGCTTGCCGGCCAGCGCCACCAGCGGGCGGAAGCTGGTCCGCAGCGCGTCGTCCGGCAGCGGCCGCGAGAGCAGGCCGCGCAGCGCGAGCCGCGGCTCGGCGGCGGTCAGTACCGCGGCCTCCGGTTCGTGCCACAGGCTGCGGTTGCCGCCAAGGCGCTGCGCACCGAGCGCGGCGGCTTCGGCGCGGGCGACGCGGGCGTCGACGGTCTCGCCCTCGACCAGCGCGGCGATGCCGAGGCTCACCGTGAGCTTCAGCGCGCCGAACGAGCCGTCCAGACCCACGCTGGCGAGCCGCGAGCGGATCCGCTCGGCGAGCTGGTCGACGTCGACCCGGCCGGCGCGGCTGGCGAGCACGATGTAGGCGCCGTCGCGGTAGATCGCCGCCAGGTCGGAGGCGGCGAGGATCTCGCGCAGGGCCCGCGCCAGCGCCTCCTCCAGCGAGGCCAGCCCGATCAGGCCGAGGCCGTCGCGCGATTCGGTATGCCGGTCGACCAGCACGAACAGCAGCGCGCTGCCGACGGCGCCGTCGGCGGAGAGCCGCTCCAGCACGTGGGCGCGGCGGTAGAGGCCGCTCTGCGGGTCGCGCACCGACGCCAGCGCGGCCTGGGTCTTCAGCCAGCGGGTCTGGCGCAGGCGCGCCTCGACCACCGCGGCGAGATGGCGCGACTTCACCGGTTTCACCAGCACCTCGTCGGCGCCGGCCATCAATGCGTCGTAGCGGTCGGAATCGGCGTCGCGATCGGCCAGCAGCACCACCGGCAGGGTGGCGAACTGCGGCTCCTCCCGCAGCAGCCGCGCCAGTTCGGCGCCGTGGGTGTCGGGCAGCCTGGCGTCGATCAGGGCGAGGTCGGGGCGCAGCTCCTGTGCCGCCTTCCAGGCCTGATGGGCGTCGTTGGCGATCCGCGCGATCAGGCCCTGGCCCGCGAGCGAACGCGCGACCTCGGCGGCCTCGTCGTTGTCGCGCATCACCACCAGGGCCCGGGCCGGCGGCAGTTCCTCGCGGCCGAGCAGCTCGAACAGCTGGGCGGCGACGCGCTGGCTGTCGACCGGTGCCGCGAAATAGGCCTGGGCGCCGGCGCGCTGCGCCAGCAGCCGCGAACTGACGTCGCGCTGCGGCGACAGCACGGCGAGCGTGGGGCCGAGCGGCGTGCCGATCCGCGCGTCGCCCAGCACCGCGGCGATCCGGGACAGCATCCGCAGCCGGTGCACCTCGATCAGCAGCGCCGCCGGCGTGGTCTGACCGAGGTAGTCGAGCAGGGTGGGGCCGTCGCTGAACGCTTCGACCGCGAGCCCGCGCTCCGCGAGGCTGCTCGCGAGGCCGGGGGCCAGGTCCTCCCCGACACCAAGCAAGGCGACAGTATTCCGCGCCAGCACCGGGCGGGCGCGCAGCGGCTGGGAGACCGGAGCTTGCGGCAGGGACGGTGGAGCCAGCGGGTGGGGGGCGGTCGGGACCGCTTTCGCTTCCGCGACGACCGGCGGCTCGGTGGCCGCAGGCAGGGGGATCGGCGCTGCCGACGCCGCCGGCACGGGGGCGCTGACCGGCGCGGCGATCGGGACGACCTGGTTGGCGGCCGGTACAGCGTTCGGCGCCTCCACCGCCGGCGTCAGCGCGGCGCGCAGGTCGACCGCGACCTGTCGTGGCGCGGACGGCGGCGGCGTACCGGTCTCGATCGCGGCGACGAAGTCGGCGATCCGGTTGAGCTGCGCCCGGGTCGGCACCTGCATGCCGTCGGCGAAGCTGGCGAAATAGGACGCGAGGTCGGCGGCGACGTCGGCGACGGCCGGGTCCGCATGGTCCATCAGCTCGGTGACGGCGTCGACAAAGGTCTCCGCGCGGGTCGCGTCGAAAGACTCGGCGACCGCTCGCCAGGCGGCGGACAACGCGGCGATCGCAGGATCCGTCATTCTCGGACTGGCACTCATGGCGTCCCCCCGAACGCCGCCGACCCGGGGTGTCGCCGCGGACCGTGCCGGCCACGCGATTCGGCGGGGCGCGACGGGCGGGAAGGCGACGTGGTCGGCATTGACGGTCATTATGCCTATCCAGGCTTGTCCTTGTGAGCACAAGGTCGCAAACTGCGCGCGATTTCAACAGCCGCGAGGCCGTCATGCAGCGAATCGTGCTCCACCACGTCGAGGGACCGCGCCAGGGCCAGGCAGACACCTTCCAGCAGCCGGCGATCAACGTCGGCCGTGCCGCCGAGTGCCATCTCGCCTTCCCGACCGAGCGGGGCGTGTCCACCCACCATGCGCGAATCGAACAGCGCGACGGCGCGTTCGAAGTGGTCGACAATCACAGCACCAACGGCAGCTTCGTCAACGACGAGCGGATCGAGCGGCAGGTCCTGAAGGCCGGCGATCTGGTGCGCTTCGGCGCCTTCGGTCCGGTGGTGAAGATCGAGCTGCCGGATGCGGTGGTCGCCCAGCCGGCGCCAGTCGCGATGCGCGAGCCGCCGGCGTTCGCCGCGACCATGGCGCTGTCGGCGGCCGACCTCGCCAATGCCAAGACCCAGATGGGCATCGATACCCTGCCGCCGGCGCCGAAGGCGCCCGAGGCGCCGCGCGCGCCGTCGCCGCGGGTCGCGATCGCCACCGTCGAGACCCCGGCGGTCGAGCAACTGGACGCCGACCTGTTCGAGGACAATTCCGCACCTCCGCCGCCGCGCCCTTCTGCGCCGCCGATGGCCGCTCCTGCGCCTCCGATGGCCGCCCCGCCGACGCCGGCGGCTCCGCCGCAGTCCGGGCGTCCGGGCGCTCCGCCGCCGCCGCGTCCGGCCGCTCCGCAGGCTCCGGGCGTCGTCACCGCGCCACCGCCGGGCATGGGCGCGCCGATGCAACCGGGTCCGCCGCGCCAGATCCAGCCGGGTACCGGTAGCGGCGCCAAGATCTGGATCATCCTCGGTGGCGCGCTGTTCCTCGGCGTCGCCGCCGCCGCACTGCTGTTCTGGCTGAAGTTCAAGCATTGAGGTAGGGCGCGCACCGCGCGCCAACGTCCCGCCGCATCGCACGGCGCGCCCTGCGCGCCGTCGCCTCGCGTCGACGTCGGGCTTCGATGTCGGGGCGCTTCGCGACGGCGGCCGGTGGCCGCCCTACGTTGGGCGCGTGCTTCGCGGCATGGCCTCGCGTCGACGTCGGGCTTCGATGTCGGGGCGTTTCGCGACGGCGGCCGGTGGCCGCCCTACGTCGGGTGCGCGTTGCGCGGCATGGCCTCGCGTCGACATCGGGCTTCGATGTCGGGGCGCTTCGCGACGGCGGCCGGTGGCCGCCCTACGTTGGGCGCGCGCTGCGCGCATCGCCTCGCGTCGACATCGGGTGTCGATGTCGGGGCGCTTCGCGACGGCGGCCGGTGGCCGCCCTACGCGCCACCGCCTCGCGGCGACATCGGGCGACGATGCCGGAGCGCCTCGCGGCGGCGGCCAGAGGCCGCCGCGCATCGGATAGTTCCTCAGCGCAGCCGAGGCGGCCTTGCGCTACTGCCGGCCCTTGATCCGCAGCGTCGGATCGCCGAGCAGGGTTCCGCCGACGCTGACATCGCGCACGTCCTCGCCGAGGGCGTTGAGCACGTGCTGGGACTGGACCATCGCATCGCCGATGCGGGCGTTGCCGATCAGCCGCGGCGCGAGGGTGTTCATCCACGACACGTCGTTGCCGATCTCGGTGAGCGCAGCCGCGCCGATCACCGCCGCAGCGCCGCCATCGTTGTTCTGCAGCAGCAGTCCGTGGGCGACGGTGTTGTAGTACGGATCGACGAAGTAGGCGCCCCAGCAGCCGAGCTGCCAGACCACGGTCGGCGTCGCGGCGTTGCCGAACAGGCCGTTGTAGACCAGGTCGGAGGTCATCAGGCCTTCGCGGGTCCAGGTGCCGGGGCCGCTGTGGCCGAAGTAGGTGACCAGCGACTGTCCGGAATTCACCGCGCCGACCACGGCAGCGCGGGCCTGGTCGACGCCGGTGTTGTCGTTGGCGTAGTCCTGCAGGGCGACCGCGGTGCCCGACCAGCCGTCGAGCCCGGCGTCGATCGAGCGGCCCAGGATGCGGAAGTCGTTCTCGCCGTCCTTGCGGTCGGTGATCCGGAGGACGTGTGCCGACGGCGTCGCGGCCGCATAGGCGAGGGTCTTGGCGATCACGGCGGCGAGTTCGGCGTTGCTGCGCACCGGCCAGCGGCCGATCGCGAGGTCGACCCGATCGTCGTTGTCGACGTCGGCATGCTCCCCGTCGGTCGGCGCATAGGTCACCAGCGCGTCGGTCCGCCGGTAGTGGGTCGGCACGAAGCTGACGGAGCCCGAGCCCTCGTAGTTGAAGTAGTCGTAGGTGTCGCCGCCGACCAGCAGGACATAGCGCGTCCCGAGCCGGAAGTAGGCGTCCTCGATCGCGAGGCTCACGGCATCGGCGCCGAATTTCCCGGCGCTGTACCAGCGGTACAGGGAATCGACGTCGACCACCTTGACCGAGTATCCGTCCGCCTGCCGCTGGGCAACGTAGGGGGCGAGGCCGTCGATGAAGCTCGGGTGGGCGATGATCAGGTAGTCCGCGTGCCCTCCGGCCAGCGGGTCGGTGATCGGCGCGGCCGGCGCGAGCGCGCCGACGGTGCCGCCGCTGCGCGGCGCGATCCAGAAGTGGTCGCCGAGCGCGGCCGCGCTGGCGAAGTGCAGTTCGTAGCCGCCGCCGGACGGAACGACCTCGACGTTGCTCAGCAGCTGCACCGCGGTATCGCGTCCCTGCCGCACGACGACCACGTCGGGCGAAGTCAGGCCGGAGATCCGCCAGCCCTGGCACGAGGACTGCTCCGCCGTGCACGCGATCGCCGCAGTGTCGTCCTCGAACGAGCTGGCGAACATGCCGTCGGTCGTCGCCGGATCGATCGGCGCGCCGATCGCCGAGTCGAAGTCGACGCGGTTGTCGGTCGCGACCAGCTCCCGCGCGTACTCGACGCTGAAGCCGTTGACCAGCACGATGTCGACATCGACCGCGGTGTCGTCGAGAACCTCGACCGCCAGGATGTTGCCGGTTTCGTGCAGCAATCCCGCCGGCAGGTCGACGCTGATCCGGCGCCGGACGATGCCATCGAAGCGGTCGGTCGCGACCACGCTGCCGTTCAGGCGGATCCGGATGCTGTGGTCCGGCGTCTCCGGGAAGTCGAGGCCGCCGTAGAGGTCGACGGTGAGCTTCTCGTTCGCCGAGTTCGCCGAGCGGTGCGGCAGCGAGAAGCTGCGCGAGGTCGACGCGGTTCCGGTGCCGTAGCGGGAGACGTCGAAGGCGTACCACGGATCTTCCGTCGGCGACGCGAAGTCGTAGTAGTTGTCGTCGTAGGAGCGGAACACGTCGCGGGCCGACGAGTAGAGCGGCAGGTTGCCCGGCGCGCCGACGCGGCCGGTCATGACGTTGCCGCCGGAGGCGTTGACCCGCAGCCGGTAGACGCGGGTCTTGGTGTAGAGGTCGCCGTCGACCGCGCTGCCGAGGAAGGACAGCGTCGATCCCGCGCCGAACAGCTCCGGTCCCTCGTAGTGCAGCGGCGGGAAGCCGGAGTCGCCGGTCAGCTGGATCCGGCTCGAAGGCATTCCGGACCAGTCGATGCCCTGCGCGAGCAGGTCCTCGTGGCGGATCACCACCCAGCCGCTGCGGTCGACGCGGACTTCGGCCTCGAGGCCGCCGGCGATGCTGCGCCGGCTCTGGATCAGCTGCTGCCGCTGCTGCTGGCGGAATCCGGTCTGCTCCTGGGCGACGGACTTCCAGTCGGTCACGGCCGTGGTGTTGATCCGGCCGCTGGTGCTGCCGACGGGGTAGGGGCCGTAGTCGTGCGTGCGGTTGCCGATCGAGATCTCCTGGATGTAGATCCGGGTCTGGCCGGTGTACGGCCCGGTGACCTCGTAGCGCTGCGGACGCAGGGTGTTCCGGTGGGCGCGCACGAGAGCGCTCGACAGCGGCACGCGGCGGGCGGAGTGGTCATCGCTGGTCATCACCCGGAAGCCGAGCGTGCCGACTTCCAGGGCCGTCCCGAAGCGCACGACCAGTTGGCCGTTTTCGACCCGCGAGCTGACATCGGACAGGGTCACCGGAACCGTGGTGATCGCGACCGACGACACGCAGCGCGCCGGAGTCGTCGCGGGATTGGTGAACGAGTTGTCGCACAGCGTATCGCGCGGCGTGGTCGTCGCCGGGTCGCCGACGATGGCGTAGTTGGTGAACGGCCCGTTGAAGTCGCCGACCGTCACGTTGACCTTCAGCGTCTTGGTGGTGAGCGGCTGCAGCGGGCCCGCGAAGGTGCACAGCAGCGTCGTGGTGCCGCTGCAGCTCCAGCCGGCGTCGGAGCCGGTGATGTCGATGAAGGTCACCTCGACCGGAAGCAGGTCACGGACCACCACATTGCCCTGGGTCGCCTGGGTGTTGGAGCCGTTGGTCACCGCGATGGTGTAGGTCGCGGTCCCGCCGGGGAACACGTTCGGCCCGACCGTCTTCGAGATCTCGAGGAAGGGATTGGCGGAGTTGTTGTAGTAGACGTTGACCGGGTTGGACACCGTGCTGTAGCTCTCGAAGAACGCCGTCGCGGTGTTGGTGATCGTCCGCTGCGTCGACGCGTCGAGCGCGGTGGTCGTGTAGGTCTTGGTGCAGGTGATCGACTCGCCCGGATCGAAGAACGCGTCGTTGTTGCCCACGGTGGAGAAATTCGGGCAGGTCACGCTGCCGATCTGGTCATCGGTCACCACCGGGCCGAGGGCGCCGCCGAAGCCGGCGAGCTTCGACGAACCGGTATTGGTGACGACATAGGTGTAGGTGATCAGCGTTCCGGCCGCGCTGTAGGTGGTCGGGTTCGCCGACTTCACGATCGTCGCGCCGCGGATGCGGTATTCCGCCGTGTCGGTCGAGGTGTTGCTGCCCGCCGTCGCGGAACTCGCCGTCGCGGTGTTCAGCACGCCCGGATAGACCGTCTGGATCGGACCGACGATGCACGACGCGATGTGGTCGTTGTTCGACGGCACCGCGACGGGGAGCGTCGGGGGCCAGTAGTCGACCGGAGCGGTGGCTCGCGAGCCGCAGTTCTCCTCGCCGGCGATGTCGGGGTCGCTGACCCAGCCGCCGACGGCCGGACGCGCCAGGGGCGTGTCGCCGACGTTCTCCACCGTGAAGCGATAGTAGACCGGGGTGCTGAGGCTCAGCGGGACGACCAGGTAGTTGACCCAGGGGCCGTTCACCGAGGTCGAGATCTCCTTGGTGAGCAGGAGGCGCGGCACCGGCGTGGTGGCGGTGAGGCTGGCGCTCGCGGTGTCGGTGCCGACCTGCGAGCCGTTGATGGTCGCGAACACCGGGCCGGTGGTGTTGTTGTAGGTGCCCGCCGTCGGCGCGGTCACGTTGACGGTGATGGTGCAGGAACCGGCCGCCGCCAGGCTGACGGCAGTCACGGTGACGGTTCCCGATGCGGCGTTCGCCGTGATCGACGGCGAACCGCAGCTGCTGCCGAAGGTGGTGCCCGGCGGCGTCGCGATCACCATGGAGCCCGGAGAGGTGGGCAGGAAGTCGATGAATCCGACCCCGCTCAGGGCGTTGCTGGAATTGGGGTTGGTGATCGTGAAGCTGAGCGTGCTGATGCCGCCGGTCGCGATGCTGCCCGGCAGGAAGGCCTTGTCGATCAGCGGTGGCGCCAGCGTCGTCAGGGTCGCGCTGGCGATGCCGGTCGGCGTCGTGTTGGTGCCGCTCTCGGTCGCACTGATCGCGCCGGACACGTTGTTGCGGACGCCCGGGCTCGTCGTGGTCACGTTGACCGAGATCGTGCAGGTCAGCGTCGCCGGTGTCGTCTGCGTCGCCAGGCTCACGTTGGAGATCGACAGCGACGTGGCGCCGGCGGCCGGCGCGAAGGTCGGCGTGCCGCAGTTGCCGTTGTTGGTCACGCCGGGGGTCGCGGCCACCTGCATGCCACTCGGCAAGGCGTCCGTCAGCGACACGCCCGTCAGCGGCGTGAAGTTGTTCGGGTTGGTGATCGTGAAGGTCAGCACCGAGGTCTGGCCGACGGCCACCGGGTTGGGGGAGAAGGCCTTGGTCACCGTCGGCGGATCGGGGGTGCCGCAGCCGGTGATGGTCACGTCGTCGAGGAACAACTGCGCGGCGCCCGCACCGTTTCCGTTGCTGCGGCCTGCGCCGATGATCCGGAACACGGAGGTCGACGTCCCTTGGACGCCACTGGCGGTGGCGGTGGCGCTGCTATTGATCCAGGCGTTCTTCGACTCGTTCGGCGCCGCCGGATTGAGCGTCGTGAACGTGCTGCCGTTTGACGAGTAGTAGAGGTAGGTCTTGTTGTTGTTGCCGGTCCAGTTGTTGTTGTCGTAGAAGTGATCGTTGCTGATCGACAGGTTCGAGAAGCGCGACGTGTCGACGGCGAACTGGAAGTAGGCGATGCCGGAGGCCGGTGTTCCGGTCGGGTCGGTACTGGAAATCGGCCACCCGTTGGCCGCCCAGGAGTTGGGTCCCGAACCTCCGACCAGGTTCGTTCCGGTCGTGCTGATTACCTCGGTCCCGCCGCTGCCGTTCGGGACGAAGCTCGCCGTCGCCGACGGCGTCTCCGAATTCCTGAATGTGGTCGCCGGGTTAGGCACCGTGGTTCCATTGGCGAAACTCCACCGGGCCACGGTGACACCGTTGACGCACGCCGGCGGCGGCGTGCCGGCCACGACCGTCAGCGTCGCCTGGTTGCTGACGTGCCCGCCGCTGTTGGTGCCGGCGTTCACGCCGTTGATCTGGAAGTCGCCGTATTCCACCCAGTTGTTGTAGGTGCCGACGAC
>JBGAPI010000023.1:0-77420 GCA_044221335.1 Ahniellaceae bacterium
CATGCTTCGCCAGATCAACCGCTACGGTCGTAATCTTGTCCACGGACTCGCCCTCCTCGCTCCCGATTGGTGAGTACATCTCACCACTGGCACCTCGATGCCTGGGTCAACACGAGGGGGGCGAGTCCACCCGATTACCACCGTGCCTCGCGGCGGTGGGCAGTGCCCGCCCTACGATCGCTCGCGCCCTGCAGTGGCGGGGGGGCGCCCTGCGGGGGCTCCCGCCGACAACCGTCATGCCTGAGGAATGCCGTGGGGTGGCAGACAGTGTCGATGGAATGCCGCTTTGCCAACGGGCAGTGGATTTCCTGTCGTGCGGATGAGCGACACCGGATCGTCGGCTAGGTCCACGTCACCAACGGCACCGCCCCGCTCCACACGAGGCAGGCCGCGAAACCGGCGTGGCTCAGCATCGTGATCCAGGCCAGCCAGCGCAGGCCACGGTGAGCCTCCTGGTAGCGCGGGCTCAGCACCTTGAACAGCCCGAGCCACGCGACCAGCACGGCGATGATGCCGGTGGCGGCGATCGCCAGCGCCGCAGGGCCGAGGTGGCCGTAGCGGACGAACAGTTCCTCGTCGCCGAACAGGATCGGCACCGAGGCGATGCAGGCAGCCATCGTCACGCTGGAGACGAGCGGCCACAGGCGCAGCCCAAGGTGCTCGCGGACACGGATCTTGCCCATCAGCGCGCGAACGCCCCAGATGAGGACGAAGACGAAGGAGATCAGCATCGTCAGCGCCGTCAGCGCGGCGAACACCAGCGGCGTGAATGCGCGCAGCGCCGACACCTTGACGAAGCTGTCGGTGCCGACCACCAGCCCGGTCCCGCCAAGCTCGGTGGACGTCAGCAGGACCGCTTCCGCCATCGGGAATTTCGACTGGCGCAGCAGGCGCGGATTGCCGGCCGTGGCGACGTAGTCGTCGCGATCGCTGCCGAGGACAGGACCGAACGACAGCTTGCCATCGCGGATCGCGACGCGGGCGATCGCGGCCATGCTCTCGAGCCCGGCGAGCATCTGCACGCGTGGGCTGACGTGGACGTAGTAGCCGTCGTAGGCCCGCGCGACGTCGTCGGGGATGCGAGGGGCATCGGTCGGCGGCGTCGGCTTCGGCAGATCGCGGGTGAGATACGCGCGCATCAGCGTCGTGATCTTGCGCAGGTTGCCGTCATTGACGTTGTTGACGATCACCGAGTAGCCGACGCCGCTCTCCACCTGGTAGCTCATGTCCGAACCGCCGCCGAGCACGCCGCCGTTGTGGCCGTGCCAGAGGAAGCCGGCCTTGTCGATGGTCGTGTAGTTGTGGAGTCCGTAGCCGAGCGTCATTCCTTCCGCGGCCGCGAGGTTGGTCGCGGGCGTCTCCATCCGGACGATGTCGTCCTCCGCGATCAGCGCCGTCTGCGACCCCGCCGGCCCGATCCGACCGCGGTCGAGGTAGAAGCGCACGTACTCGGCCATCTCGCGCGCCGACGAGTTGATCGAGCCGGCCGGGCGCAGCGCGATGTGCCAATAGGGGTAGGGCGTGACGCCGTCCGGGTGATAGAGCGTCGCCTGGGTGCTGCGGATCTCGTCGGTCAGGAAGTAGCTGGTGCGCGCCATGCCGATCGGGCGGAACAGCTCGCGCGCGACGTAGTCCTCGATCGGCTCGCTGGTGATCTTCTGGATCACATAGGCGACGACGGCCGGGCCGGAATTGCAGTACGCCATCCGGGTTCCGGGTCGCCAGCGCGATGTGCGCGAATCGGGGTCGTAGTCGAGCGCGGCCTTCAGGTTGTTCGGTGCCGGGTCCTCGTGGGCGTAGTCGCGCAGGTGCACGTCGTCGAAGCCCGCGGTGTGCTCCAGCAGGTGGACGATCCGCACCGGGTCGGTCGCTTCCCAGGGGTTGTGGAACTCGACGTCCGGGGCGAGGCTCGCGAGCGTCGCGTTCAGGTCGAGCTTGCCTTCGCGCTGTAGTTTCAGCGCGGCGAGCGCGACGAAGGCCTTGGAGGTCGAGCCGATCCGGAACATGGTGTCGGCGGTGGCCGGCGTCTTGTTCGCGACGTTGGCGAGTCCGATTCCCTCGGCGGTGACGACGCCGTCGCGATCGACGATCGCGAGCGCCATGCCTGGGGTCTTGCTTTCGGCGAGGATCTTCGTGAGCGCGGTGCGCAGCTCGGGGAGATCCTTCGGGATCGGCGGGTCGGTGGGAATGGCATCGGCGCCGTCCTCGGCATGCATCAAAGGCGCACTTGAGAAGGCCAGCACGGCGATGGCCATCCATCGACCGATGTGACGCCGAAACGGGTGTGACTTGCGCTTCGACGGCTCGCGGGGAGACGGGATTCGGTGCATGTTTCGGTCTCGTTCGGGCGGAGCGCCATTGGGCCGCGACAGTATGAGGACTTCGCGTGCCGAAGGTCGCGGGAGAGGGTCGGGTGGTACAAGGAACGCAGTCCCGCCGCGGGTGAGGACATTGCGGCGGTGTCTTTGAGGTGTAGTCCCGAAGGCGATTCGTCGATTCACCACGGCTGTTGAGGGAGGGGCTTCGGACCGGTGGGGAGACGTCGATTCAACGCGGTCTTGGGGGCGGCGGGACTGCAACGTCGGCGTCGAAACGTTTCCGCAGGGAGACCGTGATATTGGTTCTCGCCATCGGCGAATTGCCATTGAGCCTCTGAAGCACTGTCTCACGACAGCGAGTCGGTAGAGGCGGTTCGTCATCGGGGCTGAAGGCCCGTCCGAGAACTGCGGCTCTGTCGATGGGGTCCGCTATGGGGGCCAAAGCCCCGGCCGACAACGGCCGCGTATTCGCGGCGCGATCAGACCGCGGCGTCGGGTAACGCCGGGCGTGATTTCGCAAGGAAGGCCGACAGTCCTGCGGCGGCGTTGCGGCGGATCCTGGCTTGCAGGAAGGGCGTCCAGCCGAGCAGCAGGCCGGGGGCGCCCAAGGCCTGGCTCGACCATTTCCACAGATCGAAGGTGTCGACGTGATGGCAGATCAGGCCGTCGCGGAACTTGAATTGCGCGTCGATGCGGTTGAGGACCTTGCGGCCGGTCTGGCTGAACGTGTAGGTCGCGTCCCAGTGGGCCTTTCCGGTGCTGCCGTCGGATTCGACGCCGGAGACTTCGACCGACAGGTCCTTGCCGCGCGCCGCCAGCATCCGCCACATGTCGCGGACGCCAGCATTGGGGAGTTCGAATACCGGGTCGCGGAAGTAGGCGTCGTCGGTGTAGCAGGCCGCCATCGCCTCCGCGTCGCGCTTGTTCAGCGCGGCGTAGAGGCGATGGATCAGCTCGGTGCTCATCCGGCCTCAGTTCTTCTTGTTGCCGGCGCCCGGACGGGTCGACATCGTCCCGACCTGCAGGCCCGGACGCTGGCTCGACGCGGGGGTCGCCTGCGGCTGGGTGGCGATGTTGACGTTCGGGTCGAGCTGCATGGTGGGCTGCTGCGCCTGCCAGGTGCGGTTGTTCTTCCAAGGCGTCGGCTTGGTGGCGATGCCCTTCGGGCCGCTGACGGCGTCGTCGACGAACCACGGCTCGCCACCCTGGTCGAGGTACAGCCGCGCCATTTCCTTGGCGTTGAACGGACGGGCGCCGATGCGGCCGAGCACCGCGACCTGATGGCCGGTTTCGTCCACCGCGCGGTCACGCTCCAGTGCGCGGGAGAGGGCGAGGGCGGCACGCTTGGTCGGATAGCTGGCGATCAGTTCCGGCTTCGGTTCGGCGGCATAGCCGTAGAAGTTCGGCTGCGACACCGGCGAGGTGAGCTGCACCACGCGCAGTCCGTTCTTGCCGTCGGCGACGTACAGGAACGGGGAGGCGTTGGTGGACGCCACGGTGACGTCGCGGGCGTCGTTGATGCTGCCACCGGCGTTGAACATCTCGTACAGCTGCGGCTTGTCCGCCTTGGTGACGTCGATGATCGCCACGCCCTCGGCGCCGGCGGCGACGTAGGCGTAGGTGCGGGCGACGTGGAGCTTGTGGGCGTCCTTCAGCGCGACGACCGCACCCGGGAGAATGATCGGCTTCTCCGGATGGGTGACGTCGACCGTCTGCAGGCCTTGGCGGGTGGTGACGAACAGGTAGCGGAACTGCACCTGCGCGGCGCGCGGGTCGTCGACCTCGATGGTGGTGACGTAACGCGGCTTCAGGACATCGTCGACGTCGAGCACGACCACGCCCTTCGGCGTGGAGACGTACAGCCAGGTGCCGGCGACGGTGATGTGGCGGGCGCCGGTCAGCACGCCGCCGTCGTTCCAGGTCAGCGCGCGCGACAGGTTGTTGTCGCGCGACTCGAAGTTGTGCAGCGTGTCGATGTTGACCAGGATCAGTCCTTCCTCGGCATCCGTGATGAACATGTACTCGTAGATCGGATGCATCACCTGCTCGAGATTGGTCTCGGTCATCAGCTTGCTGCGGCTGCGCGACGGCTGCACCGGCTGGGTCGTCGCCAGTGCGGCACAGGTCGCGTTCTTCGACTTGACGTGGGTGTCGTGGCCGAGATCGGAGAACGGCGCCGTCACGAACTTCTGCGAATAGCCCTTGTTGGCCTGGCTGGCGATGTCGTAGACCCGCGTGCCCTTTTCACCTTCGGCGACGTACAGGTACTCGCCGCGGTGCTGGATGCAGGATGCGACGCCCGCGCGATGCGAGAAGCCATCCGGCAGCTGCTTGTTGTTCTTCTGCAGCGTGTCGAAGTGGTCCGGGTAGGCGAACTTCTGCAGGTAGGAGCCGAGGACCGCCTGCGGCTCATCCCACTCGGTGACCGGCACGGCAGTGACCTCGCCCTCGCCGCCGACCCAGGCGTTGTAGCCGAGCAGGTCGACGAACTTGGTTCCCTGCAGCAGCAGCTGGGTCATGATCGCGTTGTTGTCGTTGTTCTTCGACAGGTGGCAATCCGTGCACTGCTTGGTCTCGGTGCGGCGCTCGGTGTGCGGGTAGTGCGGGGCGAATGCCTGCGAGCTGTAGCCGGAAGCCGCGATCGGGGGCTGCTGGATGTAGATGCGCTCGCGGTTGATGTTGGTCGACGACAGCACCAGCGCGGAGGTGGAGCGCACCGGGGCGATCTTGCCGCCCTTGATCTCGCCGTGGATGCCGATCTGGAACATGTCGTCGCGCGCGACCTGCGGGTTGTAGGTCGCGAAGTTGCGCGATTCGGTCGACTCGTAGTGGTGGCGCTCGGTCTTCCAGTTCGCCTGGATCGGCAGATGGCAGCCGCCGCAGCTCGTGGTCCACGAGGTGTGGCAGGTGTAGCACATCATCTTGTCCTCGGAATGCGCCCGCTGATCCTTCGGCACGTCGGCGCCGAACTCGAGGGTGCGGGTATTCATCGACATGGTGTGCGAACGGTCGGCCAGGGCGTTGTAGGCCGGCGACTTCTTGTCCGAGGTGTCCTTCAGCAGGGTGATGGTCCACTCCATGCCTTCGTTGACCAGGGAACGCTGGATCAGCTTGCCGTCCACCCACTCGAAGCGCTTCTTGCCGTCCGGGTTGCGGATCAGCGTGAGATCGCGACCGTACTTGGACGCCATCACGCCGGAGGTGCGCAGGGTCGGGTAGTTGTCGGCGGTGCCGTGGCAGTCCTGGCACTGCACTTCCACGCCGGCCATCACCTCGCCGACGATGTTGCCGCTGGAATGCGCGTCCTGAGAGAAGTGGCAGTCGACGCAGTGCATGCCGACGTCGATGTGGATCGACGACATGTGCACGGCCTTCTCGAACTTCTTCGGGTCGTCGTTGGAGACGATCTTGCCGTCGCCGTCGAGCAGGTCGCCCTTGCGGTCGCGCTTGAAGATCGCGCGGAAGTTCCAGCCGTGGCCGTGGTAGTCGGCGAACTGGGTGTCGCGCAGTTCCGGGTTCATCAGCGCGACGTTCTTCAGGAACTCCGGGTCCGCCCACTTGCCGCGGATCGCCGCTTCCTCGGGATTGCGGTCGTTGATGAGGCGGGTCTGGCGGTCGGTCGGGTTGAACTGCTGCTTCGGCCACATGCGGTCGGCGTCGGTCTCGTAGTCCCACATGATGTAGCCGAGCATGGTGTTGATGAACATGTTCGGCTGGTGCATGTGGCAGGACATGCAGTTGCTGGTCGGGATGCGACGGGTGAAGCTGTGCTGGAGCGGATGCCCCGGCTCGTTCGCCGGGATGGTCGGGTCGGACTGCTGCGAGAAGCCCTCGTTGCCGAACTGCGCGTAGGGGCCGGAATGGCGCGGGTCGCGATCGTTGGCGTAGACGACGTGGCAGCCGGAGCAGCCGGAGGAACGGAAGTCACCCGGATTGTCGCTGGTGCCCATGAACCACAGGTGCGGGTCGTTGAGGCGGGTCTTGGTGACGTTGAGCACCGGGATCGCGACGCGCTGGCCGGTACCCGGGCCGCGGTTGGACTGGTGGATGTCCGGGCGGCCCGGCTCTTCCAGGCGCTGGATCAGTCCGAGCGAGTTGGGCAGGCCGATCTCGGGGAAGGTGCTGTTGATGTTGCGGCCGCCGCGCTCGAACACGCGGAAGATGTCCGCGGGCGGGACGGTTTCCCACGCCGGCAGCGGATAGAGCTTCGGCAGGATGCCGCGCTTCGCCATCTCCGGAGTGACTTCCGTCGGGTTCGAGATCGCGCCGTGCTCGGAGTCCTTGGCGTAGTACTCGCCGAGAATGTAGCGCTTGAACGGCAGGATGCCGTTGTTGTACGAGGCGCCGCCCCACAGCATCGCGCTGGTGGCCATCAGGCTGGTCTGGGAGGCGCGGACGATCGGCTGGTGGCAGGCGCCGCACGCTTCCTTCGCGACCCGCAGGTCACCCGGGTTGATGAAGCGGATGAATTCGTCGGATTCGTCGTTGAGGCGCGAATAGCTCGATTCGGGCGTGCGGCTGGCCGGCCAGCTCCAGCGGGTCGGGAAGCGCGGCAGAACGTGGGCCTGCTCGAGGGCGCCGAGATAGGCCGGGCTCCAATGGGTGTGCGGTTCGCCGCGCTCGTGCTCTTCCTCTTCGGTGAGCGTCAGCGGGTTGCGCGGTCCGATCGCGCTGCGCGCGTGGAACTCCTCGCCGGCGGGACCGAACACCGCGGCATTGCCGCCGTGGCAGTCGGTGCAGCCGAGCACCACCGAGGAACTGGCGTGCATCGACTTGGCGTCGGACTTGCTGTGGCAGGAAATGCAGCCCGCGCTCTTGGCGTCCGCGTCCTGGCTGGTCTGGAACGACGGCGCGGGTGGCGCGGCGACATAGTGCCGTTCCACCGCCTCCAGCTCGGACGCCGTCGCGTTATGGCAGGCGAAGGCGGCAAGCAGCAGTCCGCTCAACAGGTAACCGATGTTCCGCATGGTCATGTTCTCCCCAACAGCGTCGCTTCCCTGCACATCGAACGGCCTCCCTGGCAGCGTTCGACGGCTCGACCGGCGGGCGCGCTGGGCGCGCCTGCCGCCATGAATCAATAGGTGAAGATGAAATTGCCGAGAACCGTGTAGTAGTGGTTCTCGTCGCCGAACAGATCCTTCATTCCGCCGCCCGGGAACAGCAGGGCACCGGACAGCCGGAGCACGATGTTCTGGGTCTGGAACGGCCGATAGATCCACGCCACCGAGGCGTCGGTGCCGATGCGCTGGCGGATCGGACTCTGGTTGCGGGCGGCTTCCAGCGTCGCGGTGTCGTCGAACCACAGTTCGTTGACGTTTGCCGAGACGCGGTGCAGCGGCGTGAGATCGAAGTCGGCACCGACGCCGACCAGCTTGAGGCCCGGATTGTCGAAGTTCGACTGACCGAGCTCGCGCGAGGTGCGCAGGGACGGGATCAGCGAGTTGCGGCCCGAGAGCGCCACTTCGCCACCGCCGATCAGCGGGATGTTCTGGCGGATCCAGTAGCTGGTGTCGGCGCCGGCGAAGATCGGGTTCTCGAAGATCGCGTCGAAGCCCTTGGAGGTCTTGTCGTACGGATCGCCGTCGCCGGAGGTGTAGGCCAGCGACAGGCGCGGGCGGATCCAGTCGAAGTCGCGCGAGATTTCGGTCGCGAAGAAGCCGGCACGGATGTTGCTGTTCTTGCCGCTGAACAGTCCGTCGTTCCGGCCGAGCGCGCCGTAGGCCGAGACCGTGACGTTCCACGGGCCGAAGTGGCCGTCGCCGTTGTAGCCGATGTAGGTGACGTCGTACTCGCGCGGCCGCTCGGTACCGATCGAGGCCGGGCGCACGAGAAAGCCGTTGTTGTCGTAGTGGTAGTTGGTGTCGCGATTGCGGTTGTAGGCGATGGTCGCCTGCGAGGTGAAACCGACCACCGGAAGGTCCTGGCGGTACAGGTTCGCGATCAGCAGGTCGTCGTGCCGCAGGCCCACGCCGACGTCGTTGAGTCCGGAGTTGGTGTCCTTCTCCAGGCGACGGAAGTAGGCGAGGTTGTACTGCCAGCGGTTGTTGTCGCGATTGCCGAACAGGCGCACGCCGAGCTGCACGTCCTGGAACAGGAAGCCGCGGAAGTCGGACGAGAAGGGCTGGATGCCGATGCGCAGCGAGTCGAAGTCGTAGCGGTCGGAGACGTTGCGCAGGTGGCGGTCGACGAAGGCTTCCTGGATCGCCACGAAGCCGTCGTCGCGCGAGGTGCCGCGGCGCGGATCGACATTGAGGATCTTGACGTCGTCGACGTTGACGCGGTTGTACTGGAACGCCAGCGTCAGCCGCATTTCCCACTCGGGCGGCTTGAACGTGGTGTCGCCCTTGAAGTAGACGAGGCCGGTCAGGAAGGTCTGAGCGAAGATCGTCTGGTGGATGCCCGAGAAGATGTCGTTCTGGCCGGGGTCATCGCTGGAGATGATGCCGGTCGGCGTCGGAATCGAGCGCGGTTCGAGGATGGTGTCGGAAATGCCCAGCACCTCGAGGAACCAGTCCTCGCCGTGGATCGGCTTGTCGGCCTTGTACTGGTTCTGGTTGTACGGGTCGTACCACGGGAACTTGAAGCCGAGCGCTTCCATGATGCGCCAGCGATCCGGAAGCGGCACGAACTCGCCGACCTGGTCGACCGGCGGCGGATTGATCGCGTCGGGGTTCTGTTCGACGTACTCGGGCGGCCGCTCGGGCGGATGGCCCGGGCGCCGGCGCAGGATCGGCGACGCGAACGGATCGTAGTTGTCCGCGGGGACGATGCCGGAGAGTTCGAGGAAGCCGGGCAGGCCGCCGTCGTACGGAGCGGCCTTCGCCGATCCGGCGGAGAACAGGGCGGCGCTGATCAGGGTCGTCAGTGCGAGCTTGCGGATCATGATTACTTGCCCTCGCAGACGTTCTGTTCGGTGGAATTGAGGAACGGTGCCTGCGGGCACTGGACGTAGCGCAGCCGCGCTCCCTGTGGCACGTACTGGTCGACGCGCTGCGACAGCGGGGCATGGCCGAACCCGGTATTGGCAGCCTGTCCGGCGTTGTAGACGCCGAGGAAACCGATCATGTCGTCCTGGTCGATGCCGTCGCCGGAGATTCCGAGCGCGCCGACCACGCGACCGTTGCGGAAGATCGGGGAAGCGCCGGGGAAGATCTGGATGCCGTTGTAAAGGCGGGGATTGACCGCACAACCCTGCGCGCCGCCGCCTTCGGTGGCCGGGCGCAGCGCGACGATCGGCGCCGCGTTGTTGGTGAGGTAGCCGGTCAGGATGGACCCGATGGCGTTGTAGACGAGGTCGAGCTGGATGCCGTCGGCGAACGGACTCCAGCTGGCGAAGGGCTTCGACAGCGGGCCGTTGTTGCGTCCATCGATGCCGTCGGGGAAGAACGGCCGGCCGATGTTGCCGATCGCGCGCGGCGTCCAGGCGACGTTGTTGGCGTAGAGCGTGTTGTCACCGATGAAGTTGCGGGTGGCGGTGACGTAGTCGGCAAAGCGGATCTGCGTCGAACTCGCCGTGCCGTTGGCATTGAGATAGATGGCGTTCGGCAGCGCCGAGAGATCGGAGGCCGCGAAGCTGCCGGAGAAGAATGCGGCGGTACGCGCTTTCTGCAGCGAGACGTCGGTGCCGAACACCGGGGCATCGCGGGTCCGCGCGACGCCGAGGACGGTGCCATTGCTGTCCACGACCGACAGCGTGACACGGATCTGCGAGTCCAACGGCTGGCGGATCTGGGCACGCCCGCGGTTGGCGATCTTCAGACCCTCGGTGAGCAGCGACTGCACCTCCGCAGCGGTCAGCGCGCCGCTGCCGTCAGTTCCGGCACGGGGCGGGAAGCGGTTGTTGCCCGCGGTATCGACCAGGATGAAAGCGTCCTGGCCGGCGTAGAGTCCGCCGTCCGCCACATAGCCGGAGGCAGGTGTGGTGAACGCCGTGCCGGCGACGATCGTGCCGCCGAAGTAGAAGTTCACCGGGAACAGTGCGCCGGCGCTGCCGTTGATGCTGGCGAAGCCCGCCGCCGTCGCCGGATCCCGGTTGAGGTCGGAGAAGCCGACGTCGGAGTAGCGGAAGGTCTTGCCGTCGGCCGTGATGTGGTCGCCGCGGCGATTGGTCGGAGCGCCGAAGTTGAACGTGCCAGCGGTCGCGATCAGTTCGTCGACGTCGCGGTCGACGTCGAAGATGTTGGGATCGAGCGTGTATTGAGCGTCCGCCACGACGCCGATGCCGCCGACCACGGTGCCGCCCTTGTACAGCGGGAAGCCGCCCGGGTCCGCAGAGAGGCCGAGCGGGGACGACTTCGGGCCGACGGTGGTGTTGCCGGTGGCGCCGAGCGCGTTCAGTGTCGGCGCCGGCAGCTGGATCAGGTCGGAACAGAGCAGCTGTGAGAACTGCACGCCGAACAGCGGTCCACCGGGGGTGCCGAGCTCGCGCGGATTGAAGTGCTCCTGGACGATCTGGCTGGCCGTGCGGGTCGAGAAGGCGTTGCCTTCCGAGGACAGGTAGGCGCCGGTGACGGCCTTCGAGATCGCCGCGAGCTCGCTCGGGATGATGTTGATGTTCTCGAGACCGCCGCTCACGCCGCGGTTCGAGGAGATCGTGACCTGGGTACGCGCGCCGTTCATGCGGAACACGCCGAGGACGTTTCCGACCCGGTCGACCACCGCGATGGTGGCCGGCGTGTTCTGTCCCTGCGCTTCGGCGACGGCCTGCGCGATGATCGTGCTGACCTCGGCCGCAGTCAGGAATGACGCGGAGGTGGCACAGGAACCGGTGCAACCGGTATCGCCGGTCGACGGCGGTGGTGTGGTCGTGCCGGGAGCGCTGCCACCCGAGTTGCTGCTTCCACTGCAGCCTGCCAGCGCCACGGCCAGCACGGCAAGACATGGTCCAACCAGAACCTTGCGTCCCATTGCTCCCCTCCCTTCGAGCAGCTCGTGGCTGCCCACGATTCCCTGAATGCGGCGATTTCCCCGCGCCGCACATCCATTTCGATCATACCTCAACCACATCGATTCCGATGCCGCCGGGACGGCATCGGAATCCGATTCATTGCGTCTTCGGTGCCGCGGAAGCAGGTGCCGGTGCCGGTTCCGGCGTCGGCGGTGGTGCCGCCGGCGCACCGCGGGCCTGCAGGCTCGACAGCAGTTCCTCCGACTCGTGGTAGCCGTGGCAGGCCACGCAGGTCGAAGCGACCTTGCCCTTCGCGTGCTCGCCGGCGTGGCACTGCTTGCAGTTGTCGATGCCGGGGATCAGCAGGTCGGAGGCATCCTTCGACAGCTGCGCCTGGTGGCAGGACACGCAGTCGAACGTGGTGTGCCGCTGATGGGTGAAGTGCGCCTTCTGGAACCAGACGCCCGCGACCCGGACGGGCTTCACGTCCCAGTTCTGGTTGGCGTCCTGGAACACCTGATGGCAGGTCGTGCAGGCCTTGCTGCTGAACATGTTGTCGACCGCCTGGCGGGCCTTGTCGCGGGCCCAGGTCAGGGCCTCCTGGCGCTCCTGCGGGGTGATCGACTGGCCGGGGCGACGGCGCGTCTGCACCGACATCGGCGCGTTCGCCTCGGTGATGCCGCCTTCCAGCGCCAGGCGCGAGTAGAAGTCGTCGATGGTGAAGGTGACCTCGGAGACCTTGCCGTGCTGGACCTCGCGGTCGCCGCCGACGATCGAGAAGGTCAGCTTGTGGCAGCTCTGGCAATGCTTCTCGAAGTTGATCGGCAGCATCTTGCCGCCGCCCGGTTCCGGCTCATGGCAGGCCGCGCACTGCAGCTTGCGGGTGCCGTCGGGGGAGTTGATGCCCTTCGGATCGAGATGCTTGTCGTGGGTGAAGGTCAGGCCGGAACGCTCCTTCAGTCCCGACTTCCACAGCGAGCGGGTCGGCGCGAACTTGCCCTGGTCGTTCCACTGCGGCAGGTTGATCTGGAACTCCGGATGGCTGTCGCCGAAATCGCCGACGTCGATCAGCTGGGTGGCGCCCTTGGTCTTGTCCTTCAGGTTACGGTGGCAGTTCGAGCACAGCACCTGGTCGGCCTGGACCAGGCCGTTCGGGCCGTTGTGGTCGGCGTGGCAGTGCGCGCAGCGGGCATTGCCGAGCTCCGGCAGGTTGAACTTGGCCGGATCGGCGTGCGCCTGGGTCTTGCCGTGGCAGGTGAGGCAGGCCTCGTCGCGCGTCGGAATGAACGGCTTCTCGTGGCAGGTGATGCAGGTCTCGCCGAAGTAGTGGTGCGCCGCGGCCAGCTCGCCGGCCTGCCATGCGTTCTGGCTGGGCACGCCGGGGACCTTCAGCAGCAGGTCGTGCAGCGGCTTGACGAAGTGGGCCGCCAGCGGCAGTGCGAAGGCGAACAGGGCCGTGCCGAGGAACGCGATCCAGGCGGGCCGCCGCTTCGACAGGCCGGTCTGCGACAGCTGGGTCGAGAGCTTCTTCTTGTCGCTCTCTGCTTTCATCTCGGTCTTGTCGAGCGACTGGATCTCGACGCCGGCGTCGTAGTCCTGTGGCGCGTCCAGGAGCTTGATGCGGGTGGAGCCGATCTCGACGACCTCGCCCGGACCGACGGTGTCCTGGTGGACGATCGCCTTGCCGACGCGGACGCCGGCGTCGAGCAGCGACTCGATCCGGTACTTGCCGCCGGCGACCGCGGTCACCCGGGCATGTTCCAGCGCGACGCGAAGGTCGGCGACGAAGATCGCCTGATCGGCGCCGCGACCGATGGTCAATACGTCGCCATAGTGGGTGTCTTCCTCGTACGACACCGCCCCTTTGCCTTTCCGGGTGACTCGGCGAATTAGCCAGCGCATCCTCGTTTCCCCATCCGAATGTGCGTCGATGTCCCGATGGCGGCGGCCGGTTCGCGGCAGCGCGCGCCGATCGCGACTACCAGTAGAAGAAGACCGAAATGATGTGAGCGGTGAGCGCGGCCAGCAGCGCCATGGTCAGCGGCACGTGGAAATACAGCCAGACCTCCATCAGCGACTGGATCTGGATGTCGCGCGCGACGCGGGTGGCCAGCGACTTCTTGCGCGACAGCAGGTCGATCAGCTTGCGCAGCGCCTCGGTCTGCTTGTCGGTGGCGTTCTTGGACAGGAAGTCGACCATCGCGAACATCGTCGGCATCTCGCCACCGCCGCCGCTCTTCGGCTTGCCTTCGGTGGTGCGCTTCTCGAGCGCGGCGCGGACCTGGTCGATGGCGAGGTCGGACGCATCCTTCGCGGTCAGCAGCGACCAGGCCTTGCCGCCGAGCTTGGTGTTGTCGATCGAGCGCAGCACGGACGCGTGGATCTTCGGGTCGATGCTGTCGGCCAGCACCAGGGCGTTCTGGTCGATCTCGGCGATCTCGTCGGTCATGCTGCCGCGGGTCGCGTTGTCGCGGTTGCGGGTCATCAGGTTCGGGTAGCGCACATAGGCGTACACGCCGAAGAAGCCGGAGAAGATCACCAGCAGCATCAGCGTGAAGGCCAGGGTGTGGATGTTCCAGCCGAACTGGAAGCCGCAGTGGAGCAGGGCGATCACGATCAGCGAGGTGCCGAGATAGACGTGCGCGGACAGCCAGCCCACCATCGATCCCATCGACGACTTGTACATCCGCTTGCGGATCCCGAACGCGGTCAGCCAGTAGATCAGCAGCGCGCCGATGGTCCCCAGCGTGTAGCCGAGCCAGGTTCCGCCGTTGGGGACGCCGAGCGGCTGGTGGACCACGTAGGCGGTGATCGCGGCCAGCAGCAGGAGGATGGAGCCCCACAGATAGCGCTTGCCGCCGTAGGTGAAGAACGACTGATGCATGGCCTATTCCTGTTCTGATCGGTCGCGCTGCTGGAATCCGGACGAACCGGACTCAGCCGCGCGACTGGGCGTAAGCGGGGAATTCCTCGGGCGAGATGCGGATGGCGGCTCCGGTCGGGCAGGCGCGCACGCACGCGGGGCCGCCCTTCAGGTCCTTGCACATGTCGCACTTGACCGCCTTCTTCTGTTCGAGCGGCGCGCCTTCGACCGGCTTCTTCTTCTCGTAGGGCGCCTCGCCCGGGCCGTGGCCGGCACCGAACAGCAGCCACTGCAGCAGGCCGGGCTTCTTCTTCGGCTTGGCCGCCAGCTTGATCACCCCGTAGGGGCAGTTGCGCTCGCAGTTGCCGCATCCGATGCAGTTGTCGGCGATGAAGACCTCGCCGTTGGGGGAGCGCCGGATCGCGTCCGGCGGGCAGTCCTTCATGCAGTGCGGATGCTCGCAGTGGCGGCAGGAGGTCGGCACGTGCACGTTCGCGTAGGTCGGTCCGGCCTCGCGGCGCAGCCGCGAGGTGCCGTTGTGCGACTCCGCACAGGCCTTCTCGCAGTTGTCGCAGCGGACGCACAGCGCCTCGTCGATCAGCAGGATGTCGGTCGCCTCGCCGGCGCCCTGCGAGATCAGGAAGGAGATGATGTCGCCGCCCGAGGGCATCGACTGCATCGCGAGGTTGGCCGCGGTGCGCTGCTGATACTCGGCCTGCAGCTTCAGCCGCAGCACCGCGTTGCGGGCGACCAGGCGCTTGAAGGCCTCGCCGTCGAGCCGGATGGTCTCGGTGGCGACCGCGGCCTTCGCGGTGGCGGAGCGATTGCTCTCGCCGAGCAGTGCCATCTCGCCGACGTAGTTGCCCGCCGGCACGTAGGACAGCACGATCTCCTTGCCGGAGATGTTGCGCGAAATGGTCAAAGAACCGGTGCGCACCAGGTGCAGGCAGTCGCCCTGTTCGCCCTCGGTGAACACCACGTCGCCGGCCTTGAAGCGCTCGACCTTGGCGGTCTCGACCATTTCGGCGATCTGGTCGTAGGGGGCCTCGGCGGCGAAACGGGACTGGATCGCTCGGGCGATGAACACCTTGTCGATCTCGCGCTTCACGGCCTCGACCGAGGCGATCAGCTTCAGCATCGAGCGGCGCGGCGTCTCGATCAGCACGCAGCCGTTGCCGGCCACGACGGTGGCGGAGCGCCGGCGGCCGGAGATCAGGCTCATTTCGCCGAAGAACTGGCCCTTGCCGAGCGCGAAGCGGGCGCCCGACTCGGCCACGATCTGCACCTCGCCCTCGACGATGGTGTAGAAGGTGTTGGTGTAGTCGTTGCGGGAGAACACGGCGTCGCCGGGCTTCGGTACCCGCACGTCGGAGTCGAGCATGAACTCGCGCAGCTGCAGCGGCGTGATGTGCGACAGCACCTTGACGTTCTTCTGCACCTTCTCCAGCGCCGCGTTCACCGAGGTGAAGCCGGGCATCGGCTTGAACTTGTCCTTCAGCAGCGGCTCGTCGGCCGGCTCGACGGTATTGCCGAGGATGTACTCGACGACCTCGTAGCCCTGGTTCATCGCCTGCTTGATCAGCGGATAGCCGCCGAGCGCGCCGACGATGTACATGCCCTTGACGTTGGATTCGTACTGCGGGCTGATCGCCGGCACCGAGGCCGGATCCTTGCTGGGGAACTGGATGCCCCAGGACTCGACCAGGCTGCGCGGCGCGGTGGCGCCGAGGCGGGCGATCACGCGGTCGAGCAGGATCTGCGCCTTGCCCTTCGCGGTCTGCAGCACCATGCGGCCGGGCTTGCGCGAGCCCGCGGGGAGCGCGTCGACCCGTTCGGGTGCCGCGTTGTAGTAGCACTCGACGCTGCCTTCGTCGATCGCCTTCAGGATGCCCTGCTCGTTGCCCTTCTTGGCGCGCGAGAATTCGTCCTTGCGGTTGATGATGATGACGGTGTTCTGCTTCGCCAGCGCGATCGCGTTCTCGATCGCGGCGTCGCCGGCGCCGACCACGACGATGGTCTCGCCCGAGTATTCGCCCGGGTCGTCGAGCTGGTACTGCACGAACGGCAGGTCCTCGCCGGGGCAGCCGAGCTTGCGGATGTTGCCCTGCAGGCCGATGCCGAGGATCACGTACTCCGCCTCGATCACCGCGCCGTTGCTGCAGGTGAGCACGAAGCCGGAGTCGTTCTTCACGATCTTGGCGACTTCGTGGTTGAACTTGGTGTTGGTGTTGAGCTTCGTGAGGCCTGTGTTCCAGGCCTCGAGGATCGCTTCGCGGGTGCCGGCCTTGAACTCCAGCGGCGAGCGCAGCGGCAGGATCCCCGGCTCGTCCATCACGTGCTTACCTTTCTGGTAGCGGTAGATGGTGTACGAGATGTAGGGCGTGGCCTCCAACAGGACGTGGGAGACCCCCAGTTCGGCGGCGTGCGCCGCGGCGGACTTGCCACCCGGCCCCGATCCGATGACGGCAATCTTGTAGCGCTCGGCCATGCGGATATCCCTCCCCGGATGCACACCGACGAGGCCGGATCATATCCGACTCGTCAGCGAAAATAACCCGGAACAATCAGGACAAGAACGGTCGAATTTGCTTCGCAGTAGCGAGCACTCGGATGTGCTTCCGATCCAGCGACGGGATCTCCGAGGGCAAATGCGGCATCGTCGGCGGAAGACTCGGATCGCCCGGAAATTCGCGGGTCGCGTTCACGCCGTCTTCGCATCCGAAGGGGACAGCGCGCGCAGCGCGCCACCCCCGGAATTGCGACGAAGTTTGAATCGCGCGCAACACATCGTATGGCACGGTGGGATCAGGATAAGATCGGTCCACGATGCAGACGAACCTCTCGGCATGAGCGACATCTACCGGCGACTCGCCAGCGGTTTTCCTGAGCGCAAGATGCCGGGCAAGGACCATTTCCAGGCCGACGCCCGCAGCCTGGCGCGCTGGATCGAGGCGCTGCCGCTCGCCAACGCCGCCGCGACCGCACGCCTGCTCTACCAGGCGCTGCGGGAGATGAACACGCTGAAGATCGACGGCCTGGCGCGCCTGGCGGCCCTGGAGTCGCTGCGGGCGCCGGTGCACCAGATCGTGCAGACGGTGGACCGCCAGATCATCGGCTCGAGCTTCCCGCTGCCGCCGCAGAAGGCCCAGCTGGGCTCGGTCGCGCAGGACTTCCAGTTCGAGATGGCGCAGGGCTACCGGATGGCGGCCTACGAGATCTGCGCGCCGGAGGGCAAGGTGCCGTTCCTGCGCGGCAAGTCGGTGGCCCTGGCGCTGACCCGCGCCGCCTCCCACCTCGCCGCGCAGCTGGCCAAGGCCTACCTGGTGTACGCGGCGCCGGCGTCTGGAACCTGGTCGGCCCTGCACGACGTGTTCCGCTTCGCCCAGTCGATCGCGCTCGACGACAAGGCGGTGGAAGACCCGCTGCTCGGCGGGGCGGAGGTCAACGTCCGCCTGTCCTACACGCATGCACTGCTGCTGGCGATCAGCAATCCCTACCGGCTGGGCCAGAAGGAGATCTACGACAGCACCGCCGTGACGCTTGCCTGGGCGCCGGTGGTCAGCCTGCGCGGCGGCGGGGCTTCCAGCCCGCGGGCGTTCTCGATCCCGCTCGAGCAGGACGCCGGCCCGGGCTACATTCCGGAAGAGCGCCGCAGCGACAGCATCGGTCTCGCCCATTTCGACACCGTCGGCCTCGAGCGCGACCTCGAACGCCAGCTGGCCTTCGTCAATGGCGAGGCCGGGTCGATCGGTTTCCGCCTGCGCGGGGCGCCGGTGGTCACGGTCAGCGCCGAACTGGTGAAGCGCCTGGTCGCGTCCTGGCAGCCGATTTCCGAACGTTCGCACCAGCGCTGGCCGGCCCACCACACGCTCGACACGCTGATCGGCCTGCACGCGGTCCATTTCAACCTGGCGGGTGGCCAGGATTTCGAGGCCTTCATGCGGCGCATGCGCGGGCCCGCGATCCAGCTCACCGAGCGCGAGCGCACCGCCTCCTGGGCCTCTGGCGGCGCCGAGGCGGCCCGTCCGGAGCGGGTATCGGCCCGGATCAACGACCAGAGTCTCGGCGGCTACCGGCTGGAGTGGCCGAAGGCGGAGTCGCTGAAGGCGCGGGTCGGCGAGGTGATCGGGCTGGCATTGCCGTCCGACGAGCCCAGCGACCAGCACTGGATGATCGGCGTCGTGCGCTGGCTCCGGATCGGCACCGATCGGGTCGAGGCGGGCGTCGAGCTTATCGCGCGCACGGCGCGGGCCGCGGCGGTGCGCGCGCTCGACCATGCCGGGCATCCGCGCGCCGCGGTGCGCGCGATCCGGATGGAGTCGCTCGAGGATGCGGGCGATCCGTCCTACCTGGCACCGCAGATGTCCGACCTCACCGCGGCGCGGGTCGAGGTCACCGAGGCGCCCGAGCCCTATGGCGTGTCCGAGGACTGCGAAGTCCGGATCCTGACCGACCACCGCGTTCGCGAGCAGTCCGTGTCCTACCTGCGTCTGACCATCGAACCCCAGGCACAAAGCCAAGCAGCATGAGTTTCGAGTCCCCGTATCTCCCGCGCCGGCGCAGCGTCCCGGTCGCGGTCGGCAGGCTGCGCATCGGCGGCGATGCGCCGGTCGTCGTGCAGTCGATGACCAACACCGACACCGCCGACGTCGCGGCCAGCGTCAAGCAGGTCGCCGAACTCGCGCGCGCCGGCTCCGAGCTGGTGCGCCTCACCGTCAACACCCCGGAGGCGGCCGCGGCGATCCCGCGGATCCGCGAGAAGCTCGACCGGATGGCGGTGGAGGTGCCGCTGATCGGCGACTTCCACTACAACGGCCACCAGCTGCTTGCGGCCGAGCCGGCCTGCGCGACGGCGCTGGCGAAATACCGGATCAATCCGGGCAACGTCGGCTTCGGCCGCAAGAAGGACCAGCAGTTCGCGACCCTGATCGAGCTTGCCGCGCGCCATCACAAGCCGGTGCGGATCGGGGTCAACTGGGGTTCGCTGGACCAGCAGCTGCTGGCCCGGCTGATGGACGAGAACCATGCCCGGGTCGAGCCCTGGGAGGCCAGCCGGGTGATGCGCGAAGCGCTGGTGCGATCGGCGCTCGACTCCGCGGAGCGCGCCGAGGAACTGGGGCTGCCGCGCGAGCGCATCGTGCTGTCGTGCAAGGTCAGCGGCGTGCAGGAGCTGATCGCGGTGTACCGCGACCTCGCGAAGCGCGGCGACTACGCGCTGCACCTCGGCCTCACCGAGGCGGGCATGGGCAGCAAGGGCATCGTCGCTTCGACGGCCGCGCTCGGCGTGCTGCTGGGCGAGGGCATCGGCGACACCATCCGGATCTCGCTGACGCCGGAGCCGGGCGAGTCGCGCACGCGCGAGGTGATCGTCGCCCAGGAGCTGCTGCAGACCATGGGCCTGCGCGCCTTCACCCCGCTGGTCACCGCCTGTCCCGGCTGCGGCCGCACCACCAGCACGCTGTTCCAGGAGCTGGCGAAGACGGTGCAGGAACACGTCCGCGCGAAGATGCCGGAGTGGCGCCTGCAGTACGACGGGGTCGAGAACCTGACGCTGGCGGTGATGGGCTGCGTCGTCAACGGTCCCGGCGAGTCCAAGCACGCGGACATCGGCATTTCGCTACCCGGCACCGGCGAGGCGCCGGCAGCACCGGTGTTCATCGACGGCGAGAAGGTGTCGACGCTGCGCGGCGAGAACATCGCGCAGGATTTCGTGGGGATGATCGAGCGCTACGTGGCGCGGCGGTATGTGCCCAAGGCGCAGGGCTGAGGGCTGAGGGCCGGGGGCTGAAGCCAGGGTGCGTCTCGGACGCACCAGCATTGACGCGCGGACGGGCACCGCCCGCACTACGCCGACGGGTTCACAGCACAGCGCACCGCAATTCCCGCTTCGACGAGAAGTCTGCTGTGGGACGGGGCTTCAGCCCCGATGGCGATCCGCTACGCCGTCGCGACTGAGGTGCTTCGACCGGATGGCCGTGATGCACGCTCTCGCAATCGCCGCATCGTTGCCGTGGTTCGCCATCGGGGCTGAAGCCCCGTCCCACAAGAGCCGGTCGTGAGGAGTCGCTCCAGACGCGCGCCTCGTGCCCTGAATCGCAGCGAGGAGAGGACACTGCGCCCTGCGCCCTGCGCCCTGCGCCCTGCGCCCTGCGCCCTGCGCCCTGCGCCCTGTGCTCTGCGCTCTGTGCTCTGTGCCCTGTGCCCTGTGCCCTGTGCCCTGTGCCCTGTGCCCAAATTTTCAGCGAAGCGACGGCGACTGCTCACAAGATGCCCCCAGAGTTTCAGCCCTCAGCCCTCAGCCCCTACCGCGGCGGCGGCCGATCGCCGGCAATCTCGGGATCCGTCGCTACCCGCTGCGCCAGCTTCGCCTCGCGGCGGGCGATGTAGATGTTGGACGCGAAGATGATCGCCGAGCCGATCGCCGTGTAGCGGTCGAGATGCTCGTCGAACAGGCACCAGGCCAGCACGGCGACCACCGGCAACTGCACGAAGCTGATCGGCGTGAGCACCGACGCGTCGCCGAGGCGCAGCCCGCGGGTCCAGAGCATGTGTGCGGTCGTGCCGAGGCCGCCGGCCAGCGCCACCCACAGCCAGGTGAGTCCGACCGGCCATTGCCAGACCAGCAGGGCCGGGATCAGCGTCATCGGCACCCACAGCATCGTGGTGGTCAGCACGATCGCGTCGGCCGATTCGGTACGGGTCAGGAACTTGATGCTGATCGACACGCTGGCGCTCATCGCCGCCGCCAGCAGCGCGACGAAGATCCCCGCGGAGAAATCCTGCGAGAACGGCCGCACCACCACCAGGACGCCGAGGAAGCCGACGAACACCGCCGTCCAGCGTCGCGCGCGCACCACCTCGCCCAGCACCAGCACGGCGCCGATGGTGACGAACAGCGGTGTGGAGTAGGTGATCGCGATCGCCTGCGCGATCGGCAGGTGGGCGATCGCCCAGAAGCCCGACAGCATCGAGATGGTGCCGATCACGCAGCGGAACAGGTACAGCGGCAGCTTGTCGGTGCCGAGGATGCCCGGCCCGTGGCGGAACAGGATGGGCAGCGCGAACAGCAGGCCGAAGAGATTGCGGAAGAACGCGACCTCGAACGCATGCAGCTGCTCGGAAGCCTTGCGGATGGTGATCGCCATGAAGCCGAAGAACACCGCCGACAGCGTCATCAGCAGCACCGCGCGCCAGAGCTGGCGCGCGGGGTCGCCGGGAGTCCCGGGAGTGGGCGCGGCCGCCGCCGTCGTCATGCGCGGCCGAGGAACTCGCCGGTTTCGGTGGAGACGCGGACCTTCTCCCCGGTGGTGATGTATTCCGGCACCTGGATCTCGATGCCGCTGGACAGCTTCGCCGGCTTCGGCCGCTTGGTCGCGGTCGCGCCTTTCAGCTCCGGTGCGGTGTCGACGACTTCGAGCTCGACGCTCTGCGGCAGCTGCAGCGCCAGCGGCGTCTCGTCGCGCAGCAGCACGTAGCAGCCCTCGAGGCCTTCGGTGATGTAGCCGGCGACGTCGGCGAGGCCGTTCGCGTCGAGGAGGTACTGGGTGTAGTCCTCGGCGTCCATGAACACGAACGAGGTGTCGTCGCGGTAGGAGAAGGTCGCCGCGCGTCGCGACAGTTCGATTTCCGGCAGATCGTCCTCGGCGCGCAGGCTGAGGTCGAGCTTCACGCCGCCCGGCACCGAATACATCTGGAAACGGTAGGTCGTGTTGCCGCCGCGACCCTGAGGCGCGCTGCGCTCGATCGAGCTGATCTGCCAGGTCTGGTTGTTGTGCTGGACGACGTTGCCTTTCTTGAGGTCGGAGGCCTTCATGTGTCGTGTGGTCTTGTCGGATTCGTGGATGGGCGAGGGCCCAGGGCCCGGTGGGATTTCGGCAGCGTCGATGCCTCGCACTCGCAGGAGCCCGCTCCTTCGGGGCCCTGTGCCTTGGTCGAAGCGAATCGCCGCGATGAACGGCTACTTCGGTTGCAGTCTGACGGCTCCGTCGACCCGGAGGGTTGTCCCGTTGAGATAGCGGTTCTGCAGGATGAATGCGACCGTCGAGGCGAACTCCTCGGGCTTGCCGAGGCGCGAGGGATAGGGCACCGAGGCGCACAGCGATTCGTAGACCGCCGGCGGCATGCCGTCGACCATCGGCGTGTGGAACACGCCGGGAGCGACGGTGACGACGCGCACGCCGATGCGGGCGAACTCGCGCGCCATCGGCAGGGTCATGCCGACCACGCCGCCCTTCGACGCGGAGTAGGCGGCCTGGCCGATCTGGCCCTCGAACGCCGCGATCGACGCGGTGTTCACCACGACGCCGCGCTCGCCGTCCTCGCCGGCCGCGTTGGACTGCATCAGCGACGCGGCGGCCTTGGCGACATTGAACGAGCCGACCAGGTTGACCCGCACGGTGGTCTCGAACTGCGACAGCGGCATCGGACCATCCTTGCCGAGCACGCGTCCGGCGCCGAGGATGCCGGCACAGCTGATCGCGGCGTTGAGGCCGCCCATCGTGTCGCGGGCCTTCGCGATGGCGTCGCGCACGCCGTCCTCGCTGGTGACATCCGTCCGCACGTAGCTCGCCGCGGCACCGAGCGCCGCGGCCGCGGCCTGGCCCTTCCCGTCGTTGACATCGAGCAGCGTGACCCTGGCGCCGTGGGCGACCAGATGCTGCGCGACGGCGTAGCCGAGTCCGGAGGCGCCGCCGGTGATGACGGCCTGGGTGTCGGAGAGGTTCATGGCGCGGTCCGAGAAGAGGGGGCCGCATTGTAGTTGCGCCGGGTCGTCGGGTGCGGGCGATTTGCTGACCGGCGACGGAACGCGAGGCGCGCCAAGGCGGTACAACTCGATTGCGAAGCCCTGGACAGCCCAACGGCCACGCCGTTGTACCCGCCGATAGCGAAGCCGCTGTACGAGCCGGCGATGAAGAGGCTGTCGCGGGAGGGGCTCAGCTCCGGATGACAAGGACATCGGAAGAGCGCAGGCCCGTCCGTACGGCCTGCAACCGACTCCTTCGCACTTCCAGCGCCTCGCCATCGCGGCGAAACCGCCCCCGACAGCGGGAAGGCCTGGGCGACCTCTACAAATCGCGCTGGTAGTACGCGTCGCAGGCGAAGTGTCCGGTCGCGCCGCACGGCGCCGCGATCCGCACGAAGCCATTGGCCTCGTAGAGCTTCTGCGCCGCGGTCATCTGCTGCAGGGTTTCAAGGTAGCAGCGCGCGTAGCCGTGGCCGCGGGCGGCGTCCAGGCAACAGGTCATCAGCGCCTGACCGGCGCCGCGACCGCGCAGCTCCGGCAGGAAATACATCTTTCGCAACTCGCAGGTCGTGCCGTCGCCACCGGCCAGCGGCGCGATGCCGCCGCCGCCCAGCACGATGCCGTCGACCTCGACCACGAAGTAGGCCGAACGCGGAGCGGCGTAGGCCACGCTCATGTGATCGACCTCGGCGTCGTGGATGGCGAAGCCCGGCCCGTCGGCGCCAAATTCGGGCATGACGGTGCGGATGATGGCGGCGATGCGGAGGTCGTCGCTGGTGGAGATCGGGCGGACGGCGAAGGATTTCGACATGGCGCGAGTCTAAACCCGTCATTGCGAGCGCAGCGAAGCAATCCAGCGCCTTCGCATTCTCGCGTTGCAGAGCACCGTCGCTGGCTTGCTTCGTCGTCGCTGCGCTCCTCCTCGCAATGACGGAGGTTTTCCTCAGCCCTCAGTCCGCAGCCTTCAGTCCGCAGCCCTCAAGAATGCACCCCGAACCTCCGCGCGAACTCCGCGAATTCCCTCGGCGAAAGCGGCCGCGAGAACAGGTAGCCCTGGGCGTAGCGGGTGCCGTGGGACAGCAGGAACTCGCGCTGCTGCTCGTTCTCCACGCCTTCGGCGACCAGGTCCAGTCCCAGGTTCTTGGCGATCGAGATGATCGACAGGCAGATCGCGGTGTCGGGGCGGTTGGCGGGGATGTCGCGGAGGAAGCCGTGGCTGATCTTGAGGCCGTCGAAGGGCAGGCGGCGCAGGTAGCCGAGCGCCGAATAGCCCTCGCCGAAGTCGTCGATCACCAGGCGGACGCCGAGACCCTTCAGCGCCTCGAAGGTCGACATGGTGTCGGCGATGTCGTCGATCAGCACGCGCTCGGTGAGCTCGAGTTCGAGGACGTCGCCCGGCAGGCCGGCCTCGTTCAAGGCCGCGCCGATCATGTCGACCAGGCCCTCGCCGACGAACTGGCGGTAGGAGACGTTGACCGCGATCCGCGGGATCGGCACGCCGGCGTCGCGCCAGTCGCGCATCTGTCGAAGCGTCTGCCGGATCACCCAGGCGCCGATCCGGACGATGTCGCCGGTGTTCTCGGCATGCGGGATGAACACGTCCGGCGTGAGTTCGCCGAGCATCCGGCTGTTCCAGCGCAGCAGGGCCTCGGCGCCGACCAGGCTGCGGTCGGCGAGGTTGACCTGCGGCTGGAACTTCAGATGGAACTCGCCGTGGTCGAGCGCGCGCCGCAGCTGGGTCTCGATCATCAGCCGCTCGGTCAGGCGCCGCTCGAGCTGTGGGGAGAAGCGCTGCCACTGGTTGCGGCCGCGGCGCTTGGCCTCGAGCATCGCGGCGTCGGCGTGGTTGATCAGCTGCTGCACCGACGCGCCGCCTTCCGGCCACAGCGCGATGCCGACCGAGGCGGTCAGGCTGAATTCCTCGCCGCCATAGCGGAACGGCTCGACGAAATTCTGGGTGATCCGCTCCGCCAGCGCGTCGGCGTCAGCGGAACCGGTGCTCGCCGGCAGCAGCACCATGAACTCGTCGCCGCCGAAGCGGGCCAGCAGGCCGCGGTCGCCGACCACCGATCGCAGCCGGCTGGCGGCGGCGACCAGCAGGCCGTCGCCGGCGGCGTGGCCGAGCAGGTCGTTGACCATCTTGAAGCGGTCGAGGTCGATGTAGAGCAGGCTCGGTCCCTGCAGCGCCGCGCGCTCCTGGGCGTCCTGCATCTCGGCCAGCAGGGCGTCGCGGTTGGCGAGTCCGGTGAGCGCGTCGGTGAGCGCCTGGCGGCGCAACTGTTCCTCGGCGAGCTTGCCGGCGGTGATGTCCTGCATGGTGCCGGACACGCTGTCGACCCGGCCGCGATGCATCTGCGGATGGCCGAGGACGCGCAGCCAGCGCTCGTGGTGGCGCGCGGTGGTGACGCGCAGCTCGAGGTCGAAGTGGTGGCCGCCGCTGCGCAGCGAGGCGACGACCGACTCGAACCGCGCCGCATCGCTCGGATGGAAATAGCGCAGCAGGCCGGCCCAGTCGAGCGGGTCGCCGACCGGCAGCTCGAGCAGGCGGAACATCTCGGCGGTGAGGAACAGCGCGTCGCGGTTGAGGTTGCGCTCCCAGCCGCCGATCCGCGCCAGCCGCTGGGTCTCCTCGAACAGCTCGCTCTGGCGCTTCAGCGCGGTCACGTCGGTGAACAGCGAGATCGCCTGGAACGGCTGCGCCTCGTCGTCGAGGAACTGCGGCACCGCGGTCACCGCGAACCAGCGCACGCCGGGCAGGTGCGGGCTCGACACCCCGATCACGGTGTTGGCGACCGACTGGCCGCTGGCGAGTGCACGCAGGGCCGGCAGTTCGCCGCCGCGCAGCAGGCGGCCGTCGGCGTCGACAAAGCTCCATTGGCCCCGCGGGTCCTCGCGGACCAGCGCGTTCTCGTCGGCACCGAGCAGGCGTTCGGCCGCGGCGTTCACGCCGATCACCCGGCCGTTCGGGTCGTGCACCAGCAGGCCCTGGTCGAGCGATGCCAACAGCCGCCGGTAGCGTTCCTCGGAACTGCGCAGCTGGGTCTCTACGACGCGGCGGCGGGTGATGTCGCGCGCCACCGCGACGATCCGGCGCTCGTCGCCGTCGAGGTAGACGTTGGAGTGCACCTCGACCGGGAAGCGGGAGCCGTCGCCGCGGGTGTTCCAGGTCTCCACCGTGTGGGTCGACCCGACCTTGAAGGTCGGTCGCAGCCGCTGCATGTGGTCGGGCGGCAGGTCGGGGTTGAGCACCGCGAGCCCCATGCCCTTCAGCACGTCGAGCGGATAGCCATAGAGCGTGCTGGCGGTCCGGTTGGCGTCGAGGATCGTGCCGTCGAGCGCATGCACGGTCACGGCGTCCGGTACTGCGTCGAGCACGCCGCGGTAGCGGGCCTCCAGGGCCTCCGCGGTGTCGATCAGGTGATCCAGCGACTTGCGGCCGCGGCGCAGCGCGGACGCGGCGAGCGACTCCGGCGGGGACTCCGAGAGGGCTTCGGCGATCCGCTGCAGCACCCGCTCCGCGGCGTCGCGCAGGGATGGGACCTGGTTGCTACCGGTCGCTCGGGTTGTGGATCGCGTCATGCCCTGCCATTCCCTCCGGGGATAGGCAATGGAACGAGACTACGGGCCGAATCCGCCAGGACAAAGCGCGTCAAGTCGAGGATCAGCAATCTTTGACTCGGTTACAGGGCGTGACGCCCGTCGGTCCCGAGAGTGCACCGCGGCGCGCGAACACACAAGCGATCGTCACGATCGTCCGGCGCCGGAGAGGATCCGCTCGGCCAGCGCAGCGAGCGCGGAACGGCCATCGACCAGGGACGGCAGCCCGGCGGCGATCGCGGCGCCGAGGTGGTGCCGCTCGTCCGGCGTGTGCGCAAGCCGGACCGCTCGCGCCGCGGCGTCGTCGATGTCCGTGGCGACCAGCGGCCCGGCGATCCCGAGCGCGTCCAGCATCGCCCGGGTCTGGCGGCCGCGCAGGTAGCGGCCGGGCAGGGCGACGATCGGCAGGCCGACGGTGAGCGCGTCGAGGCTGGTGTTGCCGCCGGACCAGTGCGGCGGATCGATCATCACGTCCGCGCAGGCGAGCCGGGAAAGGAACTCGTCGCGGCCGGACAGCGGCGCGACCTGCAGGTGCCGGCTGGCGTCCAGCCCGGCCGCCGCGAACGCCGCGGCGATCCGCCGACGAAGCCGCTCCGTCGCCAGCGGCGCCTCATTGTCGAACAGCAGGATCCGCGCCGCCGGGTCGCGTCGGGCGATCGCCACCAGCAGCGCGTCGGTGTCCGGGTGAATCTTGAAGGCCGACTGCGGCAGGACGTACAGCGGACCGGAAGGCAGGCCGAGCTCGGCGCGGGGCCGCCGCGGCGGCGGTGTCGGCAACGGGTAGCGGGTCGCGAGGCCGGGGAGCCGCCACAGCGACTCGCGATAGTGCGATTGGGCATCGGCCGCTTCCATCGCATCGGGCACCACGAAGACGTCGATCGACGGCAGGCCGGTGGTGACGGGATGTCCGTAGCCGGCGATCTGGAACGGCGCCAGGCGACAGGCGGCAAGTGCAGCGCTGCCGAGGTCCATGCCGACCTCGGGGTAGACGACGACGTCCGCCTCGGCCGCTCGGATCGTCGCCGCGACCTCGTCCAGCGCCGCCGCGCCGAGTTCGATCCATCTGCTGGCGCTCGCGGCGATCCGCCGCGAATGGGCATCGACCACGCCGCCGTGCTGGAACACCAGGGTCTCGGCCCCGGCGGCGGTCAGCGCATCGATCCACGCTGCGAAATAGACGCCGGCGGTGCAGTAGCGGAAGATCGAGCCGACGAAGGCGACGCGGGGCCGTGCCCGCTGCGGCGGTGCCGGTGGCTCCTGCAGCGCGGGGGCGATCGTCGACAGCAGGCGACAGGCGAGGTCGCCGTAGCGCGACTGCAGCTCGCGATCGTCGCGACCCTGGTAGGCCAGCAGGAAATTGCTCCAGGCGATCGCGTCGAGGCCGGGGGCGAGGTCGCGCAGGCGGTCGGCGTCCAGCGACCCGTCGAGATCGGCAAGCGCGGCGGCATAGCGACTGCGCTCGGCGGCGAGGTCCTCGGCGCCGGCGTGGACCGCCGGCAGGGACAGGGCGGCACCGATCTGCGCGCGCAGTTCGGCGGGGCGGCGCGGTCGACCGTCCGCCGGCGCCGCCAGGCGATGGCAGCGGCGCGCGGCCGCGCCATCTCCGGCCATCGCGAAGCGCTGCGCGGCGGCGGCGATCAGCGCCGGCGGCGGCGTGTCGACACGACGCAGGGTGGCCTCGACGGCATCCACAAGTCCGGCGTCGGCCAGGGTGGTGATCTGGGTGGCGAGCGGGATCGCGGCGAAGTCGATCGGCGGCGACGCGAGCGCGGACAGTCGCCCGGCGGCGGCCTGCGGCGCCGTCGGCAGCTCCGCGCGAGCGAGGTGGAACGCCGCCTCCCGGTCCTCCGGCGCCGCGGCCACGAGACGACCGAGCAGCGTCCGGGCGCGGTCGTGGCGGCCGCTGTCGAGGTCGCTGACGGCGAGGTTGAAGGCCGCCGCGCCGTCGTCCGGCGCCAGCCGGAGCGCGTGCTCGAAATCGGCGATCGCGCCGGCGCGGTCGTTCGCGCGCCGCCGCGACCCGCGGGTCAGCAGGACCTGCACGAGGTTGTGGGTGAGAGCCGGCTGGTCGGGGTGGAGGGCCCGCAGGCGCTCCAGCGCGACCGCCGCTCCGTCCAGGTCGCCGCCGCGGATCGCGAGGTTGGCGCGCACGGTCCAGGCGTCGGACTGGTCCGGGTCGAGGTCGAGCACCTCGGCGGCGAGGCGGAGAGCGAGCGCGGCATCGCCGCGCGCGTAGGCCGCACGCAGCGCGGCGATCCGCTCTCTCATGCCGCGGCGAGCGCCTTGCCGACCTTCGCGCCGGTCTCGCGGCCGAGCACCGCGCTGATCCAGCGGCCGACCTCGGCGAGCACCGGAAGGTCGATGCCGGTCGCGAAGCCCATCCCGTGCAGCAGGTAGACCACGTCCTCGGTGGCGACGTTGCCGGTCGCGCCCTTGGCGTAGGGGCAGCCGCCGAGGCCGGCGACGGACGCGTCGACCACCCGCAGGCCCTCGAGGACGCAGGCATAGACGTTCGCCAGCGCCTGCCCGCGAGTGTCGTGGAAGTGGCCCGCGAGGGCAGCGATCGGGACCTCTCCGGCGACCGCGCGCAGCATCGCGCGGGCCTTGTCCGCGGTGCCGACGCCGATGGTGTCGCCGAGCGAGATCTCGTAGCAGCCCATCCGATACAGCGCCTTCGATACCCGCACCACCTCCGACACCGCGACCTCGCCCTGGTAGGGGCAGCCGAGCACGGTGGAGACGTAGCCACGGACCTGCACGCCGTCGGCGCGCGCGCGCTCCAGCACCGGCTTGAAGCGCTCGAGCGACTCGTCGATGCCGGCGTTGGTGTTCCTGCGGTTGAACGCCTCGGAAGCCGCGGTGAACACGGCAACCTCGCGCGCACCGGCGGCGCGCGCGCGTTCGTAGCCGGGCTCGTTCGGCACGAGGACCGGGAGGCGGACCGCGAGATCGCCGACACCGGCCATGACCTCGGCGGCGTCGGCCATCTGCGGGACCCACTTCGGGCTGACGAAGGCGGTCGCCTCGACGGTGCCGTGGCCGGCGGCGGCGAGGCGGCGGATCAGCTCGATCTTGGTCGCGGTCGGTACATCGGCCTTCTCGTTCTGCAGGCCGTCGCGTGCGCCGACTTCGACGATGCGGATCGGGCCGCTCACGGCGAACGCCCCTTGCCGGGATGCGCGGTGAGTTCGGCCTCGAACTGCTCCGGCGTCTGGTCGCGATGCTGCAGCACCACCATCGGCTTGCGTTCGAACAGGTCGAACTTCGACACCACCGCCACCATCGTCTTCGCGTCCCCGCGGACGAAGTTCGACAGGGTGCCGCTGGTCTTCAGCAGGTGGCCCTTGATCTTGTCGTCGAGAATCCAGTGCGCGAGCTTCTCGTGGTCGACGTCGAACACCTCGATCTGGTCGCGGTGCACGCGGTAGCGGAAGTACAGGAAGGTCTTCTCCGGGGGTTCGCTCATCCCCGGCACCGGGCCGAGGTCCTCCACCGGTTTCAGGGCGACGTCGGAGAAGACAAGGTAGCGCTCGTGACCGACGGTGGCGTACTCGACGGCGATCTCGGCGGCCCGGAGCGGCTTGCCGGGACCCTCCTGGTCGAGCATGAAGAAGCGGCAGGCGGGGTCGACGTAGATCGCCGCGGCGTCCTTCTCGTCGCCGGGCTTGCCGCTGTGGTCCTCGCCGATCCAAAGTCCCTTCCAGCTCGGATCGCAGCGGTCGAGCTTGTCGCCGAGCGGCGCCTCGAAGCGCGTCACCGAGCAGGCGCCGAGCAGCCATGCGGCGGCGATCAGGACGCCACCGCGGATGAATCCGTTCATGTCGCGTCTCCCAGCAGGATCAGGACCTGGTCGGCCTCGACGAAATCGCCCGGCGTGATCCGCAGTTCATCGACCCGGCCGGCCCGCGGCGACTTCAGGGTCAGCTCCATCTTCATCGCTTCCATCACCGCGAGCTCCTCGCCCTCGGCGACGGTCGCGCCGACGGCAGTCTTCACCGCGACGATCCGGCCCGGCATCGGCGCGACCACGCGATTGCCGCCGCCGGAACGCGTCCGCTCCACCGCGAACGCCGGCACCCGCGCATAGCGGCTGCGGCGAACGCCGTCGTGGACCAGCACGCGCGCGGCGTCGACCGCGACCTTCCAGCGCCGCATCACGCCGTCGAAGCGCGCGGACAGCACGTCGTCGACGAGGCGGGCGCCGTCGACCTCGCAATGCCCCTGCGCGGCGTCGAGGCGATAGCGCCCCCCGGCGCCGTGGGCGGCGACCTCGACCCGCTGGCCGCGGAATTCGAAGCACTCCAGGCGCTTGCCCGGATGGCCGAGGCGCCAGGCGTCGGCACGGGCCCAGGGCGAGTTCTTGTCGGCGCTGCCGGCGGCGGCGCGAATCACCTCGCGTTCGTCACCCAGCAGGCACGCGACCGCCGCGGCCCAGAGGCTGTCGACCGGGATGGCATCGGACGGCGCGAAGACCTCGGCGAGATGCCGATCGAGATAGCCGGTGTGGATGGTGCCACCCGCGACCTCGCGATGGCGGATCAACGCCTCCAGGAATTCGACGTTGCTCTTGGGACCCTCGATCTCGCACTCGGCAAGCGCGTTCGCCATCCGAGCGAGCGCTTTCGGCCGGTCCTCGTCCCAGACGATCAGCTTGGCGATCATCGGGTCGTAGAAGATGCTGACGGTGTCGCCCTCGATCACGCCGGAATCGATCCGGACGTGTTCCCCGGCCGCCGGCAGGCGCAGGCGCTCGAGCCGGCCGCTGCCCGGGAGGAAACCGTTCTCGGCGTCCTCGGCGTAGAGCCGCAGCTCGATCGCATGGCCGCGACTGGTGATCGCGGTCTGCCGCCGCGGCAGCGGCTGGCCGGCCGCGACGCGCAGCTGCCATTCGACCAGGTCGAGGCCGGTGACGAGCTCGGTGACCGGGTGCTCGACCTGCAGCCGGGTGTTGATTTCCATGAAGTAGAAGTGCCCGTCGGCGCCGACGATGAACTCGACGGTGCCGGCGTTGCGGTAGTCGATCGCCTGCGCCGCCAGCACCGCGGCTTCGCCCATCCGCTCGCGCAGTTCCGGCGTCAGGAACGGCGAGGGCGACTCCTCGACGACCTTCTGGTAGCGGCGTTGCGCCGAGCATTCGCGCTCGTTGAGGTGGATCGTGTGGCCGTGACTGTCCGCGAACACCTGCACCTCGATGTGGCGCGGCGTCTCGATGTAGCGCTCCAGCAGCACGCGGTCGCGGCCGAAGGCGTTCTTCGATTCGCGCTGGCAGGACTCCAGGAGCCCCGCGAATTCCTCGAGCCGGCGCACGATGCGCATGCCCTTGCCACCGCCGCCGTGGGCGGCCTTGATCATCAGCGGAAAGCCGATCCGTGCCGCTTCGGTCGCGAGCAGCGCGGGGTCCTGGTTCTCGCCGGTGTAGCCGGGCACGACCGGCACGCCGCGTGCCGCCATCAGTTCCTTGGCGCCGGCCTTCGATCCCATCTTGCGCATCGACGCCGCCTTCGGGCCGATGAACACCAGGCCCGCACGCTCGACCGCGTCGGCGAAGTCGGCGTTCTCGGAGAGGAATCCGTAGCCGGGATGGATCGCCCTCGCGCCCTGGGCGAGGGCGGCGGCGATGATCGCGTCGCCGCGGAGGTAGGAGTCCGCCGGCCGCGGGCCGCCGATGTGCACGCCGACGTCCGCCTGGCGGACGTGCTGCGCATCGGCGTCGGCGTCGGAATAGACCGCGACGGTGGCGATGCCGAGGCGGCGGCAGGTGCGGATGACGCGACAGGCAATCTCGCCGCGGTTGGCGATCAGGATCTTGTCGAACATGCTCTGGAAACGTCCGCGAAGGGTTGATGCGAAGTTTCCCATTTTTGACAGCGCGTAGGGCGGGCGCTGCCCGCCATCGCCACGACGCCTCGCGATGGCGGGCAGTGCCCGCCCTACGTGCGGTACACGACCTCCGCCGCCACCAGATCCAGGCCGCTGATCTCGAACCGCCGCATATCGTGGCGGATCTTCGGGTCGGCTTCCAGCGTGGCCCACGCGTCCTGGTGCACCAGGATCTGGCCCGGCTCGGCGACATCCTCGCCGAGCTTGCTGGCGACATTGACCGCATGGCCGAAGAAGTCGTCGCCGGCGAGCAGCAGGATCGGGCCGCTGGCGATGCCGCAGGACAGCCGGATGTCGAGCTCGTCCGGCGTCGTCACGTTGGCGGCGTCGAAGGCGAGATTCAGCGCGATCGCGCAGTGCACGGCCGCGCCGGCGTCGGGGAACACGGCGTAGAGGTTGTCGGCCTCGAACTTGACCAGTTCGCCATGCCAGCCGGCCAGGATCGGCGTCGCCGTGACCTGCATCCGCCGCACCATCGACAGGTAGTGCACGATGCCGTGCGCAAGCGTCAGCCGCGAGAAGCCCGACATGTCGGCGACCAGCACGGCGCGCTCGGCGCCGAACTCGTCCCACAGCAGGCGCTCGATCGCGCCGCGACGCGCCGCGTCGGGCTCGCGCGAGAAGTCGAGCAGCAGCCGCTGGAAGCGCTGTTGGCGTTCGAGGCTCATGGGTCGCGGCGCCGGCGCGGCCGCCCGGAAGCGGGGCTCAGCGCTGGTAGGTCTGGACCAGCGTGTGCAGGTGCACGCGCTCGGCGTCGCGCAGGAAGGGCGCGATCAGCATCATCACCTGCAGGATGCCCTGGGTGAGGTCGTTGGCCGCCTTCTCGGTCTGGCCGCCGCGCACCGCGTTGTAGTTCATCCAGAAGGTCGCGACCAGCGAGATGTTGGTCGCCGTGGCATCGATCTCGGCGCGGCTCGCGCGCATCACCTCGGCCCGGGTGAGGCCGGTCAGCACCTGGCTCGCGTTGCCGACCGCATGCTTCAGGATCCGGGAGAAGTGCATGCGCAGCTTGCGGTTGCGGCTGGTGAGGTCGACCAGGTCGCGGAAGATGAAGCGGTAGTCCCACATCACCTCGAAGGTGTGATGCAGCTGCAGCCAGATGTCCTCGAGCGTCGGAAGGCGCTCGTCCGGAATGGTCAGCACCTTGTCGATCCGGTCCTCGTAGCGCGCGAACAGGTGCTCGACGATGTCGTCCTTGTTGCGGAAGTGGTAGTAGAGGTTTCCCGGACTGATCTCGAGCTCGTCGGCGATATGGTTCGTCGTGACGTTGGGCTCGCCCTGTTCGTTGAACATGGCGAGGCTGATGTCGAGGATCCGTTCGCGGGTGTTGGAGGCCATGACGTCATTATCGCCGAAGGGTGTGGTCGCTGACCGATCGAATCTGTGGGCTCACGAAAACTCTCCCCCTGCGGTTCATCCGATCGCGCCGATGGATGCGAGGCACGTCACCGGAACTGACCGTAGTCCGGTCCGCCGACCTCCGGAAGGTACGGCCAATCGCTGGCCCTGGGAAGCTGGTTTCGCGATTCGAGCGCTTCCTCCGGCGTCAGGAACATGCCGCACAGATCGTTGCCTCCGTTCAGGGCATAGAACCGTACGGGCGTGCCGGCGAGCTGTTCATTGACGATGCGGAAGAAGACGTAGGTCGCGCGACCCCAGCTCTCGCGTTCGGTGCCGGGTTCGACCGCCGAGAAGACGAGGTGCTCGGCGCCGCTGCATCGAATGGCGTAGCTCGGCAGGTCTTCATCGACGATCTCTTCGACCGCGGCGGGTTCCGCGACGAACGCGCGCAACGCGGGAAGCAGGCTCTGGTAGGCCTCGGCAATGCCCAGTTCCGCAAGATTCTCGGCATCGAGCGGATGCGCCTTCTCGTAGTCGAGCTGGCCGGCGGCCGGCTTGTTCGGTGGATCGGGTGCTCGTCCAAACAGTCGCGACAGGAAGGAGGGCACCGCGGAGTCCCTCAGCCGCCGAGCTTTTTCACCAGGTCGACGTACTTTTTCTTGGCGTCATCGGCGCTGGTGCCCTTGAGCTTGGCCCAGGCGTCGTACTTGGCGACACCCACGAAGTCGAAGAAGCCGGGCTTCTCGCCCTTGACGTCGCCGTCGCTGCCCTGCTTGTACAGGGCGTAGAGGCGCAGCAGGGTGTCGTTGTCCGGGCGTTCCTTCAGCTTCTGCGCCGCCTTGGCGGCGGCTTCGAACTGTTTGGCGAGGTCTGCGGCCATGCGCGGCTCCGATGCGTTGACAGGGCGGGGGACGGGCGAAGCTGGGCTTGTAGCATGGCCAAGAATCGACGGTCAACGCGGCGATCCGGAGGGCCGCGATGTGCCCGCATCCGGCCGTCGCGACAAGCATTGCAAGCTCGTCTTGGAAGGTCCGCACGGGCTAGGTATCGTTAGCCGGTCGCCTGCGCTTCGCGGGGCGTGCCTGCGGCGGCCGCGGTGCACGAGCAGGCATTCATCAACGGCAAGCGCTTCGTGGGAGGAGCCATGACCTACTTCGTCACCGGCGGTACCGGATTCATCGGGCGTCACCTGATCGAGCGGCTGCTGAAGCGCCCGGGCAAGATCCACGTGCTGGTGCGCAAGGCCTCGCAGGCGAAGTTCGACGAGCTGGTCGAGAAGACCGGCGCGCCGGCGGACCGCCTGGTGCCGGTGTACGGCGATCTCACCAAGGCGCGCCTCGGCCTCACGCCGACGGCGATCAAGAACCTCACCGGCAAGATCAAGCATTTCTTCCACCTCGCCGCGATCTACGACCTCACCGCCGACGAGGACTCGCAGATCGCCACCAACATCGACGGCACCCGCAACGCGGTGCAGCTGGCCGAGGCGCTGAAGGCCGGCTGCTTCCACCACACCAGTTCGATCGCGGCGGCCGGCATGTTCCCCGGCGTGTTCAAGGAAGACATGTTCGAGGAGGCCGAGGGTCTCGACGATCCCTACTTCCGGACCAAGCACGAATCCGAGGGCCTGGTGCGCCGCGAGTGCAAGCGGCCGTTCCGGATCTACCGCCCGGCGATCGTGGTCGGGAGCTCGAAGACCGGCGAGATCGACAAGATCGACGGTCCGTACTTCTTCTTCCGCTTGATCAAGCGGCTGCGCGACCTGATGCCCAAATGGGTCCCGACCGTCGGCATCGAGGGCAGCCGGATCAACATCGTGCCGGTGGACTTCATCGCCGCGGCGATGGATCACATCTCGCACAAGCCCGGCCTCGACGGCGGCTGCTTCCACCTCACCGACCCGAATCCGCAGCGGGTCGGCGAAGTGCTGAACACCTTCGCGCGCGCCGCCAACGCGCCGGAGATGACGATGCGGATCGACTCGCGCGTGTTCGGCTTCGTGCCGCCGATCGTGCGCCACGCGGTCGCGAACCTGCCGCCGGTGCAGCGCTTCACCGGGACCGTGCTGAAGGACCTCGGCATCCCGAAGCAGGCTCTGAAGTACATCAACTACCCGACCCGTTTCGACAACCGCGAGACCGAGCGGGCGTTGCGCGGCAGCAAGATCAAGGTGCCGGCGCTGGAGACCTACGCCGCCAAACTGTGGGACTACTGGCAGCGCAACCTCGATCCGGACCTGTTCATCGACCGCTCGCTGTCGTCGCGGGTGAAGGGCCGCACCGTGCTGATCACCGGCGGTTCGTCCGGCATCGGTCGCGCCGCCGCGCTGAAGGTCGCCGCGGCCGGCGCCAAGACCATCATCGTGGCGCGCAAGCAGGAAGAGCTCGACGCGGTCAAGGCCGAGATCGAGAAGGCCGGCGGCATCTGCCATACCTACTCGGCCGACATCGCCGAGATGTCGGTGTGCGACGAGCTGGTGGCGAAGGTCGTTGCGGACCATGGCGGCGTCGACATCCTGATCAACAATGCCGGCCGCTCGATCCGCCGTTCGATCGCGCTGTCCTACGACCGCTTCCACGACTTCGAGCGCACGATGCAGCTGAACTACTTCGGCTCGCTGCGGCTCATCATGGGTTTCCTGCCGGGCATGACCGAACGGCGCCGCGGCCACATCATCAACATCTCGTCGATCGGCGTGCTCGCCAGTTCGCCGCGCTTCTCCGCCTATGTCGCCTCGAAGTCGGCGCTCGACGCGTTCTCGCGCTGCGCCCAGGCGGAGTTCTCCCACCTCAACATCGCGTTCACCACGATCAACATGCCGCTGGTGCGCACGCCGATGATCGGACCGACCAAGATCTACGACAACGTGCCGACGCTGACGCCGGACGAGGCCGCGGACATGATCGTCGAGGCCATCCTCGAGCGGAAGAGCCGGATCGCCACGCGCCTCGGCACCTTCGCCGGCATCCTGAACGCCGTCGCTCCGAAGGCCTACGAGGTGGTGATGAGCACCGCCTTCAACCTGTTCCCCGATTCCGCCGCCGCCAAGGGCATGAAGGGCCGGGACGAGGCGCCGTCGAACGAGCAGATCGCTTTCGCCTCGTTGATGAGGGGCGTGCACTGGTAGTCGGTCCCCCCGTCCGACACGACAAGGGCCCAGGGCACCGGGCCCAGGGCCCGGCGGAGCGGTGCTTGCTCAGCCCGCGATGCCTCGCTCCTTTCCAGCCGTCCCGGACGAGGGCCTGCCGTCGAATCTCGCCTCGGTCGAACTGGGCCCTGGGCCCTGTGCCCCGAGGCCTGTCCCCCATCGGTCATCGAAGTCGAAGCCTCCGCATCGCCCCATGCAAGCAAGAAAGACCGAGGTCCTGATCCTGGGCGCCGGCGTCATCGGCCTGGCCACCGCCGTGGCGCTGGCGCGCGCCGGACGCCAGGTCACCGTGCTGGATCGCGCGAAGGCCGGCGCGGCGACCTCGCACGGCAACTGCGGGACCATCACGCCGAGCCACGCGACGCCGCTCGCGATGCCGGGAATGATCGGGGACGCGATCGGCTACATGCTGCAGCGGGATGCGCCGTTCTACGTCAAGCCGCGCTTCGACCCGGGCCTGTGGGCCTGGTTCCTGTCCTTCGCGCGGCGTTGCAACTGGCGCGACTTCGCCGAGGTCACCCGGATCAAGTCGAAGCTGCTGCTGGCGGGACGCGACGAGCTGGCGCGGCTGATCCGCGACGAGCAGCTCGACTGCGAATTCCAGCGGCTCGGCACCTTCTACGTGTTCCGCGATCCGGCCGCGATGGAGAAGATGGGCTGGCTGCCGCGCGCGCTCGGCGAGGTCGGCATTCCGGTGCAGGTGCTCGATGGCGAGACCGCGCGGCTGCGCGAGCCGGCCCTCAACGGCAGCATCGTCGGCGGCTTCCTCAATGCCGGCGACTGCCATCTCCGGCCGGATCGCTACTGCGCCGAACTGGTCCGTGTCGCGCGCGCGCTCGGCGTCGAGCTGGTCGAGGACACGGCGGTCACCGGCTTCGAGACCGAGGCCGGTCGCATCGCCGCGGTGCATGCCGGCTCCGGGCGCTGGCAGGCGGACGAGGTCGTGCTGGCACTGGGCTCCTGGTCGCCCGCCGTCGCGAAGCAGCTCGGCCTGCGGATCCCGATCCAGCCCGGCAAGGGCTATTCGATTACCTACGAGCGTCCGGCGCTCTGCCCGTCGATCCCGGTCGTGCTGAAGGAACGCAGCGTCTGCGTCACCGCCTGGGGCAGCGGCTACCGGCTCGGCAGCACGATGGAATTCTCCGGCTACGACAGCACGTTGAACCGCACCCGGCTCGCCGCGCTGCCGCGCGCCGCTGCCGAGTACCTGCGCGAGCCGGTCGGGCCCACGGTGACGGAGGAGTGGTACGGCTGGCGGCCGATGACCGCCGACGACCTTCCGATCCTCGGCCGGGTCGCGCCGCTGTCGAACCTCGTGCTGGCGACCGGCCATGGCATGCTGGGCGTGACGATGTCGGCGATCACGGCGAAGCTGATCGCCGAAGTCGTGTGCGGCAAGGACACCAGCCTCGACATCGCGCCGTACGGGCTTCGGCGATTTTCGTAGCGCGCCGCGCACGGCGAAGGCCTGTCGACGGCGCTTCGGCAGTCCTGCGGAAGCCGCGCAAGGCTGGACGGCACCATCGCGATCGGGAGAGAACCATGCTCACGTTGAAGACGACCGCATTCCTGGCTCCAATCATCGCCTCGCTGCTGTCGGCAACGGCGGCGGAAGCGGCCGACCCGCCGCCGCAGAGCAAGGCGGATCCGGAGAAGGTCGAATTCCGGTGGGGCCTGAAGATCCCGCTGCGCGACGGCGTGAACCTCGCCGCGACCCTGTACCGGCCGCGCGAGATGGCGGCAGCGCCGCCCTGCGTGTTCACGCTGACGCCCTACATCGGACAGAGCTACCACGACCGCGGCATGTACTTCGCCAGCCACGGCTACTCGTTCCTGACCGTCGACGTCCGTGGCCGCGGCAACTCCGAAGGCAGCTTCGACCCGTTGCTGCAGGAGGCGAAGGACGGCCACGACGTCGTCGAGTGGCTGGCGAAGCAGCCGTTCTGCAACGGCAAGGTCGCGATGTGGGGCGGTTCCTACGCCGGCTACGACCAGTGGGCCACCGCGAAGGAGTTTCCGCCGCACCTCGCCACCATCGTACCGGTGGCGTCGCCGTACGCGGGAGTCGACTTCCCGATGACCGGCAACATGGTCTATCCCTACGACGTGCAATGGCTGGGCTTCGTGTCCGGCCACACCTCGCAGATGAACATCTTCGGCGACGGCGACTTCTGGGCGACGGCCTTTCGACGGCTCTACCGCGACCACCTGCCTTTCCGTTCGCTGGACACGCTCGCCGGTGTGCCGTCGCCGATCTTCCAGCGCTGGGTGGACCATCCGACCCGCGACGCGTTCTGGGCGGCCTACAACCCCAGTGCCGCCGACTACGCGAAGATCGACCTGCCGATCCTCACCATCACCGGCCACTACGACGGCGACCAGGCCGGCGCGTTCGAGCACTACCGCCAGCATCTCGCGCACGCGAGCGCCGCCGCGAAGGCGAAGCACTTCCTCGTGATCGGCCCCTGGGACCACGCCGGTACGCGCACGCCGCGGGACACGGTCGGAGGACTGAAGTTCGGTCCCGCGAGCCTCGTCGACCTCAACGCCGTGCACCAGCAGTGGTACGACTGGACGATGAAGGACGGCAAGCGGCCGGAATTCCTGCAGGACCAGGTGATGTGGTACGTCAGCGGCTCGGAGAAGTGGCGCGCCGTGCCGACGCTCGACCGCTTGACGACCGGCGAGCGCAGCTACTTCCTCGACTCGACGGCCGGCCTCGCGAACGACGTGTTCGCCTCCGGCCGCCTGGTCACCCAGGCCCCCGCGACCGCGGGCATCGACCGCTACGTCTACGACCCGCTGGCCGGACGACCGTCGGCGAGCGCTGAGGCCCAGCCCGACGACTTTCTGGTCAACCAGACGGAGACCTTCGACAGCCGCGGCGACACGCTGATCTATCACACGGCCGCACTCGCCCGTCCGCTGGAGATCGGCGGCTTCTTCAAGGCCGAGCTGTGGCTGGCGATGGACGTGCCGGACACCGACATCGGCATCTCGGTCAGCGAGATCAAGTCCGATGGGACCGCCGTGCTGCTGAGCGGGGCGGGGCTGCGCGCCCGCTACCGCGAGGGTCTCGATCGTGCGGTCCCGGTTCCGCTCGGCAAGGCGGTCCGCTACGAGTTCACCGGCTTCAGCTTCGTCGCCCGCGAACTTGCCGCCGGCAGTCGGCTGCGCCTGACGATCGGCCCCGTCGATTCGCCGAGCAGCCAGAAGAACTACAACAGCGGCGGCGTGGTCGCGGACGAGACCGGCAAGGACGCACGCACCGCCCATGTGCAGCTGCTGCACGACCGTGCGCATCCGAGCCGGCTGATCGTTCCGATCGCGGAGTAGAGCGGGCCTCGGCCCGCTCGACGGGGGCACGGATGAGGATGCGGTGGCGCCGCGATCGCGGCTTGCGCCGCCCGGACATCGTTCCTGCGCCGCTCGGGCATCGCGGCTTACGCCGCGCCTACATCGGGAACTGCTTTTCGCAGGGCACGATTCGCGCGGCGAATCGTGGCGGAGAGAGAGGGATTCGAACCCTCGATAGAGCTTTTGACCCTATACTCCCTTAGCAGGGGAGCCCCTTCGGCCTCTCGGGCATCTCTCCGGGATTTTCGACATCGACGTGCCGCGAGGCGGCATCGCCGAGGGCGCGCAGGATAGCGGTCGACCTCGCGCTTGGCAATCGATCCGGGCTTTTCGGCGGTTCGCACCCGATCGACGCAGGTGCCGCTCAGCTGCCGTTGCCCGAACCCTCCGTCGTCGACGGCGTTTCCGGGTCCTGTTCGCGCTTGATGCGCTGGAAGATTTCCTCCCGATGGACGGACAGCTCCTTCGGGGCGTTGATGCCGATGCGGACCTGATTGCCCTTGACCCCGAGCACGGTCACGGTGACCTGCTCGCCGATCATCAAGGTCTCACCCACACGCCTGGTCAAGATCAGCATCGAGAATCCCTCCACCGCTGACAGTGGCGGTCGACTCGCCGCCACGCGCTCAACTCCGTCAGAACGCGGAACCATGGTAGTCCCCACGGCCTGACCCTCGCAATGACAGTCCGGAGGCGGGAGACGTTCCTTGCAGTCCGCCAGCCGATTCGGGAAACCGGATCGGGAAGTGGCGCCACCGCTGGGTTTCCAGCGAATTCCCCCGGGGTTTCCGGAGGGACCGCCGCGCCAGCGGCCGTCCCCGTTTGCAAGGGTTTGCGTTGAATCTCAGCGCTCCAGCGCCAGGGCATAGCGGACGAAGTCGTCGGAAGTCAGGATCTTCACGACGCCGCCGTCGGCGTCGGTCACCGGCAGGAACTTGAGTCCGTTGTCGGCCATCAGCTCGGCGGCCATGGCGGCGCTGTCGCCGGACGCCAGTGCCTTCACCCGCGCGTTCATCGCGGTCCCGACCGGCGTGCCGCGGCGGGCGCCTCGCGCCAGCGCCGCGAGCAGGTCGGAGCGGGTCACGATCCCGGCGAGACGACCCTCGCGCGTGACCGCGGCGCAGCCGGCCTTCAGCTCGATCAGCAACGCATAGGCCTTTCCGAGCCCATCCTCGACGTCGACGCAGAGCGTGGGATAGCTCGATGGAAGGTCGCCGACCGAGGTCGCCGAGAGCGCCTGCATCGCCGTGGGATGGTTGCGCCAGATCGACAGTTTCGGCCGGTTCACCGCGCGCTCGATGATCTCCTCGACCGGCTTCAGCGCGGAAGACAGCTTCGACAGCGACGTCTTGCCGAGGACCACGACGTCGAGCGCGGACTTCGCCCGCACGCTGACCGCCGTGCCGGCGAAGTCGGCCAGCGTCGCCTCGCCGACCAGGCTGCCTTCCGGCAGCGTCAGCAGCGATTCGATCGCACCGTCGGCACCGACCCGGACCACTTCGGCCTCGCCGCTCTCGATGCAGTAGATCTCCTTCAGCACCTGGTCGTGGCGCAGCAGCGTCTCTCCGGCAGCGTAGTGCTGCTGGTTCACCGGATCGCTGACACTCGGACGGAAGTGCGACAGGTCGCGCGGGAACACGAGTTCCCAGGCCCAATCGAAGCCGACCTTGAGTTTCTGTACCAGCGACGGGATCTTGACCAGGAAGGCGCTGCGCCACAGCCACCAGGCGATGAATCCCGAGAAGCGCAGGCCGAACAGCTCGGCCACGCCCTGGTGGCCGCCGATGCCGCAGGCGATGCCGAGCGGCTTGAACGAGAACGCGCGCGTCGGCTGGTTGCCGATCCGTCGGACGATGTTCAGGGCGCATTGCCCGCCCTGGCGCTCGCCGAACTGCGCGGTCGGCGGCGCCGGCTTGCCGTCGTGGGCGTTCGGGACGATCGCGCAGTCGCCGATCGCCCAGATGTTGTCGCGACCGATCACGCGCATGTCGGGCTCGGTCAGCAGCCGGCCGCGTTCCTTCTTCGCCTCGAAGCGCGCGATCAGCGGGTTGGTGGTGGTCCCGATCGTGCAGATGATCGTGTTGCCCTCGACCTTGGTACCGTCGCCGAGGATCGCGCCGTGGCGGGTGACCTCGGTCACCTTGGCGTTGGTCCGGACGATGATGCCGCGGCGGCGCATGCGCTCCTCGGCGAACAGCCGCAGCGGCTCGCTGACCTCCGGGAGCAGCTGCGCCTGGCCGTGCAGCAGCGTGACCATCACGTCCTCGCGGCGGATGTTCGGATAGCGCTTGCGGCAGGACAGGATCAGGTCGTTCAGCTCGCCCGCGACCTCGACGCCGGAGAAGCCGCCGCCGACCACGACGAAGGTCAGGTAGTAGCGGCGCTGCGCCTCGGTCTCGGCCAGATCGGCCTTCTCCAGCTGCTGCATCACGTGGGCCCGCATGGCGATGGCGTCGCCGACGGTCTTCAGCGGCAGCGCATGGTTGGCCATGCCCGGCAGCAGGTTGAGGTTCACCACGTTGCCGCAGGCGATCACGAGGTGGTCGTAGGCCAGCGTGCGCAGGGCGCCATCGTGGGACTCGTAGGCGATCTCGTTCTTCGCCGGATCGATCGCGGTGACTTCCTCGGCGCGACACATCACGCCGGGCAGCAGCTGGCGCAGCGGGATGGCGACGGCGCGGGGGTTCAGCGAGGAGCCGGCGACGTCGGCCAGCAAGGGCTGGAACACCATGTGGTTGTCGCGCGAGAACAGCGTCACTTCGACCTCGCGCCGCGCCTTCGCGAGCAGGGTCTGCGCGCATTTCACGCCGGCGAATCCGCCGCCGATGATGACGATCCTGGGTTTGCGCATGGTCGTTCGCTCGAATCGAAAGTGCGAGCTTAGACCGGTGCCGGGCGCCGCGGATTGCATCGCGCGCGGAACGACCGATCCATGACCGAAACCGGACCGCTCAGGCGCGGCGGCGACGGACGGCGATGCGACGGCGGGCGAGGATACGGGCGCGTTGGCGTTTCATGGGAGGTGATAACGACGGTGGGGAAGGGCCCGAACAGACCCCCGATACGGCGAAGGGATTTCATCGCCGCGACGCGGTAGGACAAGGGTCATGCATAGCCTAACGGCGCCGTGTGCAATCCGCATGAAGGGCCGTACTGCGGCGGTTCTCGGGAGGGGCGCCGCGGCGGCCCGCGAGCGTCCTCGAACCGCCGTTGGAACGGCAGCGGGGCTGCGCTGCACGCTCCGGATCAAATGCAGCAGCCCTGGGCCCGCTCCACGACGCAGGTTGCGGCGCTCGTTCCTGCGCTGAAGACTCGCATCGGCGGCCGCTGGCCGGCCTACAGGAATTCCTTGCGCAGATCGACCGTGGAACGTTCGCCCAGGTCGGCGAAATGCTGGTCGAGCCAGGCCCCGGCGATGGCCCGGCCGCGGTCGCGCAGGCCGGTGAGGAAGGTCCAGTCCGGCGACAGCTTGGACGAGATCGACAGTTCGGCCATGGTCGCGTCGCTGCGCACCGAGTGGATCATCATCCGGCGCAGCCGCGGCCGGAATTCCTCCTTCAGCCAGCCTTCGTCGATCGCACGGGTCGCGAACTCGACCGCGCGCATCTCGCGCATGAAAGCGGAGTTGAAGGTGATCTCGTTGACCCGGTTCGCGATCTCGACCGCAGTGGTCGGCACCGTCTCGCGGAAGATCGGATTGACGTGGACGATGACGATGTCGCGGCTCCGGGTTTCGTAGAACAGCGGGAACAGCACCGGGTTGCCCATGTAGCCGCCATCCCAGTAGTGCTCGCCGTCGATCTCGACCGCCTTGAACAGGAAGGGCAGGCAGGCGGACGCGAGTACCGCGTCGACGCCGATCTCGCTGTTGCGGAACACCCGCACCTTGCCGCTGCGGACGTTGGTGGCGGCGAGGAACAGCTGGGTCTCGTCGCAGCGGCGCAGTTCCTCGAAGTCGACGGACGCGGCGAGCGCGTCGCGCAAGGGATTGAAGTCGAAGGGATTGAACTGGTACGGCGACCAGATGCGGGTGAAGGATTCGAACAGCCAGTGGCTGGCGGCGACACCCATCTGGCCGTCGAACCACGCCATCCCGGGCAGTTTCGGCCCGGGCCGCACCGGGCCGAACAGTTCTCCCGCGCGGCTGATCCGCTGCCAGAAGTCGTGCAAGGCCTCGCGCGCGCCCTCGCAGCCGCCGCGATGGCGCCCGTGGGCGAGCACCACCGCGTTCATCGCACCGGCCGAGGTGCCGCAGATGCCTTCGATATCGAGGCGCGGGTCCTCCAGCAGTCGGTCGAGCACGCCCCAGGTGAAGGCGCCATGCGCGCCGCCGCCCTGCAGCGCGAGGTTGATGCGCTTCTTCGCCGCCGCCGGCCGTGCCGAAGTCGCCTTCCGCCGCGTCGCCTTCGCCACCGCCGGCTTAGCGGGGGCGGGTCTCGCGGGACGCCGCTGCGTCGCCACGGCGGCGGCTACTGCGCGGTCCAGCCGCCGTCGAGCGGCAGGTTGATCCCGGTGATCGAGCGCCCCGCCGGGCCGGCGAGGAAAATCACCGCATCGGCGATGTCGTCGATCTGCGCGAAGCGCTTCGACGGCTGCTTCTCGCCGAGCAGTTCGTCGCGCGCCGCCTCGTAGGCCTTGCCCTCGCGCTCCGCCCGGGCGCGGATCTGCTGCTCGACCAGCGGCGTGAAGACCCAGCCGGGGCAGATCGCGTTGACGGTGATGTCGGCCTCCGCGTTCTCCAGCGCAACCACCTTGGTCAGGCCGACGATGCCGTGCTTGGCCGCGACGTAGGCCGACTTCTCCTTCGAGGCGACGAGGCCGTGCACGGAGGCGATGTTGACGATGCGTCCGTGGCCGCGCTGCTGCATTCCGGGCAGCACGGCCCGGATCGCATGGAACGCCGCCGACAGGTTGATCGCGATGATCTGATCCCAGCGCTCCGCGGGGAAAGACTCCGTGCGGGCGGTGAACTGGATGCCGGCGTTGTTGACCAGGAGGTCGACGCGCCCGTGCCGAGCCTCCGCCTCGCGGACCATCCGTTCGACGTCCGCGGCTTTCGACAGGTCCCCGCCGACGTAGTCGACCGAGCCGGTCTGCGCCAGTTCGGCCTTGAGGTTCTCGATCGCCTGCGGGTCGCCGAGGCCGTTCAGGATCACGGTCGCGCCCTGGGTCAGGAGACGCCGCGCGATGCCGAGGCCGATGCCGCTGGTGGAACCGGTGACGAGCGCGATCTTGCCGGTGAGCATGGTGGGATTCCGTTCCGTCCGAAATGGGGGTCGATGGTGAACCGGGCGGCCGGAAAGCGCCAGCGCTGCGCGTGTCGGTGCGGCGTTCGCCGCGAGGGCCGGGGGCGTGAGCCCTTGGTGGGTGGGGTTGCGGGCCGCGGCTTGCGCGGCTCCTACTTTAGGGATTCGAGGTCACGGAGCACTTGTTCCCGGGTCGCCATGATCGCCGACGAGATCTCGCGCTCCGCGTCGGCCTGGCCGGCGTCCATGCGCTCGAGGTTGTCCTTCCAGGTGGCGAACAGGCGTGCGCTCTGGCGGGAGGTCTCGGGCGTGACCAGGGTACCCATGTCGCGGACCAGGGCGACCTTGCCCCAGCCGCTGATCCGGTTCACGTCGTTGGTCTTGCCGGCGTAGTAGCGCTGGTCGACGACCTGCTGCAGCTCGCCGAGCGTCGTCAGGATCGCGAAGGCCGCCTGTCGCACGTTGCGGTGCGACTCGGTGGTCTCGTTGCGCCAGGTGTTGTAGCCGAGCGCCGTCAGCGCCACGCACAGGCTGATCAGCGAGACCGCGTTCTTCTGCAGGGAGGCGAGCAGTCCATCCTGGGGCGGCTCGCCGGTCTCGGTGCGTGGCGTGGTCACGGGCGGGGCGGGGTCGTTGCGGACCAGGGCGATCACGACCGCGCGAAGCGGCCGAACAGCGCGCTGGCCGCCGCGAGGCCGAGCAGCACGAAGCCGAGCTTCGGCACCAGCATCAGGAAGGGCAGGCCGAGCACGACGCCGGCCAGCGCCCAGGAATAGGCGTCGCTGACCGGAGTGCGGGTGGTGTCGACCTTGAAGTACTGCGCGATCAGGTGATCGAGCGACAGCTTGCCCCCGCCGTTGAACACCAGCGGCAGCAGCATGATCGAGAACAGCAACGGCAGCTTGAAGTTGCCGAATCCGTTGTCGGTCACGGCGTAGCCCTTGGCGAGGTCCGTCCACATCGAGATCATGTCGGGCCAGTGGACCGCCGCGGTCGCGACGAAGGTCACCATCAGCAGCGAGAACGCGAAGAAGCGGGTGCCGAGGCCGAGGAACAGGCCGATCGCGCCGACCAGCTCGGCCCAGGTCGCCATGGACCACGACAGGTCGGCGGGAATCGAGTTGAACGGGAACGGGAACTTGTCGAGCGCGTCGGCGAACCAGTTCTCGCCATGCAGCTTCTCGAGGCCGGACTCCCAGAATTCCCAGCCCATGATGAGGCGCATGGTGAGTCGCGGGATCACCTCGCCGGCGCCGCGGAGGCGGGCGGTCAGCCATTCCCAGGTGGTGAGGACGGTATTGAGCATGGACATCTGAAGACTCCCCGATGATGGTCGACGATCCTGCGGCGATTGCCGCATCGCCCGCTCCCCGGGCGGCAGGCCGCCGCCGGACGTCGACCACGACCGCGGGGTCGGGATCAGCGTGTCGGCAGCGTACCGAGAATCACGTCGCGATCGGCGAGGTCACGCAGCATCTGCGTGCCGGCGGCGATCGCCGCGTCGCGCTCGCCGGGATCGAACAGGTCGGCCAGCGCGTTCACGATCTCTAGACCCGTGCGCCCCGGATTTTCTTTCAGGATCGCGAGCAGGCGCAGTGTCGCGGGCGTGGCCTCGATGAAGGCGACGCGATCGTCGCGCTGGCGGACCACGATCAGGCAGGTCGGCTCTGCGGGCGGCTCCTCCGGCTGGAAGTCGACACTGATCCGATGCACCGGAAAACGGTAGGCCAGCGGCCACGCGACCGGCGACAGCACCGGCGCGGACGCAAGCAGGTCGCCGTCGACGTCGTGCGGAATCTCCTCGAGAACAGCCTCGTCGTTGCCGACGACCAGTTCGGCGTACTCGTAGTGGGCCAGCTCGACGAAGTAGGGCGGATCGTCCGCGCCGCGCTCGGCGCGCGCCTCGAGATAGCGCAGCATCTCGCGACCGATCTCGGGGAACAGCGGCGTGTGGGCCTGATGCTCGATCAGGAACTCGCGCACCAGGCGCTCCCAGTCGGCATCGCTGGTGATGCCGCGGATGACCGGGAAGTTCGACGCCAGCAGGCCTTCGATGTTGTTGAAGATCAGCTCGCGGTAGACGTCGGCGCGGCGCGGGTCGAGGCCTGCCGGCGGCGGCACGTGCTCGGGATCGCGCAGGTACGCGCAGAAGTCGTACTGCAGGCGCTGGAACGCGGGGACGGCCGGGTCGGGCGAGGTCACGGGCGGATTCCGATCGAAGTCGAAAGGGTGGGAGACGCGGTACGGACGAGACGACACGCCGCGGCGTCAGGCGATCGCGCTCACCCGTCCCGGGCTGGCGTCCGCGAAGCGCTGCTGCAGCGCGCGGATCCGGCCGACCTCGTCGACCAGTTCGGCCAGAGGCGGGATCCGGGCGTCGCGCTCGAGCAGCGTCGGCACCGGACCGAAATGGCGATAGGCGGTCTCGAGCAGCGCCCAGACCTCGTCGACCAAGGGCGCACCGTGGGTGTCGATCTTCAGTCCCGGCTCCTCGTCGTAGTGGCCGGCGACGTGGAAGTAGGCGACCCGCTCGCGCGGCAGCGCCAGCAGGAAGGGTTCCGGGTCGAAGCGGTGGTTCACGCTGTTGACGAAGATGTTGTTGACGTCGAGCAGCAGGTCGCAGTCCGCCTCGGCGAGGACGAACTGGAGGAAATCGAGCTCGCTCATCTCGGTCGCGACCGGCGTGTAGTAGGACACGTTCTCGATCGCGATGCGGCGGCCGAGGATGTCCTGCGTGCGACGCACGCGCTCGGCCACGTGGCGCGCGGCGCCCTCGGTGAACGGCAGCGGCAGCAGGTCGTAGAGGTGGGCGTCGTCCGAGCAGTACGACAGGTGATCGCTGAAGAAGCGGATGCCGTGCTCGTCGAGAAAGCGGCGCAGGCGGACCAGGAAGGTCTCGTCCAGCGGCGAGGGTCCACCGAGGCTCAGCGACAGCCCATGGCAGACGACGGGAAAGCGTTCAGTGAACCGGCGCAGCTGGCGACCGAGGCTGCCGCCGACACCGATCCAGTTCTCCGGAGCGATCTCGAGGAAATCGAGCGCAGCGTCCGGAGAGTCCTGCAGCGGGCCCAGGAGGGCCCGCCGCAGTCCAAGTCCTGCTCCCGAGACGGGATAGCGGGGACTGTTTCGCATTGCCAGGCGCAGGATTAGTGCTTGCCGGCGCCGCAGGAACCTTCCTTGCCCTTCTTGTCGGCGCCACAGGAACCTTCCTTGCCCTTCTTGTCGGCGCCACAGGAACCTTCCTTGCCCTTCTTGTCGGCGCCGCAGGAGCCTTCCTTGCCCTTCTTGTCCGCGCCGCAGGAGCCTTCCTTGCCCTTCGGATGGGCATCGGCCATGCACTTGTCCTGGTCAGCCTTTTCCTTCATGTCCGCGCACTTCTTGCCCTTGTTCGCGCCGCACTTGCCTTCGCCGCACTTGCCTTCGGCAGCCTTCGGGGCGGCCGGGGCATCGGCGGTCTGCGCGTAGCCGGCCGACAGATCCTTGATCTGCAGCGACGACGAGGCGTTCGCGAGCGACAGGGTGCCGAGCAGGGCGGCGCCGACGGCGATGGACAGGGTGTTCGTCAACTTGCTAGCCATGATGATCTCCACGTGGTTTTGGTTGATCAGGCCCTAGGCCTGAGACAAAGCACCGCCCGCAGGCGGCTTGGTGAACCAGCCCTCGCTCGTCGCGGCAATCCCCTCCCGTGACGAAACGTCAAGCCGGAATACGGTACGCGTGTCGCACTGCAACAAACAAGGCCCTTGAACAGCAGCGTCCAGTGGACCGGGATCGATCGGATTCCTTTCAACGCCGCGGCGCCGCGCTTCCGAACGTGGCCACTACGAGTCGGCGCGGAGTGTGGATGCGCGGATGTTAATCGGCGATGACAGCGGCGACCGTGATCCTGCCGGCAGTCAGGTGACAGACAGGTGACGAGGACATCGACGACGCGCGTGTGCACGGCTGCGTCGAGGCTCCGCAATCCGCGGTCGTGCCGACGCGCGGTCTTATCCTGCTGGACGCGTGCCTCGGCACCTCCCGCGCCGACCCAGCCCGGATGCGGCGAGGTCAGCCGGTCTTGGCGCGGAACCGGCAAAGGTCGCGGACGACGCACGCGCTGCATTTCGGCGATCGGGCCACGCACACGTAGCGGCCGTGGAGGATCAGCCAGTGGTGCGCGTCCTTCCGGAAGTCCTCGGGCACGCGCTTCAGCAGTTGCTGTTCGACCGCGAGCGGGGTCTTGCCGGCGGCGAGGCCGGTGCGGTTGGCGACGCGGAAAATGTGGGTGTCGACCGCGATGGTCGGCTCGCCGAAGGCGGTGTTCAGCACGACGTTCGCGGTCTTGCGGCCGACGCCGGGCAGCGCTTCCAGCGCCGCACGATCGCGCGGGACCTCGCCGCCGTGCAGCTCGAGCAGCAGGCGACAGGTCGCGATCACGTTCTTCGCCTTGGCGTTGAACAGGCCGATGGTCGCGATGTAGCGCTTCAGGCCGTCCTCGCCGAGCGCGAGGATTGCCGCCGGCGTGTTGGCGACGGGGTAGAGCTTGCGGGTGGCCTTGTTGACGCCGACGTCGGTCGCCTGCGCCGAGAGGATCACCGCGACCAGGAGCTCGAACGGCGTCGTGTAGTCGAGCTCGGTCGTGGGCCTGGGATTGAGGTCGGCGAGGCGGCGGAAGAACTCCGCGCGATCGGCGAGTGGCATGCTGCTCATGGCGGTCCAGCCGGGTTGCGGTTGCGCGCGCGCGCGAGTGCCGCGGCGATCGCGGCCTTCTTCGCGGCGGCGCCATCGTCCGTCGCGGCGCGCTCGGAAAGGCGCCGCTCGCGATCGGCGAGTTCGCGTGCGAGGCGCTCGCGGCGCGCGTCATGGCGACGGCGCCAGTGCGCGGAGGTCGGGCGACGCGCGCTGGCGGTGGCCGGGAAATCGACGGCGGCGGTCTCCATCCGGATGCAGTCGACGGGGCAGGGCGGAAGGCAGAGCTCGCAGCCGTTGCATTCGGCCGCGAGCACGCTGTGCATGCGCTTCGAGGCGCCGACGATGGCGTCGACCGGACAGGCCTGGATGCAATGCGTGCAGCCGATGCAGGTCGCTTCGTCGATCACGGCGACGCGCTGCGGACGCTGCACGCCGTGCTCCGGTGACAGCGGAAGGACCTCGGTGCGCAACAGGCGGGCCAGCTCGCGGATGCCGACGTCACCGCCGGGCGGGCACTGGTTGATCGGCGCCGCGCCGGTCGCGATCGCTTCGGCATACGGCCGGCAGCCGTCGAACGTGCACTTGCGGCACTGCGTCTGCGGCAGCAACCGGTCGATCGCCGCGGCGCGGCGCTCGACCCTGTTCAACCGGGGCGAGTAGGAGCCGGCGCGGCGGATGAAGGAAACCCTTGAATCGAATTCAAGCGCCTGGGTCGCGCGTCGCGCTATCCGGAGTGCGACACGCCGAGGCATGGGGACGGCGGCACGCCGTCCCATCATTTGACCCGCATGCCGGGTTGGGCGCCGCTGTCCGGCGCCAGCAGGAAGGGGCCGCCGCGCTCGTCGCTCGCGGCCAGCACCATGCCCTCGGACAGGCCGAAGCGCATCTTGCGCGGCGCCAGGTTCGCGACCATCACGGTCAGCCGTCCGACCAGCGTCGCCGGGTCGTAGGCCGACTTGATGCCGGCGAAGACCTGACGCTGTTCGGTACCGAGATCGAGCGTGAGGCGCAGCAGCTTGTCGGCTTCCGGTACGGCTTCCGCGGCGGCGATGCGGGCGATGCGCAGGTCGACCTTGGTGAAATCGTCGATCCCGATGTGGGTCGGAGCGGCGGGAGCCGCGGCCGCTGTCGCCGCCGGAGCGGCGGAAGCCCGAGCCTCCCTCGCGCCGACTGCCGCGCTTGCCGGAGCCTCGCTCTTCGTCTTCGCCTTCGGCGGGGCGGGGGCGGCGCTCGCGGCGGCCGCCGCTCCCGCGATCGCCGCGAGATCTTCCTTGCTTGCTTCGACCATCGCCGCGACCGCCTTCGGGTCGACCCGGGTGATCAGATGCTCGAACTTGCCGACCTGCGTCGGCAGTCGATCCAGCTGCCGCCAGGACGACGGCAGCGGCGGCGCATCGAGGAACAGCGCATGGGCGGCCGCGGCGAGCTTCGGGACGATCGGGGCAAGGCGGGCGTTGAGCACGTAGAACGCGGTCAGCACATCGGAACAGACGGCGTGCAACTCCTCGCGCTTGTCCGGATCCTTGGCCAGCTGCCAGGGCTTGGCTTCGTCCCAGCGGCGGTTGATCACGTCGGCGGCTCCCATGACCTCGCGCACGACGGCCGCGAAATCGTTGCGATCGTAGAGTTCCGTGCATCCGGTGGTCTGGGTCAGCGCGACGTCGGTGCAGGCGCGGTCGGCCGGCGTCACCGGCGCGCGCAGGGCACCCCCGAAATGCTGGCTGACGAAGCCCGCGGCGCGGCTCGCGATGTTCACGAACTTGCCGACCAGGTGCGAGTTCACCCGTTCCTCGAAGGTCTTGAGGTCGAGGTCGACGTCGTCGACGGTGCCGGAGGACATCGTCGCGAAGTAGTAGCGCAGGTAGTCGGGATTGAGATGATCGAGGTAGGTGCGCGCCTGGATGAAGGTGCCGCGCGACTTCGACATCTTCGCACCGTTGACCATGAGATAGCCGTTGACGTGCAGCCGGGTCGGCGTGCGGAAGCCCGCGCCGTGCAGCATCGCGGGCCAGAACAGGCCGTGGAAGTTGATGATGTCCTTGCCGATGAAGTGGTGCATCTCGTAGCCGCTGTCGGGCGCGAGGACGTCGTCGAACGCGAGCGGCGCACCCTTGCCGGCGCAATGCACCTTCAACGCCGCGAGGTAGCCGATCGGCGCGTCCAGCCAGACGTAGAAATACTTGCCGGAGGCGCCGGGGATCGGGAAGCCGAAGTAGGGCGCGTCGCGCGAGATGTCCCAGTCGCGCAGGCCGCCCTCGACCCACTCCGACAGCTTCGCCTTCACCGACGGCTGGGCGACGTCGCCCGCCAGCCAGTCGCGCAGGAAGGCTTCGAATTTCGGCAGCTCGAAGAAGAAGTGCTCGGAATCGCGCAGCTCCGGCGTGGCGCCGGAGACCACCGACTTCGGGTTCTTCAGATCGGTCGGCGCGTAGGCCTTTCCGCAGACCTCGCAGTTGTCGCCGTACTGGTCGGCCGAACCGCAGTTCGGGCACTCGCCCTTGATGTAGCGGTCCGGCAGGAACATCGACTTGACCGGATCGTAGAGCTGCGAGATCGCCCGCGAGGCGATCACGCCGGCGCTCTTCAGGCGGGTGTAGAACAGCTCCGCGAGCTCGCGGTTCTCCGGCGAATGGGTGGTGTGGTAGGCGTCGTAGGCGATGCCGATGTCGCGGAAATCCGCCTCATGGCTGGCCTGGATCGGCCCGATGAAGGCTTCGGGCGTGATCCCCTGCTTCTCGGCCGCGAGCATGATCGGCGTGCCGTGGGCGTCGTCCGCGCAGACGAAGTGCACCTCGTTGCCGGCCATGCGTTGCGCGCGGACCCAGATGTCGGCCTGCACGTAGCCGAGCAGATGGCCGAGGTGGGCGGGGGCGTTGGCGTAGGGCAGGGCGGTGGTGACGAAGATCTTGCGGGGCATCGGGACGTCCTTGGGCGAACGCTCATTATGTCATCGCGGTCGATTTCGCTGCGCGAAATCGAACTTCAAAGCGCGATTTGGCATGGCGTCGGGGAATCGCCCGTCATTGCGAGGAGGAGCACAGCGACGACGAAGCAATCCAGTGCCTTTGCTCTTGCTCTGGCGGCGACAAGAGCAAAGGCGCTGGATTGCTTCGCTGGGCTCGCAATGACGGGGCGGGGGGCAGGAAAAATCCGCGCGACGGCGCGCGTCGCGCGCCCTACGTCCCGCGCAGGTCCTGGACGATGCGGCGCAACCGTTTCTGGCTGACCGGCTCCGCCGTGCCGACTTCCTGCGCGAACAACTGCACCCGGTACTCCTCGACCAGCCAGCGCAGGCGATCGAGCGCCTCGCTGGAACTGCCGCGGCGGGCGAGATCGGCGTGCGCCTGGCTGAATTCGGCGACATCGAGCATCCGTGCCTGATCCTTCGCCGGATCCTGCTGCAGGCGCTCGACGCGCAACTGCATGGCCTTGAGATAGCGCGGCAACTCGGTCAGGCGCGCGAGCGGCAGTTCGCGGGCGAAGCCCGGGTAGACCAGTGCGGCGAGCTGGCTGCGCAGGTCGTCGTAGTTGGCCCGGGCGTAACCCATCAGCGGGGGCGTCAATTTCGGCGCCACCGCCGCGTAGAGGATGCCGACCTCGTCGATCCGACGGGCGCGTTCGACGCCGGCGGCGAAGAGTTCCCGACCGAGTTCGGCGAGCGCCTGCTCGAACGCGGCGCGGCTGCGCAGCGTGTCGAGGCGCGGTGCGGCGACGTCGAGGAGCGCGGCCTCGACGATGTCCTCGCGCAGCGCATCCGGCGAGGCCACCGCGCTGTAGGCGAGCGCGGTCTTCGCCGACAGCGGCAGCTGCTTCTTCGCCGATTTCAGCTTCTCCGCGAGATTCATCCGCAGCAGCCGGAGCGCGCCGCCGCGGTGCGCGGTCCGCGCCTCGTCCTCGCGATCGAACACGCGGATCGCGACGCTCGCGCCTTCGTCGACCAGGGCCGGGAACGCGGCGACGCCGGCCTCGGTGTCGACCCGCTCCGGGATCCGGTCGAGCTCGAAGCGGGTGAGGCCGGAGCGCGCCAGGTCGCGCGCGGCGAGCCCGGCGAAGGCTTCCCGGGCGGCGTCGCCGTGGCGAGTGCGCAGCGCGTCGATATCGCGGCCGCGGTCGAGGGTCGAACCGTCGTTGCCGACCAGGCGCAGGTTCATCTTCAGGTGGGGCGGCAGCTCGGCGAGATTCCAGATCGCCGGATCGACCTCGACGCCGGTGATCCTCAGCAGTACTGCCGAGAGCCGCGCCGGCAGGGCGCTCTCGCGATCCTCGGTCGTCATCGCCTCGACCGCCGCGCGGGCGAAGTCCGGGGCCGGCACGAAGTTGCGCCGGAGCGCCTTCGGCAGGCCGCGGATCAGTTCCGCGACCTTGTCGACCAGCAGGCCCGGGACCAGCCAGTCGAGTCGCCGCGGCGGGATGGCGTTCAGCAGTGCCAGCGGCAGGTCGAGGCTGACGCCGTCATCCTCGTGGCCGGGCTCGAAGCGATAGTGCAGGGCGAGACGCTGCGCGCCGACGACGAGCTGTGCCGGGAATTCCGAGGCCGCGCTGGCGCCGGAGTCGAGCACGTCGGCGAGCGACCACTCGAGGCCGCGGCGGCGCTCGCCGTCGAGGCGGCGGGTCCAGGCGTCCAGTCCGGCGACGCTGGTGATGCCCGGCTCGATCCGCGCGTCGAGCCAGGCGATCAGCTCGTCCTCGGATTTCAGCAGACCCTGCCGTCGGCGCTTGGCCTCTTCCTCGCGTGCCATGGCGAGCACCGCCGTGTTCTTCGCGACGAACGGCGACCGGCAGTCGATGTCGCCGGCGACCAGCGCGTCGCGCAGGAAGATCTTCCGTGCTTCGGCGGGATCGGAGCCGTCGAACTGCACGCGGCGCTTCTCCGCCAGCACCAGGCCGAACAGGGTCACCTGCTCGTAGGCGAGCACGCGGCCGTCGCGGCGCGACCAGTGCGGATCGAACTGCCGGCGCTTGACCAGGTGCGCCGCCTGCTGCTCGACCCACAGCGGCTCGACCCGCGCGTTCATCAGTCCGTACAGGCGCGCGGTATCGAGGTAGATCGCCGACAGCATCCACGCCGGCGGATGCTTCGCGAGTCCGGAGCCCGGGAAGGGCAGGAAGCGGCGGCCGCGGGTGCCCTGGTACTGGCCCTTCTCGTCCTTTCGTCCGATCTGGCCGGGAAGACCGGACAGCAGCGCGCGGTGCAGCGGCTCGTCCTCGGCAGGAGTGTCGTTCTGTGCCATCCCGAGATCGGCGGCGATCAGCAGGAGCTGCCGATGCAGCTCGCGCCACTCCCGCATCCGGAGGAACGAGAGGAAACGCTGCTCGCACCAGTCGCGCAGCTTCGACTGGGTGAGATCCTCGTGGGCGACGCGGTAGTCGTCCCAAAGCTTCAGCACCGCGCGGAAATCGGAGTGCTTGTCGGCATAGGCGGCCTGAGCGCGATCAGCAGCCTCGCGCGCATCGGCCGGACGTTCGCGCGGATCCTGGATCGACAGGAAGGCAGTGAGCACGAGCATCTCGCGCAGACACTTCTGGCGCCCCGCCTCGACCAGCATCCGTGCCAGCTTGACGTCGATCGGCAGGCGCGCGAGCTGGCGGCCGGTGTCGGTCAGCGCGCTGCGGTCCTCGCCGAGCGCGCCGAGTTCGACCAGCTGCTGGTAGCCGTCGGCGACGGCGCGCTCGTTGGGCGGGTCGAGGAAGGCGAAGTCCTCGATCCGGCCGAGCTTCAGGTGCAGCAGCCGCAGGATCACGCCGGCGAGCGCGGAGCGGGCGAGCTCGGGATCGGCGAACGCAGGCCGCGTCGCGTAGTCGCTCTCCTCGTACAGCCGGTAGCAGACGCCGGGGCCGACGCGCCCGCAGCGGCCGGCGCGCTGGTTCGCGGAGGAACGCGCGACCGGCTCGATGTGCAGGCGCTGCACCTTCAGCCGGTGCGAGTAGCGGTTGACCCGCGCGGTGCCGGGGTCGATCACGTAGCGGATCCGCGGCACCGTCAGCGAGGTCTCCGCGACATTGGTCGCGAGAACGATGCGCCGCCCGGTTCCCGGGTGGAAGACGCGATCCTGTTCCTTCGCCGACAGCCGCGCGTACAGCGCGACCACCTCGGTCGCGCGGAACTTGCGCCGCGCCAGCGCGAGGTGGGCGTCGCGGATCTCGCGCTCGCCGGGCAGGAAGACCAGGACATCGCCGTGCGGGTCGGTCCGGCCGATCTCCTCGACCGTCGCCGTGATCTGTGCCGCCAGGCTGGGCTCGCGGCCATCCTCGTCGGCCGTTGGCGGCCGGTAGCGCACCTCGACCGGATAGCTGCGACCCTCGACCTCGAGCACCGGCGCGCCGTCGAAATGGGCGGCGAAGCGCGCGGTGTCGATGGTCGCCGAGGTGACGATCAGCTTCAGGTCGGGGCGGCGCTTCAGCAGCTTCTTCAGGTAGCCCAGCAGGAAATCGACGTTGAGGCTGCGCTCGTGCGCCTCGTCGACGATGATCGTGTCGTAGCGCGACAGCCAGGGATCGGACTGGATCTCGGCCAGCAGGATGCCGTCGGTCATGAACTTGACCAGCGCGGCCTCGCCGACCTGCTCGGTGAAGCGCACCTGGAAGCCGACGAGGTCGCCGAGCGGCGTACCGATCTCCTCGGCCACGCGGCGCGCGACGGAGCGTGCCGCGATCCGGCGCGGCTGGGTGCAGCCGATCATCCCCGACACGCCGCGCCCGGCGGCGAGGCACAGCTTCGGCAGCTGGGTGGTCTTGCCCGAGCCGGTCTCGCCGGCGATCACCAGCACCGGGTGATTGCGCAATGCTGCGACGATGTCGTCGGCGCGGGCGCTGATCGGCAAGGCCTCGTCGCAGCGCGCGGCCTGTTCGGCGATCGCCGCATAGCGCAGCTGGCGCTGCTGGCGCTTGCCGCGCGAGCGCTCCAGGTCCGCGCTGAGCGACGCCCAGCGCGCGTCCTCGGGCGCGACCCGGGCCTGCTGGAGGCCGCGCAGCCGCGCCCGCAGGCGGCCGTAGTCGGCCGACAGGACTTCGTCGGGGCGGAAGTGGACGGTGGGCGTGGACATCGGGGCGCGGATTGTAGGGCGGCGTCTGGCCGGCGTCGCGCGGCGTACGGGCCAGGGCGCGCCGCACGTCGGGCGACCCCCGGCCGCCCTCCCGGGGCGTTCAGGCCGGGGCGTGCGGGGTGCGCGTTACATGCGGCGGCCTCTGGCCGCCATCCCGGGGCGTTCAGGCGATGGCGCGCAGTGCGCGCCCTACGCGAGCTTGTCCTTCGCCGCCGCGATGTCCAGTGCCTCCATCGCGTCGCGCGGCTTCATCTTGGCGGCCTTCTCGAACGCCGCCGCGGCCGCGTCTTCCTTCTTGTCGCCGTAGAGCAGCAGCAGCGCGTTGCCGTGCTCGAGGTGGACGATGGGCTGGTCGCCGGAGAGCTTTGCGGCGGCCTTCAGCAGGTCCTCGGCGGTGCTGGCCTTGGCGCCGTAGGTGAGGCTCGCCAGCATGCCGCCGACCTTGCCGACGATCTCGGCGTGATAGAGCGCCAGCGCGAGATGCGCCTCGGCGTGCTTCGGCGACAGCTTCAGGGTCTTGTCGAGGGACTCCTTCACCTTGCCGGCGATGCCCTGCGACAGCGCCTTGGCGACCGACAGCAGCTGCGAATAGCGGCCCAGCGCGAAGGCGCGGAAATAGTGGTGATTGGCTTCGTCGGGAAGGGCCTTGATGGCCTCCTCGGCCCGGCTGGCGACGGCCTCGAAGCGCTTCATCTTCTCGGCATCGTCGTCGACGAGGTACGCGGCGTGGATGCCCATGGCCTTGTTCGCGACCGTCGCGCCGAGCACGCCCAGCGCCTCGCCCTGCTCGAAGGCGGAACCGAAGTCGCCGGCGTGGTAGGCCCGCCACGCATCGGCCAGCTTCGCCGCGATCTTGTCGGCATCGCCGGCCTTGCCGAGCTTGCCGTTGGCCTTCAGGAGCTTCGCGATCCGCGCCGCGTCGGGGAAGGGCTCCTGGTCGCCGGCATGCAGCTTGGCCCATGCCTTGTCGAGCTTGTCTCCTGCGAAGTCGAAGCCCTTGCCGGACATCTTGAACGCCGCCCATTTCAACTTCGCCATGGCCTGCTCCTGTCGGGGTGGCCGAAGGATCGGGGAGCGGGGCGGCAAGATCAAGCGCGCGGCCTGCGCGGCTTCATTTCCGGTCGGCGTGCGTGGGCGCCTTCGCTCCGATCGGCGGCGCGGAAGAAGGATCCAGGGCCCAGGGTCCAGGGCCCAGGGCCGAGGGCGAGGGCGAGGATAATCCTCCGTCTTTGCGGAGAGGAGCGCCGCGACGAGGTAGCAATCCGGCGCCTACTCTCCTGGTCTGCCGCGACGAAGCGCGCTTCGTCGATCGTCGTCCTTCCCGACGACGATCCGACCTCGGAGACGCGATCCGCACGCCAGCCTCGCCCCGGACTGGGCCTTCTTCCAGCGCAGATCGACGAAGCGACGACCGTTCACCGGCGATGACATTTCGACGATGCGATCCATACGCCGCCGTAGTGTGATTGCTCAGCGCGGCCCGCACAGAATCCCATCAAGCCATCCCGGCGGAAATGATCGGGCTGCACGAGGCCCACAGGAGAAACGACATGACCAAGCGAGTGACCAAGCGCACCACCAAGTCCGTAGCCGCGACCCCGGCCAACGAAACCGCCCGCAAGCTGGTGCTGGCCGGCCTTGGCGCCGTGTCCCTGGCGCAGAAGCAGGGCGAGAAGATCATGGACACGCTGGTGGCCGAGGGCACCCAGTTCCAGGCGCGCACCACCAAGTTCCGCACCACCCTGGTGAAGGACGCGAAGAAGACCGCGACCGACGTCGAGAAGAAGTTCAAGAAGGCCACCACCGACGTGAGCAAGCAGGTCCGCGCCCTCGTGACCCCTTACCGCACCAAGGCGATCAATGTCGTGCGCGACGTCGAGACCGGCCTCACCGAGCGCATCGGTGCCGTGCTCGGCCGTTTCGGCGTGCCGTCGAAGAGCGACCTCGACGAGCTGCTCGGCCGCGTGACCGACCTCAACACCCAGGTGAAGGCCAGCGCGCGTCGTCGCGCCGCCTGATCCGCCCCCGGTTCGTTCGGGACAGGCCCTGCGGCAGGGATGCCGCGGGGCCTTTTGTTTTCCGGTATCCGCGACGGTGGATGGCACGAATCGCCGCGCCAACGCGATTGCATCACCAGTGCGGTCACCGGGGGGGGCCATGTCGCGGTCGTCGAATGTCGGAATCGCCTGCCACGCCATCGATCGTCGAGCCGTCGCGCGTGGCATGATGGCCGCAAGTCATCCGCGTGCCCCGGTCCCGGTCGTCACGCCGGACGAGCCGCGCATGGCCACGGGGCGATCGATGAGCGAGATCACCAGTCTGCTGAATGCCGCCAGCGCCGGCGATCGTGGTGCACTCGACGCGGTGTTCGCGCGGCTCTACCCGGAGTTGCGCCGCCTCGCTGCGGGCCAGCTCGGCGGGCCGGAGCGCACGCTGAGCCCGACCGTGCTGGTCAACGAGGCCTACCTCCGGCTGATCGGCAACGCGACGCTGTCGCTCAACGACCGCCGCCACTTCCTCGCGACCGCCGCGACGGCGATGCGGGCGGTGTGGGTCGACCATGCCCGTCGCGCCTGCGCCGACAAGCGCGGCGGCGGTGCCGCGCACGCCGCGCTGGAGGCCGCGGACCAGGTCGTCGCGGGCGGCGGCCTCGACCTCGACGTCCTGGCGATCGACCAGGCGCTCGGCCGTCTCGACGCGATCAATCCGCGGCAGCGCGAGATCGTCGAGATGCGCTATTTCGGCGGGTTGGAATTCGCCGAGATCGCGGAACTGTTCGCTTGCTCCGAGCGGACCGCGAAGCGCGAGTGGGAGCGTGCCCGAGCCTTCCTGTACGCCAATCTGTAGAACGGCATCGGAAGTGGCATCGCAACCGCGGACACGCCGCGGGCATGGGGACCACTACGCGCGGAGGGCGGCGATGATCCTTTCGCGAAGCGCGTCGAACTGCCGTGGGCGAGTCGACTCCGTGACGGCGCCGTCGGCGAGCGCCAGCAAACGACGCGCGACCGAGATCTTGCCGAGGTCCGCCGCGAACGCGGCGGTGCGCACCAACTCCTCGTAATCGTAGAATCGTTCGCTCGTCGGCAGCGCATCGAGCACCACGAGGACCGACGCCAGTCGTTCCTCGGCCGTCTGCCGGTCGCCGCGCTGGCGTGCCGCAGTGCCTTCGGCAACCAGCAGCTGCAGCCGGTAGCGGTCGCCGAGCTCAGCCCTGTCGATCAGGATCGGGCGGGCCCGAGGCAGCCACGATCGGGCCTCGTCGATTCGTCCGGCGTCGATGCGGGCGCGTGCCAGTCGCAGCATGGCGAGTCCGATCACCCGTGTCGCCGCCGGTGTCGGGCCGAGGCTGGCAAGCTGCTGCTCCACGCTGTCGAACAGCGCTTCAGAGGTCGAGGTGTCACCGGCTTCCGCGGCGACCACCGCCAGCAGCGAGACGACATTGAGATTGTGTTCACCGTTCGCAGGTTCGGCGGTGGAGAGCAGCCGGCGGGCCTCGGTCAGGGCGGCACGGGCATCGGGATAGCGGGCCTGGGCTTCGGCGACGGTGGCGAGGTTGTGGAGGACCGGTGCCAGTCGGGCGTTGTCGCCGAGCAGCGCGCGCTGGCGCTCGAGGGCCTTGTTCAGGACGCGGGCGGCCTCGTCGTAGCGGCCATGCCGCGACAGCTCGGCGCCGACAGAGTTGAGCGTCCGGGCATACATCAGGCTGTCCTCGCCGTAGATGGTCGCCGTCAACTCCAGCCCGCGCTCAGCCAGCGCCAGCGATTCCTCGTAGTTGCGACGAAGAGACAACACGGCGCCCAGGGTCACCAATGCGCTGCGCAACGCGTAGCGCCCGTTGTCGCCCAGTACTTCGAACAACCGGATCGCCTCGCGGGCGGCGGTCTCCGCGTCTTCCAGGCGGTTGAGATTGCGGTCCAACATCGCCTGAGCGTGCAGGGCGTTTCCGAGGGCGAGCGGCCGCGGCGGGTCCAGGGCACGCATCAGGCGCACGGCTTCCGCGGCATCCTCGTGGTCTGCAGGCTGCATTGCGCCGGCAAAGGTGCGGGTCTCGGTCAGGACCACCAGAGCCGAGCCCAGCATCTGGTCGTCGACCGTGCTTTCCGCCCGCACCGCCTTCACCATGTCGGTGGCCACCTGGAGGCCCTCGGCGGGGCGGCCGATCGCGTTGAGGATCTGGACCTGCTGCAGGCGCGGATGCAGCCGCACCGCGGCAGGCAGCTCCGGATGTTCCTTGGCCAGGGCCAGCGACTGTTCGAGCAGGTCGCTTCCCTGCTGAAACTGGCCGAGGTTGCTGTGGATCGTGGCCAGCGCCTCCAGCAGCTCGATCCTCGACTCTGGCGGTAGTGCATCGTCCTTGAGCACGCGCTGACGACCGTCTTCGAGCAGGCGGGCGAGGTCCGGGGTGGTACCGCCGAGCACGGTCGGATCGCGGCTCTTGAACAGATCGACCAGCAAGTCGCGCACCGCGTCCGCCCGCTTCGCCTGGACCAGGGCACGGTCAGCAGCGATCCGGGTCTGGCGCATCTGCAGAGTGACCGCCACCGCACCGGCACCGAGGGCGACCAGCACCGCGACCAGCGATGCGGTGCCGAACCAGTGGCGACGCAGGAATTTTCCCGCCCGGTACCAGGCCGATGGCGCGCGTGCGCTGACCGGCCGGCGCTGCATCCAGGCCGACAGGTCGGTAGCGAGCTCGGCGACGCTGGCGTAGCGGCGCTCGGGCTCCTGCGCCAGCGCCTTCAGCGCGATCGCGTCGAGGTCGCCGGAGACGTCGGCGCGGGCGCGCGCCAGATCGGCGGCAAGAAAGGCCTCGCCGTTCCGCAGCGCCTGCGACGGCGCCAGCGGCAGGGTGTCGGTCGGGCCCTGGCTTCCGCGCGGCGGGCGTCCGGCCAGCAGCGCGTAGAGCACCGCGCCGACGCCGTACACGTCGATCGCGGTGCTCGCCGGGGCGCCGCTGAACTGCTCGGGCGCGGCGTACTGCGGGGTCAGCATCCGCTGCTGCGGCGCGGTCGGCTCCGAGCTGTCGCCGGCCGCCAGGCGCGCGATGCCGAAGTCGAGCAGGCGCACATGGCCGTCCTCGTCGACCAGGATGTTGGAGGGCTTGAGGTCGCGGTGGATGATGAGGTTGCGGTGGGCATGATCGACCGCGGCGCAGACCGCCAGCACCAGCCGCACGCGCTGGCGCACATCGAGGCGGCGCTCGCGGCACCAGCGGTCGATGGCGACGCCGTTGACCAGCGCGGTGGCGAGCCAGGGCGTGCCGTCGGCATCGACGCCGCTGTCGATCAGGGTGACGATGTGGGGGTGGCGCAGGCGTGCCAGCAGGCGCTGTTCCTCCCGGAAGCGGGCGCCGTCGGTACCGGCGAGCGTGCCCAGGCGCAGCAGCTTCAGCGCGACGACGTGGCCGTCGGGGTCGCCGGCGCTGCGGGCACGGTAGACCACGGCCATGCCGCCGCTGCCGATCTCCTTCTCGAGCACCCAGCGCCCGACCCGGCGGCCGCAGAGCGCGTCGGAGCTGGTCGGCGGCAGCAGCGGCTGATCGAGGCCGCCGGTGGCGCGCCGGTGCGCGGCGAGCAGGCGGACGGTGGCCTCGCGCAGATCGGCGGTCAGGTCGAATCCCGCCAGCGCGGCGTCGCGCTGGTCGTCGGGCAGGTCGAGCAGGCGGTCGAGGATCTGGTCGGCCTGTTGCCAGGTTTCATTGGCGTCCATCGGGCGGTTCCGGTGCGGGTGGAGACGACGCGGACTTCCAGGGACCGTCGTCGTGCACGCAGCGAAGCCGTCCAGCGACTTCACCCCGGAATCGCTGCACTGCGCGACGACGGAACCGACTCAATTCGACTTCATCGCAAAACAACATCATCGAGTGCCAGCCTGCGCCCTGACCGGCGCGCCGATGCGCCGTATGATCCGCCGTCCACGGCGCGGAGCAAGTCCATGAATCGAAATGCAGGTCGTATCGCGGTCGCGATGCTGTTGGGGCTGGCCGGCGGTAGCGCCGGGGCCGTCGATGCCGGTGTCGAGCAGGCCGCGGCGGGGGTCGACGCGCAGGTGCTCGCCTGGCGCCGCGACCTGCACCAGCACCCGGAGCTCTCCAACCGCGAGACCCGCACCGCCGCGCTGGTGGCGAAGCAGCTGCGGGCGCTCGGTTTCGAGGTGAAGGAACGCGTCGGCAAGACCGGCGTCGTCGCCTACCTGCAGGGCGGCAAGCCCGGTCCGACGGTGGCGGTGCGGGCCGACATGGACGCGCTGCCGGTGACCGAGGAGGTCGACCTGCCGTTCAAGTCGACGGTGCGCGCGCAGTACGCGGGGCAGGACGTCGGGGTGATGCACGCCTGCGGTCACGACGGCCATACCTCGGTGCTGCTCGGCGTCGCGACGGCGCTGTCCGGGATGCGCAAGGAGCTCGCCGGCAACGTGCTGTTCGTGTTCCAGCCCGCCGAAGAGGGTCCTCCGGGCGACGAGGAGGGCGGCGCGGCGCTGATGCTGAAGGAGGGCGCCTTCGCCGGGCATCCGCCGGCGGCCGTGTTCGGGCTGCATGTCTGGGCGTCGCTCAACACCGGCACGCTCGGTGTCCGGGCTGGCCCGACGATGGCCGGTTCCGACCAGTTCCGGATCGTGGTCAAGGGCGCTCAGACCCACGGCGCCAAGCCCTGGAGCGGCATCGACCCGGTCGTCGCCGCGGCCAACGTGGTGACGTCGCTGCAGACCATCGTGAGCCGCCGCCTCGATCTCACCAAGGCGCCGGCGGTGGTCTCGGTGGGCCGGATCAACGGCGGCGTCCGCTACAACATTATTCCCGAGCAGGTCGAGCTGGTCGGCACCATCCGCACCTTCGATCTCGGGATGCGCGACACCATCTGGAAGGCGATGGCGGCCACCGCGAGCGCCGCGGCGGCGACCACCGGCGCCACCGCCACCACCGAGATCAAGTCGAACGCCGGAATGCTGAGCAACGACCGCGCGCTGACCGAGCGGATGCGCCCGTCGCTGGTGAAGGCGGCCGGTGCCGACCACGTCGTCGAGATGCCCTACGTGATGCCGGCCGAGGACTTCGCCGCGTTCGCGGACCAGGTGCCGGGCATGTATTTCTTCGTCGGCGTCACCCCGGCCGGCGAGAATGCCGAGGCCGCGGCGTTCAATCATTCGCCGCGCTTTCGCCTCGACGAGAAGGCGCTGCCGCTGGCGACGCGGGCGATGCTGCAGGTCGTCGTCGACTTCCTGAAGTAGGGGGCGGCGCCCTCCCGACGTGCTCCGCATCGTCGAGCGGGCTCGCCATCCGCGGCTCGTGAGCCGCGGGCCGATGGAACTTCGTGGTACAGCGGGCACGCCCCGGGCGCGCCCATGCTCCGGCGGAAGGAAATCGACGCTTGAAGACTCTGCTGAAACTGCTGCTCGGTGTACTCGCCGTTGTCGGTGGCCTGATCGGGCTGCTGCTGTTCCTCGCCTGGCGCGCGCCGCCAGTGCCGACGCTGGAGGAGGCGCTGGCGAGCCTGCCGGAGGGCGAGCGCACGGCGCTGGACGGGATCTGCAGCGCCGCCGGCGTCCGCATCCACAAGGACCCGCAGCTGCGCCTGATCTTCGATGCCAGCGGCCACCTGTTCAGCGACGGCCGCAACGCGACGGCGGTGGTCATCGAGAACGGCCATGTGCTCGGTCTCAGCCTCAACGGCGTCAACGTACCCGCGACGATCGACTGGAGCGGTCTTCCGGCCCTGCAGGCGCTCAGCCTGCGCAATTCCGGACTGAAGGACTGGCCGGACCTGACACCCCTGTCCGCCCTGGTGTTCCTGGATCTCGGCGCGAACGGGATCGGCGACGCGGCCCGGTTGCCGGCCGGGGTGAGCGAGCTGCATCTGGCACGGACCTCGATCGCGAGTGTCGAGGCGCTCGCGGGACAGTCGGCATTGCGGGTCCTGGACCTGGCGAACAGCAAGGTCGAGGACGTGACCCCGCTGCTCGGACTCGCGCTGGATTCGCTGGATCTCAGCGGCACGCCGATCCGGCGCCTGCCGGACCGGCTGCCGGCCAAGGGGGCCTGGGCGGTCGATCTCGACGAGACCCGCGTGACCCGGCCCGAGAACTTCGAGCCCGATTGGCCCTTCGATGGCTGGATCGACTCCGCCGCGCGCAATGACGATCGCTCGGAAGGGCGCATCGACAGCTCCGTCGTCGCGGTCGAGGGGGCTTTGGCGCCGCTGGACAAGCCACTCGGCGTGCACCTGCCGCACAGCGGTGACGCCAATGCCGCGCATGTTGCGATCGAGCTCCGCGTCGCCCGCGGCACGGCCCGCGTCTGGCTGGAGGAGCCGCCGGAGCTGTTCGACTCGCCCTGGTTCGCCGCCGGCAAGATCAAGGGCTTCGGCAGTTTCCGCTCGCGCGGCTATGTCTGGATCGACGTCACTCCGGAGCATCCGGCGCGCCTCGTCGGCAACCTGCGGATCGGCACGATCGACCGCACCTACGAGCGCAGCGCCGAACACCGCGGGAAGTCTCCGGCGCCCGACCCGTGGACCGACTACAGCTTTTTCGTCGAACCGCGCGAGGGCAGGGTCGAAGGCCTGCGCTACCGGGTCTCGAAACCCTAGTCGCCGGCGGAAAAGCGATCCTCGGGGTCGCTCGTCCTTCCCGAGTCCGGAGCACGCCCGGGCTCGCTGTCTGGAAATCAGGCGTCCGCGCGCTCGATCCGTCGACGGGTCATCCGTCGCCCGTTCCAGCCGACGGTTGTTCGACAGCCTGCGTGGGCGCTCGTCCTACTGCACCCGGCCGTGAACCAGCACCCAGCCGTCCTGCACCCGCACCGCCAGGTCCGGGCAGGCGGCGGCATAGGCCGCGATCACTTCGTCCTGTTGCCCCTCGAGGATTCCGGACAGGGCGATCGGGGCTCCGGGTCGCGCGCCGGCGAGGATCAGCGGTGCCAGCTCGACCAGGGCGCCGGCGAGGATGTTGGCGACCACCACGTCGTAGGCGGCGCGATCAGTGTCCCGTGAGCCGTCCGCCAGGGAGAGGTGCTCGCCGACGCCGTTGGCCTCGGCATTGCTGGCCGACGCGAGCAGTGCCTGCGGATCGATGTCGATGCCGTGGGCCGACACCGCCCCGAGCTTCAGCGCGGCCACCGCGAGAATGCCGGAGCCGCAGCCGAAATCGAGGACGCGGCGGCCAGCGAGGTCGAGGCTGTCGAGCCAGGCGAGGCAGAGCGCGGTGGTGGCGTGGGTGCCGGAGCCGAAGGCGAGGCCGGGATCCAGGCGAACGACGACCCGCCCCGCGTCCTCGTCGGCCACCTCGTTCCCGGAGGGATAGACCGCCAGCCGCTCGCCGAAGCGCATCGGCCGGTAGCTGTCCATCCACGCCCGGGTCCAATCGGCGTCGCCGATGTGCTCGAACGCGAGCTGCTCCTCGCGCAGCCAGGGCAGCAGTTCGGTCAGCGCGAGTCCGAGTCCGCGGCGGTCTGCGTCCGCGTCGAACAGGGCGTCGAGCCGCACCTCCGGCCACAGCGGCGTCTCGCCGGGCTTCGGCTCGAAGATCGCGTCGTCATGGGCATCGGCCAGCGACACCGAGAGGGCGCCGAGGTCGGCCAGCGCCGCCTCGACACGCTCGACGCCGCGGCGCTGGATCGTCAGCGACAGCTGCAGGTAGGGCATCGCTCAGACGCCGCGGCGCAGGCCCTGGCAGGCCGCGAAATAGGAACGGAAGCGCTCGAGGTCGGCGTCGCAGTCGTCCGAGGTTTCGCTGGTCGGTCCGATCCGGATCGTGCGGCTCGGGTAGTCGAAACCGACGCAGGTCACCGGTACGCCGGCGCCTCGGGCGATCCGCCAGAAGCCCGACTTCCACTTCACGACCTTCTTGCGGGTGCCTTCCGGCGCCAGCAGGAACCAGCGGTTGTCGTCGGCGTTCAGCGCGTCGATCGCCTGGTCGACGCTGCCCGTCGCCTTGGAGCGGTCGATCGGTTCGGCGCCCAGCGTCAGCAGCAGCCAGCCGAGCGGGAAGCGGAACAGCTCGGCCTTGGCCATGAAGCGGATGTCGAGTCCCATCGCGAGCTTCGCGGCCAGTCCCCAGACCGCGTCCCAGCCGGAGGAGTGCGGCGCGGCGATGATGACGACGCGACGGAGCCGCGGCCACTCGCCGGTGATGCGCCAGCCCCCGAGCGCGAGGACCAGATTGCCGAACCAGCGGGCGAAGCGGCCATGGGTGCGCGGGACTTCGTCCGGCACCGCGATCAATCGGTCGCTCATTCGCGCTCCCAGCGGGGGGTGGCCCGGGCCTTCTTGACGCCGGAGCGTTCCTTCTTGGCATCCAGCCGGCGCCGCTTCGCGGCTTTCGACGGCTTGGTCGCGACCCGCGGCTTCGCCACCACCAGCGCGGCGGCGATCATCGCCGCGAGTCGTTCGCGGGCATCGTCGCGGTTGCGTTCCTGGGTGCGGAAGCGCTGGGCGCTGATCACCACGACGCCGTCGTTGGTGATCCGGCGGTCGCCGCGCGCGAGCAGGCGCTCGCGCACGGCCTCGGGCAGCGCGGTGCTGGCGCGCGCATCCCAGCGCAACTCCACGGCGGTCGCGACCTTGTTGACGTTCTGGCCGCCGGGGCCGGAGGAACGCACGAAGCGCTCCTGCAGCTCCTCGTCAGGGATCCGGAGGTGATCGATGGTCAGGGGCATGGCGCGATTGTAAGGAATTCGCGTGCCGGGATTTCACTTCAGCCGTCGAGGAAGGCCGCCGCGGCGCGCTGCCCGGCATGGGCGGTGAAGGCCTCGCGCCAGCCGAACGCGTCGATGATCTTCCGCCACTTGCGGTCGAGCGGTGCCGACAGCGTGACCCGGCGGCCATCGGCGGGATGGTCGAAGGCCAGCATCCAGCTGTGCAGCAGCATCCGGTCGAGGCCGAAGTGGATCCGCAGGTTGCGGTTGTGGCGGCCGTCGCCGTGGGCGGAGTCGCCGGCGATCGGATGCGAGATGTCGCGCAGGTGGCGGCGGATCTGCTGGTAGCGGCCGGTCTCGGGCCGCACCTCGACGAGGCTGTAGCGGGAGGTCGGCCAGCGCGCGATCGGGATCGGCAGTTCGATGGTCGCGAGGCGCGTGTAGCGGGTCAGCGCCTCCTTCGGTTCCGGATTGTGCGGGGCGTCGAGCATCGCCGTGCATTCGCCGGACTCCGGGGTGTAGCCGCGGGTGACCGCGAGGTAGGTCTTGTCGATGCCGCGCCCCATGAACTGCTGGCCGAGCGCCGCCGCGACCTCCTTGCTGGCCGCACAGATCACGATGCCCGAGGTCGCGCGGTCGAGCCGGTGCGCGAGATAGATCGTGCGTCCGACCAGCGCGCGGGCCTCGTCGATGAAGAAGTCCCTCTCGAAGCGTGCGAGTGCCGAGCGGTGCGCGATCAGCCCGGCGGGCTTGTCGAGCGCCACGATGTGCTCGTCTTCGAACACGACTCTCACCGGCTCGCGATCGGACATCACCGAGGTGTTCATGGGGACTCGATCACCTCGAACGCTGCGGCGGTCGCGGCTCCGTTCGACCCGAAGCCTCCCCACATCCCCGCGAGCGCGGGGCGATGCCCGACGCTCGCGTCCCCCGGATTCCGGGGGGGCATGACCGCGGCCTCGGGCCGTGCGGCGTCCATCGGGGGCACCATCATCCTCGCTGATCCGTCAGCGTGGCCAGAGCGCGCGCGAAAACGCCGCCGCGGCGCCGACCACGGCAGCGACTCCGGACAGCGGCAGGTGCATGACCTGCGCGCTGCTGGAATCGAACAGCAGCAGGATCGCCCCGGCGACCAGGAAACCCGCGCCGAGCACCGCCATCACGGTGCGCTGCGCGCCGCGCTCGGCGGACCGGGTGAGTTCCGCGATCTCGACCGAGCGCATCTGGAAGGACTGCTCGCCGCGGTTGGCCTGGCTGAGGTAGCCCATCAGCAGGCGCGGCACGTCCGGCGCGCGCTGGAACAGCTCCGGGGTGCGGCGCTGGAAGTCCTCGATCAGCGCGCCGAGGCTGTAGCGCTTGCGCAGGATCGCCTCCAGCACCGGCTTCGCGGTCGCGAAAATGTCGAGCGCCGGGTCGAGCTGGCGCGCCAGGCCCTCGATGTTGAGCAGGGTCTTCTGCAGCAGGATCAGCTGCGGCTGGATGTTGAGCTCGTAGCGGTGGGCGACGCGGAACAGCTTCGCCAGCACCTCGCCGAGCGAGATCTCCGACAGCGGCCGGGTGAAGTAGGGCTCGCAGACCGACCGGACCGCGGACTCGAGGTCGTCGACCCGGACGTGCGACGGGATCCAGCCCGCCTCGATGTGCAGCTCGGCGATGCGCCGATAGTCCAGCGTGAACATCGCCTGGAAGTTCTCGGCGAGGTAGTACTGGTCGGTCGGCGGCAGCGAACCCATGATGCCGAAGTCGAGCGCGATGAAGCGCGGATCCTCGCGCCGCTCCGGGTCGACCCAGATGTTGCCGGCGTGGGCGTCGGCGTGGAAGAAGTTGTCGCGAAAGACCTGCGTGTAGAACACCACCACGCCCTTCGCGGCGAGTCTCTTCCGGTCGATGCCGGCGGCGTCGAGCGCGGCGATGTCGTCGGAGTGCAGGCCGCTGACCCGCTCCATCGTCAGCACGCCATCGGCGGAATGCGACCAGATCACCTCGGGCACGTACAGGTCCGGGGAGTCCTTGAAGTTGCGCCGGAAGCTCGAGCAGTTGGCGCCCTCGCGCATCAGGTCGAGCTCGTCGCGCAGCGTCCGCTCGATCTCGCCGACGACGGCCTTCGGCTGGATCCGCTTCGCGTCCGGCAGGTAGCGCTCGGCGAGGTCGCCGAGCGTGTTCAGCATCGCGAGGTCGCGATCGATGTCGGCGGCGATGCTGGGCCGCAGCACCTTGACCACCACCTGGCGGCCGTCCGGCAGCGTCGCCGGATGCACCTGGGCGATCGAGGCGGAGGCGAGCGGCGTGCGGTCGAAGCTGGCGAAGTGGTCGCCGATGCGACCGCCGAGCGCGCGGATCACCGCCGCCTCGGCGACCTCGCCGTCGTAGGGCGTGACCTGGTCGCGCAGCAGCGCGAGCGCGTCGACGATGTCGGGCGGCAGCAGGTCGCGGCGGGTGGACAGCACCTGTCCCGCCTTGACGAAGATCGGACCCAGTTCCTCCAGCGCGCGGCGCAGCCGCTCGCCGCGCGACATCGTGTCGACGCCGGGGCGCTTCGGTGCGACGACGGCGCGCAGGTAACGCAGCGGCCGGAACAGGTGGATCGCCTCGACCAGTTCGTCGAGGCGATAACCGAGCAGGACCCGCGCGATGTGGACCAGCCGACCGAGTCCTCCGATCACGTGCCGCTCCCGCCGTGGGCGCGTGCCTGCAGGTCCGCGAGGCGTGCGGCGGCGTGTTCGACGCGATCGCGCAGGCGGTCGACGTCGTCGAGGAAGGCGTCGACCTCGGCGCGCGGCACCAGGTCGCCGGTGTCGTCGCGCAGGTGCACGACGGCATCGCCGACCAGGCTCGTCGCCGACTCCCGCGCCCAGGCCGCGCCGCCGGCGAGCGCGCGCGCGAGTTGCGGACCCCAGACCGGTCCGAGCCGGGTCGACAGTTCGGCCTCGAGGTCGGGCTTGTACTTCTCGGCGACCTCGCCCAGCGCGCGCGCGAGCCCGGGATCGCCGCTCATCTTCACCGCACCGGTCGGCAGCACGCCGCGCTCGCGCATCGACACCATCGCCGCCAGCACGCCGGAGAGCGCGCCGCGCACCGCGAGGTCGGGCTCGCGCTCGGGATCGCGTGGCGCCAACTTGACGGCGCCATCGACGACCGACATCCGCAGGCCCCAGTCCGGACCGGTCCAGGTCAGCTCGATGCTCTGGCCGTTCAGCGCGGCGAGGCGCTCGGCGGCGGCGGGGTCGAGGCGCAGGACGCGCGCCAGGGCGGCTTCGAGCGTGCGCGCCGCGAGCGGCAGCAGCGTGTCGAGCAGCGGGTGGGGGGAGGCGGCAGTGGTCATCGTGGCAGTGTAGCGAGTCGATGCTCCGTTCGAGGCCAGCGATCCACGACGACCTTCGGCCACCGCCCGCCGGGACAGGTTCGCCCCGGAGTTCCGGAGGTCCGGGGCCGCCGTGTCGCCGCAGGGCGGGCCCTGCCTGCCGTCGCGAGGGCTTCGCGGGTGGCGAGTCGTTCCCGCCGCGGCGGTCGCCGATGCGGCGTCGCGAGGTAGCGGCAGGCGGGGCGTCCTACTTCTGGAACGTCGCCTTCCACTCGGCGTAGGTCATGCCGTACACGCGCTCGCGCGCGCCGTCCTTGTCCAGCACCACGCCGTGTTCCGCTGCCGCCTCGCGGTACCAGTCGGCGAGGCAGTTGCGGCAGAAGCCCGCGAGGTTCATGAGATCGAGGTTCTGCACATCGGTGCGGCCGCGCAGATGGGCGACGAGGCGTCGGAAGGCGGCGGCTTCGGCGAGCGTTTCCGCCGAGGCGGGGGTCGGTTCGTTCATCGGGGTGATTCCTCGTCAGACCTTGCCGTACAGCGCGAGCAACTGATCGAGTGCCGCGCCCCAGCCTTGTTCGAAGCCCATCGCGGCGTGGCGGTCGCGACCGGCCTGGTCGGAGTGCAGCACCGTGGCGCGATAGCGACTGCGGGTGGCGGCGATCGATTCGAACTCGACGATGCCGGTGAAAGTGAAGCGATCGCACTCGGCGGCGCCCAGCGGCGCGCAGGGCCGAAAGCCCGGCGCCATCGCATTGGTCCAGACCAGCCGACGTTCCGGAACCACTTCGAGATAGCAACCCTCGTTGGGGAACTGCTGTCCCTCCGGCGACTGCATCACGCTGGAGAAGCGTCCGCCGGCACGCAGGTCGATCTCGCAAGCGACGGTCTTCCACGGCGCCGGGCAGAACCACTGCAGCAGCAGCGCCGGATCGGTCCAGCCGCGCCACAGGTGCGCCACGGGCACCGCAACCTCGCGTTCGAGGCGCAAGTCCAAGTCCGGGTCGAATCCACCGCTACCGTTCATGCCCGCTCTCCGCTCCCGCTCCTGAAACCATCGCCTGTTCGATGAGAGCTTTCCCGCGGGGCGGCGCCCAGCGCCGTCCCGCGGGAAAGCCCCTAGAAGCAGCGTACCTCGCGCGCCGTCAGCAGCCGCGCCTCGCCCAGGGCGGCCTTCCAGTCGATCGGATGGCCGCGCGGGGCGGACCAGTCGAGCCAGTACTGGGTCGAGGTGTCGCGGCGCTCCTCGACCGTCGGCGCGAATCCGAGCTGGGTCAACTGGTCGCGGCGCTTGTCGGCGTTCGGGCGATCGTGGAACAAGCCCAGCGAGATCGTGTTCTGGCGTTCGCCAGCGGTGACCACGTAGAAGTCCCGCACGCCCTTCGCGGTCAACTGGCGGGCGAGCTTCAGCGCCTCGTCGCGGGTCGGTGGCGCCGGCAGGAACACGGTGAAGCCGCGCGACTCCTGGCTCTGCGTCTCGCGGAACTGGATGTGGCTGACCAGCGGCGTCAGCGCGTTGAGCGCACGGCGCATGTCGGACTGGGTCGCGAATGGACCCAGCGAAGTGCAGGTCTCGCTGCCGACATCGATCGGCGCCGACGCCAGTTCGGCGCGCTGCGCCTCGCCGCTGGGCTCGCGCTCCGACAGCAGCACCAGGGCGCCGACCGCCGGGTCGTGCGACGGCGGCGGTGCCGGTCGCGGTGCCCGTGCGCCGAGGACGATCCAGGCGCCGACTCCGATGTTGGCGGCGAACAGCAACAGGAAGATCAGGCGCGCAAGCACGGGCGATCGGCATCCCTTCGGCAGGCGACGGCGGGCCTCCGCGCTCCGCGCGGAACATCGCGTCGCCGTCTGATCCGCAATCTTCTCACGAGCGCGAGGCGGGTGGCGTCCGCCGCCACAGCGCGAGGCCGAACAGGACCAGGCCGTCGACCACCTCGGCGGGCCGTCCCAGGCGCGGTGCCAGCTGGGCCGCGTCGCCGCCGTGCAGCAGCAGGCGCGGGGGGACGCCGAGACGCCGCTGGAACTCCGCCGCGCTGCGCTCGACCAGGCCGACGGCCGCGGTCCAGGCGCCGGAGGCGAGACAGGATTCGGTGCTCCTCCCGAGCCAGTCGACCGCTCCCTCGTCGCGCTTCTGCACCCTGCCGCTGCGGGCGACCACGGCGTCCTGCGCCATCGCGATGCCCGGTGCGATCAGTCCGCCGAGATGCTCGCCGTCCGCGGCCAGCGCGTCGACGGTGAGCGCGGTGCCGGCGCTGACCAGCAGGGCCGGGCCGGGAAAGGCCGAGTGCGCCGCGACCAGCGCGAGGAAGCGGTCGATGCCGAGGCGCTTCGGCTCGGCGTAGGCGTTGCGCACGCCGCCACCCGCGGCAGGCGAGCTCAAGCGCTGGATGCTCGACTGCGGGGATGCCGCCGCCAGCGCCGACAACAGCCGGGCTTCGACGGCAGCCGGCGCGACCGACGCGATCCAGGCCGCGGGCGGCGGCGACTGGCGCAGTTCCTGGTCGAGCGCCGTCCAGCCGGCGTCGTCACCGTGGACGAACGCCGTCGCCGGGCCCGGCGAGCCGTTGTCGGCGCAGCGGGCCCATTTCAGGCGGGTATTGCCGAGGTCGATCAGCAGATCGTGGCCGCTCATTCCGACACCTTCCCTGGTCGAACGCTGACTTCGCCTGACGCGAACACCCGGAGGCCGTCGACCGTCGCGACCCGCAACTGTCCGAGATGATCGATGCCGGCGCCGACGCCGTCGATGCGCTGCTCGCCGAGCAGCACCGACAGGGGACGGTCGCGCAGCGCGTCGTGCCCATCCCAGTCGGCGAGGAAGGGCGCGAGTCCATCGCGCTCGAAGCGCTGCAGCGCCGCCAGCAGCTCGTCGACCAGAGCGGCGGCGATCCGAGAGCGTTCGAGTGGCGCCGCACCGGCGCGGACAAGGTCGGTCCAGGGCTGGTCGATGTCGCGCGCGGAGCCGGCCGGCATCCGCACGTTGAGGCCGATGCCGATCACCACCCGGCAGGGTCCGGCGTGCTCGCCGCTGGCCTCGATCAGGATGCCGCCGAGCTTGTCCTGTCCGATCCAGAGGTCGTTCGGCCACTTCAGCATCACGGCGATCCCGAACGGCCGCAGCGCCGACGCGATCGCGAGGCCGGTGACCAGCGACAGTCCGCCGAGGCCCGCGATGCCGCGCTCGCTGGACCAGCGCAGCGACAGGTACAGGTTCGCGCCCAAGGGCGAGCGCCAGTTGCGTCCGCGACGACCGCGGCCGGCGCTCTGGAATTCCGCGAGCAGGACCTTGGGCGATGGCGCGTCCGCGGGCTCGCGCAGCAGGGCGGAATTGGTGGAGTCGATCTCGAAGGCGATCTCCAGGCCGATCGGCGGCCGGCCGGGAGTCGGCCTCCGGAAAGAGCGGAATCCTTCTGCATTCAGCCAGTCCGGAGCGTCGGCAAGGCGGTAGCCGCTCGTCCGGGACGCTTCGACAACCAGGCCCATCGCACGCAGGCGCTCGATCGCCTTCCACAGTGCCGCGCGGGTGACGCCGAAGCGCTCGGCGAGGGCTTGTCCCGACTGCCATTCCGCGCCGAGCGAGCGGGCGACGTCTTCGATCCGCATCGGCTCAGGTGCCCGCGGGGCGACGCCGGCGCTCGTACCAGCGGCCGATCAGGCGGGCGCGCTCGAAGCGGTTCTCGTTGCCGGCGGCGAGGCGGCGGAGATTGTCGCGATGGGTCCACGCGACGAACACGGCGAGCAGCGCGCTGATCGCGACGAACCCGGGCTGCAGCGCCGGGGCGACCAGGAACCAGGAGGCGAGCGGCACCACGGCCACCGCGACCACCGTCGCCGGTCCGACATAGCCGAAGCACAGCAGCAGCACGACCCACGCGCCGAGCGCGATCGCGAGGCACCACGGCGCCAGCAGCGCGTAGCCGCCGACCAGCACCGCCGCGCCCTTGCCGCCGCGAAAGCCGTGCCAGACCGGGAACACATGGCCGACGCAGGCGGCCGCGGCCATCAGCAGCGCGTCCAGGGGCAACGGCAGGCCGCTGCCGTACTGCGGCTGCAGTCCGAGCCAGGCCGACAGCACGCCCTTCGCGACGTCGATCAGCATCACCCCGAGGCCGAAGCGCCAGCCCTGGGTGCGCAGCGCGTTGGTGCCGCCGGCATTGCCGCTGCCGAGCGTGCGGATGTCGACGCCGCGCAGCCTGCCCAGCATCAGGCTGCCGGACAGCGAGCCGAGCAGGTAGGCGACCAGCAGCTTCGCGGCGAACACTGGGGTCATCCGCGCGCCCCGCGGTCCTGCACGCCGATCACCAGCGAGCCCGGTCCGGCGTGCGCTCCGATGCCGCTGCCGGCCTCGACCAGCCAGTCGCCATCGACCTCGGGCAGGCGCTCGAGGAGGCGCCGGTGCACGGTCGCCCCGTCGTCGGGACAGTCGCAGTGGCCGACCAGGATGCGCCAGCGGCGGCGCGGGTCGAGGCGGCGCAGCAGCCAGTCGGACATCCGCTCGGCGAAGCGGTCGCGGCCGAAGATCACGCCGGCCATGCCGAGCTTGCCGTTGTCCTTGCCGGCGACGATCGGCTTGGCCCGGAGCAGGGTCGACAGCGTCGCCGCGAGCGGTGGCGCGCGACCGCCCCGGACGCCGTAGCGCAGGTCCCGGATCGCGGCGTAGTAGCGCGTGCGCGGGATCAGCTCGGCGACGCGGCGACGGATCGCGGCGACATCCGCGCCTTCGGCCGCGGCCTCCGCGGCGGCGATGGTGAGCAGGGCCTGGGCGGCGGAGCCGGCGCGGGAGTCGAGCACCACCGCGCGCTCCGCGCCGAAGCGGCCGGCCGCGGTCTCCGCCGACTGCAGGGTCCCCGACAGCGCGCGCGAGAGGCCGACGTAGACAAGCTGCTGATGATGCGACAGCAGGAACTCGAACAGCCGGCGGAAGTCGCCCGGCGGCGGCTGCGAGGTGCGCGGCATCACCGGGCTGTCGCGCAGCTCGCGGTAGAACTCCGATGGCGACAAGGACACCCGGTCCAGGAAGTCGCGGCTGCCGAGGCTGATCCGGACCGGCACCAGATGGATCGCGAGGCGCTCCATCGCCTCCAGCGGCAGATCGGCGGCGGAGTCGGTGACGATCGCGACGCGGCTCATCTGCTGGTGCGCGGCCTGGGTCTGGCGGTGCATGTCGTCGGCCTTCTGGCTCGACACCGTGCCGAACGTCGCGCAGATGTCGAAGACCCGCTGCGGCTCGTCGACATGGACGTGGATGCGCACCTTCTCGCGAGTGCCGGCGATCACCAGGCTGGCGATCGGCTGCGCGAGCAGCGCGGCCTTCAGCGCCAGGCGATCGACCGCCGGGCCGCTCACCATGCATTCCGTGCAGTAGCGCGGACCGTGTTCCTCGGCCTCGGCGGTGACGCTGTCGACGCCGGCCGCGGCGAGCTCGGCATCGACCGCGACGTGGCGACCGCCGAGGCGGCCGCGGATGAAGTCGTCGACTCCTTCGAGCAGGTCGACGAAGCCGCGCGCGCCGGCATCGACCACCCCGGCGGACTTCAGCACGGCGAGCTGGTTCGGAGTGTCGGCGAGCGCCTCGCGCGCGGCGGCGAGTGCCTTGTCGAAGGCGCCACGGAAGTCGCGCCGGCCCTCGGCGCTGGCCTGGCGCAGCGCGCGGGCGAACACCGTGATCACCGACAGGATGGTGCCCTCGCGCGGCTCGGCCAGCGCCTCGCGGGCGAGATCGGCGCCGCGCTGGGCGCCGGCGGCGAGCGCCTGCGGCGATACCCGTCGGGCGTCGGCGCTGGACTCGGCGAGTCCCTGGAAGAACTGCGCGATGATCGCGCCGGAGTTGCCGCGCGCGCCGTCGATCGCCTCGCTGGCGGCACGCTTCAGCACGTCGCCGGCGTGGGCGAGGCGTGGCGTCTGGATCGCCGCCAGCATCGACGACAGGGTGAACGCGAGGTTGGTGCCGGTGTCGCCGTCCGGCACCGGGAACACGTTGATCCGGTTGATCGCATCGCGCTGTTCCAGCACGCGGCGGATGCCGGCAGCGAGGGCACGGCGCAGGCCGTAGCCGCTGACCAGTTGCGGGCGGGGGAGAGCGAAATCGGCGGCGGCGTTCATCAGGGCGAGTGTATGTGTTGGGCGCTGTCGTAGGGTGCGCCTGGGGGGCGCCGGTTGTTACAAGATGCGTGGGCCAAAGCATCCGAGGGGAGAGCTTTGGGTTCCGAGCTCCGTGCACAGGGAACAGAAGTGCGAGCTCGACGGTGGGAGGGGCGCAAGCCCTGAGGTTTAGACAGGTTTTCGCTAGCAAAACAGCCGCGTTGGGGCTAGGTTGCGGCGAAAACAGCGCATGCACGGTGCGGTTTTTTCTCCTAAGGGACCAACCGAAGGAGAGACCGCACCATGCA
>JBGAPI010000024.1:0-76919 GCA_044221335.1 Ahniellaceae bacterium
ATCCAGGTCCGCGGCTTCGGCGGGCGGCTGCCGCTGGCCGATCCGACGCGGCCGGACGCGCGCTATCGGAACGAGCGGATCGAGATCTGGCTGCGCTAGCAAGCCAGGAGCGACGCTGGCCGAAATTTCCGAGGGGCGTGAGCACCGGGTGCGAGGTCTCGGGGGTCGCGGCTTGCGCCGCTCGGACATCGTGGCTTTCGCCGCTCCTACATGCGCTGGGGCGCATCGAGATGCTGGTGCAGGAACGCCGCGACCCGCGTCCACACCGCCTCGGACTGGTCCTTGTCGAAACCGCCGTGACCGCCGCCGGCGACCTTGTACAGCGCCGGCGGCCGGCCGATCGCGGACAGCATCCGCACCAGACGCGCGCTGTTCTCGTAGTCCACCCGCTGGTCGTTGTCGCCGTGGACCAGCAGCAGCGGCGTCGTCAGATCGCGGTAGCGGTACAGGGGCGAGATCGCCGTGACCGCATCCGGATTCTCGTTGGGATTGCCGACCGCCCCCTCCAGCCACTTGCGGGTCGCCTCGGTGCGCCCGCCATCGCTGGCGGTGAAACTCAGCAGCCAGTCGCTCACGCCGAACAGGGAGACCGCGCAGCGGAAGCGCTGCGGCCAGCGGATCGCCGAGATCAGCGCGGAGTAGCCGCCGTAGCTGCCGCCGAGCACGCAGAGGCGAGTGCCGTCGACACGCGGGTCCTTCAGCGCGACCGCCAGTCCGGCATCGATGTCGTCCTGGATCAGGGTGCCGAACGAGCCCTTGCCGGCGGCCTGGAAGGCCTTGCCATAGCCGGCGGAACCGCGGAAGTTGACCTGCAGTACGCCGAAGCCCTGGCCGAGCAGGAACTGCACCTCGGGATCGAAGTCGACGGAGTCTCGGACCTCGATCGGGCCGCCGTGCGGGAACAGCACCAGCGGCACCTTCCCGTCGCCTGGAGGCAGCGACAGGTAGGACTCGATGGCGAGCCCGTCGCTGCTGCTGGCGCTGAATGTCCTGCGGCTGCTGGCGGGCTGGTCCGTCAGCCAGGGGCGCGCCTCGTCGAGCTCGGACAGTTCCTCTTTCGCCTGATCGAACACGTAGTAGGTCGCGCCGCGCTCCGGGCTCTCGGCCGCGACGACCGCACGCGTGCCGTCCAGCGAGCGCGCCGCCACCGCCACGGTGCGGCCGCCGAGCGAGCTCGACAGGCGCTTCATCAGCGTCTCGGCCGCCGCATCGAAGTACTGGCTGACCAGTCCGCCCTGGTCGTAGTAGCTGGCGGCGACCGGTCTCCCCGCGTCGTCGAACACCGCGGAAACGATGTCGACGCCGGGCTTGGCGAAGACCGTGCGCAGGCTGCCCGGGTTGTCGAGATCGAGCTCCACCAGCTCGGTCTGATCGCGTTCGTCGTCGGTCAGGCAGTACAGGTAGCGCAGGTCGCCGGACAATCCGATCAGATGCAGGTGGCGCTCCTCGGTGAACGAGAAGACCTCCTTGAAGGTGCCGTCGATCCGGCGTGCCAGCGCGTAGTGGTCGTCGCGCTGGACCAGCGCCAGCGCCAGTTGCCCCTTCAGGTCGGCGAACCACAGCAGGTCGTCGTCGACCCCGACATTGAGGCGCTCGGCATCCTTGGTCCGCATCGACCAGGCGAGCGCGTTCGGCGAGCTGATGTCGAACAGGTTCACCACCACGTTCTTGCGGTTGCCGGCGCTCTCGAACAGCACGTGGGTCGGATCGTCCGGCAGCACGCTCAGCAGGAATCCCGGCCGCGTGATCCACTTCACGGCGAAGCGCTCCTTCACCGGCTTTTCGGCGTCGACGTGGATCACCGCGTAGATCGCGCCGGCCAGGGTCGCGTGATCGATGCCGACCAGCACGTCGCGATCGCCCTTCCACTGCACGTCGATGATCCGCCGCGGCGAGTCGAACAGGCGCACGGCCTCGCCCTGGACCAGGTCGGTGGCGTCGATGACGTACTGCTTGCCGTCCCAGCCGACGGACAGCAGCAGGTTGCCGTGCGGGCTCAGCGAATAGCCCTGGACCTGCGACGGCCGCGCCAGCTCGCCGAACTTGCCGGCGGCGGCCGGCCATGGGGTGACCTCGGTCGGCTGGTCGGCGACCGTTTTCGCGCCGATTTCCCTCGCGAAGAAGTCCGGGAACGGATCGGGGTAGTGGCCGCTGTAGCGGAACGGAAAACGCGCCATCACGCCAGGGTGCTGCGCCCGCAGCCAGTCGAGCACGTGCAGGCCGTGGTTGGCGACGTGGAAGTCCATCCAGTGGCCGCGCTGGTGCAGCATCAATTCGCCGGGGAAGTTGATCCTTCCCGCCTCGACCTGGAAGTCGAGCTCCTTCTTCTTCGACAGGTCGAATTTCGAGCGATGGTTGGCGGTGATGATCTCGGTCCACTGGTAGTGGCCGGCTTTCATCTTGAACAGGGCCATCGAACCGCCCTTGGGGATGTCGCTGAGCTTCGCCTTGGTCAGCACGCCGCCTTCGTAATGGACCCGCACGCTGGACAACTCGGTGGCCGTATCCACGGCCACGACCAGCAGGCCCTCGTCGGCATCGAGCTCGGGAAGCTCGCCGGGATCGACCTTGTTGAAAAAGGCGTGTGCCGGCGTGGCCAGCACGGCGAACAGGAACAGGGCGAAGCGAAAGATCCGGGGGATGGGGGACATCGGGAACGGTCCGGAGCAGCGGCCGCCGGTGAGGCGCGAAGGCAAAATCCTAAGGGCGCGCGCACCGCGGCGCCACGCGGTCGCCGGGTTCCGCCACAGAAATTTTTCGCGACCTCGGCCGGCCAACCGCCGCGGATCCCGGCGGCGCGTCAGCCCCTGTAGTACACCTCGACCACGTGTCGCGCCTCGGCGAAGAACAGCCAGCGGTCGACACCGATGCCGACGAGCTGGGCGAGCAGTGCGGCGATCGCCAGCGGCCGGACCAGCGCATCCGGCGCGACGGCCGCGGCAGCCAGCAGGGCGATCGCGGAAGACAGCACCGCGACGCGGGCGATCCGGGTGAGCGACTCCGCATGGCGCCGCGCCATCCGGAACACCATTTCCTCGGTGAGATAGCTGGCCTCGGTATGCGGCCGCTCGAACACGTTGATCCGCGCGCCGGCGAATGTCGGATCCGCGGCGACACCGAGTGCCGACGCTCGGCTGGGCAGGCTCGCCCTCGTCGCGCGCCACCTCGAATAGTCGTGCTGAAGCGCGAGCATCAGGACGCCGAGCGCCATCGCTCCCCAGGACAGGAGCACCTCGTCGTGCAGCGCCGCCAGCAGCACCAGGCCGCTCGCCGCGGCGCAGGACAGGTACAGGATGACGACGCGGTCGTCGTACCAGGCCGGCACCGTCGGCAGGCTGCGGTAGATCATCGCGGTCGACCACTGCGTCGCGACGGCCGCCACGGCCAGGGCAACGGCGAGACCGCGCACCATCCCTTCCCCGAGCCCGAGCGGAAGCATCAGCACGCCCGCCAGGGCGAGGGTCGCGAGCGCGAAGACGCCTTCGCGCGACAGCCAGGAGCTCCGCCACTGCGACAGCGCACGCCAGGCCCGCTGCGGCTGGCCGAGATGGCCGAGCGAGGAGACCAGCCCGGCGGCGGCGACGGCCGCGGCGATGAACAAGGAAACGGCCCACGCGGCGCGACTGTAGGGCGCGGCGGCGAGCAGCAGCCCGAGCCACGCGAGCGCGCCGAAGCCGGCCCCGGACAGCGTGGTGAAGGCGATGACGGAAAGGGCTGGGTGCACGGCACGCTCCGGAAAGCGGGCGCGACTATGCCACGCGGCGGCCGGAAGGGCACCGGCGCTACACTCGCGCGATGCAGAATCTCGCCGGCGGCAGCCTCGGTCCCTATCAGGTCATCGAACGCATCGCGCTCGGCGGGATGGCGGCCGTCTATCTCGCGCGGCAGCCGTCGATCGACCGCGAAGTCGCGATCAAGGTGCTGTCGCTCTCCGGCAACGACGACAGCGCCCAGATCGAGCGATTCGATCGCGAGGCGCGCCTGCTCGCCGGGCTGCAGAACCCGCACATCCTGCCGGTGTTCGACGTCGGCCGCACCGCCGACTACGCCTACATCGTCTCGCCGGTGCTGCGCCATGGCGATCTCGCCCAGCGGCTCGCGCGCTGGGGCGAACCGCTGCCGCTCGCGGACATCCGGCGCATCGGCCTGCAGCTGTGCGAGGCGCTGGCCTGCGCGCACGCCAACGGCATCGTGCACCGCGACCTCAAGCCGGCGAACGTGCTGCTCGACGAGAACGGCAATTGCCTGTTGACCGACTTCGGCATCGCCAAGGTGGCCGACGGCAAGGGCCTCACCGTGGTCGGCACGCTGATCGGCACGCCGGAATACATGTCGCCGGAGCAGGGGGCCGGCAAGCCGGTCGACGCGCGCTCCGACCTCTACTGCCTCGGCACGATTCTCTACGAGCTCGCGACCTATACGCTGCCGTTCGACGCCCCCACGCCGACCGACCTTATCCTGCTGCGGCTGGAGAGCCCGCCTCCGTCGCCGCTCGCGCTCAATCCGGCCTTGCCGGAAGAATTCGACGCGGTCATCCGCAAGGTGATGGCGGTGGATCCCGCGCAGCGCTACGGCAGCGCGCTGGAGCTCGCCGACGCGCTGCGCGGCGCACTGCCGGAACAGGTCGAGGTGAAGCCGGAGCTGGCCTCGACCCGCCCGATGCCGGTGTTCGATCCGCGCGCGACCGTGGCGCCGCCGGCCGGGCTTGCGGCCACGTTGAGCACGCCGTTGCCGAAACCGTCGTCGTCCCGCGTGCCGCTGCTGTTGCTGCTCGCCGTCGTCGCGGCGGCGGCCGGCGCGTGGTGGAAGTTCGGGGCGCCGCCGGGCGTCGGCGTACCGACCCTGAACTCGCCCCCCCCGGCACCGCCGACTGCACCGGCGACGCCGCCTCCGCAGCCGACCTCCGCGCCGGCACCGGCCGAAACGCCCGCGACGGCGCCGACCACGCCTCCCGCGAAGCCGACGCCCTCCGCGAACCCGACGCCGCCGGCGAAGCCAGGCGTGGAGCCGACCGCGGCACCGGTTCCCGACGCCCCCGCCGGGCACGAGGAGCCGCGCGGCCCCGACACATCGGCCCCGGCCGACAAGAACGGGACCTTCGTCGGCTCCGGAACGCCCGGGATCGGCCAGTTCGTCGGCAGCACCGAGGGCACGGGCTTCCTGCTGCTCGACCGTTTCGACGAGGACGAATTCGAAGGCAGCTACAACGAGGCGCGCTGGCAACCGGTGCCGGGGGCGCGCTCGACCAGCGCGAAGCAGGACAACGGCGTGCTCCGGATCGCGACCCGCGAGACCCTGCACGGCCTCTACAGCACGCTCGGCAATGCCGGCCTGCCGAAGGTGATCGCGGTGCGCCTGCGCGTCGCCACCGCGCCGCAGGCGGCGCAGGGACGTATCGGCGTGCTGCTCTCCGCCTACGGCCACGGCGCCGCGGCACCGTTGTGGTGGGCCTCGTGCTACGTGCAGGCCCACGCCGGCAGGACCACGGGCGTGCCGACCTGCGACGACGCGGTCGGCGCGACCGTGTTCCATGCCCCCGACAACCACCTCGGCGATTGGGCGGACTTCGAGCTCGTCCGTCATGGCGACGCCCTCGAACTCAGCGTCGACGGCAAGCCGCTCGGCTCGCTGCCGCTGCCGGCTTCCGCGCGGGCACGCGGGCTGACCTGGTACCTCAGCCTGACCGGATGGTCGTCGGATGGGCGCGTGGTGACCGGCGAAGTCGACGAGGTGCGGGTCCAGCCCTAGGCACCGCCGGGGGTGGACGGCGCCCCTCCTCGGGGCCCGACCCGGATCGCCGCGCCGACCCGCGCAACGGCTACGATCGCCGTCCCGCCCGCCGCGAACTGGATTCCGCCATGCCCTCCTTCGACGTCGTCTCCAAGGTCGACCACCACGAGCTGACCAACGCGGTCGACCAGGCGCAGCGCGAGCTCGGACAGCGTTTCGATTTCAAGGGCGTCGACGCGACCTTCGAACTGAAGGAGTCGGTGGTGACGATCAAGGCCCCCTCCGACTTCCAGCTCGAGCAGATGCGCGACATGCTGAAGAAGCGGCTCTCCGCGCGCCACATCGACCTGCGCTGTGCCGAGTTCGCCGATCCGGTGGTCAACCTCGGCAGTGCGCGGCAGACCGTGACGATCAAGCAGGGCATCGAGCAGGCGCTGGCGAAGAAGGTGATCGCGAAGATCAAGGAGGCCAAGCTCAAGGTCGAGGCCCAGATCAATGCCGACAAGCTGCGCGTGACCGGAAAGAAGAAGGACGATCTGCAGACCGCGATCGCGCTGCTGCGCGGCACCGAGTTCGACCTGCCGCTGCAGTTCGACAATTTCCGCGACTGATCGTCGCGGCTTCCGTCGAATTCCCGGCGGAGCGTCCCGGCGGGGTTCCGGTCAAGGCCGCGGCGAAGGACCCGGGGTATCGGGCCCAGTGCCTGGCGAGCCCCTCTCGAGACCGGGCGATGCGGTCTTCCGTCGAGCGCGCTGTCACCGGCGCCGGTTCGTCGCCACGTCCATCGATCACCCGCACTGGATCGAGACATCAGCGTGAGTCGTGCATCGGCACGTCCGACGCGAGGACTTCCCGATGGCCCCGATCGAACGGGGTCCCGGGTCCGATGCCCCGGGCCCTAAGCGCGAAGCGCGCGATTCCGCGGCACGATCACAGGCCGACCCGATAGAAGGAATGTCCGCCGATCACGGCGACCGGCTCGCCTACGGCCCACGCCGGCGCAGCGGTGGACGACAGGTAGAAGTGATCCGCGCCCGGCACCACGGCGTGGCGCGCGCGCGACGGCTTCTCCCAGATCGCCATCGCGTCGCCGGCGATGCGGACCGCGCGCTGCAGCGCCTTGGGATTGTCGAACTCGTAGTTCTTGGAGGTCGCCGACAACGCGAACTGGTAGCGCTGCGAGGCGACCGCGCAGGCATCCCCCGACCACAGCCGCGAGGCGCGGCGCCGCAGGATCACCTCGGCGACCGCGTACTGCCCGAGTTCCGACTGGTCGCGCGCCTCGAGATAGACCGTTGCGGCCACGCAGGCCTGCTGGTGGGAATGTCCACCGAGCAGCGACGCCATCCACAGCAATGTTCCCAACTTCATGTGCACCTCTGTCGTTCGGACGCACGCGCGCGCGCAACAGCGCTCACGCCTGCGGTTCGTTCTTCGGGTGTTTGCGCCAGACGGCCGTCGTGGCGCCCGCGCCTGGGTCGGCGCGCGACTCGAGTCCGGCGGCGGTGGCGTTTCGCTCTAACGCCGCCTGGCGACTCATGTGGAACCCGGCATTGCCAGCGCCGGACGGTTCCTGGTGGACGTCGCGACTACCCTGCGCGTCCGTTGTTTCGGGCAATTTCGGGGCAAACCACGCCACCGGCCCGCTTCATCGGGGAGCGCACCTTAGCCGCGTTCGGATAGAGACACAACTCTACGGGGACGTACGGAGGGCCCATGGGCCCTCCGTACGTCCCTTGTAGGAAGCTGATTTATAAGAAATATCCTGAACGGAGATGGAACCTGTTCGGCGGGGACTGGGAACTATCCTGGCGCGCTCCCGGACGGCCGCGGGAGCGTGGAAGCGCCCGACCGGCCAAAAAGCGTGATGCCCAGCACGATTGCCAGCCTCTAGCGCCACAGCTATAGTGCGCGGCTGTTTGGCGGATTCCGTATCCGTCGCCTGCACACCGAGACGAGGTTTTTCATGGCCCGCATCACCGTTGAAGATTGCCTGGAAGTGGTGGACAACCGCTTCGAACTGGTCCTGATGGCGTCGAAGCGCGCCCGCCAGATCGCCAAGGGCGCCCAGGCGATGACCGAGGTGCACAACGACAAGCCGACCGTCACCGCGCTGCGGGAGATCGCCGAGCGCCGCGTCGACAACGAGCTGATCGCCCAGGTCGAGAAGCAGGAGAAGGAACGCGCCGAGCGCGAAGCCCTGGAGTGGGCTGCCGCCGAGGTCGCCGACGAGGACCTGTCGAAGGGCGACGACCTGTAAGCGACGTTCGTGCCGGAGCGAGCGTATCGCTCCGAGGCGCTCGAAGCAGGTCCACCCACCGCATCGCCGGGCGGCGACTTCCGCAGCGAGCCCCTGACGCAGGGGCGGCTCCGCTGCATGGCAGTACCCGCGAACGCCGCAGCGATCCTGCGGCGTTTTTCGTTTCGGGGACGGAAGTGGCGAGCGGCACGGTCCATCAGCGGCACCGCAATGCCCGAAGCGGGCTCCAGTCGTTTGAATTTCCCGCGGCGCTGGCTAAGCTCGGGTCGTATCCATTCGACTTCTTCTCCGTGTCCGTTCTCGCCATTCTTCCTCCCGCCTCCGAGCCCGCGCTGCGCGCGATGGCCGCGCTCGATGCCGAGCTCGTGCAATACCTGCCGGAATCCGACCGGCAGCGGGTGCGGCGCGCGTTCGAGGTCGGCGATGCGGCGCACGATGGCCAGACCCGCAAGAGCGGCGAGCCCTACATCACTCATCCGCTGGCGGTCGCGACCCTGCTCGCCGGGATGCGGATCGACGCCGAGGGCGTGATCGCGGCGATCCTGCACGACACGCTGGAGGACACCCGCCTCACCCGCAGCGAGCTGGAGCAGGAATTCGGCCGCGACGTCGGCGAACTGGTCGACGGCGTCACCAAGCTCGACCGGGTGCACTTCACCTCGCGGCAGGAGGCGACCGCCGAGAGTTTCCGCAAGATGATGCTGGCGATGTCGCGCGACCTGCGCGTCATCCTGATCAAGCTCGCCGACCGCCTGCACAACATGCGCACGCTGGACTCGATGAGCACCGAGAGCCGCGACCGCATCGCCCGCGAGACGCTCGACATCTACGCGCCGATCGCGCAGCGCCTCGGGATGAACCGGATCAAGGCGGAGCTGCAGGACCTCGGCTTCCGCGCCCTGCATCCCTGGCGCTACAAGGTGCTCGAGCGCCAGACCCGGCTGCTGTACAAGAGCCGCCGCGAGGGCATCGACAAGGTCGAGGCGCAGATCGCCGCGCGGCTGTCCGGAGAGGGCATCGCATGCCGGGTGGTGAGCCGGGTCAAGCACCCGTACAGCATCTTCAGCAAGATGAAGGGCGAGCACAAATCGCTGGCCCAGGTGCTCGATGTCTACGGCGTCCGGGTGATCGTGCCCCAGGTACCGCAGTGCTACCTCGCGCTGGGCGCGATCCATGCGCTGTACAAGCCCGTCGACACCCGCTTCAAGGACCTGATCGCGATCCCGAAGGCCAACGGCTACCAGTCCCTGCACACCGTGCTGTTCGGGCCCGGCGGCACGCCGATCGAGGTGCAGATCCGCACCGAGGACATGGACCTGCTCGCGGAACAGGGCGTCGCCGCGCACTGGGCCTACAAGGCCGAGGCCGGGCCGTCGAACAGCGCGCAGTCGCGGGCACGGGCCTGGCTCACCAACCTGCTCGATACCCAGGCCAGCGCCGGCTCGCCTCTGGAGTTCCTCGACAACGTCAAGGTCGACCTGTTCCCCGACGAGGTCTACCTGTTCACCCCGAAGGGCGAGATCCTGTCGCTGCCGAAGAACGCCACCGCGCTCGACTTCGCCTATGCGGTGCATACCGACGTCGGCGACCACGCGGTCGCGGCGCGGGTCGACAGGAAGCTGGCGCCCCTGCGCACCCGGCTCGCCAGCGGCCAGTCGGTCGAGATCATCACCGCGCCGTCCGCTCAGCCTTCCGCCAACTGGCTGGAGTTCGTGGTCAGCTCGAAGGCGCGCACCGCGATCCGCCATCACCTGAAGCGCCTGCACCACGAGGATGCGATCGAGCTCGGCCATCGGATGCTCGACCGCGCGCTGGACGAGCTCAACGCTTCGCTCGACACGCTCGGCAACGACGTCGTCGACCGCTATCTCGAGGAACACCGCGTGCGGCGCCTGGAGGACCTGCTGTCCGAGATCGCGCTCGGCAACCGGATGCCGCAGCAGGTCGCGCGCCAGCTGCTCGCCGACCGCGCGACGCTCGACCTCGCGGTCGCCGCGCCGCGCCGGGGCGAGCGCCTGAAGATCACCGGCAACGAGCGCGGCGTGCTGTCCTACGCGGCGTGCTGCCACCCGATCCCGGGCGACGATGTGATCGGCTACCTCTCGGCCGGCAAGGGCATCGTCGTGCACCGGATCGACTGCCCGAACGTGCCGGAATTCCGCAAGAACCCGGAACGCTGCGTCGAGATGGAGTGGGATCGCCAGCTGAAGGCCGACTTCAAGGTGGCGCTGCGCATCGTGGTCGACCACAAGCCCGGCGTGCTCGCCACCGTCGCCGCGGCGATCGCGGAGGCGCGGTCCAACATCGAAACCGTCTCACAGCACGAGCGCGATGCCACCAGCGCCACGCTGATGTTCACCGTCGAGGTGCGGGACCGGAAGCATCTCGCCGATGTGATGCGGCGGGTGCGGCGGGCGGCGGTGGTGCATACCGTCCAGCGGGAGATGGGCTGAGCGTCCGGCGGTTGTGGGCGGCGGCCCAGATACCTGCGGACCGAAGGAGCACGGCGGTCGGGCGCCAGGCCCCTCCCCTTCGCGGCCTGCGCCGCTCCCCTGCTGCATCCTACGGGGTTGTGCGGGCATCGCCGACGAACTTGCCGGCGCTCTGATCGGTCGCGAACACGAAGCGCGCTGAATTCTCGCCGTGAGTCGGGTCGGGCCGGAAGCCGACCAGAGCGTAGTTCGGAGTTCGCGCGTCCTTGCCGAGCGCGCTCTGCCACTGGTCGAACTGGAGATCGGAAAGGCCTTCGATCGTGCCGACGCAGAGCCGGAGACCGCAAGCGATAGCCCCAACCCGAGCGCCCGGTTCGAGAGCGGCGAGCTGCTGCGCAATTGCATCGCGGTAGAGATGACCGAGATCGGCAGCGAGTTCGTTGCGCGCCATGTCGTCCTGAAGTTGTTTCTCAATGGCGCGAAAGGTCTCAGGGTTGGCGCGAATCCGATGGATAACGGACATGCTGAGGCCGCCGTCACGCATCAGCAGGGACTCCGCCGGCAGTTGGGTCTGCGGCGGCGATGACGGCGGGGTCGACGCTGTCGCCCCGCCGGCGGCGGTATCGGTGGGCATCGGCTGCAGCGCGGCGTCGCGTGCCGAGGACGCAGGAGTGGCGGTCGGCGTCGTTTCGGGCGCTGAATCGCTCGAATTCGCGGGCGTCGGTGATGGGGCGGCGGAGACATGCGATGTCCCCGCGGCGGATGGATCCACTCCGGCCAATCCGCCGCTGCGCAACAGCCACAGCAGTGGCACGGCGGCCGCCAGGATGATCAGCAGGATCGAAAGGCGGAGCAGCGTCATCGGCGAACGACATTCAACTGAGTGCAGGAACGGTGACGCGGGGACGCGCGCGAATCAAGCAGTGCGATGGGGTCGACGCGGGCGACGACGTTCTGCGAACTCCTGTCGGAACATCCACAGCCCTCGGTCGACGCTCTTCGCGAAGTCGGGAAGTGCTCGCCTCACGACAGGCGCATCAATCGAGCGCCGTGCGGATCGGCCCCAGGAACTCCGCGACGATCGTGCATGCGGCCTCCGCGTTGCTGGCGACGGCGAGCCGCTCGACCAGTGCCGAACCGATCACCACGGCGTCGGCATCGGCGGCGAGCTGCTTCGCCTGCTCGGCGTCCTTCACTCCGAAGCCGACCGCGACCGGCGTATTGCTCATCGCGCGCAGCAGCCGCACGCGCTCGCCGACCGAGGCCACGGTCAGGCGATCCGCGCCGGTGATCCCGGCGAAGGACACGCAGTAGACGAAGCCGCGCGCGGTGTCGGCGATCCGCTGCAGGCGCGCGTCGGTGGTGGTCGGAGCGGCGAGGTGAATGCGGGCGACGCCGGCCGCGGCCAGCGCAGCGTCGATGTCGCCGCTTTCCTCGGGCGGGAAGTCGACCAGCAGCACGCCGTCGACGCCGGCCTCTGCCGCCGCGGCGGCGAAGCGCTCGATCCCGAAGATCACCAGCGGGTTGAGATAGCCCATCAGCACGACCGGGGTGTCGCGATCACGCTGGCGAAACTCAGCCACCATCGCCAGCACGCGCCGGAGACCGACGCCGCGCGCGAGGGCACGCTCGCTGGCGCGCTGGATCACCGGGCCATCGGCCATCGGATCGGAGAACGGGACGCCGAGTTCGATCACGTCGGCGCCGGCGGCGACCAGGGCATGCATCACCGGCACGGTGACGGCGTCGCCCGGATCACCCGCGGTGACGAAGGGGATGAGGCCGCGGCGGTTGGCTTGCTTGAGCTGGGTGAAGCGGGTGTCGATGCGGTTCATGTCGGTTCGGTGCGAGGGTGTCGTGTCTCGTTGGAGGGCACAGGGCCCAGTGGGGGTGACGCCAGTGTCAGTTCCGGTGCGAAGCCGAGGCCCGCTCTTGCTGGGCACTGGGCCCTGTGCCCTGGGCCCTTCTCTGCACGACGAAGCGCCCGGCGACGGCGCGCAGTGCGCGCCCTACAGCGTGATCCCTTCGCGCTTCGCGATCGTATGCACATCCTTGTCGCCACGGCCGCTCAGGTTGCACAGCACCAATGCATCCCGCGGCATCGTGGCGGCGAGCTTGATCGCCTGCGCGACCGCGTGGCTCGATTCCAGCGCGGCCAGGATGCCTTCCGTGCGTGCGAGACGATGGAACGCGGCGAGCGCTTCGTCGTCGGTGACGCCGACGTATTCCGCGCGGCCGCTGTCTTTCAGCCACGAATGCTCGGGACCGACACCCGGGTAGTCGAGGCCGGCGGACACCGAGTGGGTGTCGATGATCTGGCCGTCGTCGTCGCACAGCACGTAGGTGCGGTTGCCGTGCAGGACGCCGGGGCGGCCCGCCGCGAGCGAGGCCGCGTGCCGGCCGCTGGCAATGCCCTCGCCCGCCGCTTCGGCGCCGACGATCCGCACCGACGGGTCGTTGAGGAAGGCATGGAACAGGCCGATCGCATTGGAACCGCCGCCGACGCAGGCGACCAGCGCGTCGGGCAGGCGGCCGTACTGGGCCTGCATCTGCTCCCGGGCCTCGCGACCGACGATCGCATTGAAGTCGCGCACCATCTGCGGATACGGCGCCGGGCCGGCCACCGTGCCGATGATGTAGAAGGTGTCGTGCACGTTGGTCACCCAGTCGCGCAGCGCCTCGTTCAATGCGTCCTTCAGCGTCTTCGAGCCGGAGTCGACCGGCACCACGGTCGCGCCCAGAAGTTTCATCCGATAGACGTTGATCGCCTGACGCTCGATGTCGGTCGAGCCCATGTAGACGACGCAGTCGAGCCCGAGCCGGGCGGCCACGGTGGCGCTGGCGACGCCGTGCTGGCCCGCGCCGGTCTCGGCGATCACCCGGCGCTTGCCCATCCGCCGCGCGAGCAGGCCCTGGCCGATGGTGTTGTTGATCTTGTGCGCGCCGGTGTGGTTGAGGTCCTCGCGCTTCAGCAGGATCTGCGCGCCGCCGACGTCGCGCGACAGGCGCTCGGCGTGATAGATCGGCGACGGCCGGCCGACGTAGTGGGTGAGGTCGCGATCGAGTTCGGCGATGAACGCCGGATCGCGGCGCGCGGCCTCGTAGGCGGCGGTGAGCTCGGCGAGCGGCGCCATCAGCGTCTCGGCGACGTAGCTGCCGCCGTAGGGGCCGAAGTGGCCACGGGCGTCGGGGAAGGCGTGGAAATCGATGGACGGAGCAGCGGAGACGGCGGTCGACACGGCTGACCTCTCGGAGTCGTTGGGTGGCGCGACGGATGGGTGGATCGGACGGGCGGGACTCAGGCTCGCCATCGCCAACGCCGCGACGCGTCGAACCCGAGCCTGGCCGAAATCTCGGCGGGGCGGGTGGTCGTCGTCAGGCGGGCGCGATTCATCGGTCGGCAGATCTTTGGTGGGAGGGGCGCAAGCCCCGGTGCTCTACAAGCTTCATGGCTCGAAGCGATCCGCCTCGTGGACGGCAGTCGCGAACGCCGCCATTTTGTCATAGTCCTTGCGGCCCGGCGCCGTCTCGATGCCGGTCACGACGTCAACGGCATAAGGACGCAGTTGGCGGATGGCCAGAGCTACGTTGTCGGGCTTCAGCCCCCCGGCGAGGATCAGTGGCCGGGTGCTGGCGCCGAGTTCGCGCGACCAGTCGAAGCGCTCACCGGTGCCACCGGCCGCGCCGGCGCGGGTGCTGTCCAGCACGAAGCCGGCGGCGTCCGGAAACTTGCGGGTGAAGGCGGCGACGTCGTCGGTGTCGAGCATCGGCACGGCCTTCAGGTAGGGCTTGCCGAAACTGCGGCAGAACTTCGCCGGTTCGCGGCCGTGGAACTGGATCATGTCGATCCGCACCCGTTCGAGTACGTCGCGAACCTGCGCCTCGTGCTGCTCCAGGAACAGGCCGACGGTCGCCACGAACGGCGGCGTCGCCGCCGCGATCTCGGCCGCCGTCTCGATCGACACGCAGCGCGAACTCTGGGGCGCGAAGATCAGCCCGATCGCGTCCACCCCGAGTGCAGCGGCGTTGGCGGCGTCCTGGGGGTGGGTCATTCCGCAAAACTTGATGCGCGTTCTCATGGGGCGGAGTCTAAGGGCTGAGGGATGAGGGATGAGGACTGTCCGGCCGGGGCTTGGTCGGCCGGAGCTTGTTCGACCGGGCTGAGAAGACCTCCGTCATTGCGAGGAGGAGCGCAGCTCCGGCGAAGCAACCCAGCGACTTTGCTTCAGGCGCGGGAGAGCACAGGCACCGGATTGCTTCGCTGCGCTCGCAAGGACGGGACCTTCTCCCGATCGTCTCAGTCCCCAGGCCCATCGACGCGAATCCACGAAGACCGGCCCAGACTCTGGATTTTCTGCCCTCAGCCCGCAGTCCTCAGCCCGAGCCCACACCCCAATTCGCCAAGCCCCTCCCCCATTGGTTACCATTGCGCCCCTTCAGTCCCCGCCCGTGACCGGTTTCGCCCATGACGCGCATCATCGAGATGATTCTCTCCGTAGTGATTGTGGTGGTTCTGTTCGTCGGAATCGCCCTGTTCCTGCCCAATCACGCCCATGTCGAACGCAGCGTCGACCTGTCGAACCCGATTTCGCAAGTGTTCGACACCCTGAACGGCTTCAAGCGCTACAACACGTGGCAGCCGTGGTACGCGCTCGACCCGAAGGCCGGCTACCAGCTGTCCGGACCGGAGTTCGGCCCCGGCGCCAAGATCGGCTGGAACAGCAACTGGGACAAGCAGGTCGGCACCGGCACGCTGGAGGTCACCTCGAGCGAACAGGACAAGAACGTCGTCATCGCCATGACCAACGACTGGTACGGCAAGAACAAGACGATGACGATGACCCTGCAGCAGAACCCGCAGACCAACGCGGTCAAGGTCATCTGGGCGATCGACGTCGACTACGGCTGGGACCTGATGGGTCGCTACGCCGGCCTGTACCTGAACGGCAAGGTCGGCGAGGCGATGTCCTCCGGCCTGTCCAAGCTGTCCTCGTTCATGGCCACGATCCCGAACCTCGACTACAGCCAGATCGACGTGCAGGTCGCCGAAGCGGCGCCGACCGACCTGCTGTTCGTCGGCGGCGGTTCGCCGGCGGCGCCGATGAAGTGGGACGAGGCCGCCAGCAAGATGGACGCCTCCTGGAAGGAAGTCGACGACTTCATGAAGAAGGCGAAGATCGCCGCGACCGGCCCGCACCGCCGCATCATCAACGTGCTCGGCGAAGAGGACAACGACTTCAACCTCGCCACGCCGGTCGCCAGCACCGAGGGCGTCACGCCGACCGGCAACGTGAAGGCCGGCAAGGCCTACGCCGGCAAGGTGCTGACCACCCAGTACCGCGGCCACCGCGTCGGCCTGATCAAGCCGCGCGACATGCTGAAGGCCTACGCCCTGACCCACGGTTACGCGTTCAACGCGGACCTCGCCGGCCTCTGGGAAGACTGGCTGCCGCAGGAAACCCCGGAATCCGACCCGGTCACCACGATCTACCTGCCGATCCAGTAAGGATCGCGGTTGCAAGTCCAGAGCGGCGCCGGAAACGGCGCCGCTCGCACGTCGGGAATGGCAAATCCGTAATTTCCAGCCGGAACTTTCTGCCGATCGCGCGGACCAAGCGCCTCGGCCCGGCAGGGGTGCCCGGCTGTCAATCCAATCTGCTCTTCCACTGGGGTGGGATCGCGCCAGCGAGCCCCCCCGTTCGAGTGACGATCATGATCGAGACCAGCGAACTTTCGAAGAATTACGGGGCGATCCGGGCGGTCGACGCGATCAGCTTCAAGGTCGAGCCCGGCCAGGTGCTGGGCTTCCTCGGCCCCAACGGCGCCGGCAAGTCCACCACCATGAAGATGGTCGCCGGCTTCCTGGCGCCGTCCTCCGGCAGCGCCAAGGTCTGCGGCTTCGACGTCGAAGCGCAGGGCCTCGAGGCCAAGCGCGTCGTCGGCTACCTGCCGGAAGGCGCACCGAGCTACGGCGAGATGACCGTGCGCGAGTTCCTCGCCTTCATCGCCGACGTCCGCGGCCTCACCGGCGCGCTCCGCGGTCAGCGCATGGACGACGTGATCGGCCGGCTGACGCTGGGCGGCGTGCTCGGCCAGTCGATCGAGACACTGTCGAAGGGCTTCAAGCGTCGCGTCGGGCTCGCGCAGGCGATCCTGCACGACCCGCAGGTGCTGATCCTCGACGAGCCCACCGACGGCCTCGACCCGAACCAGAAGCACGAGGTGCGCGCGCTGATCAACGCGATGTCGAAGGACAAGACCATCGTGGTGTCGACCCACATCCTCGAGGAGGTGCATGCGGTGTGCAGTCGCGCCGTCGTGATCGCCAAGGGCCGCATCCTCGCCGACGCGACCCCCGACCAGCTCGAGGCGCGGTCGCGCTACCACGGCGCGGTGTCGCTGACCGCCGCCGACCCGAAGGCCGCCCGCGAGGCGCTGGCCCGCATCGTCGACATCGACAGCGTCGAGCAGGATCCGCAGGACGGCCGCCTCACCGCCTTCCCGCGCGCCGGCCGTGCGATCTTCGCCCAGATCTCCGAGCTGCTGAAGACGCAGAACCTCGCGGTCAGCGAGGTGCAACTCGAACGCGGCCGCCTCGACGAGGTGTTCCGCCAGATCACCACCGCCACCGACGACGCGCGGAGCGCCGCATGAATCCGACCCTGATCCTTTTCCGCCGCGAGCTGGCGAGCTACTTCGCGACCCCGGTCGCCTATGTCTTCATCCTGATCTTCCTGATCCTGGGCGGCGCCTTCACCTTCTACTTCGGCGGCTTCTACGAGCGCAATCAGGCCGACCTGATGCCGTTCTTCAACTTCCACCCGTGGCTATACCTGTTCCTGGTGCCGGCGGTGTCGATGCGGCTGTGGGCCGAGGAGCGCAAGAGCGGCAGCATCGAGCTCCTGCTGACCCTGCCGGTGACGATCGGTCAGGCGGTGCTCGGCAAGTTCCTCGCGGCCTGGGCCTTCATCGCCATCGCGCTGGTCCTGTCCTTCCCGCTGTGGATCACGGTGAACTACCTCGGCAGCCCGGACAACGGCGCGATCCTCGCCACCTACATCGGCAGCCTGCTGATGGCGGGCGGCTTCCTGGCGGTGGGCTCGGCACTGTCGGCCACCACCCGCAACCAGGTGATCGCGTTCATCCTGACCGCGGTGACCTGCTTCCTGATCATGGTCTCGGGCTACCCGATCGTGCAGAACGCCGCCGGCGCCGTGCTGCCGCAGGTGCTGGTGGACGCCATCGCCAGCCTGTCCTTCGTCACCCACTTCGATGCGATCAGCAAGGGCGTGCTCGACCTGCGCGATCTCGTCTATTTCGGCCTGATGATCGGTGCGTTCCTCTACGCGACCACCGTCGTCATCGATCTCAAGAAAGCGGACTGAGGCAAGCACCGATGAATCGCAAGGCAAGCACGGGCGGCCATCTCGCCCTGATCATGATCGGACTGGTCGCCCTGGTGATGCTGTCTTCCGCGCTGCTGCGCGGCGCACGCCTCGACCTGACCCAGAACCGCCTCCACACGCTGACCGACGGCACCAAGGCCGAGCTCGCCGACATCAAGGAGCCGATCAACCTCTACTTCTTCTTCTCCGACAAGGCGTCGGAGGCGCAGCCGCAGCTGCGCACCTACGCCAACCGGGTGCGCGAGCTGGTCGAGGAGATCGCGGCGAAGTCCGCCGGCAAGATCACCCTGAAGGCGATCGACCCGGCGCCGTTCTCCGAGGAGGAGGATCGCGCGACCGGCTTCGGCCTGCAGGCGCTGCCGCTCGGCCAGGGCGACGACAAGGTGTTCTTCGGCCTCGCCGGCACCAACTCGACCGACGGCCAGATGATCATCCCGTTCTTCGATCCGGCGAAGGAAGCCTTCCTCGAATACGACGTGATGAAGCTGGTGCACGGCCTGAAGACCACCACCAAGCCGATCGTCGGCGTGATCAGCTCGCTCAACATGGCGCAGGGCTTCGACCCGGCCAGCCGCCGGATGACCCCGGGCTGGGCGTTCATGACCTCGCTGTCGGAGCTGTTCGAAGTGCGCCAGCTCAACGCCGCGTCGACCACCACCATCGCGCCGGAGATCAAGACCCTGGTGCTGGTGCACCCGAAGGGCATGACGGACGACCTCGCCGACGCCGTCGACCAGTTCGTGCTGCGCGGCGGCAAGCTGCTGGTCTTCGTCGACCCGAATGCCGAGGCCGACCAGGAGGCGCAGGATCCGAACAACCCGAACGGCCAGACCTTCGCCGACAAGTCCTCGGACATGCCCAAGCTGTTCAAGTCCTGGGGCGTCACCTATGACCCGAACAAGGTGCTGGTCGACCCGATCCACGCGCTGCAGGTGCAGACCCCGCAGGGCGTCCCGGTGCGCCATCCGGTGATCCTCGGCTTCGCCTCCGACAGCATCAACCAGGACGACGTCGTGTCGTCGCAGCTCGGTGCGCTCAACTTCTCGACCACCGGCGTGTTCGGCCTGGCCGAGGGCGCTCCGCTGAAGCTCACCGCGCTGGTGCAGTCCTCCGACAAGGCCGCGCTGACGACCTCGGAGCGGGTGCGCTTCATGCCGGATCCGGAGTCGCTGATGAACGGCTACTCGCCGAGCGGCGAGCGCTACGTGCTGGCCGGCCGCCTGGAAGGCAAGCTCAAGACCGCCTTCCCGGGCAAGAGCGGCGCGGACCGGCTGACCGAATCGAAGGAACCGGCCGACATCATCCTGATCGCCGACACCGACATGCTGACCGATCGCCTGTGGGTCCAGGTGCAGTCGATGTTCGGCCAGCAGGTGATGAACGCGTTCGCCAACAACGGCGATCTCGCGATCAACGCGGTCGACAACCTCACCGGTTCGTCGGCGCTGATCTCGGTGCGCGGCCGCGCCACGTCGGCGCGGCCGTTCACCCGCGTCGCCGACCTGCGCCATTCGGCCGACGAACGCTTCCGGGTGAAGGAGCAGGAGCTCAACAAGGAGCTCGCCGAGACCGAGCGCAAGTTGAACGACCTGCAGAGCTCGAAGAGCAAGGAGTCGGCGATGATCCTGTCGCCCGAGCAGAAGGCCGAGCTGGAGTCGTTCCAGGCGAAGAAGGTGCAGATCCGCAAGGACCTGCGCCAGGTGCGCCGCCAGCTCGACGCCTCGATCGAGTCGCTCGGCACCCGCCTCAAGTTCAACGACATCCTGACCTTCCCGCTGCTGCTGACCGTGGGCGTGTTCTTCTTCAACCGCTGGCGCCGTCAGCGCGCCGCGCGCGCCGTCTGAGGAGGCGACGATGACCCGCAATCTCGGAAAACTCGCCCTCCTCACCGCCGTCGCCCTCGGCCTCGCGCTGTGGGTCAGCAAGTCGCGCGAGCCGGCGACCTCGATCGGCCACGACCAGGCCGTGCTGCCGGGCCTGAAGGAAGCAATCAACGACGTCACCGCCGTTCGCCTGGTCGGCGCCGAGGGCAAGCTGATCGCGTCGCTGAGCCGCAAGGACGGCCACTGGGCGATCGGCGAACGCGACGGCTACCCGGCCGACGACGGCAAGGTCCGCGCGCTCCTGCTGAAGCTCGCGGACGCGCAGCTGCTGGAAGCCAAGACCAGCGATCCGGCGCTGTACTCCAAGCTCGGCGTCGACGACATCGGCGCCAAGACCGCCGGCGGCGTGCAGGTCGAGATCGACGGCCCGAAGAGCGCGCCGCCGAAACTGATCGTCGGCCGCTTCAACGGCACCGCCGGCGACGGCACCTTCGTGCGGCGGGCCGGTGAGCCGCAGTCCTGGCTCGCCAAGGGCAGCTTCACCATCGACAAGACCACCGCCGAGTGGGTCAACCGCGAACTGCTCGACATCGGCGCCGACCGCATCGGCAGCCTCGAGATCACCGTGGGCGACAAGCATCTGCGCGCCAGCAAGGCCGAGGCGACGCAGCAGAACTTCTCGGTCGCCGACCTGCCGAAGGGCCGCGAGCTCTCCTCCGAGTACGCCGCCAACAGTCTCGCCTCGGTGCTGTCCGGACTCCGCGCGGACGACGTCGCCAAGGCCGGCGAGATCCCGGCCGGCGCCAAGCGCGCCGAGGTCGCCTACCAGCTGCGCGACGGCATGACGCTCGCCGGCAGCGTGTGGGAGGTCGACGGCAAGGACTGGCTGCGGCTCACGGCCAGCCTCGACGAGGCGCGCGCCGCGGCGAAGATCGACGCCGAGCAGGCGAACGAGAAGGCCAAGTACGAGGCCGATCTCGCGAAGTTCCAGCTCGCGCAGGCCGCGAAGGTCGCGGACGATGCCAAGGCGCACGCCGACGCGAGCAAGCCGGCGACCGATGCCGCCAAGGCTGCCGACGCCAAGGTCAACCCGGAAGCCGCCGCGGCGGAACCGGCCAAGCCGGCCTCGGTGGTCGACGCCGCGAAGGACAAGGCCGACCGGCTCGACAAGCTGAAGGCCGACGTGGCGGAACTGAACAGGCGTCTGGACGGCTGGCAGTTCACCATCCCGGCCTACAAGTTCGCCAACATGTACAAGACCGTCGACGACCTGCTGAAGCCGCTCGGCGGCGACAAGAAGGACGCGAAGGCGCAAGCCGCGCCGGCGCCGGGCGCGCCGCCGCTGCCCTTCGGTCACTGAGGCAGGGCGGGCGCTGCCCGCCGACGCCTCACCGTCTCGCGATGGCGGCCAATGGCCGCCCTACGGCAGGCAGACCTCGCCGTCGCTCACCACGACGGGAAACCGCCGCAATCCGGTGCCCTTGCAGATCCCCATCGGACTCTCGCCGGTATCGCTGCGGAACATCGCGCCGTGCGCGGCGCAGACGATGTAGCCGTCCTCGAACAGGAAGCGACCCGGCGCGAAGTCGAGGCGCCGACCCGCGTGCGGACACTCGTTGATGAAAGCGACCACGCCGTCGCCGTGACGCACCAGGATCAATGAAAAAACTCCGGTCGACGAGGGCACGTCGCGCGCCACGGCGCCGCCGTCCGCGATCTCGTCCACACGGCATAACGCCTTCTTAACTTCGTTCATCGAATCGGCACTTGCGGACGTCGGACCCAAGACGGATGCTTCGCGCCCATTTTGCCGCAATCGAGTGTGCCGATGCGTCTGTACGGAGTTCGCCCGGTGTTCGTTCGCCACCCGCTGAAGAGTCTGCTCATCGGAACCGGCGTCCTCGCCGGGCTGGCAGTGGCCGCGATGGGCATCTTCGTCCTGCTGGCGCTCCTGATCGTCGGTGCCGCCGTCGCGTTCGTCTATCGCCTGATCCGCAATGCCGCCCAGGGTACGAGCGCGGCCGGCGACCACGGCGTGATCGAAGGCGAGTTCCAGGTGATCAAGCCGGATGCCAAGGACTACCCGCGCCAGCTCGGCCTCGACGGCCCGGCGCGCGGCTGAGCGGGACGGGCCCTTTTCGCCAGCACTCCGTCGCAAGACTCGTATAGCCCGGCCGACGCCGGCGCCCTAGCCTGTTCTCCACCGACGAGGACAGCGCCATGACCACGACCATCGACCGCACCGTCACCGAACTGCGCGAGCGCATCGAGCGCGATCCCGAATCCGCGATCGATCTCGCGGCGCGTGCCGCCGCGCTCGGCGTCTCGACCACGCTGCTGTCGCGGCGCTTCAACGACGCCGTCGGCGTCTCGCCCAGCGCCTATCGCAAGGCGCAGCGGATGCAGCGCCTCCGGCGCGCGTTGCGCGAGAGCGGCGACAGCACCCAGGCGATCTACGAGGCCGGCTTCGGCGCCGCCAGCCGCGTCTACGGCGAGAGCCTGCACCTGCTCGGCATGACCCCGCGCGACTATGCCCGAGGCGGCCGCGGCGTGGAGGTCTGCTACACGATCGTCGACGCCAGTATCGGCCGGCTGCTGATCGCGGCCACGCCACGCGGAATCTGCGCCGTGATGCCCGGAGACGGCGACGCCGCGCTGATCGCGCGTCTCGGCGAGGAGCTGCCGAAGGCGACACTGCTGCGCGTCGACGAGGGCGCCAACGACTGGTTCGGCGCGGTGCTGGCCGGCGTCGAGCGCGCGCTCGGCCGCGGCGAGCCGCGCAGCCCCGACGCGGTCCCGGTCGACATCGGCGCCAGCGCGTTCCAGTTGCAGGTCTGGCAGGCGCTGACCCGCATCCCGAGCGGCGTGCAGGTGAGCTACCAGCAGCTCGCCCAGGACCTCGGCAAGCCGCGCGCGGTTCGTGCGGTGGCGCGGGCCTGCGCCAGCAACCGCCTCGCGATCATCGTGCCTTGCCATCGCGTGGTGCGCAGCGATGGCTCGCTCGGCGGCTACCGCTGGGGGCTGCCGCTGAAACGTGAACTGCTCGATCGCGAAGCGATGGCGCGCGACGGTGCCGCCGTGACCCAGGCCGCCGCATGAGCGTGACGCCGGCGGAGAGCACGACCGAGGTTGCCGCCCGCCCGCGCTGGGGCATCTGGCTCGCCCTGGCGATCGTCTACGTCGTCTGGGGCTCGACCTACCTCGTCATCAAGATCGCGCTCGCGGGCTTCCCGCCGTTCGCGATGGGCGCGGTGCGCTTCACTCTCGCCGGCGTCGGGCTCCTGGCCTGGCTCGCGCTGCGCGGCCAGGCGAAAGTCTCCGCGCTGCAGCTGCGCAACACCGCGATCACCGGCACCCTGATGCTGCTCGGCGGCAACGGCCTCGTCTGCTACGCCGAGCAGTCGGTGTCGTCGGGGCTTGCCGCCGTGGTCGTCGCCAGCATGCCGCTGTTCGCTGCCCTGTGGGCCGGCCTGTACGGTGCCTGGCCGCAGCGCGGCGACTGGCTGGGACTCGTGATCGGCTTCGCCGGCATCGTGCTGCTCAACCTCGGCGGCGACCTCGCCGGCAGTCCGCAGGGCTCGATCGCCCTGCTCGCGGCCTCCGCGTCCTGGGCCTTCGGCACGGTCTGGAGTCGCCGCCAGGACATGCCCTCGCCGTGGCTGTCGACCGCGCTGCAGATGATCTTCGGCGGCATCGCGCTCGGCATCGTCCACGCCGCCGTCGGCACGCCCTTCCCGGGATGGCCTGGCCTGTCGTCCTGGCTCGCGCTGTCCTACCTGATCGTCGCGGGCTCGATCGCCGGCTTCACCGCCTACGTCTACCTCGTCGGCCAGGTTCGTCCGGCGCTGGCGACCAGCTACGCCTACGCCAACCCGCCGATCGCGGTGCTGATCGGGGTGCTGCTCGGCGGGGAGCACCTGGGATCGTGGGACCTCGTGGCGATGGCCGTCGTGTTGTCGGGTGTCGTTGTGATCGTGATGGGCAAGAGGTAGGGCGTAGGTTGGGCAGAGCCCTCAGGGCGAAACCCAGCATCGCAATAGCCGCTCCGAAACAACGAAGGAACAGCTCGCGTCAGCATCGGTACGTCGCTATGGCTGTCCTTGCGGCCCTCCGTCGGCAGGACCGCAGGCACGCCGGCGCTCCGTCGACAGGAGCGCGGCTACACCGATGCTGGGTTTCGCGCTTCGCGCTCTACCCAGCCTACGAGACTGTCTCGCGCTGGAAATCCGCTGTACGGCAAGCTTCGAACCGCGTTGTACAACGGGCTCCGTCGAACTCATCCGTCGTCACGAAATGATTCCGAGCTCGAACGCCTTCAGCACGGCGCGGGTGCGATCACGCACGCCGAGCTTCGACAGGATGTTCGACACGTGGTTCTTCACCGTGCCCTCGGCGACGCCGAGCGAATTGGCGACCTCCTTGTTGCTGTAGCCGCCGGCCATCAGGCGCAGGATCTCGGTCTCGCGGTCGGTCAGCGGATCGGGCTCCTCGAGGCTCGCGAACTTGTTCTGCATGTGCTCGAGGCCGGACAGCAGGCGCTCGGTCACCGCCGGACGCACCAGCGAGCCGCCTTCGGCGACGGTCTTGACCGCGGCCACCAGCTGCTCCAGCGAGACGTCCTTCAGCAGGTAGCCCCGGGCACCCGCCTTCAGTCCGGCGAGGACCATCTGGTCGTCGTCGAAGGTGGTCAGGATGATGGTCGGCGGCAGCTCGCCGCGGGCGTTGAGCGCCTTCAGCACGTCGAGGCCGGACATCCGCGGCATCCGCATGTCGAGCAGCACGACGTCGGGCTTCGCCTTCGGGATCAGCTCGACCGCTTCGGCGCCGTCGGAAGCCTCGGCGGTCACCTTGATCGCGTCGGACAGTTCCAGCAGCGAGCGGATGCCTTGCCGCACCAGGGTTTGATCATCGACCAGACACACCGAAATCATGCCGCCTTCTCCTTCGGAATCCAGGCATCGAGCGCGAAGCCCGCGCCGGGGGCGGTGTCGATTTTCACTCCACCGCCGTATTGCGCCAAGCGTTCCCGCATTCCCGACAGCCCGTTGCCCGCGATCAGCTGGGTCGCCCCCTGGCCGTCGTCGCGGGCGTGGATGTAGATGGCGCCGTCGCTGCCGTTGTCGATCCTGAGCCACAGGTTCTGGGCGCGCGAGTGGCGGATCGCGTTGGTGATGATCTCCTGGGTGCAGCGCAGCAGCACCTGGGCACGGCTGGAATCGCCGACCCCGAGCTCCGCCGGCACCTCCAGGTGGATCGCCGGCTCCGGGATACCGTCGATCAGCGTCCTCAGGGCCTGTTCCAGCGGCAGATCCTCGTCGGCGCGCAACAGGCTCACGGCCTCGCGCACGTCGGACAGCAGCAGCTTGGCGATCGACTGCGCCTGCCGCACGCGCTCCTGCGCCGGGCCGCCGACCATGTGGCTCGCCACCTCGAGGTTGAGCGACAGCGCCGTCAGGTGATGACCAAGCAGGTCGTGCAGCTCGCGCGAGATCCGCACCCGTTCGTTGATCCGGGTCGACTCCGCGAGCACCGCGCGGGTGGCGCGCAGTTCCGAATTCAGCCGGCGCTGCTCCTCGCGCGCCTCCGCCTGCTCCTTCGCCACCACCGAGGTCACGAAGGTGAACATCGCGAAGCCGTAGTACAGGGCGCTCTGCAGCGTCGCGGAGAACCAGCCGTAGGTCGGCAGGTAGGCGAACACCGGGATCAGCGAGAAATTGAGCAGCGTCAGGCAGATCAGCGACAGCCGCGCGGAATACAGCCAGGGCAGTACGCCGGCCAGCACCATCAGCAGGATCCCGGGCAGGCCGCTCTGGCTGAAGTAGCCGATCGCGAGCCAGGACAGGCACATCACGATGATCAGCGGCGTGCGCCAGCGGGTCGGCACCCCCGGCGTCAGCTCATGGGTCACTCGCCAGTAGCTGAGGCCGAACACGACGTAGGACACCATCCACGCGAAGAACATCGCGCGCTGGTTGTCCATCTCCTTGTTCCACAGGGTGATCAGCAACGGCATGCCGACCCAGGCATAGGTGAACAGGCCGGCGTAGCGCAGCAGCTGGATGTGGGAATAGCGCAGTGGACGCATGGTGGCAATGGTAGGGGATGGCCCCGTCGCCGCGGGATCAGCCGAAGGTCATGCGGCCGTCACCTCCCCGCCCGATCATGCGACAATGATCATTGTCGTCATCCCCCACAGTGACCTCCGGCATCTTTCGCCGACGTCGTCATCACGGGGACGATGGCAGGATTCGCCAAGGCACCCCAGAGTGCCGGCTTAACACAATCGACATGGCCGCCTCGCCACCATGGCGGCCGCGACGTCCGCTGGCGTCGTAGCAGACTCTCGGGAGGGAGCATGGCACTCGAATTGCGCGATGCGCACTATGAGGACCTGGATGCGCTGCTCGCGCTCAACAACAGTGCCGGACCGGGCATCCTCCCGGTCGACGCCCAACGACTGACCGAACTGCTGGATTTCGCCCCCTACTTCCGGATCGCGGAAGTCGACGGCGTGGTCGCCGGCTTCCTGATCGCGCTGGACGCGCACAGCGAGTACGACTCGCTCAACTACCGCTGGTTCCAGGACCGCTTCCCGGCCTTCGTCTACATCGACCGCATCGTGATCGGCCGGCCGTTCCGCCGCCTCGGCCTCGGCCGGGTGTTCTACGCCGACGTGCAGAGCTTCTCCGAGGTGCGCTCGCCGCTGCTTGCCTGCGAGGTCTTCCTCGACCCGCGCGACGACGTCTCGGTGCTGTTCCATGGCACCTACGGCTTCCGCGAGGAAGGCCAGCAGACGCTGCCCAGCGGGCATCGCGTCAGTCTCCTGGTGAAGGAGCTGTGCAGCTTCCCGTGGGTGCGCCAGCAGTACTCGCGCGACGGCGTCCTGGAGCTGCCGCTGCAGCCCTGGCTGTCGGCGCGTCCGACCGTCCGCCGGCAGGCCCACGCGCAAGACAACGCCGCTTGAGCGAAACCAGCGTCCTGGCCCTGGCCGACATCGACATCGATGCGGCCGCGAGGCTGCTCGCCTCGTTCGGCCTGAGCCTCGTGCTCCTGCCTGACGCCGCGGCGATTCCCGGCAGCTACTGGGGTGCGCCGGAGGCCGGTGTGATCGGCCACAGCGTCTATGCGCGTCCGGACACGCCAGTGCACTCGCTGCTGCACGAGGCCTGCCATCTCATCGTCGCCGGACCGGAGCGCCGCAGCAGCATCCACACCGATGCCAGCGACTGCACCCGCGAGGAAGACGCGACCTGCTACCTCGAGATCGTCCTCGGCGACCGCCTCGACGGCGTCGGCGCCGATCGCATCCAGGCCGACATGGATGCCTGGGGATACAGCTTCCGGCTGGGGAGCGCGAAGGCATGGTTCGAGCGCGACGCCGACGACGCCCGGGACTGGTTGACCGAGCGTGGGTTGCTCACGGCGTCGAGGCACGGTTCCGATCGGTGACCAACGCGATGCTCGGGGTGATCGTCGCGCTGCCGATCGCATTGGTCCTGGCCGTCATCGTGGCGGCCGTTGCCGCGACCCCGAAAATCGATCCGACACTGATCGAGCGAGTGACGCTCGCCGTCAATCCCGCATTCCCCCGCTGGGTGCTGTTCACTCACGGGACCTACGTCATCATCGAAGACCCGATGGTCGACCCTCGCGACAATGCTTTGGCTCGACTGCGCGAGTTCGGTCCGGTCCTTGCCGGCGGCCCACCGGGTGATTTCTCCGTCATCGGGCTGTCAAGGACGAGCGGCTGGGCCGTCAGTGGATACGGCCACGGCATCTACACGTTCGTCCATCCCGGCGAATTGGGCGCCGACGCGCGAACCGAGGTCGAGATCGGACTGCATGGCCGCGGCAAGCGCGACCTGGATGCCCGGGAGCTGCGCATCATCCACGTGAACGGCGCTCAGGCTCGCTAGAGCCCGCGCGGCGAGACTCTGCGGAGCTCGAGATGCGTCGCACGAGCGGCCCAGGCGCCGTTCCACGTGCTTCGGGACGCTGTGCGGCCGCCCGCCGAGGTCCGGTGACCTCCCCGAATCCTCGCCTCACCGTTTCCTCACCCAATCCTCAGGTTCCACCGCAGCCGATCCGGACCATCCCAGCCACCCCATCCGCTGGAGCCATCCGATGCCGTCGATCGCCCGGGTCCTCGCCGCCGTCCTGATCCTGACCGTCTTCGTCGCCATCCCGCCCGTCGCCGCCCGCGACCTCCTGGTCTCCTCGCGCTTCGGCGACAACGTGCTGCGCTTCGACGGCGACAGCGGCGCGTTCAAGGAGGTCTTCGCCTCCGGTCACGGCATGGACAACCCGAACGGCATCGCCTTCGGACCGGACGGCGATCTGTACGTGGGGCTGGGCGATACCGGAAGGGTGATGGTGTTCAGTGGCCAGACCGGCGACTACCTCCGCGACTTCGTGAGCACCTCCACCCCGGGCGGCCTCAGCGGCTGTCGCGCCATCGCCTTCCTCCCGAACGGCGACCTGCTGGTCGACGCCGGGCCGAACAACCAGGTGCTGCGCTACGCCGCCGGCAGCGGCGCCTTCCTCGGCGTCTTCGCGAACAACGTCAACGGACCGGTCGGACTGACGATCGCACCGAACGGCGAGGTCTACGTCGGCGCGGCGCTCGCCAATACCGTCTACGTCTACGACGGCAACGGGACCCTGCTCCGCAGCTTCCGGAGCCCGGCCGGGCAATCGAACGCGACCGGCGTGCTGATCAACTCCGACGGCCGCCTGCTGGTCGCCGAGTCGGTCAACAACACCGTGCAGTCGCTCGACCCGAACACCGGCATCGGCACCACGTTCGCCTCCGGTGGCCTGGAGATCCCGATCAACATGATCCTGCACCCGAGCGGCGACCTGCTGGTCGGCTCGTTCAGCAACAACAAGGTGCGCCGCTTCGACAGCCGCACCGGCGCGCTGATCGGCGACTTCATCGCCAGCGGCGACGGTGGGCTGTCCGGCACGCACAACATGGCGTTCTTCCCCACCGACGCCAGCGCGCGGATCAATGTCGGCCACGGCGGCTCCTGGTACGAACCCGCCACCGCGGGCCAGGGCCAGATCGTCGAGGTGATCCCCGAACGCCACCAGATGCAGACCTTCTGGTTCACCCACGCCGCAGTGGCCTCGACCGACGACAGCGGCCAGCAGCGCTGGCTGGTCGGCTCCGGCGACTATTCCGGGAGCACGGCGACGCTCACGCTCTACATCGCCACGGGCGGCCATTTCGACACGCCGCCGGCGTTGAACGTGGTCGCGGTCGGCGACGCGACGCTGCGCTTCCTCGACTGCCAGCACGCCGTGTTCGACTATCACGTGTTCGAGGGCGCGGTCCGGGGCGTCGGCAGCGCGACCAGCGGCAACCAGCTATCGGGTTCGATCCCGCTGACGCGACTGGCGCCGGACAGCCTGTGCTCGAGCCTGTCGGGGGGACAGCACTGAGGTCTGCGTTTCGGACATCCTGGTTCGGCCCAGGGCACTCGGCAGACGGCCCTGGGCACTTGGCGCTGGGCACTGGACGCTGAAAACCTCCCGTCATTGCGAGGAGGAGCGCAGCGACGACGAAGCAATCCCGCGACTTCGCTTTGGCTCGCGTGCGATGAAGAGCGAACGCACTGGATTGCTTCGCTGCGCTCGCAATGACGGGGCTTGCAGGGTGCACCTCGGCGTTCCCTACGGCAACCGCTCATGGCGTCGTGACGAACTCGCTGCGCTTCAAATCGATCTCCCGCGCGCCGCTGCCGATCACGATCGCGCGACTCCCGTCCGGCGCGAGCGCGAAGGCGCGCGCGCCGAAGTTGCCGGAGAGGCCGGCGCACACCTTCGGCGCACCGCCCGCGCGCGGGATCTCCACCAGCACGTCGCTGCCCTGCACCCGTGCCCACAGCACGATCCGCTCGCCGTCGACCTGCCAGCCGGCCTCGTCGTCGGCGCGGTCGGAACCCGCGAGACGCTGTACCGCGCCTCCGGCCGAAAGCGCACGCCGGAACAGTCCGGGATCGCCGCGGCGCGCGAAGTACAGGAACCCGTCGCCGGGATCGGCCAGCGCGATGACGGCGCCGGCGTCATCGACGACGTGGGGCGCGCCACCGCCCAGGCGAACGGCGCGTCCCGCAGCCTCGCCACCGGCGAGCCACCAGGCGTCGCCGCCGGCAGCGCGGGCCACAGCCGCATACCGGCCCGGCGCGGTCGCGAGTTCGGTGCCGATGCCATCGACCGTCGTCCAAAGCGTCACCCTCCCCCGTCCATCGTGCGCATGGCTGGCGACCGCGACGGCGTCGCCGCTCACGCTCCAGGCGAGGTCATCGATCACGGTGCCGTCGTTGCGGACGGTCAGCGGCTTCGCGCCGATGCCGTCGGCATCGCCGACCCAGACCTGCTCGCCACCGCTGCGATCGCTGACGAAGGCCAGCTGGCGGCCGTCCACCGAGAATCGCGGCAGGCCCGAATGCCGGGTCGACGGGAACAGAAGGGCACCGCTGCTCGCGTAGGGAACAGCCTTGCCGTCGGCCGTCGGCAGGGACTGCCACTGCAGGTTCGTGGCCACCGCAGCAACCTCGGCATAGACCAGCACCGCGCGTTGCCGCGCGACCGCGGGCTGGATCGCACCCGGCAGCGACAGCCGCTCGCGCGCGCCGCTGTCGACATCGACCTGCCACAGTTCGCGTCCGCTCGACAGCACCACGGAGCGCCCGTCCGGCAGCCAGTCGAAGCCGCGCAGCAGGGTCGCCTCGCTGCCGATCACCCTTGCCTTGCCGCCGCCGCGCGCGACCACCGCGAACAGCGCGTGGTCGACTGGCCCGAGCAGGAAGCCGAGGCGGCTGCCGTCGGGCGACCAGGCCGGATGGAACAGTGCACCCGGCGGCGCTTCGATCGGCAGCCGGGTGACCGCGCCGCTGGCGAGATCGAGCTCGTACAGCAGGGTCTGTCCGGTGCGATCCGCGGGATCGAGTGGCCGCGCGAACACGATCGCACGACCGTCGGGGCGCCATGCGATCGGGTTCGCGTAGTCCTCCACCGCGACGCAGTCGCCGAGCTCCTGTACGACGCCGGGCGTCGCGATCGCGACGACGGCGATTCGGCATCGCGTGCCGTCGAGCCGCTCGAAGGCGACCCGCGTTCCGTCCGGCGACCAGGCCGGCTGCCGCGGCGCGCCGTGCTCGTCGCGCCGCGCGAGCACGACGCCCTCCGCGGCGCCCAGCGCACGGAGCTCGAGCGTGACCTCGACGTGGTCGTCGACCCGGCGCGAGCGCAGGTGGGCGACGCGGGTGCCGTCCGGCGACACCGCCGGCGCGGACTCGCTGCCGGCGTCGGAGGTCACGGCGAGCGGGCTGGTGGAAGAGCGATGGGAGTGAAATGGGAGCAAGCGCGACGATCGCGACAAGTCCCGCCGCGACGGCGGCGAATCGGAGGGGTCGCGATCGGATCGATGACGCGTCCGGCCGCGTCGCGCTCGGATCGTCGGCAACGTCGACGACGCTCCCATCGGTCGCCGCCGACGACGACTTCGGAGCCACAGCGCCGCGAGGCTCGAGCCCGGCCGACACCGCCGCCTCGCGCAGTCGATAACCGGACTTGCGAATGGTCTCGATCAGCGCACCGTCGCCGGCGGTGCCGCCGAGAGCGCGCCGCAGCTCCGCGATGGACTGCGTCAGCACTTCCTCGCCAACGTCCGTGCCCGCCCAGACCCGGTCGAGCAGCTCGATACGCGACACCACCCGCTGGTCGGCATGGATCAGCGTGGCCAGAACCGCCACGGCCTTCGGCGCCAGCCGGAGCTCCACGCCGTCACGCGTCAGGCAATGCCTGTCGAGATCGACCAAGCAGCCGCCAAGCCGCCAGCGGCCACGATCGGACAAGCCGACGACGGCATCGCGCTGGAACTCGTTCATGACCCGCGGCTCGTTCTCATTGCATCAGCATAAGGGAGAGCGGCGCGTGCGCCCCCAGCTCGCCCAACACCCCCATTCGACACACACCGCACCAGGACCGTTCGAAGCGCGTCGTACCACGTCCGTTCGGAGCGCGTCGTACCTCGCTCGTTCAAAACGCGGAGATGAGTAGGCTGGGTAGAGCCCGAAGGGCGAAACCCAGCATCGGAGTAGCCGCTGTAACACCGACGAAGCGCCGGAGTAGCCGACATCACGCAGACGGAGCGCCCGAGCCAGCGCTCTCTCGTCAACTCTCGAACCAATGCACCCGCATCTGCCGAAGGAGCGCTTCCGTGATCGGATAGCCGGACGCCGACCCGATAACCGAGTCGATCGTGCGGCGCGGACACAACGCGGTGTCGTCGTAGATCCAGCGCACGATCTCGGCGGGAAGAAACGTGGCGAGGCAGTAGAAGCAGCCACAGAGCTCGCTCGCCTCGATCACCGAGCGATGCTCCGACGACGCGCGATGGGCGGCGATGTGCGGATGCTGGGTGTCGATGGGGCGGTTCACGGCAGTCTCCGAATTCGACGAGGCACTGTCGCCGGGGCGGGTACGGCCCGCCCTACGCGCTCGCCACTGCCACCCTGGGCCCTGGGCCCTATCGAAGCACAGCGGCGCATCGACAGCGGTGTCGCGGCGGCGCTTGCGTCGAAGCTGAAAGGTCCACCGGCGTCACTGGGCCCTGACCGTAGCTCACCCACCCAAGACACCGATCATCGAAACATCAGGCGAACCATCCCGATCACGATCACCAGATGCGCCACGGTGAGCGGCAGGCCGGCGCGCCACAGGTCGGAGTTCCGATAGCTGCCCGGCCCCTGGATGATCGCCATCACCGGATTGGACGGGCTGACGAAGCTGTTGCTGGCCGACAGCGCGACGATCATCGCAAACGCGGCCGGGTTGGCGCCGGCGGCCAGCGCCATGTTGATCGCGATCGGCACCATCACGATGGTCGCGCCGACGTTCGACATCACCTGGGTGAAGATCACGGTGAGCACGCCGACCATCACCTGCAGGAGCAGCACCGGCGGATGGCCGCCGGTGGCGCGCAGGAACTCCTGCGACAGCCAGGCCGCGGCGCCGGTCGAGTCCACCGCCCAGCCGAGCGGGATCAGGCAGGCCATCATGAAGATCGTCTTCCAGCTCACCGCCGAATAGGCCTCGTCCATCGACAGCACGCCGGTCAGCAGCATGCCGATCGCCCCGGCCATCAGCGACAGCGGCAGCTTCAGGTCGGAGAGCAGGCCGAGGCCGATGGCAAGCCCGAAGAACACGACGGCGTGCAGGATCTTGTGCGGCCGTTCCTCTTCCTTCGGATAGTCCGTGACCACCACGAAGTCGCCGTCCTCGGCGGCCTGCGCGAGGTTCTTCCAGAAGCCATGGAAGATCAGCGAATCGCCGGCGCGCACCGAGGCCGAGCGCAGGTCCTCGCGGATGATCTGCTCGCCGCGGTTCAAGGCCAGCACCGCGATGCCGTAGCGCTTGCGCAGGCGGAGTTCGCCGACCCGCTGGCCGACGTAGCTCGAGGTCGGCGGCACCACGGCCTCGGCGATGCCCGCGCGCTCGGCGTTGAACATCTCGGCGAAATTGACCCGGCCGTAGAGCATGGTCAGCCCCTCGTGCGCCGCCCAGGCGCCGACCTGCTCGCGGCTGCCCAGGATGCCGAGCACGCTGCCGATGTGGATGATCTCGTCGGCCGGCGGCGCCAGGCGGCCGTCCTCGTCGGTCTTGATCGCGAGGATGAGCGGCGCGCCCGAGCGCGCCTCGACCTCGCCGATCGACAGGCCGATCAGCTGCGAGCCGGCGCCGACCTCGCACTCGATGATCTCGCCGTCGATGCCGTAGACGCTGGCGAAATAGGTCTCGGTGCGCGCCGGCGTGACGATCTCGCGGTCCTCGCGATCCGGCACGAAACGGTCCCAGAACAGCCAGTAGAAGAGCAGGCCGGCGACGAGCAGCGCGACGCCGATCGGCGTCACCGAGAACATGTGGAAGGGTTCGAGCGTGTCGGCACCCGGGGGAAGATTCCGGTTGACCGAGGCGATCAGGTCGTTCAGCAGGATCTGCGGCGAATTGCCGACCATCGTCAGGGTGCCGCCCAGCATGATGCAGCACGCCATCGGCAGCAGCAGCCGCGACAGGCCGAGGCCGGTGCGCGACGACAGCCGGCTCGCGACCGGCACGAACAGCGCGGTCAGTGCGGGGTTCTGCATCACGGCCGACAGCGTGCCGGTCAGCGCGCACAGCACCAGCAGCAGGCGCCGCTCGACGCCGTTCGACAATCGCAGGATGAAGCTTGCGGCATAGCCGAGCACGCCGGTGCGATCGAGGCCGGCGCCGAGGATCATGGTTGCCATGATCGCGATCACCGCGTCGCCGGCGAAACCGGCGAACAACTGCTCGACCCGGACCAGTCGCGCCACCCCGAGCACCACCAGCACCAGGAGCGCGACCACATCGGCGCGCAGCCAGTCGAGCGCCAGCATCAGCACGGAGAAACCCACGAGCCCCAGTACCAGGGCCATTTCGCGGGTGAGGACGAGACCTTGATCCATGCCCGGCTGTTGTCGTTTTCAGGGCGGCGGCAGTCGTGCGAGTGTAGCCCGGATGCGCCTGCAGGAGCGGCGCGAGCCGCCATGTCCGAGGAGCGTGAACCCCGAGTGCGAGGTCTCGCGAGTCGCGGCTCATGCCGCTCCTACATCGCGACTCACGCCGCTTTACATCAGGAAGGACGCCACTCGTTCCAATACCTCGTCCCGTCGCTCCCGATGCGGGATGTGTCCGCAACCGTCGAGCAGCATCAGCTCCGCAGGCCCGGCGACCCCCGCGGCGATCCGCCGCGGGAACGCCAGGCTGCCGAACTCGTCCCGGTCGCCATGGATCGCCAGGACCGGGCACGAGACCCGCGGCAGCACTGCATCGAGCGACCAGCCGTCGAACGCCGGCGACAGCCAGTTGTCTGCCCAGGCCGCGTTGACCCAGCGTGCCCGCTCGCCGTGCCAGCGTTCGAGCCGGGCGAATTGCGCCGGGTCGGCGAAGGCGCGCTGTGCCGCGCGGATACCCTCCAGCGTGCGCCCCTCGACGAAGGCCTGTGCGGATTCCGAAACCACGGCCGCCACCGCGTCCGGATGGAGCGCGGCGATGGTCAGCGCCATCCCGCCGCCGACGCTGTGGCCAAACAGCACGGCCCGCTCCAGGGCGAGTCCGGCACGCAGCGCGGGAAAGTAGATCTCGGCTTCCTCGTCGATGAATCGCGGCGACGCCGGCTCGATCCGTTGCGTCGAACGGCCGAAGCCCAGGCGGTCGTAGGCGATGACCGAGCGCCTGGTCGCGTGCGACAGGGCTTCGGGGAAGTCGCGCCATTGCTCGACCGAACCCAGGGAGTCGTGGAGCAGGACGATCGGCGCGTGCGCGGCGCTGGCAATGCTCCAGCGACGGACGAAGAGGTCACCGTTGGGGACCGCTATCGTGAGGTCCGTCCGAGTGCAGTCGAAGGCCTTGGAAGACATGGTCAGGTCGAGCGTAGCGCCTGGCGCCTGTTGTGGGAGCGACTTCAGTCGCTCCCTCGATGGCCGTGCTGATCTTGCGGCTCGCGTGACAGTGCGAGCGCCGCCCTACCTGCGGAAGGTGAGATCCCACACGCCATGCCCCAGCCGCGTCCCGCGCCGCTCGAAGCGCGATTCGACGCGCCATTCGGGTCGCGGCGCGTAGTGACCGGCGCCGTGCGCGTTGACGAAGTCCGGCGCCGCGTCGCCGACCGCCAGCATCTGCTCGGCGTAGTCCTGCCAGTCGGTCGCGCAATGGACGATGCCGCCGGGCGCGAGGCGCGTGGCCAGCAGCGCGAGGAAGGGGGGCTGGATCAGGCGGCGCTTCTGCTGGCGGGTCTTCGGCCAGGGATCGGGGAACAGCACGCGGACCTCGGCGAGCGCAGCGGGGACGAGCAGGCGGCTCAAGACGTCGACCGCGTCGTGGTTGATCACCTTGAGATTGCGGACGCCGGCCGCGGCCGCGCGCACCAGCAGGTAGCCAACGCCGGGTCGATGCACTTCGATCCCCAGGAAGTCGCGCTCCGGTTCGGCCTGGGCCGAGGCCAGCAACTGCTCGCCGTTGCCGAAGCCGATCTCCAGCACCCGCGGCGCGCGGCGGCCGAACAGCGCGTCGAGGTCGAGCGGACCCGGCGTGTCGTAGTCGACGTCGATGCCGTAGTTCGGCCAGGCCGCATCGAGCGCCCGCTGCTGCCCGGGCGTGATGCGGCCCTGGCGGAGGACGAAGGAGCGGATGGGTCGGGTCGATTTGGGGCTGTCGGTCATCGGGTGTGCTTTCGACGATAGGGCCCAGGTCACAGGGCCCAGCGGGAGCGGGCTTGGTCGAGATCAGACGTCGAGGCGCGTCGAGGTGCCGCTGGGCCCTGGGCCCAATTCGACGACGTCGTTTCGAAGACGCGCACTTCCGGCACCTCGCACCGGCGGGCTGTGCCCGCCCTACCCGATCGTCCCATCGATCGGCGACGATGCCGACGCGTAGCGCTTGCGCGGGATGCGGCCGGCGCGGAACGCCTCGCGACCCGCCTCGATCGCCTTCTTCATCGCGCTGGCCATCAGCACCGGGTTCCTGGCGCCGGCGATCGCGGTGTTCATCAGCACGCCGTCGCAACCGAGCTCCATGGCGATCGCCGCATCGGACGCGGTGCCGACGCCGGCGTCGACCAGGATCGGCACCTTGGCGTTCTCGACGATGGTCAGGATGTTGTAGGGATTGCGGATGCCGAGGCCCGAGCCGATCGGCGCCGCCAGCGGCATCACCGCGACGCAGCCCATCTCCTCGAAGCGCTTTGCCATGATCGGGTCGTCGCTGGTGTAGACCATCACCTCGAAGCCCTCGCGGATGAGCACCTCGGCGGCCTTCAGCGTCTCCGGAATGTCCGGGTACAGCGTCTTCGGGTCGCCCAGCACCTCGAGCTTCACCAGCTTGTGGTCATCGAGCAGTTCGCGCGCGAGGCGGCAGGTGCGCAGCGCGTCCTCGGCGTTGTAGCAGCCGGCGCTGTTCGGCAGCAGCGTGTACTTCGACGGCGGCAGCACGTCGAGCAGGTTCGGCTCGCCCTTGTTCTGGCCGATGTTCGTCCTGCGGATCGCGACGGTGACGATCTCGGCACCGGCGGCCTCGGTGGCGAGGCGGGTCTCCTCGAGGTCGCGGAACTTGCCGGTACCGGTCAGCAGGCGCGAGCGGTAGCGGCGGCCGGCGATCACCAGGGAATCGTCGTCGAGGGCGGCGGGGGGCAGCGGTGCGTTCATCATTCGATCCCGTTGGGCGATTCGCCTGCGGCGACTCGCCCCATCAAAGAGCAGATTGGAATAAGGCGACTCGGATCAGCCGCCGCCGAGGGCGTGGACGATTTCCACCGACTGCCCGGCGACGAGCATGCGGGCGCCGTGCTGGCTCTTCGGCACGATCTCGCGATCGACCTCGACCGCCACGCGGCGATCGGCAAGGCCGAGACTCGCCAGCAGTTCGGCCACGCTGCCGTCGGGGCGCCAGTCGTGGGGCTGGCCGTTCAGGAGGATGTTCATTGGGCGGGATTGTAGTGGTTTGAAGTGTTTCGAATCAGGGCCCAGGGTATGGGGACCAGGGCCCGGAAGAGCCGGTGCATCGCCGGCGTCCCGCGCTCCGCCCGGGCGAGTCCCCGAACGCATCCCGCGGAGCCGCAACCGGGAGGGAATCCTCGTCCGCTGCGGCTCCTGGGACCGATACCCTGGGCCCTGATCGCCTGGCGCCACGCGAGCTTAGTAGGGCGGGCACCGCCCGCCATCGCGAGGCGATTCGCAACGGCGGCCAATGGCCGCCCTACGGCACTTCGTAGGGCGGGCACCGCCCGCCATCGCGAGACGATTCGCAACGGCGGCCAATGGCCGCCCTACGGCACTGCCATGGCGCCTTGCGATGGCGGCAGATGGCCGCCCTGCGACTAGGTTCAATGCTGAAAACTTCCATGCTAGGTTCGGGATCCCCTTTGGAGACCGTGATGACCCGCGCATACAACTTCAGCTCGGGGCCGGCGATGCTGCCCGAGCCCGTCCTCCGTCAGGCCCAGGCCGAGATGCTCGAGTGGTCGACCGCGCGTGCCTCGGTGATGGAAGTCAGTCATCGCGGCAAGGAATTCATGGCGCTGGCGGAAGAGTCCGAGCGCGACCTGCGCGAGGTCATGGCGATCCCGGCCAACTACAAGGTGCTGTTCCTGCAAGGCGGCGCCACCACCCACTTCGCGCTGCTGCCGATGAATTTCGCGCGCGGCGGCAAGGCCGACTACGTGGTGAACGGCCAGTGGGGCGAGAAGGCGGCCAAGGAAGCGAAGCCGAGCTGCACGGTCAACATCGCGGCGAACAGCGCGGCGCAGAACTTCTTCTCGATCCCGGCGCGCAGCGACTGGAACCTCGATCCGGGTGCCGCCTACGTCCACATCACCCCGAACGAGACCATCGGCGGCGTCGAATTCCACGACACTCCCGACGTCGGCGACGTGCCGCTGATCGCCGACATGTCGTCGAACATCCTGTCGCGCCCGATCGACGTCTCGAAGTACGGCGTGATCTACGCCGGCGCCCAGAAGAACATCGGCGCCTCGGGCCTCGTCGTGCTGATCGTGCGCGAGGACCTGCTCGAGCGCTGTCCGAAGGATCTGCCGAACATCCTCAACTATTCCGCGCACGCGAAGGACGGCTCGCTGCTCAATACCCCGAACACCTTCGGCTGGTACCTGGCCGGGCTGGTGTTCAAGTGGGTCAAGGCCGAAGGCGGCCTCGCCGCGATGGCCGAGCGCAATGCCGCGAAGGCGAAGCTGCTGTACGACTACATCGACGCGTCGGGCTACTACTCGAACCCGGTCGATCGGGCCGCGCGCTCGCGGATGAACATCCCGTTCCGCCTGCCGAACGAGGCGCTGGACGAGCCCTTCCTGAAGGGCGCGAAGGCCGCCGGCCTCGACGCACTGAAGGGTCACCGCTCGGTCGGCGGCATGCGGGCATCGATCTACAACGCGATGCCGCTGGCTGGCGTCGAGGCGCTGGTGTCCTTCATGAAGGATTTCGCCTCGAAGAACGGCTGACGCAGGGCGGGCACTGCCCGCCATCGCGAAGCGCCACGCAGGAGGCGGGCAATGCCCGCCATCGCGAAGTACCGGGCAGGAGGTGGGCAAGGCCCGCCCTGCGCCCCGGGCCCTTCGCCGAGAACTCCACAGAATCCGACCACTTCCAAGGCCTCCCAGCCATGTTCAAGATCAAGACGCTGAACAACATCTCCAAGAACGGCCTCAACCGACTCCCCCACGGCGGCTACACGGTCGGCAACGACATCGCCGATCCGGACGCGATCCTGGTGCGCTCCGCCGACATGCACGCGCTCGCGGTGCCGCCGTCGCTGAAGGCGATCGGCCGCGCCGGTGCCGGCGTCAACAACATCCCGGTCGCCGAGATGTCGAAGCGCGGCATCCCGGTGTTCAACGCACCCGGCGCCAACGCCAACGCCGTGAAGGAACTGGTGCTCGCCGGCATGCTGATGAGCGCGCGCAACGTCGCGGAGGCGATCGGCTTCTCGGCCACGCTGAAGGGCCGCGCCGATGCCGAGGCCGCGATGGAGAACGAGAAGAAGCGCTTCGTCGGCACCGAGCTGTCCGGTCGCGTGCTCGGCGTGGTCGGCCTCGGCGCCATCGGCGTGAAGGTCGCCAACGCCGCGCGCGCCCTGGGCATGAAGGTGTTCGGCTTCGACCCGCACATGACCGTCGAGGGCGCCTGGCAGCTGTCCTCCGACGTCGTGAAGGCCAGTTCCCTGTTGGAACTCTTTGCAGCGTCCGACTACATCAGCTTCCACGTGCCGCTGAACGACGCGACCCGCGGCCTGTTCAACGACGCGGCGCTCGCCGCGGCGAAGTCCGGCGTGGTCCTGCTCAACTTCTCGCGCGACGGCATCATCGACGCCGCCACGCTGAAGGCGGGCCTCGCCGCCGGCAAGATCGGCCGCTACGTCACCGACTTCCCGAAGCCCGACACCGTCGACGACCCGCGGGTGATCTCGCTGCCCCACCTCGGCGCCTCCACCGCCGAAGCCGAGGAGAACTGCGCGCTGATGGTGGTCGACCAGGTCCGCGACTACCTCGAGAACGGCAACATCGCCAATGCGGTGAATTTCCCGGCGACCCGGATGTCGCGCGCCGGTACCCACCGCATCTGCGTCGCCAACCGCAACGTGCCGAACATGATCGGCCAGCTGTCCCACGTGCTGGGCGCCGCCGGCCTCAACATCGAGCAGATGCACAATGCCTCGCGCGGCGACCTCGCCTACAACCTCGTCGACGTCGGACAGCCGGTGTCGGAGGCCGTGGTGAAGGAGATCTCCGCGATCGAGGGCATCCTCAGCGTTCGGGTGGTCTGATCCGGATGGGACCAGGGGCCCACCTCGAACCGGCCCACGCGACGCCGCGCCGAAGGTTGCGCGTGATCGCGGCCCTGGTCCTGCCGCTTGCGGGAGCCGGCTGCGGGGTCGACGACCCCGGCCACGCGTCCCCGCCGGCGGAGTTCGGCGCGACCGCCAGCCGCTTTTCCTGCTCGGCGGCCCAGGGTGTCTACCGCTGGCCGCCGGTCGCAGGCGAGTACGCCAACGGCCGGATTCCGAGCAATCGCAGCCCGTGGGACGGCGGCCTTCCGATCCCGATCCACGGGCGCGAAGTGCAGATCTGGCTGCGCCAGGTCAATGGCGAGATGGACTTCCATTGGCGCGAAGTGAAGCGCGACGCCGGGGGCGGCGTGCGCCTCGGCCGCGACTGGGGCTACAACCTCTACGACGACTTCCGCTGCGAGCACGGGCGTCTGGTGTTCGCCGCGCGCGACCTCGGTCGCGACGACCGCTACGGCGGCGAGGGCATCCGCCGCGGCTTCACCGTGGTGCCGATGGCCGACGGCGCGCTGGCGGTCGGCATCAAGACCGTCGCGTACCGGGTGAAGGGATCGCTATTCTCGTACGAGGGCAGTTCGGTGGGCGACTACGAGACCGACGTCACCTACTGGTCCTGGTCGAAGCTGGCGCGTACCGGCGACGGTTCGACCGAGCCTGCCGCCGACGCCTCGTCGGTCGGTTCGTGACGGCGGATATCGCCACTCGTCCTATGCGCGCGCTCGGCGGCGTGTGCCGAGGCCGCGATACTGAACCGCCGAATTGACCGGACCGACGATGGCCACGAAGAAATCCAGAAGCGCCGCGGTGAAGCCGAAAGCGATGCCCAAGGCCGCGAAGCCGACCGCGCCGGCCGTCGAGGTACCGGTCGCCAAGCCCGACCTCTCGCTGGCCGAGGTGCGCGCCGAGATCGACGGGATCGACCTCCGGATCCAGGAGCTGATCGGCGAGCGCGCCCGCTGGGCGCAACAGGTCGGCAAGGCCAAGGGCAAGCTCAAGGCTGCGGTCGACTACTACCGGCCGGAACGCGAGGCGCAGGTGCTGCGCCGGGTCGTCGACCGCAATGGCGGCCCGCTGACCGACGAGCTGCTGGTGCGCCTGTTCCGCGAGATCATGTCCGCGTGCCTGGCCCAGCAGGAGCCGCTGAAGATCGGCCATCTCGGCCCCGAGGGCACCTTCAGCGAGCAGGCCGCGCGCAAGCACTTCGGACACTCCGCGCACACCATTCCGCTGCCGACGATCGAGGAGGTGTTCGCGGAAGTCGAGTCCGGCGACGCCGACTTCGGCGTGGTGCCGGTCGAGAACTCCGGCCAGGGCACCATCCAGTCGACGCTGGACATGTTCCTCACCTCCAACCTGCGCATCTGCGGCGAAGTCGAGCTGCGCGTGCGCCAGCACCTGCTGTCGCGCAGCGGCCGGATCGAGGACATCGAACGGATCTACTCGCACCCGCAGTCCTTCGCCCAGACCAAGGCCTGGCTGCGCGCCAACCTCCCGCAGGCGGAAAAGATCGCGGTCACCTCCAATGCCGAGGCGGCTCGACGGGCCCGCAACTCCGACGACGCCGCGGCGATCGCCGGCGAGTCGGCAGCCCACGTCTACGGCCTGAAGAAGGTCATCATGGGCCCGATCGAGGACCGCGAGGACAACACGACCCGCTTCCTCGTCCTCGGCCGCGAGATCTTCCCGCCCTCGGGCCACGACCGCACCTCGCTGCTGGTGTTCATCAACGACCAGCCCGGCGCGCTGTTCAACGTGCTGTCGCCGTTCGCCAAGCAGGGCCTGTCGATGAACCGCATCGAATCGCGCCCCTCGCACCAGGCGAAGTGGCAGTACGCCTTCTTCATCGACATCGCCGGGCATGTCCAGGACGACAAGATGCAGGCGGCCTTGGCCGACCTGAAGCCCTATACGACCGAGGTCAAGATCCTCGGCAGCTACCCGGTCGCGGTGCTCTAGAACAGTGAAAGCAAATCCGATCGTCGACAAGCTGGTCGCCTACGACCCCGGCCACGACCTGCCCGCACTGCGCAAGCGCTTCGGCCCGAATCTCGTCGAGCTCGGCTCCAACGAGAACCCGCTCGGCGCCAGCCCGAAGGTGGTCGAGGCGCTGCGCAACGCCGACCCGACGGAGCTGTGGCGCTATCCTGATCCGCAAGGCCTCGCACTGCGCCGCGCACTGGCGCAACGGGCCGGCGCCGAGGTCGACGAAGTGGTGCTCGGCAACGGTTCGCACGAACTGCTGATGCTGCTCGCGCAGTGTTTCGCGGGTCCCGGCGACGAGGTGCTGTTCAGCCAGTTCGGCTTCGCGGTGTTCGCGATCGGCACCGCCGCGGTCGGCGCCACCCCGGTGGTCGCGCCCGCGCTGCCGGTGACGGCGACGATGCCGCGCGGCCACGACCTTGCCGCGCTGGCGGCAAGACTGACGGCGCGGACGCGGCTGGTGTTCGTCGCCAACCCGAACAACCCGACCGGCACCTGGTTCAGCCACGCCGATCTCGCCGCCTTCCTGTCCGACGTACCCGCGCATGTCCCGGTCGTCGTCGACGAGGCCTACCACGAGTACGTCGACGACCCGTCGATCGGCACCGCGGTCGCGCTGCGCGAACGCTTCCCGAACGTGATCGTCACCCGCACCTTCTCCAAGGGCTACGGCCTCGCCGGCCTGCGCGTCGGCTATGCCATCGGCTCGCGTGCCGCCGTCGCGATCGTCAACCGCCTGCGCGAGTCCTTCAACGTCAATGCGCTGGCCCTGCTCGCCGCCGAGACCGCGCTCGCCGATCCGCTGCACGTCGCCCGCTCGCGCCGCGAGTGTGCCGCCGAACGCGAACGGGTGACGTCGCGGCTGCGCGCGAAGGGGCTGGCCGTCGGACCGTCGCAGACCAATTTCGTGCTGATCGACTTCGGGACCGATGCGGTGCCGATCGAGCGCGCGCTGTACGAGCAGGGCGTGATCGTGCGGCCGATGCGCGGTTACGGCCTGCCGACCTGCCTGCGCGTCACCATCGCCTCGCCGTCCGAGAACGACCGCCTGCTCGAGGCACTGGCGGCATGAGCGGCTCGCGGATGTCCTGGACCGCAGGATCGGGGCGCGCGCTCGGCGGCCGCGTCGCCGTGCCCGGCGACAAGTCGATCTCGCATCGCGCGATCATGCTGGCGGCGCTGGCCGAGGGTCGGTCGCGGATCCGCGGATTCCTCGAGGGCGAGGACACCCGCGCGACGGCGCGGATCTTCGCGCAGCTCGGCGTCCGGATCGAGGCACCGACCGAACGCGAGCGCATCGTCCACGGCGTCGGGCTCCACGGCCTCGTTGGCGCCGACACTCCGCTCGACTGCGGCAACGCCGGTACCGGCATGCGGCTGATCGCCGGCCTGCTGGCCGGCCAGTCCTTCGACTCCACGCTGATCGGCGACGAGTCTCTGTCGCGCCGGCCGATGCGGCGGGTGATCGACCCGCTGGCGGCGATGGGCGCTCGGATCGACGCCGCGCCGGGCGGCCTGCCGCCGCTCGTCATCCACGGCGGCCAGCCGCTCCGCGGCATCGAGCAGACGCTGGCGGTCGCCAGCGCCCAGGTGAAATCCGCGCTGCTGCTCGCCGGACTCTACGCGCGCGGCACCACTACCGTGCACGAACCGCATCCGACCCGCGACTACACCGAGCGGATGCTCTCGGCGTTCGGCTGGCCGATCGAGTACTCCCCCGGCCTCGCCCGGCTGACCGGCGGGCATCGCCTCTCCGCGACCGACGTCGACGTGCCCGCCGATTTCTCGTCCGCGGCGTTCTTCCTGGTCGCGGCGACGGTGATCCCGGGCTCGGACCTGACGCTGCCCGCGGTCGGCATCAACGCGCGCCGCACCGGGCTGCTGGAAGCCCTGCGGCTGATGGGTGCGGACATCGCGGTCGGCAAAGTCGCGAGCCAGGGTGGCGAGCCGGTGGCGGACCTGCGCGTCCGCCACGCGCCGCTCACCGGCGCCGAGATCCCGGAGGCGCTGGTGCCGGACATGATCGACGAGTTTCCCGCCCTGTTCGTCGCCGCGGCGCTGGCGCGCGGAACGACGGTCGTGCGCGGCGCCGCCGAACTGCGGGTCAAGGAATCGGATCGCATCGCCGCGATGGCCACCGCGCTGGCGGCCCTCGGCGCCCGGATCACCGAGACCCCGGACGGCGCGATCATCGAGGGCGTCGAGGCGCTGTCGGGCGGCACCGTCGACAGCCGCGGCGACCACCGCATCGCGATGAGTGCGGCGATCGCCGCCCAGCGCGCCCGCGGCGCGGTACGGATCGACGACGTCGCCAACGTCGCGACCTCGTTCCCCGGTTTCGTCGAACTCGCCACCGGCGCAGGATTCGACCTCGCCGCCGCGTAGAGCGGACCCTGGTCCGCTGGGCGAGGCGCGCGAGTCGGAAGACCGTTATCGGCAACGAGCGGTCGTAGGGCGCGCACTGCGCGCCATTGCGAGGCGCATGAAGTCGAAGCCCGCTGACGGCGAGAAGCGGTCGCAGGGCGCGCACTGCGCGCCATTGCGAGGCGCTTGGCAAGCACTTCCGCTAGCGGCGAGGAGCAGGCGTAGGGCGCGCATTGCGCGCCATTGCGAGGCGCATCGGCAGGAATTCCGCCATCGGCGAGGAGCAATCGTGGAGCGGAGCCCCGTCCGCTCACACGCGGAGCATCCTGTTGAGGTCGGCGTTCGGCCGAATTCGACCTCCCGCGTCTTGCCTCGCGCTGCGGCCCAGGTGCCGCTCTAAAGGGCCGCTGTTCTGCGACATCGGACGTGAAAGCGAATCGCCTCGCAGCGGCGCGCGGCAGCGCCTACGACTGTTCCCGCCGCTAGCGGACGTGGGAATGAAGCGCCTGCAATGGCGCGCAGTGCGCGCCCTACGACTGTTCCTCGCCGCTAGCGGACGTGGGAATGGCGCTGCAATGGCGCGTGCGCCCTACGACTGTTCCTCGCCGCTAGCGGACGTGGGAATGAAGCGCCTGCAATGGCGCAGTGCGCGCCCTATGTGTGGACTCGCCCCTCGGTCAACTGCTGTGTTGCTTTGCCGGACAAACGGCTGCGTCTATGTGTAAGGCCTCTGCGAGGTGGTCAGTCTGACCACGGGCCGAAATCGATTGAGCTCGCGGATATGCCGATTACCGAGGCCTCGAGGGCCGGTAGGGCGCTGTGGGCATCGAAACGCGACGGTCTGACCTGATGTCGAGCCAGCGAGCAGCCTTACGGTGACCAGGTTCAGTTCATACCTGGTACTCCTGATTCCCGGGTGAGCAGCGGTAAGCAGACCACGCGCGCAAGTTGTGGCCGGCCAGCCGACCGCGGCGGCCTTGGCCGCGCCGCGCCACCCAGCGCTGCAGTCGCTCGGTGAGCGGGCTGTTGTCGCAGGCCGGGGCAGATGCCGAATGACGGCCTGGGCGCCGCCGATCAGCAGGCTGCGGATGTAGCGGTCACCGCGCTTGCTCGGCGACCCAGCCGGATGCAGTCGCTGCTGTCGACTCGGCACGATGCCGAAGGACGCGCCAAACCGCCTGGCCTGGGCAAATCGCTCCAGCGCGACGGCCTGCACGCCAAGGCGGTGGCAGTGATCGACCGATCCGCGGATCGCATCGAGCCGTCAGCGCAACTGGATCACGGCGGCGATGGAAAGAGTTCCAGGCCGAGTGATCCCGGCCACTTTGCCTGGCATGCACCACTCGGCGAGGACTCGATCAGCTCGCGCAGAACGGCCCCATGGGCAGATCGGCGTCCTCCAGCAGCGCACGGCCAGCTCGAATGCCCGGCGTCCTCCCCATGTACCACCAGCCCCTGATCGCCCAGCAGGCCCTGCACCTGGTTGACCACTCATCGCCTGCCGCCGGAATCCAGCCGGCCGGATCCGATGTATGCCCTGGCGCTGCTGGCCGGTGGTCTTCACCGAACCGATGACCAGTTCGGTCGTGCGCAAACGCTCGCGATCGCCGGCACATCGGCGATCGACACCGTGCCAGATCGGTGCTCTTCACGTGCCAGGCCGGCGCAACACCACTTGCAGCCTGAGCGACCGCGACCCATGTGCTCACGCCTGCGCGCCCAGCTCGGATCTTCGCCAGTCCACCACCGTCAGCGGTAGCCCCAACCCTCAAAGAACACCGGATGAATGACGCGGCGACTTTGTAGCGCCTTGAGACGCACTCGACACCGCGCATCGTCACCGGCGAACCCTGCTCGAAAAACATGCTTCGCCAGATCAACCGCTACGGTCGTAATCTTGTCCACGGACTCGCCCTCCTCGCTCCCGATTGGTGAGTACATCTCACCACTGGCACCTCGATGCCTGGGTCAACACGAGGGGGGCGAGTCCACCCGATTACGTCTGCTCCTCGCCGCCAGCGGTCGTCAGGAGAACGCGCCTCGCTCAACGGACCAAAGTCCGCTCTACGGCCGATTGCCGCCGGTTGCCAACATGCGAATGATGCACCTCGCGACGGCGGGCAGGGCCCGCCCTACCCCAGCCGGTCGCATAGGACGCGAATTTCAGGCAACAAAAAGGGGGCGCGAACGCCCCCGATCGATTCCAACTGGGAGACCGGGCCCTCGCGGCGTCCGCCGCGAGGGCCGGACGATCAGGCGATGCGACCGCGCCTGGTCAGCGCCGCCAGCATCAGCAGCACACCGAGCAGCGTCAGCATCCAGGTCGAGTCGACCGGGACCTGGATCGGCGCCGCGCCGGTGATCACCGTCGGGTTGGCCGCGCCGCCGACGTTCGGGTCGTCGGTGAGGCCGGTCGCCTCGTTGCTGCCGTTGCCGTCCGCGTCGTAGGACAGCGTGCCCTGGTTGCTGATCGGCTGGTTCACCGGGCTGCCGTTGATGATCGCGCTGATGGTGATCGTCACGGTGCCGGCTGGCGGGATGCTGCCGTTCCAGTTGACCGTGTTGCCGACCACGGTGATCGCGCCGCTGCTCGCGCTGGCACTCGGCAGGACCAGGGTCGCCGGCAGCACGTCGGTGAACTCGTTGCCGGGATTGTCGAGCTGGGTTCCCGCGCCCGAGTTGCTGATCACGATGGTGTAGGTGATCGGCGTGCCGTTGACGAACTGGCCGGCCGCGGTCTTGGTCGCGGTCAGCAGCGCCGGCGAGATCGCCACGAACACCGTCGGATCGGTGGCGCCGCCGACGGCCGGATCGTCGCTGGAGCGGGTGGCCTCGCTGACGCCGTTGCCGTCCGCGTCGTAGTTCACCGTGCCCTGGGCGCTGATGCTGGTGCCCGCGACGACGGTGTTCTTGATGGTCGCGACGATCGTGATGGTCGCCGAGCCGTTCGCCGGGACGACGCCGTCCCAGGTCACGTTGTTGGTGGCGACGGTGGCGATCGCGGTGCCGGTCGGGGCGGTGGCCGAGACCAGCGTGAGCGACGCGGGCAGCGTCAGCGCGAACTCCGGTCCGGCATTGTTCTGCTGGTCATAGGCCGCGCTGTTGGCGAGCGTCACGGTGTAGGTGACGTTGCTGCCGATGATCCGGGTGCCGGCGACCGACATCGTCGACGTGACGTTCGACGGCGACAGCACCGTCACCGTCGCGCTGGCGGTGTTGTTGGCCGTGTTCGGGTCGCTGGTGCTGCCGGCGAGCGTGGCCTGGTCGGTCAGCGCACCGGCCATGTTCGGCGCGGGCAGCGTCAGCGCCAGCGTGGCGGTGCTGCCCTTGCCGAGGCTGGCGACGTTCCACAGGCCGGTGGCCGGAGTGTAGACACCCTCGGAAGCCACGAAGCTCGCCGGATTGAGCGCCGGGAACGCCGGGAAGGCCTCGTTGAGGTTGAGCCCGAAGCCGGTGTCGCCGCCGCTGTTGCTGACGGTGATGTTGTAGGTGACGTTGGCGCCGACCAGCGCCGTCGGCGACGCCGCGGTCATCGCGACCGCGAGATCGGCGGTGCGCGGGGCCAGGACGCAGACCGAGGCCGTGTTGTTGTCCTGCACCGTGTCGACCGGGGTCACCGACATCGCCACCGCCTTGTCGCACTGCTGGTCGGACGAGTTCACCGTGGCGACGATCTGCAGCGACGCGCTGGCGCCGCTGGCGAGCGCGCCGACGGTCCAGGTGCCGTTGGCCGAGGCGAAGGCGCCACCGCCGTTGTCGGACACGTAGCTGAGCCCTCCCGGCAGCGTGTTGCTGACCACCACGCTCGGGGCGGCGTTCGGGCCGTTGTTGGTCGCGGTCAGGGTCAGCGTGACATTGCTGCCGAAGGCCGGCGTCGGTGCGGAGACCGCCGCGGTCAGGGCGATGTCGGCCTGCTGCGCGGTGTCGAGCGGCACCACTTCGGCACGCGTGCCGGACTTGTTCATGTGGTGCAGCAGCAACGCGCCCAGGGAGCCGTTCGCCGTCAGGTTCGCGGTGTTCCAGGTCACCGGGATGGTGGCGCCGTTGAGGTCCTCACGCATGAAGCTGCCGCCGAAATTCACGCCCTGTGCCGCCCAGTTGTAGGTGAACGGGCCGGCGGCGACGTCCGCGAAGGTGCCCGCCGCGGGCGAGCAGCGGTCGCCGGTGGCGGTGCGCGCGCAGCCGTTGTTGCCGCCGCAGGCGTAGACCTTGTACTTCACCGAGGTGACCGCGGTCGACGTAATGCCGAGCTGAGACGGCGTGGCCGCCAGCAGCATCACGTTGTTCAGGTGCATCGCCGAGTCGAACGTCGCCGGAGACACCAGGTTGGCGAACGATCCGGTACCCAGGATGGTGTTGCCGTTGGTGGAGGTGTCGCGAATGATCCGCACGAAGTTGTCGTTGTTCGACGCGCCCGAGACGAAGATCGCCGGGTTGGCGTTGTAGATGACCTTCTCGTACACGCCGTCGTTGTTGTTGTCGACGCAGATGTTGAAGCTGACTTCGTTCGGGGTCGACCAGTCGCCGTAGGTGGAGACGCCGAACATCACCAGGTCATTGTTGATGTTCGGCGACCCGACGCCCGGAATGTAGGCGGCACCGACGTACTGGATGTCGGCATAGTCGGGCGCATTGACCGGATCGCGCGGACTCACCACCTGCAGCTCGAGCGGGGTCACCACCGATTCGACATCGGTCGGGAAGGTGGCGGCGCAGGTCGGACCGGCGGCGAGGGTGCCGGTGCAGACGCCGCTGCCGGACAGCGGGATGGTGGTCGAGCCGGTCGGCGCGCCGCCGGTGACGATGGCGCTCGCCGCCGACATCGTGGAGGACGGACGTTCCGCCATGTAGACCGGCACCCGCAGCTTCAACGTGCTCGCCTGCGAGAAGGTCAGGTAGGCGCCCTCCTCGGCCAGGAAGTTGCGCGGCTGGTCGCCGAAGTTGGCCTGGACGCCCTGGGTGGCGAACAGCGCCGCGTCGCGCGTATGGTCCATCTGCGCGGCATCGGCGTTCATCTGCACGTCGATGTCGACGGTGGCGCCGCCGGCGACGGTCACGGTGTTGCCGCCCGGCAGGCTGAAGCTGACGCCCGGCGAGTCGACCACGGTGGCGAACGCGAGATCGAAGGTCTGGCTGGTCGTGCCCTTGTTCACCACGTGCAGCTTCTTGCGCTGGGTCGTCACGCCGACCACTTCCGGCTGGAAGCTCACGCTGACCGCGCCGTTGTCCTCGGCGTTGAACGCGACGACGCTGGCGGTCGCCGACTGCGACGGATCGACGCGCCCGCCGCCAATCCGGGACACGTTGAATTTCGGCGGCGTCGCATTGCCGAACAGGGTGACGTCGTGGGTGGCGTAGTTCATCGCCAGCGCCTTCAGCTCCTCGACCGTCCAGGTCGGATGAAGCTGACGCAGCAGCGCCATGACGCCGGCCATGTGCGGGCTGGCCATCGACGTGCCGGAGATCGTCAAGGTCCGGGTCGCGACCTGAGTGCCGGAGGGATCGGAGGCACCGGTGCAGGAACTGCCGCCGGAGGTCGCGGTGGTGCAGACGTTGCCGGTCTCGACCGACAGGATGTTGAGACCCGGCGCGGCGATGTCGGGCTTCAGGCGCAGGACGCCGGTGCCGTCGATGCGGCGCGGGCCGCGCGAGGAAAAGCTCGCTAGCGTGTCGGCGCCGTTCTGGCCGATCAGGGTGACGTTGAGGGTCGCGATGTTGGCCTTCAGCGTATTGCCGTCGGCCAGGGTCACGCGCACCGACGGAATGTTGATGGTGGGATCGGTGCCGCCCAGACCGGGCGGCGGCGTGCCCGGCGCGTTGTCGGCGATGATCACGCCGACCGCACCGGCGTTCTGTGCGTTCTTCACCTTGACGATGAAGCCGCAGGTGCCGCGATCGATCAGGGCGATGTTGCCGGCGACCGCGGCGGCGTTGGTGAGCGCGGAGCAGCCGTCGGTGGTCGACGCGCCTGCGGCGTCGGACGGGTCGAGGCCGATCACGACGCTGTGCGGACCCGGCGGACTGCCGCTCGGCACCAGCGCCGCGCCGAAGGCCGCGGAACCGGCGAGGTAGTTGCCGGCGATCGAGGCCGGCGCGTTGACCTGCACCAGCGGCGCGGTCTCGCCGCTGTCGACCGAGGCGGCCGTGGCGAGGACGCGCTGCCCGGAGCCCGGGGCGCCGCTGATGAAGAAGGTGTCGCCCGCGTTGCCGGCCGAGGCGACCACGATCACGCCGGCGGCGGCCGCGTTGTCGGAGGCGACCGCGGTGCTGTTGACGCCGCTGCCGAAGTTGGAGCCGAGCGACATGTTGATCACGTCCAGGTGGTCGGACATGTCGTTGTCGCCGTTCGGATCCATCGCCCAGTTGATCGCGTTGACCGTGAGACCGGTGCTGCCGAAGCAGCCGAACACGCGCAGCGCATAGATGCTGGCCTTCGGCGCGGTGCCCGGAGCGATCAGCAGCGGCGCATAGGTCGCCGGGCTGGAGTCGTAGGGACCGGGGAAGGTGGCGCCGCCGGTGGTCATGCCGAAGCCGGCGGCGGTGCCGGAGACATGGCTGCCGTGGCCGTTGCAATCCATCGGGTTTGGATCCGGCACCGGCGCGTTCGAGCCGTTGTAGGCGTCACCGGCGAAGTCGGTGCCGCCGACGACCTTGGCGGTCGGGAAGATGCTGCCGGCGACGGTGAAGCCGGTGGTCGCGGTGCGCTCGTTGTTGTAGTCGGCCGCGGCGGCACCCGGGCCGCCGAAGTCCGGATGCATGTAGTCGGTGCCGGTGTCGATGACGCCGAGCTTGATGCCGGTGCCGTCGGCGCCGGCCGGCAAGCCGATCGAATTGCCCCACACGTTCGGGGTGCCGATGAAGGCAACGCTCTGCGCGCCGGTCGGGAACTCGCGCGGTACCGGCAGCACCCGCTTCACGTCGGCGATGCGCGCCAGCGCCGGGATCTTGGCCGGGGCGACCATCACCGAGATGCCGTTCATCGCGCGTTCGACACGATAGACCTCGGTGGTTCCGAGCGCGGAGAGCGCGCCGGACAGTTCGGCCAGCGCGGCACGGTTGGTCGCGATCTGGCTGCGCCCGCGGGCGACGGCATTGATTTCGGCCTGGCGCGGCGAGACCGACTTGTCGGCCAGCGCGGCGGCATAGACCAGGGCGGCGGCCGGCTCGTTCAGCTCGACCAGCACCTGCACGCGTCCCTGCGCGTCGGTGACGACGTCGCTCTTCGCCGGATCGAAGGCGGCGAGATCGACCTGAACCTCCGGCTCGGAGCGCGGCAGGGTGCCTGCGCTGACCGGTGCGCTGGAGGCCCCCAGCGCGGCGGCGGCCGTGAAGCCGGCGGAAACAACGACAGCAAGGCCCCGACGCGACCAGCGCGCCCTTGAACTGACCATACGACCCCCCCAGAGAACTTGTTTTGATAGGCCGTTCCATGAACGGCGTCACGGTATCGCCAGCGAACCATGGCGAAGCGGTAACTTTATCCGAGTTGGTCCGTGTGGGAACACCCGAGTCGTTACCAACCGTGACATCGCGCGTCCGAGGGTCCGGAGGAGCCCGACCGCGGTGCGTCCCGGACGGCAGGCGATCGCCCGCCTCGGGGAGGTTGCATGCAGGGCCAGCGCCTCCGCTTCCCGGCCCGATGCTCAGGCAGCGTCAGCAGGTAGGCGTGCACCGGTCGACCGGCACGCGCGCTTTCAGGCGGCGTCGCGGTGAGTGAGCTGCTTGGGCTTTTTCGGACCGCAGCTAAATCAAAGGTGGATCGGGTTGGCAGTCGGTGTCCCAAACTGGAGGGCGGTGTCCCGAACTGGAATCCGATGGGGCGCCGCGTTCGGGGCTCGCGCCCCTCCGACATCGCGGCTTGCGCCGCTCCCACAGGAGCCACGCCGCCTCAGCCGCGCTCCAGCAGTCGCCGCAGATCGATCATCGCGGCATTCGCCCGCGACACATAGTTCGCCATCACCAGCGAGTGGTTGGCGAAGAAGCCGAACTGGCCGCCGTTCAGGATGATCGGGCTGTTGACCGGCGCTTGCGCCTCGTCGAGCTCGCGGATGATCTGCTCGAGGCTCACCAGCGCGTTCTTGTCCTTCAGGACCGGCGCGAAGTCGATCGCGACGGCGCGCAGGATGTGGTTCAGCGCATAGGTCGTGCCGCGCGCTTCGTAGAACACGTCGTCGACCTTGAGCCACGGCGTGCGCACGTAGGCCGGATCGCTGCCGGGCGTGGACTGCGTCGCCGACGGGTCGCCGGCGAGATCGGTGTTGAGCCGCTCCTGGCCGACGCTCGCCGACAGTCGCTGCGACAGCGAGCCGAGCCGCTTCTCCACCAGCGCGAGATAGGCCGCGAGGTTGTCGGCCCGCGCGTAGAACTGGGCCTGCGGTTCCTTCGGATCGGACAGGCGCTTCAGATACGCCTCCATCCGTTCGGCCGCCTTGTTGTACTGGCTCTCGGTCGACGGAATGAACCAGCGGCGGTGCTGGTAGCTGTAGTAGTTGAAGGCCTCGCGCAGGTCGGCGTCCTCCACCGACTGCGACTGCGAGCGCGAGAAGTCGTTGCGCATCGCGAGCGAGAGGTCGCGCAACTGCAGCACCACGCCGTACTCCCAGTTCGGGAGGTCGTCCATCAGCACGCCGGGCGGCAGGATGTCGTTGGCGAGGTAGCCGCCGCGCTTGTCGAGCAGGACGCGGGTGAGGCGGATGGTGGCGACCGTGGTCGCGCTGCCGGTCACGGTTTTCTCGTCGTGCTCGCGCGCATAGTCGGCCGTGGCGGCGGCGACATCGAAGGCCGGCGGCTCGCTGCTCCACCACCACATCAGGGCGGCGAACGGGGACACCACGATGGTCGTCGCGGCCAGCCAGCGCAGCCAGCGGCGGCGCGGTCGTTCAGTCGGGGTTGCGTCCATGAGTCGCTTCATACCGCAATCCGCCGGCGCTTGTCAGTGGCGGAGGATCGTCCCTTGAAACCGGATACGCTGCCATTCATGTCGTCTCGGTACTTCCTGGCCACTGCGATCGCGATGCTCCCCCTGGCACCCGTGGCGGCGAACGCCGCGACGGGCGGAACGGTGGGCGGCTTCGAGTGCCTCGCCGCCGGCGACGGAATGTTCCTGGACAGCTTCGACGACGGCGCCGCGTCGTCCGCCGACGCCAGCAACGGCAGCGGCGGCGCGACCGGCAGCAGCACCCGCATGATCAGCGTGAACTTCGTCAGCCGCGAGTTCTTCCTGCGCGTGCCTCCCGGCTATACCCCGACCCGCGCCTACCCGCTGCTGATCGCGCTGCACGGCTCCGCGCCACCGACACAGATCGCGGCCTACGCCTCGGGAACGCGCGACAGCTGGGCCGCGAGCGCCGACGCGTCCGGCTACATCGTGATCGCGCCCGAGGCCTCCGGCGCCAATGGCGGCTGGGAGCCCGCGACCGACTACAACACCATCGGCGCGGCGATCAGCGACACCGAGGCGCGCTACAACATCGACCGCCACCGCATCCTGCTGTGGGGTTTCTCCGCCGGCGGTCACGTCGCCCACGACCTCGCGCTGTCCAACGCCAACTACTTCGCCGCGTACTCGGTCAGCGCCGGCGCGCTCGACGCCTATGCCGGCGGCGGCGCGCCCGCGGCAGCCGCCCGCCATATCCCGGTCGACATCCACATCGGCACCTCCGACCCGCTGCTGCCCTATGCGCAGAACGACTATTTGCGCTTCCTCAACGCGGGCTGGGCTCCGGGCGGGAACCTCAACTACGTCGCCTTCAACGGCGGGCACGTCTACTCGGTCGCGCAGACCGCGGAGATCTGGAAATTCCTCTGCCCCTGGACGGTGTCCCCCTGATCGTGGGAGGGGCACGAGCCCCGATATGGGAGCGGCGCAAGCCATCGCTCCAATGAAGTATCGGTTCGCGCGTGGCGCGACGATCACTCTTCCGCTCGCGGGATGGGAAACGGGGCGTGGGCGAGGGGCGCAAACCCCGACCGAAAGGCCAGTCGAGAGGAAGAGCATCGGGGCTCGCGCCCCTCCCACAACTGACGGTGCGTCCATGACGCACCCTACTCGGCTACGCTCGCCGACCCGACGAGCCCTCCCGCATGCTGCCGACCACCGACCGCCTCTCGCTGCGCCGCTTCACCGAATCCGACCTCGACCTGCTGGTCGCGCTGTACGGCGACGAGCGCGTCGCCCGAATGATCGGGGGCGTGAAGACACCGTCGCAGTGCGCCGAGATGCTGCGCGAGCGCATCCTCAAGTACTACGACGACAATCCCGGCCTCGGCGTCTGGGTCACCACGATCGTCGCCACCGGCGAGCGGATCGGCATGCACCTTCTGAACCACATCCAGGGCGAGACCTTCATCCAGGTCGGCTATTCGCTGCTGCCGAGCCACTGGGGCAAGGGTTATGCGACCGAGATGGCCGAGGCGGTGGTGCGCTACGGCTACACCGACCTCGCGTTGCCGCAGATCGTCGCGATCACCAACCTCGACAACGTCGGGTCGCAGCAGGTGCTGACCAAGGTCGGCCTCGTTCGCGACGGCGAGCGCGCGTTCGCCCACCCCGCCTACGTGGAGGCAGGGCCCTTGGCCTGGTTCGTCTCCGAGCGCGAGCGCTGGCTTGCGGCTTCGCACGCCTAGCCCGCCGCAATTGTTTAGGATTGTAAAGTCGCAGCGTGAGCGCGAATCGCTACGCTCAGCGCCACCCTGAGCCGTGGTTCGAATCACGATGGACAATCCCTACCAGCCGCCTGTCGCCGCCCTGTCGACCCCCGAGGTCGAGATCCCCGACGAACTCGCGAAGGACATCCGCAACGGCTGGGTCGCCGCCTGCATTTCGGGTGTCTTCACGCTGGTCATCGTGCTGATCGCGGTGTCCGGCACGCCGATCCTCAACTTCGACGCCTGGGCCTTCCTCGATGTCGCCCTGATCTTCGGCCTGGCCTTCGGCGTCTACCGCAGGAGCCGCGTGGCCTCGACCATCCTGCTGATCTATTTCGTGATCTCGAAGATCCTGCTGATCGTCGCGTCCGGCCAGGCGAGCGGCATCGTGATGGCGATCATCTTCGGCATGTACTACACCAAGGCGATGATCGCGACCTACAAGATCCAGGCCCTGCAGAAGGCGACGCTGATCTGAAGCGGCGGAGACCGAACCTGGAACCCGACGCGCGCGCGGTCGAACACTCCGCACCCGGGTCCGCCACGCTACGCTGACCGAACGAGTCTGATTTCCTGGCGAATCCATGCACTTGCCCGCCTTTCTGACGCGCGGACTGCTCGCAGTCGCGCTTCTGTCGTTCCTGTCGGCGTCGCCGGCGCGATCGGCGACCTGGACGGTCACCAGTCTGGCCGACACGGTCGTGCCGAGTGCCGGCAATTGCGGAGCCAATCTCTGCCCGACGCTGCGCGAGGCGCTGCTGGCGAGCAGCGCGAACGACACCATCGTGTTCTCGGCCGACGGCACGCTGTCGCTGAGCGGCGGCATGCTGTCGGTGACCAAGAACCTGACGATCGACGGCAGCGGGCACTCGGTGACGATCGACGGCAACCACGCCGTGACGGTCGTCAGCGTGAATGCCGGAGTCTTCGCGACCTTCATCGGCCTCGACCTTCGCAACGGCCAGGGTGGCGTGGCGGATCTGATGCCCGGCAACATCCAGAACGACGGCCACCTGGAGCTCGACCACTGCCGCGTCGGCGGCGGCAACACGACCTTCGGTGGTGGCGGCGGCATCAACAATCACGGCACGCTGCGCCTGCTCTCGAGCACGCTCGACGACAATCACAGCAACACCAGCCGCGGAAAGGGCGGCGGCGTCCAGAACCAGTTCGGCGGCAGCGTCACACTGATCGACAGCGTCGCCTCGAACAACAGTTCGGGCAATTTCGGCGGCGGCTTCTACAGCGAGGAGACCGGCTCGATCCAGCTGATCCGCAGTGCGCTCATCGGCAACTCCGCCGCCAGCATCGGTGGCGGCGCATCCAACTTCGGCGGCCACTTCGAGTCCGTCAACAGCACGCTGACCGGAAACTCCTCGCCGAACGGCGGTGCGATCTACAACTCCGGCGACGTCCTCCTCGTCTTCAGTACGCTGGCCGGCAACGTCGGCGGCGTCGCCGGCGACGATGACGTGCAGAACCGCCCCGGCGGCAGCGTCCTGCTGGCCAGTTCGCTGGTCACCGGTTGCCTCAACCTGGGCGCCGTCAACGACCAGGGCGGCAATCTCGATTCCGGCACGAGCTGTCTCGGAAACGCGCCCCTGAACGCCACGTCGCGCAGCAGCACTGCGCTGAACCTCGCCCCGCTCGCGAACTACGGTGGCCCGACCCCCACGATGCCGCCGCGTTCCGACAGCGCCGCCCTCGACACCGGCAACGACGCGAACTGCGCGGCGGTGCCGACCGTCGGCATCGACCAGCGCGGCGTCCGGCGACCGCAGGGGGCGCACTGCGATGCGGGCGCCGTCGAACTCAGCGACGCGATGTTCGGCGACAGCTTCGAGGCCCTACCCGCACGGTGACGCGGATCCGCGCGGCGGCGGCGACGGCTTCCGTTCCGTCGCGCACACGGGGAGGGTGACCGCCCCTGACCGGACCGCCTCGCGACGGCGCGCAATGCGCGCCCTACAACTGCTCGGAAGCGAAATCCGCCAGCCGCGAGCGCTCACCGCGACGCAGGGTGAAGTGTGCGGAATGCTCCCAGCCCTTGAAGCGGTCGACCGCATAGGTGAGGCCGGACGTCGTCTCGGTCAGGTAGGGCGTGTCGATCTGTTCGACGTTGCCGAGGCAGACCATCTTGGTGCCCTCGCCGGCGCGGGTGAGCAGGGTCTTCATCTGCTTCGGCGTCAGGTTCTGCGCCTCGTCGATGATCACGTAGCGCGACAGGAAGGTGCGGCCGCGCATGAAGTTCATCGAGCGTATTTTTACCCGTGACGCGAGCAGGTCGTTCGTGGCGGCACGCCCCCATGCGCCGCCCTCGCTCGGGTTCGCCAGAACTTCGAGGTTGTCCGTGAGCGCCCCCATCCACGGCGTCATCTTCTCCTCCTCGGTGCCCGGCAGGAAGCCGATGTCCTCGCCGACCGAGACCGTCGCGCGGGTCATGATGATCTCGCGGTAGCGCTGCTGATCCAGCACCTGCGCGAGCCCCGCGGCGAGCGCCAGCAGGGTCTTGCCGGTGCCGGCGGTGCCGAGCAGCGTGACGAAGTCGACGTCCGGGTCCATCAGCGCGTTCAGTGCGAAGTTCTGCTCGCGGTTGCGCGCGTGGATGCCCCAGACCTGGTGGCTGCCGCCCTCGTAGTCGTCGAGGATCTGCAGGATCGCCTTGCCGTCCGCCATCTTCGAGACCCGGAACTCCGGCTGCTCGGAGTCCGCGAAGTACAGGCACTGGTGCGGATGCCAGTCCTCGTCCTTCCGGAGCTTCACCTCGTAGTAGGTGCGCCCCTTCTCCATCCACGAGCGCAGATCCTTCTCGTGGCGCGACCAGAAGTTCTCCGGCAGTTCGGCGTGACCGGTATAGAGCAGCGAGAAGTCGTCGAGCGCGCGGTCGTTCTCGTAGTCCTCGGCGGCGATGCCGAAGATCGAGGCCTTGATCCGGAGGTTGATGTCCTTCGACACCAGCACCACCGGCATCCCGGACTTGCCGTCGCGCAGCGACAGTACGGCGGCGAGGATCTGGTTGTCCGGCACTCCGGATTTCAGCGTGCCGGGCTTGAACTTGGGCGGCGTGGTCTGGAAGCGCAGCGTGCCGACGGCGCCTTGCCGGAGCCGGAGCGCCTTCGGCCGCACCAGCTGCAGGCCCTGCTCGATGCGGTCGGCGCCGTTCTCCTCGATCAGTTCGTTGATGAAGCGGCTGGCCTGACGGGCGTTGCGGCTGACTTCGGAGGTGCCCTTCTTGGCGTGGTCGAGTTCCTCCAGCACGGTCATCGGGATGAAGACATCGTGTTCCTCGAAGCGATACAGCGCGGTCGGGTCGTGCATCAGCACGTTGGTGTCGAGCACGTAGATACGCTTCTTGGCCGCCATCATGCGTGATTTCTCCCGGTGCTTGCGTGGCTGGAACGAAACGGTCCTCGCCGGAGCGCGGACCGGTACTGCGGAACGGGGACGATCGCGCGTGCGACCGCGAGCGGACCCGGCGCCGCCGCCGCGCGGTCGGCGCGGAGTGCGGGGCGGGTCTGCTGCGTGCGGTCGGTCAAGGGCGCGGGAAGCTCGGTCAGTACTTCAGCGGGTCCATGATCGCGTCGAGGTTGAGCGAATCACAGAACTCCAGGAAGTCGTCGCGCAGGGCGGCGATGTGGGTCTTTGCGGGGATGCCGATGGTCAACTGGGCGGAGAACATCTCGGCGCCGGTCTGCATCGCCTTGTAGCGCGACGAGGACAGCTGCTCGACGCTGATGCCGCGGCTGTCGAAGAATTCGGCAAGCTGGTAGAGCACGCCGGGACGGTCGGCCGCGACCACCTCGACCACGTAGGGCAGGTAATTGCCCTGCGGGCTTCGGGTTGCCGTCCGGTGCACCTGGATCTTGATGCCGTCGTCGCGCTCCAGCCGCGCCGCACTGGCCTCGAGCTTGGCGATCGAGTCCCAGGAGCCGACCGCCAGCACCGCGACCACGACGTCCTGTCCGAGCGTCGACAGCCGCGCCTCCAGCACATTGCAGCCGCAATCGCTGATCCGTTTGGTCAGCGGCAACAGGGCGTTGTTCGGCTGCGTGGTGGTCGTGGTGACCAGGACGTGGTTTTCGTTCGAAGTCGGTCGCGCCACGGGGCGTGTGTTTCCTTCTCGGGCCTGGGCCTTTGGGCGGCAGAATAACGGAGCCCTGTCGATTTCCCAACCCTCTTGCGATCGGCTGCGCCGCCCGCCCCTGTCAGAGAAATTTCATGAGTCGGCGCGCGGACTTGGCGCTAGTCTGAAAAGTCCGTCCCTCCCGTCTGCCCATCGTGAACCCGCCCAATCTCTCCGGCAGCATCGTCGCCATCGTCACCCCCTTCCTCGCCGACGGCAGCCTCGACCTGCCGGGCTTCTTGCGTCTCGTCGACCGCCAGCTCGCCGGCGGCACGAACGGCATCGTGGTCGCCGGCTCGACCGGCGAATCCGCCGCGCTCGACGAAGGCGAATTCGAGGTGCTGCTGACCGCCGCGGTCGCGCGCGTCGCCGGCCGGATTCCGGTGATCGCCGGCTGCGGCGCGGCCGCGACCCACAAGGCGATGAAGCAGATGCGGCGCGCCCGCAGCATCGGCGCCGACGCTGCCCTGGTGGTCACGCCCTACTACGCCCGTCCGACGCAGGAGGGTCTCTACCGGCACTACGTCGAACTCGCCGAACACGGCGGCCTGCCGGTCGTCGCCTACAACGTCCCCGGCCGGACCGGCTGCGACCTGCTGCCGACCACCGTCGCCCGTCTTAACAATCACCCCGCTATCGTCGCGATCAAGGAAGCCCGATCCGAACCCGAACGCATGGCTGAACTGCTGAAACTGCAGCACGAGCGCTTCGCCGTGCTCTCCGGCGACGACCCGACCGCGCTCTCCGCCATGACGGCCGGGGCGCGCGGCGTGATCTCGGTCGCGGCGAATGTCGCGCCGGCGGCGTTTGCGCGCCTCTGTGCAATGGCACTGGGCGGCCAGCGGGAACAGGCCGCGGCGCAGGATGCCGCGCTGCGACCGCTCTACGATGCCTGCGGGATCGAGTCCAACCCGATCCCGGCGAAGTGGATGCTGGAGCGCTTCGGACTGATCGGGCCGACCCTCCGGCTGCCTCTGACCCGGCTCGCCGAACAGTTTCATGCAAGGGTGGGGGCGGTTGCCGATACAATCGACGGTCTGGAAGCGGCCGCCGCGTCGTCGGCGGCCTAGTTCGAAATCCTGGAGATTCCGATGTTCAAGAATGCTGGCTGGCTGATGCTGGCCCTGGTGACTGCGGTCGGCAGCAGCGGCTGCGCCCGTTTCCGCGTGCACAACCTCTACGACGGCGCCAAGCCCGGCCACACGCTGGAAGTGCCGCCCGACCTGACCTCGCCGTCCACCCTCGGCGCCCTGACCATCCCCGATGCCAACGGCAGCGCCCGCGCCGCGGAAGCCGGCGTGCCCGGCCTGCCGTCGTCCGCGCTGGTCACCGAGGTCGTCATCGCTGACGACCCGGCGAGCGGCTTCCGTCGCGTCGGCCTGGCGCTGGAGCGCTCCGGCGTCGCCAAGGTCCTGTCGAAGGACGAGTCGGCGAACAGCTACAAGGTCCACATCGGCTTCACCGTGGTCGAGGAGAAGCCGGGCTTCTTCAGGCGGATGTTCTCCCGCGGCGGCGGCAAGACCACCTCGGTCGACCGCGTCGTCCGCCTGGTTCCGGCCAGCAGCGGCAGTCGGGTGCAGATCGAGGACGACAGCGGCAAGGTCGTCGACGACGAATCCGCGCATCGCCTGCTGGCGGCGTTGAAGGAACGTTTGGGCTGATGCGCTCCTCGGATTTCGCGCTGCGCGCGAAATCCGCAATAGGTCTGCGAAGTTTCCTGGATGGCGTGACGCGATCTGGGGATGAACTCTTGCGGAAGGGGCGCGAGCCCGGACCGTGATCAGATTCGAAAATGCATCGGGGCTCGCGCCGCTGCAGGGCGCGGCCTGAAGCGTCTCGCGATGGCGGCCAGGGGCCGCCCTACGCCGACTTCTGGTGCAGCACCACGATGGTCTGATCGTCGATACCGATCTCGCCGCCCTGGTGCGCGATCACCTTGAGCCTGAGCTTCGACATCATCGCCGTGGCGTCGAGCGGTCCGGTGCGAACCGCGCGCTCCAGACGTTCCAGGCCGTACTGTTCGCCAGCGGCGTTCTTCGCCTCGACGATGCCGTCGGTGTAGACGACGAGCATGTCGCCCGGGCCGAAGTCGATGCGGCGGTTGCTCCAGCCGTGATCGCGGACGATGCCGAGCGGGATGTCGCCGTCCTTGCCCTCGCCGAGCTTGATGATCTCGTCACCCCGGCGCAGCAGCGCCGACGGGTGCCCGGCACAGCAGTAGTCCAGCTTGCCTTCTTCGGCTCGATACAGCGCGCCGAACACGGTCATGAAGCAGCGCCGCTGGCGCCGCGAGAAGAAGTAGCGGTTCGCATAGGTGACCGCGCCTGCCGGGCCGCCGGGCGGCTCGTCACCCTTGTAGGTGCGCAGGATGGCGTCGAACTGCACGGCCTCCATCGCGGCGGCCGGCCCATGGCCGGAGACATCGCCGACCATCACGCCCCACCAGTCGCCGTAGTGGTTCTGGTAGCTCGGCCCGGCGAGCCAGGTCAGCGGCATCAGGTCGTAGTAGTCGCCGGCGGCGCCGGAGGCCGGTTGCCAGTGGAAGGCATAGTCGAGACCACGAATGGTCGGACTCATCGGCTGCAGCAGCGTCTGCACTTCGGCGAGGTCCGACAGCTCGCCGGCCTCGCGCAGGGCGTTCTTCGCCAGGTGGCGCGAGGCGACGCGCTCGTCGAGCACCGCGCTCACCAGCGCGACCTCGGTCCACAGCCGCGGCAGGTCGAGCAGGCCGAACTGGGTCGGATTGGCGTGGCCGACCAGCAGGAAGCGCTGGCCCTCGCGCCCGCCGTGCAGGGGCAGGGCCAGCACCACGCCGGGCAGACCCAGCAGCTGCGCCAGCTCGCCGCGCTGCTCGCGGGCGTCGAGCGCGATCGGCGCGCCGGCAGTGAGCAGCGCCGCGACGATGCCGTCGCCGCTGGCCGGGATCAGCCGCGCACCGCAGTTCTCCACCCGGCCGCCGGCCAGCATCGAGGAACTGAGCGCGACCCCGGACAGCGGATCGGCACGCGTCTCGGCCAGTGCCGTGGCGACGTCCGGGAAGGATCGCGCAATGCTCTTCTGCAGCAGCGCCGCCGCCTCGACCGAGGAGCCGACGAAGTTCGCGAACGGGGCCAGCGGCTGGCGGAGGATCGACAGGTCGCTCATGGGTTCGGGGCGATCAAGGTGTTGCGCAGAGAATAGCAATGGTGAGGGGTTCGCCCCGAACCCCTCTGCGCGGGGGCGGCGAAAGCCGCGACCGAGACTCGACGATTCCCCAGACATCGACGTCGGATCGAATGCCGTCAGGACCCGGGAACCGCAGTGCTCCCTGTCGTGCGCTTCTGCTCGTCGTCGACGGAAATCCCCCTCCGCGCGCACTCGATCACGAGCCCCTGGGGCAGGTCGTTCCAGTGCACCGAGGTGATCGCCAGCGCTCGGCACCGGGCTCGCCGAGCCGACACGGCATTTGTGGGATGGGGCTTCAGCCCCGATGGCGAACCCCATCAACAGAGTGGCTCGGTCGAGCCGCGAGCGCCGCCTTGTTGACTTGGGTCGCCATCGGGGCTGAAGCCCCGTCCCACAACAGCTTCCGGGTCGATGCGGCGAACTCTGCGCCCTGAGCCCTCCACCTCGGAGGTGATCGGCCTTGGGGTCGGCGGCGCGAGCGCCGCCCTACAGCCCGATCGCCAGCAGCGTCCCTTGCTCGATCGCCCGCTTCGCATCCAATTCGGCGGCCACGTCGGCGCCGCCGATCAGGTGGGACTTGATGCCCTTGGCGGTGAGGGCGTCGGCCAGTTCGCGGTTGGGCTCCTGGCCGGCGCAGAGGATCACGTTGTCGACCTCGAGCGTGCGCGGCTTGCCGTCGATCGCGATGTGCAGCCCGGCGTCGTCGATCTTCCGGTACTCGACGCCGCCGATCATCTCGACCCGCTTCATCTTCAGCGTGGTGCGATGCACCCAGCCGCTGGTCTTGTTGAGGCGCTCGCCGAGCTTGCCTTCCGTGCGCTGCAGCAGGAACACCTGGCGCACCGGCGGCTCCGGCGCCGGCTGCACGCCGTCGATGCCGCCGCGCACCGCGAGCGTCGGGTCGATGCCCCATTCCTTCAGCCACAGGCCGCGATCGAGGGTCGGCGAGTGTCCCTCGTGGACCAGGAACTCGGCCATGTCGAAGCCGATGCCGCCGGCGCCGACGATCGCGACCCGCTTGCCGACCGCGCGGTCGTCGCGCAGCACGTCGAGGTAGGACAGCACCTTCGGGTGGTCCGAGCCCTCGATCTTCGGGCTGCGCGGGTGCACGCCGGTGGCGATCACCACGTCATCGAATTTCGCCGCCGCAAGGTCGTCGGCCGTGGCGCGCGTCGACAGCTTCACCTCCACGCCGGTCACCTCGAGCTGACGGGCGAAGTAGCGCAGCGTCTCCTCGAACTCCTCCTTGCCGGGGATGCGCTTCGCGAGATTGAACTGGCCGCCGATCCGGGCCGCGGCGTCGTACAACGTCACCGCGTGGCCGCGCTCCGCCAGCGTGGTCGCGCAGGCGAGACCGGCCGGGCCGGCGCCGACCACGGCGACGCGCTTCTTCGCAGCCGTCGGCCGGACGACGATCTCGGTCTCGCGGCACGCGCGCGGATTGACCAGGCACGAGGCCTTGCGGTTCTCGAACACGTGGTCGAGGCACGCCTGGTTGCAGGCGATGCAGGTGTTGATCTCGTCGCGGCGGCCGCTCGCGGCCTTCTTCACCCAGTCGGCGTCGGCGAGCAGAGGGCGCGCCATTGAGACCATGTCCGCATCGCCGTCGGCGAGGATCTTCTCCGCCACCTCCGGCATGTTGATCCGGTTGGTGGTGCACAGCGGGATCGCCACTTCGCCCTTCATCTTCCGCGTCACGAAGGTGAAGGCACCGCGCGGCACCGAGGTGACGATGGTGGGGATCCGCGCCTCGTGCCAGCCGATGCCGGTGTTGATGATCGACGCGCCGGCGGCCTCGATCTTCTTCGCCAGCGCGACGATCTCGTCCCAGGACTGCGCATTGTCGACGAGATCCAGCATCGACAGCCGGTAGACGATGATGAAGTCGCGCCCGACCTTCTCGCGCATCCGCCGCACGATCTCGACGGGGAAACGCATCCGCTTCTCGGCATTGCCGCCCCAGTCGTCGCTGCGGTGGTTGGTGCGGGCGCAGAGGAACTGGTTGATCAGATAGCCCTCGGAGCCCATCACCTCCACGCCGTCGTAGCCGGCGTCGCGCGCCATCGCGGCGCAGCGCACGAAGGAATCGATCGTCGATTCGACGCCGCGCGCCGACAGCGCGCTCGGCGTGAACGGCGTGATCGGCGACTTCACCTTCGAAGGCGCCACCGACAGCGGGTGATAGCCGTAGCGGCCGGCGTGCAGGATCTGCATCGCGATCGCGCCGCCCTCGGCATGGACCGCGGCGGTGACCTTGCGATGCCGCGCGATCTCGTAGCGCCAGGTCAGCTTCGACGCGAACGGCGCCAGCCAGCCGCGCAGCGAGGGCGCGATGCCGCCGGTCACGATCAGCCCGACGCCGCCGCGGGCCCGTGCGCCGAAGTAGGCCGCGAGCCTGTCGTAGTCGCTGGCACGGTCCTCGAGCCCGGTGTGCATCGAGCCCATCAGCACGCGGTTCGGCAGCGTGCGGAAGCCCAAGTCCAGGGGGGCGAGCAGGTGCGGGTACGGCGAGGCGCTCATCGATCGGATCCGGCTCAGGCGAAGAGACCGAACATGCCGTTTCGCACTGGAGACTGCAAGCAAACGAGGAGTGCCGGGGTGGCCCCGCAATTTCTGGCCTGGGCTCGGGGATGGCCGTATTCCCTCTTTCCCCGTCATTGCGAGCGCAGCGAAGCAATCCAGCGCCTTTGCTTCGACCCAGGAGCAAAGAAGAGCAAAGGCGCTGGATTGCTTCGCTGCGCTCGCAATGACTGGGCCCTGAGCCCTGGGCCCTGGGCCCTAAGCCCTAAGCCCAGAACCCAGCGCCGAAGCGACCCGTCCCCGTCACCCCACCGCCCTTCCCCGCTCGTCCCGATCGATGAAGTAGATCCCGGCATACATCTTCGGGTCGACCGCATAGCCTTCCGCCATCTTCCCCGCCAGCCACTCGGCGACCCGCGCCCGCGGCGCCAGGTGGACGGTGATGTTCTCGGTCTCGCTGCCGCCGCCGGGGCCGATCCGGGTGAGCCCGGTGGCCCGGACGAAGGCCATGGTCTCGGTGCTCATGCCGGCCGAGGACGGGCCGCTCATCAGGAACTCGACCTTGTCGGCGCGGTAGCCGGTCTCCTCCTCCAGTTCGCGACGCGCGGTCTCGAGGACGCCCTCGTCGGCGAAGTCGAGCTCGTCGCCGATCAGGCCGGCCGGCATCTCGATGGTCTTCTGCTGCAGCGGCACACGGAACTGCTCGACGAAGATCACGTGGTCGTCGTCGGTCAGCGCCACGATCACCACCGCCCCGCCGGGGTTGGTGCGCTCGACGAATTCCCAGTTGCCGTGCTGCTTCAGCCGGAGCCAGCGGCCATTGAAAAGCGTGGTGGTTTCCGTCATGGTGCGCGCCCTGAACGCCTCGCCGGTGGATGGCCGCGGATTATCGCCCTTCCGACCGCACGGAACCATTCGCCGTGACTGCGGTCGCAGCCCGGCCTCGAATCAAGCCTCGCTCATGAACAAGCCCACTCGCATCGCCCTCTTCGCCCTGGCGCTCGGCTGCCAGTCCGTCGCCTTCGCCCAGGCCCTGGTCAACCCGCCGCCGGCGCCGAAGACCGAGACCGAGCTGAAGCTGGAGAAGTACGAGAACGTGCCGCAGCTGCTCGCGATCGGCGCCGAGTACGAGAAGCGCAACGACTGGTTCCACTTCGCCCTGGTGATGAAGCGGATCGCCGAGCTGCGCCCCTATGCCGGCAACATCGGCTACGAGCTGGCCGCCGCGGCGTCGATGCAGGGCGACATGGCCGGCTGCTACAACGAGCTGCTGAAGCTGAAGGACGGCGGCTACGCTTTCGCCCCGGAAGAGGACGAGCGCTTCAAGAAGTGCCAGGGCACCAAGGCCTGGGACTACATCGTCGCCAGCTTCAAGGAGGCCCGCAAGTCCTTCGGCGGCGGCAGTGTGGCGTTCGAGCTGCCGGCCGGCGACCTGCTGCTCGAATCGCTCGGCTACGACAGCAAGCGCCGCCAGTTCGTGGTCGGCTCGATGCGCGATGGCAAGGTCTCGCTCGTCGACGGCGACAAGCTGACGACCCTGGTCACGCCGAACGACACCAACGGAGTGCTCGCGGTCAGCGACCTCGTGGCCGACGCCGCCCACGACACGCTGTGGGTCGCGAGCACCTCGGCCCCCACGCTGAAGGGTATCCGGAAGGAAGACCTCGGCCGCAGCCGGCTGTCCAAGTTCAAGCTCTCCGACGGCAGCTTCGTCGCCAAGTACGACGTACCGCAGAATGGCGGCGTGTCGATGCTGGGCTCGCTCGCCGTCGCGCCGAACGGCGATGTCTACGCCGCCGACGGTGACGGCAAGCGGATCTACCGCATCGACGGGGACAAGCTCGCGCTGCTGGTCGGCAACCCGCGCCTGTCCTCGATCCGCGGGATGGCGGTCAGCGGCGACGGCAAGATCCTCTATCTCTCCGACTACGAACTCGGCCTGTTCGGAATCGAACTCGGCACGGGCAAGCCGTTCATGGTGCCGGGCACCAAGACCCTCACCCAGTTCTCGATCGAGGGGCTCGGCTGGTTCAAGGATCACCTGGTCGTCGTGCAGAACGGCTTCCCGCCGAGCCGGGTGATGCGCCTCACGCTGGACCCGGAAGGCCGCAAGATCATCCGCACCCAGCCGCTCGATGCCAGCCAGAAGGCCTTCGGCATCCCGACCCGCGGCGTGATCGTCGACGGCAAGTACTACTTCATCGCGAACTCGCAGAAGGACAACTACGACCGCTACGGCGTGGTGAAGGACGAGAAGAAGCTCGAGCGTGTCCGCGTCTACGCCAGCGACCTGGCGTTCGGCTTCAAGGAGTAGGGCGCGCACTGCGCGCCATCGCCCAGACGCGCCGTCGTGACGGGCTCGCCCCCAGGAATCGCGCCGAATTCCCCGTAGGGCGCGCACTGCGCGCCATCGCCCAAACGCGCCGTCGTGGCGCGCTCGCCTCCCAGGAATCGCGGCGAATTCCGCGTAGGGCGCGCACCGCGCGCCATCGCCCAAACGCGCCGTCGTGGCGCGCTCGCCCTCCCAGGAATCGCGGCGAATTCCGCGTAGGGCGCGCACTGCGCGCCATCGCCGCAATGACTCGCAATGGCGGGCGATGCCCGCCCTACAATGCCGCGACCAGCGCCGCGTAATCGTTCGCCATCGCCTCGGCCCGAGCCGGCCGAACCAGCATCGCGGCCAGCGCCGCCGGCACCGCGATCGTGCGGCCCAGCAGCGGCTCGACCACTGTGTCGAATTTCGACGGATGCGCGGTCGCGGCGACGGCGTAGGGGCGACTGTCGCCGCCGGCGCGCAGGCGCTCCAGCGCGGCGAATCCACAGGCCGTGTGCGGGCAGACGGTGACGCCGTAGCGTTCCGGCACTTCGACGAGCCGGGTGCGGATCGCCGGGTCGTAGACGCTGTCGGCGGTGACCGCGACCCGGAGCGACGCGATGTCGCGGAACAGCCAGCGCAGCCGCTCGACGTTGCTCGGATTGCCGACGTCCATCGCGTTGGCCAGCGTCGCGATGCTGGGGCGCGGCTGGTAGTCGCCGTTGGCGAGGAAGTCCGGCAGCACTCGATTGGCGTTGGTCGCGAGCCGGATCGGACCGATCGGCGCGCCGCACGCGCGGGCCAGCAGCGCCGCGAAGGCGTTGCCGAGATTGCCGGTGGGGACGACGAAGCCGAGCGGAACTTCGCCGCGATGGCGCAGCGCCGCGGCGACGTAGTAGACCATCTGCGGCAGCAGCCGCCCGAGGCTGATGCTGTTGGCCGAGGCCAGCGGCGTGCGTTCGCGCAGTGCGGCGTCCGAAAAGGCCTGTTTCACCAGCCGCTGGCAGTCGTCGAAGCTGCCGGCGAGCTTCGCCGCACGCACGTTGTCACCGAAGCAACCGAGCTGGTGGGCCTGCCGCGGCGACACCAGGCCATCGGGATACAGGATCAGCACCCGCACGCCGGGACGACCATGGAAGGCCGCGCCGACCGCGCTGCCGGTGTCGCCCGAGGTCGCGACCAGCACGGTCACCGGCCGCGGATCGGCCCGCTGCAGCCGCACGAAGCTGGCGGCGAGGAAGCGGGCCCCGAAGTCCTTGAACGCCGCGGTCGGGCCATGGAACAGCTCGAGCAGGTGATCGCCGCGATCGACGCCGCGGTCCGCGAGCGCAACCAAGGGTGCGTCGAAGCTGTAGGCCTCGCGGCAGATCTCCGGCAGCGCAGGCTCCAGCGCGTCGCCGGCGAAGAACGGCGCGAGGACGCGCTCGGCGACGATGGCGAGCGGCGATTCGGCGCCGAGTCCGCCGAGGTCGAACGCCGGCAGCCGCTCCGGCACGTAGAGACCGCCGTCCGGCGCCAGGCCGGCGTTGATCGCATCGGAGAGACTGACGGCAGGCGAACCGCCGCGGGTGCTGACGAACTTCATTCGACGATCTCCGCGCGCGGGCCTGCCACCGGTGAAATCACCACGTCGCTCTCCAGCCCCGCTGAAAGAAATTCGCTCTTCATCGACGCAGCGGCGGCGTCCGCGGCCGCCGCATGGGTGAACCAGGCGAATACCGACGGCCCTGCGCCGGAGATGCTGGCACCGAGCGCGCCGTGCGCGAGCGCCGCGGCCTTCACCGCCGCGAACCCGGGGATCAGCGGCGCGCGACGCGGCTCGACCAGCACGTCGGACAGCCCCGCGCCGATCAACTCGACATCGCCGCGGTAGCAGCCCGCGAGCACCAGCGCGAGCCGCTCGCTCTGCGCGACGAATTCGGACAATGCGTAGTGGCCCGCCAGCGCGGCGCGCGCGCGGCGGGTCTCCAGCACGAAATGCGGATGCACGACGACCGCGGTGAGCCCCGCCGGCGTCGGGATCGGGATCAGCCGGTCCGGCGTCGTCAGCACCAGCCCGCCCAGCAGTTGCGGCCCGACGTTGTCGCCATGCTTCGACCCGCTCGCCACCGCCTCGCCGGCCAGCGCGAACGGATACAGCGCCTCGCGCGACAGCGGCGCATCGAGCAGGCGGTTGGCGGCCACCAGGGCCGCGACCGCGGACGCCGCCGAGCCGCCGAGCCCGGAGCCGAGCGGAATGCCCTTGTCGATCTCGATCTCGATGCCGAAGGGCAATGCCAGCGCCTCGGCGAGAGCCATCACCGCGCGGCCGGCCGTGTTGTCGGCGGCGACCAGCGGCAGGTCGGCGACCACGCCGCGGATCGCCGCGATCCGGACGCCACGCTCGTCGGTGCGGCGCGCCGTCACCCGATCGCCGAGTCCGGCGAGACTGTGCCCGAGCAGGTCGAAGCCGACGGCGGCGTTGCCGACCGACGCAGGAGAGTGCGCGGTGCAGGTCGTGCGGGACCCGGTGGAACTCGTCGTCATTCGATCAGGCATGTGCCGGCGCGTCCCTGTGCAGTCGCAGGAAGTCGAACATCTTCGGCCATTCGTGGCGCGGCTTGAGCGCGATGGCGACCTCCGGAGCATCGCGGAACTTCGAATCGCCGGCAGGCGACGCATGTGCGACGGACACCAGCGCGAAACCGAGCGGGCTGTCGTCGCGAACCAGGATGCACCTCTTCACGAACATCGGCTCCCCACACGCTCGAAGGACACCGCAGCCTCGATCGGGCCCTGGGCCCTCACCGGAGCGCGGGACGGCACGACGCGATGACACCGCAAGCCCCATCACACCTGCGCCCCCAAGCCCGCCGCCACCCTGAGCAGGTCGGCGAAGACGCCGGCCGCGGTGACCTCCGGCCCCGCCCCCGGCCCCTGCACGATCAGCGGATTGTTCGCGTAGCGCGCGGTGGTGAACTGGACGATGTTGTCGGTCAGACGCAGGTGCGCGAAAGCGTGGTCGCCCGGCAGCTCGACGAGTCCCACGCTGGCGCGGCCGGCGTCGTCGAGTTTCGCGACGTAGCGCAGCACGTTGCCGCGCGCACGCGCCGCCTCGAGCTTCGCGGCCATCGGCGCATCGAGGCGGTGGACCTCGGCGAGGAAGTCCTCGCGCGAATGGCCGGCCATCTCGGCGGGCACCAGGCCCTCGACGGCGACGTCCTCGAGCGACACTTGCAGCCCCTGCTCGCGCGCCAGGATGGTGAGCTTGCGCGCCACGTCGAGGCCGGAGAGGTCGTCGCGCGGATCGGGCTCGGTATAGCCGGCGGCGCGGGCTTCCAGCACCAGCTGGCCGAACGGCACGCTTCCGTCGTACTTGTTGAACAGCCAGGCGAGCGTGCCCGAGAAGATGCCCTCGATCGTGCGCACGCTGTCGCCGGTGTCGATGAGGTCGCGCAGCGTGGTGATCACCGGCAGGCCGGCCCCGACGGTCGCCTCGTAGCGGAAGCGGGCGCCGCGGCGGGTCGCGTTGCGGATCGCGGCGTAGCGCGACCACGGCCCTGCCCCGGCCTGCTTGTTCGGCGTGATCACGTGGATGCCCTGCGCCAGCCAGTCGGCGTAGTGCTCGGCGACCACGTTGCTCGCCGAGCAGTCGAGGATCACCGCGTGCGGCAGGTGCGAGGCGCGCAGGTGCTGCGCGAAGGCGTCGAGGTCGCAGGCGGCGCCGTCACTGCCGAGGCGCTCGAGCACGCCGTCGATCGCCATGCCGCGCTCGTCGAGCAGCATCCGGCTGCTGGACGCCACCGCGGTCAGGCGCAGGTCGAGGTTGGCGCGCTCGCGCAGCCGAGTGGTGGCCTCGCCGATCTGCGCCAGCAGCGCGCGGCCGACGTTGCCGGGCCCGATCAGGCCGACCGCGACGGTCTGTGCGGATAGATAGAAGCCGGCATGCACGGCGCGCAGCGCGCGTGCGGCGGCGCGTTCGTCGATCGCGACCGAGATGTTGCGCTCGGAGGCGCCCTGCGCGATCGCGCGCACGTTGACGCCGGCGCGGGCGAGCGCGTCGAACAGTCGCGCCGCGATGCCCGGGGTGCCGGCCATGCCGTCGCCGACCGCGGCGAGCACCGCGATCTCCGGCGTCGACGAGACGCTCTGGATCTGGCCGCGCTCGAGTTCCAGCGCGAACACGTCGGACAGCACGGCGACCGCGCGCTGCGCCTCGCGCTGCTCGACCACGCAGCAGATCGAGTGCTCGGACGAACCCTGCGAGATCATCACCACGGAGACGCCGGCGCGATGCAACGCGCCGAACACGCGCTCCGCGGTGCCGGGCACGCCGATCATGCCGGCGCCCTCGACGCTGACCAGCGCGAGCTTGCCGATGGTCGTGATGCCCTTCACCGGCGGATCGATCGCGACCCGCTCCGAGATCACCGAGCCCGGATGCTGCGGATTGAAGGTGTTGCGGATCCGGATCGGAATCCGCTCGGCGATCGCCGGCGCCATCGTCTGCGGATGGATCACCTTGGCGCCGAAGTAGGCGAGCTCGCAGGCCTCGGAGTAGGACAGCGCCGGCAGGAAGACGGCCTCGGGCACCAGCCGCGGATCGGCCGACAGCACGCCGTCGACGTCGGTCCAGATCTCGATCTCGTCCGCCTGCGACAGGGCGCCGAAGATCGCGCCGGAATAGTCGCTGCCGTTGCGGCCGAGCGTGGTCGCACGACCCTCGCCATCGCGGGCGACGAAGCCGGTGACGATCACCCGCGGCTGCGGATGTGCGACGCGCCAGGCGGCGTAGCGGCGCTTCGACTCCGGCCAGTCGACCGCGACGCCGAGCTCCTCGTGGCGCACCACCAGCACCTCGCGGGCATCCAGGTAGGCACAGGCGTCGCCCGCGGCGCGAAAGGCGTCGGACAGGATCTTCGCGGAGAACACCTCACCGAGACCCTGGACATAGGCGAGTCCCTCGGTCGACGGCGCACCGAGCAGCACCAGCGCGCGCAGCAGGTCGTGCAGGTCGCGGAACTGCGCCTCGAGCCAATCCTGGGTCGGCTTCGCGTTCGCGCCGAGCAGCTCGCTCGCGGCGGTGAGATGGCGGCGCCGCAACGCGACGTAGTCCTCCTCCCAGCTGGCGTCGCGCGCGCCGGCCTTGGTGCCGAGCGCGATCAGCGCGTCGGTGACGCCCTTCATCGCGGAGACCACGACCAACTGCTCGGCCTCCTCGCGCGCGGCGAGGATGCGCATCACATCGCGGTAGCGGGTGGCGTCGGCGACGCTGGTGCCGCCGAACTTGTGGGTACAGCGCCGGAGCGCTCCATCGCGACGGGAGCCCTCCCGCGCCGAAGCTCTGGACTCCATCGAAGGCAGGTCTTTCGACGGCGCGGGCTTGGCGTCGGCGGTGCTGTTCGAACTGTCGTGCATCTCGGGTCTCCGGTTCGGGACCCGCATCGTCACCCGGTGCGTCGCCGCCCCGGATTCCGGTGCGGCGTCTTCGCGTTGATCGGGCTTACTTCAATCGCGTGCGCGCACCATGGCGACAGGTAGTCGTCATGGTCGTACCGGAGCCGCCAATGGCGGACGCGAGGGGAAGAATGGACATCAGGTCGTGCATGGCCCGAGTAGAACGGGTTTCTTGTCGAGCTGTCAAATGAGGGAGCGGCTCGCTCGCGCGAACCGCCCCTACCAATGGACATTTGCAATCCGGGAAGACTTGCGGCAGATCGCGGAGCATTGTTCAAGTGGCTTTCGGCGGCTGGCGGCGGCGCGCCGACGTGGCATCGTTGCCGGAATCGACTCGGGAGCCGCGATCGTGAGCACTCGTACCCGCCTCGGCGCGTTGACCCTGCGGATGACCGCGATCTGCGGCACCCTCGACATCGTTTACGCCATCGTGGCGAGCCTGTCGCGCGGCAGGACCGCGCTCGGCGTGCTGCACTCGGTCGCCTCCGGCCCGTTCGGCGACGAGGCGAAAACCTGGGGCTGGGCCGGCGGGGCGCTCGGACTCGGGGTGCACTACGCGATCATGGCGGTGATGGTCGGGCTCTACCTCGCGATCGTGCCGCGACTGGCGGCGTTGAAGTCGGTGTCGCCCTGGTTGCTCGGGCTGGCGTATGGCGTCGTGTCCTACCTCGTGATGTACGACGTCGTGCTGGCGCTGCGTTGGCCGGCGAATTTCCCGCAGACCGATCCGCTGCTGATCGCGATCGGCATCTTTCCGCACCTGTTCTTCGTGGGCCTGCCGGTGGCCTACGCCGCGCGACGACTTTAGGAACGGCGCGAGCCGCGATGTCGGAGTGGCGTGAGCCCCGACCCCGAAGCGCCTCGCACTCGCGGCTCATGCCGCTTCCATCAAGCTTGACGCCAGGTGGAGCCTCAACGCCGGGACTTCGAAGACGGTGCGTTGCTCCCACAACCCTGACCCGGTGCAGCGCACCGGGCCGCCCCCTTTGCCAAAGGGGCTGGCACAGCCGCTTCGTTCGCTCACGACTTCGGCACGGCAAGGGAGTGCAGATCGCTCCTACATGCGTGAGGCCGCGCGGCGCACCGCCACCCCGATCGCCAGCAGGCCACTCGCCAGCGCGAGATGGAACAGGTCGACCCGCGCGATCCCCTGGAACGTGCCCTGGGTGCCGATGACGAGCCCCGCCGCGACGATCAGCCCGAAACCCGCGACGCCGAACACCGCCACCTCGCGCTTCGCATGCAGGACCGACGCCCACAGCGCGAGCGCCATGCCGGTCGCGCCGATCACCAGCGCTTGATGCGTGAACAGCACGTGGCGCGACAACAGCACGAGCACGGCGAGCACCAGCGCCAGTTCCAGGAACGGCACCCGCTGGCCCTGGCCCACCTGGCGCCAGAACGCCCAGCCCAGCGCAGGAACCACCGCCGCTTCGACGACGCGCGAAGTCAAAGCATGGAGCGCCGTCACCTGCTCGATCCCGCTGTATTCGAAGACCCCGAGCATCGCCGGAACGGCCACCGCCGCGAGCAGCACGCCAACGGTCCGCGCCGCCGCGCCGGCCAGCAGCGCAGCCCAGATCGCCGCGGCGGCCAGCACCACTTCCGCACCGACATGCAGGTCATTCATGCGTGATCCGGAAGTTCGGACGTGTCCGTCGCCGGCGCAGCGTCGTCGAGCCTGAGGCTGGCGATGACCAGCATCACGCATGCGAGCGCCATCACCGCGGAGACCGCCGGCGGAACCAGCCCCGGCACCCACAGGCTCGCCCCGGCCAGTCCGATTCCGAGAGCCCAAAACAGGGCCAGCGCCGTACGCGCCGGGCGCCGGTCGAGCAAGCGCGCGAGCAGGAATTGCCCGAGGCAGACCCAGGTCGCGTAGATCGCCAGCGGCAGCAGCGGCCAGACCTGGGCGACGCCGAGCACGTGGGTCCCGCCGGCGATCAGCGCGAAAAATGCGGCGACCGCGTACGCCTGCGCGCCGCGCGACAGCGCCGGGTCGTAGCGCCGCTGCGCCTGGGCGTCGAACGGCGGGTGTGGCTCGCGCGCCGCGACGTCGGCCGGCTGCCAGCCCGGCGGCTTCACGAACACCCGGAACTTGTCGCGCCAGGAACTCGTCTTCGCGGCCAGCGCGAACAGGCCCGCGTAGACCTCGAGATTCGCCCACAGCGGATCGAAGCTCCGGAGCGGCTTGCGGGTTCCGTAGACCACCGGCTCGGCCGGATCCTCGTCGCAGTAGGTCCCGAACAGCCGGTCCCACAGGATCAGGATCGCGCCGTAGTTCTTGTCGAGGTACTTGTCGTTGACGCCGTGGTGGACGCGGTGGTTCGACGGCGACGCGAACACCCGGTCGAACCAGCCGAGACGGCCGACCTGCTCGGTGTGGATCCAGAACTGGTAGAGCAGGTCGATCAGGCCGACCGCGATGAACATCAGCGGCGGCACCCCGGCGAATGCCATCGGCAGGTAGAACAGCCAGCCGAACAGGAAGGTGCTGCTGGTCTGGCGCAGCGCGGTCGAGAGGTTGTAGTCCTCGCTCTGGTGGTGCACGACATGCGCGGCCCACAGGATCGCGACCTCGTGCTCGAGCCGGTGGTGCCAGTAGTAGCAGAGGTCGTAGAACAGCAGCGCCGCGAGCCAGGCCGGTACCGAGGTGATCGACCACTCGGCCGCATGCCAGCTGCGGAACGCCAGACTGTAGACGCCGATCAGGATCGCGCTGCCGGCGATGCCGGACAGCTGCGAGATCGCGCCGAGTCCGACACTGGTGATCGCATCGTTCGCCCGGTACACCTGCCGCCCGCGCGCCCGGGCGACCAGGAACTCGATGCCCATGGCGAGGAAGAACAGCGGGGTGGCGAAGACGATCGGATTCATGGAGGCGGAGTCCGGCGAGGCTCCGAGGGTGCCACAAGGTGGTCGAGTACGGACTCCGACCCTGCCGGGACTGCGGCTCCCTGGAGCGCTGTCGCGGCCGGTGGGAAGCGACATTCCCCGTCATTGCAGGGAGGAGCGCAGCCCCGACGAAACCATCCAGCGCCTTCGCCGTTGACCTGGAGCCGTGAAGCGCAACGGCGCTGGATGGCTTCGCTGCGCTCGCAATGACGGAGCTTGTTCCGTTCCGGAAGCCCCTTTCCTGTCCGATCTGGCACTGTGCATTGGCGGAAAATTGTCCGATGGTCCGAGGCCCTCCCGCATCCCCTCCAGTGAAACCCCCATGACTCCCCTGTCGACCTTGCTGTCCCGGATGACCCCGACCGACGAGGGCCTGAGCCTCGTCATTCCGCCGGACTGGATGCAGGGCCGCAGCGCCTTCGGAGGACTGCAGGGCGCGCTGGTGGTCGCCGCGATGCAGGGCAAGGTCGAAGCGGGACTGCCGCTGCGCTCGCTGCAGATGAGCTTCATCGCGCCGGTCGGCGGCGACGGCATCCGCACCCGCGCGAGCGTGCTGCGCACCGGCAGCAGCGCGGTGCAGGTCGAGGCGCGGATCCTCGACGGCGAGGCCACCGCCGCGCACGCCATCGGGATCTTCGGCCGGCCGCGCACCTCGAAGGTCGCGCGGCTGCCGGAGCGCCCGGAGCTCGGTGACCTGCCGCGACGGCCCCTGCCTTTCCTCGCCGGCGTCGTACCGAACTTCATGCAGCATTTCGACGTGACCTGGCGCGTCGGCGGCTTCCCGTTCAGCGGCGACCCGACGCCGGGCTATGTCATCGACCTCGCGATGCACGACCGCGGCAACGCCAGCCTCGCCCACCTGATCGCGATCGCCGACTTCGTACCGCCGGTCGCGCTGTCGATGCTCGACCGCCCGGCGCCGGGCAGCTCGCTGACCTGGATGCTGGAACTCCTGCGCGAGGACTTCGATCAGCTGCCGCTGACCGGCTGGCGGGTGGACACCGACATGGTCGCCGCCCGCGACGGCTACATCAGCCAGAGCACGCGGATCTGGGCGCCGGACGGCGGCATCGCGGCTTTGTCGCGACAGGCGATGGTCGTGTTCGGGTAGGACGACCCGTCGGCACCGACGCGAGGCGATTCGTTCCCTCGCGCCGGGCCATCCCCGGCCCCGTCATTGCGAGCGCCGCGAACGCGCGGCGACTCGGGCTGCTGCGCCGGGAGATTCCCCTTCCGTCATTGCGAGCGCAGCGAAGCAATCCAGTGCCTTTCGCTGTTGTCGGAGTCAGAGCAAAGGCACTGGATTGCTTCGCTGCGCTCGCGATGACGGAAGGGGAATCTCCCGGCGCAACAGCCCGAGTCGCCGCGCGTTCGCGGCGCTCGCAATGACGGGGCCGGGGATGGCCCGGCGCGAGGGAACGAATCGCCTCGCGTCGGTGCCG
>JBGAPI010000025.1:0-29620 GCA_044221335.1 Ahniellaceae bacterium
TGCGTCCGCAGTTCGGGAATTGAGCCCGAAAAGGGCGCGAGAAAGGTATGCGCGCAATGAAAAACCGCGAAATCAACGAACGAAGCCGACGGCGGCCTGCTACGAAGCGGCTGACGTCGACTTGTTCAGACCTTCCCTAGCGCCGCTCTTCCGCCATCGCCAGCAGGGCAAGCCGCCCGGACGCAGCCAGTAGCCCGGACTCAGCCAGCAGCCCGGACGGAGCGCCAGCGGAATCCGGGACACGCGCCGCAACAATTCCCGTCATTGCGAGCGCAGCGAAGCAATCCAGCGCCTTTGCTCTGGCTCTGGTTCTGCCTCTGAGGTGACAAGAGCAAAGGCGCTGGATTGCTTCGCTGTGCTCGCAATGACGGAGTTTCTTCTCGAACCCGAGCGCTCAGCCCCGAACCCTTGACTCCCCCCGAAGCCGATCGCATAATTAGCACATTAGCTAATTTCAGACCCATGCACATCGATCGCCTGTTCGACGCCCTCGCCTCCGCGCCGCGGCGGAAGATCCTCGCCTACCTGTCCGCGGACGAGCTCACCACCAGCGAGCTGGCGGAGCGCTTCGGGATGAGCGCGCCCACGGTGTCGCGGCACCTGTCGGTGCTGGAGAACGCCGGGCTGGTCAGTGCCGAGCGGCGCGGGCAGTTCGTCTACTACAGGCTCGAGCGCGAGCATCTCGCCAACACGCTGTCGGGCTTCGTGTTCGAGATCTGCCCGGTCGGCAGGCCGCTGAAGCGCGAGGCCGAGCGGCGCGCCAGGTCTTCGAAGCTGGCACCCGCCGGAGGCCGCAAATGATCCCCACGATGGCGAGCATGGAAGGGCACCGCGTCCACGCCGTCGCCGCGGCCGATGTGATCGACGGTGCGGTGCGCTGGTCACCGGCGAAATCGCTGTGGTTTCTCGGCATGGCCGGCACCACCGTGCTCGTCGGCCCGGTCGTCGCTACGCCCGCGGCGCTCGCCCTGTTCGTCGTCGGCACCGGCGTCGTGTTGCTGTTCGGCCACTCGCTCGGCAGCCATCGCAAGCTGATCCACGACAGCTATGCCGCACCGCGCTGGCTCGAGTACCTGCTGGTCTACCTCGGCGTGCAGGTCGGGCTCGCCGGTCCGCTCGGCCTCCTGCGCCAGCACGAGCTGCGCGACTACGCACAGCGCCTGCCGGACTGTCACGACTATCTCCGTCACGGCCGCTCGCCCTGGGTCGACGCCTGGTGGCAGCTCAATTGCGAGCTTGCCCTCGCGCGGCCGCCGGTGATCCGGATCGAGGCTCGGATTGCCGACGATCGCTTCTACCGCTTCCTGGAACGCACCTGGATGGCGCAGCAGCTGCCGTGGGCCTTGCTGTTCTTCCTGCTCGGCGGCTGGGGCTTCGTGGTCTGGGGCGTGTGCGCTCGGGTGACCGCCGGCGTGTTCGGCCATTGGCTTATCGGCTACTTCGCGCACAACCAGGGAGGAATGCACCACCGCGTCGCCGGCGCCGCCGTGCAGGGCCGCAACGTGCGGCTCGCCAGTCTTGTCACCATGGGTGAGAGCTGGCACAACAACCACCACGCCTTTCCCGGCTCGTCACGCCTCGGAATGTTCGCCGGCGAGTGGGATCCGGGCTGGTGGATGCTGGTGCTGATGGCGCGCGTCGGCCTGGTCCGGAATCTCCGGCACGCGCGCGACCTGCCGACGCGGCCGGAACTGGTCGCCGTCGACCGCACGGCGCATGTCGTTCCCGCGACGCCCCGGCCGCGGATCCCGTCACTCCGCGAGACCCTGCGTCTTTGCCGCGGCGACGACAGCGCGCCGCGACCGCTCCTGCGCTGGCCCGGCGTCCTGCTGTCGCGGCATCGCGCGGCGCGACTGTTCGGCCACGCGTTGCGGCTCCGGCATGATCCGCGAGCCGAACGTCTCACGCTGGAGACGGGCGGGCTCCGCATCCTCGGCTGGCCGGCGCTGCTGATCGCCACGGCTCGCCGCGCTCCGCTCGCGCGCGTCCTGGTCCTCGCACTGCTGCCCCTGGCCCTGGCTGGCGAGCACCTGCGCGAACTCGTCACCGAACTCCCGGAGTCCGTGCCATGAGCCCCCCGAACGTCCCTGTCTGCATCGTGATCGACGGCCAGTGCCCGATCTGCGCGATGTACGGTCGGGCGGTCACCTCGTCCCTGGATGCGAGCGAGGCGCACATCCTCGACGGCCGCGAGGACAGCGCGGAGCGCCGCGGGCTCGCCGCCCTGGGGATCGACGTCGACGACGGCATGGTGGCGATCACCGCTTCCGGGCCGATCGCCGGCCGCGACGCGCTGGTGCATCTGAGTCGCACACTGCCGGCCGGCTCGTCGTGGTTGCTGCGACTTTGCGCGGCACTGTTCCGCCACGAGGCGCTGGCGATCCTCGCCTATCCGGTCTTCAAGGGCGTGCGGCGGGTCGCATTGTGGGCGAAGGGAGTCGGCGCGATCCGCTAGCCCACGATGTCGGGGCGGCGGACGCAGCGATCTCCTCCGGGCGTGACGGCCGCGACTTCCGCCGTCCCACAGGCCGCTCGTCGCGCCCCTCCGCCACTCGTTCCGCCGCCACCGCGCCTCGTCGCACCGCGACGGACCGCCGCGCGCCAAGTCCCCAGACTGCCCTCATCGCCCGGCCTGGAGCCCCCGTTGAGCGTCGTCGATCTCTCACCCGTGCCCCTCGGCATCGAAGCCACAGCGAAGCGTGGCGGCGCGAGCGCCGCTCTGCGACGCGCCGCAGCCGCCTGGGCCATCACGGCGCTGGCGGGCCAACTCGCCTTCGCCGCCTACATCACCCTGTACTTCGGCCGCGCGGCGCTCGCCGGACGCTGGCTCGACTGGAACCGCACGCTCGCCGTCGGCGTGGTGGCCGGCGACGGCTTCGGGAACGCGGTCCTCGGCGCGCACCTGGCCGCCGCGGTGCTGCTGATGCTCTGCGGCCTCGTGCAGCTGCTGCCGGCGGTTCGCCGGCGCTGGCCGGGCTGGCATCGGTTCAGCGGGCGGGTCTTCCTCGTCGGCGCCCTGACCGGCGCCGCCGGCGGCCTGTACATGACCGCGACCCGGCCGGTGATCGGCGATGCCGCGCAGCACGCCCTGGTCAGCCTCAATGGCGCACTGATCGGGGTCGCGGCGGCGCTGGCCTGGCGCAATGCGCGATCCGGCCGCGTCGACCTGCATCGCCGCTGGGCGCTCCGCGCCTGGCTGCTGGTCAACGGCGTCTGGTTCTTCCGGATCGGGCTGATGCTGTGGCTGGTCGTCAACCGCGGGCCGGTCGGGTTCGACCCGAAGACGTTCACCGGCCCCTTCATCCTGGTGCTCTCCGCCGCGCAGTTCCTGCTGCCGCTGGCGCTGCTCGAGCTCTACCTCCGGGCGGAGCGCGGTCGTGACCCGGTGCTGCAATGGAGCGCCACGATCGTCCTCGCGGCTGCGACGCTGCTGACCGCCGCCGGCAGCGCGGCCGCCGCCGCGCTGATGTGGCTGCCTCGACTCTGATCCGCGCCGGCCGCGAGCGCGCGACGACAGCTCGACTATGCTCGCGCGATGAGTTCCCCGATCTCCCCGGCACCTGCCCGCGGCCTCGCCCTCGCCTTCCACTGGCGGCGCCTGCGTTTCGTGCTGCTCACCGCCGTCGCGTTCAGCCTGCCGCTGTCGATCGGCTGGACCGGTCCCTACCGCGTGCTGCTGTTCCGCCTGGTGACGATGAGCCTGGTCGCGCTGGCGGTCTTCGGGCTGTTCGAGCAATGGCCGCGCTCGCTGCCGCGCTGGATCGCGCGCTGGGTCCTGCAGGTGGTGGCCGTCGGCCTGTCGATCCCCGTCACGGTGTACCGGCTGTATGCGCTCACCAACGTCGCCGGGCAGCCGACGTTCTGGCACGACAACGAACGCGTCAGCGGCTTTTCCATGCTGTGCGCGCTCGGCATCTTCGTCGCGCCGTGGATCGCGCTGGGCGCCCTGGTGCGGCATAAGGACGCGCTGGCGCGACAGCAGGCGCTGGAACTGGACCTCGAGCGCAGCGAGGTCCTCCGTCAATCGACCCAGGCGCGGCTCAACCTGCTGCAGGCGCAGGTCGCGCCGCATTTCCTGTTCAACACGCTGGCCAACGTGCAGGCGCTGGTCGAGACCGGCTCGACCGAGGCACCGCGGGTGCTGGCGAGCCTGATCGCCTACCTGCGCGCCGCGGTGCCCCGGCTGGACGCGACGGCGACGACGCTCGACACGCAGGTCGAACTGTCCCGCGCCTATCTCGAACTGATGCACCTCCGGATGCCGGACCGGCTCCGCTACGCCTTCGACATCGCCGACGACGTCCGCCGCCAGCGCTGTCCGCCGATGACGCTGCAGACCCTGGTGGAGAACGCGGTGCGCCACGGCATCGATCCCAACGAGGACGGTGGCACGATCCGGATCGAGGCGTTCCGGGACCTCGGCCACTGTGTCGTGCGGGTCATCGACAGCGGCGTCGGCCTCGCGGCGACGCAGGGCGGCCTCGGCACGGGCCTCGCCTCGCTGCGCGAACGGCTCGCCCTGATGTTCGGCGATCGCGCACGCCTCAACATCTGCGCCGAGGCGCCGCACGGCGTGCGCGCGGTGGTCGAGATGCCGCTCGACGAGGCGCCACGATGAAGCGGACGCCGACCGCGCTGATCGCCGACGACGAGCCGCTGCTGCGCGACGCACTGCAGCGTCAGCTCGCCGCCGCCTGGCCGGAACTCGTGGTCGTGGCGGCGGCGCGCAACGGTCGCGACGCGCTGAAGCTGTTCGAGGCCAGGACGCCCGACGTGTGCTTCCTCGACGTCCACATGCCCGGGCTCTCCGGCATCGAAGCGGCGCGCGCGATCGGTCGCCGCGCGCACCTGGTGTTCGTCACCGCCTTCGACCACTACGCGGTCGAGGCCTTCCGCCAGGGAGCGCTCGACTATCTGGTGAAGCCGGTCGAACCCGAACGGCTGGCCGATACGGTCGCGCGGCTGCAGCAGCGGCTCGCCGCCGCGCAGCCGGCGCGCGATTCCGGCGAATTGCTGGCGCAACTGGCCGATCAGATCGCGCGTCTCTCGGGCAGGAGCAGCGCGCCGCAAGCGCTGCGCTGGTTGCGGGCCTCGGTCGGCAATACGCTCCGGATGATCGCGGTCGACGACATCGATTTCCTGCGCTCGGACAGCAAGTACACGACCGTCGCCTGGCGCGGCGATGGCGGCCAGCCGGCCGAGGCCGTGGTGCGGGTCGCGCTGAAGGACCTGCTGGCGCAGCTCGACCCGGAAGCGTTCGTCCAGGTCCACCGCTCGGTGGTGGTCAGCCTTCGCGCCATCGATCGCGTCACTCGCCACGACAACGAGACCGCCGAGATCCACCTTCGTGGCCGCCGCGAGACGCTGCCGGTCAGTCGCAGCTACCTCCACCTGTTCCGACAGATGTAGGGAGCGCGGACGGGACGCGGCGATCGTCACCGAGCGGCCTGTCCGGTCGCCCCCCGGATTCCCGTCTCCCGGCGCAGACCAACTGCCGGGCCCGCCGCCATGTTCGATCGTCCGTTCCGCCACCTCGCGTTCACCGCCACCGCTTTCCTCGCCATGAGCAGCGTCGCCCAGGCCAAGCTCTGGTGCGTCGCCGACACCCAGCAACTGCGCTCGGCGCTGACCACCGCCCAGAGCAGTGTCGAGTCCGACGAGATCCGCCTCGTCAGCGGCTACATCACGACGGATCTGAGCTACGCCGGCGTCCGCTGGCGCTACCAGACCAGCAACAGCGGCGACCTCGACATGAGCGGCGGCTGGAACGGCGCCTGCACTGCCCATGGCAACGACCCGTCGGCGACGCGGCTCAATGCGGCCAGCTTCGGACCGGCCTTCGAGCTGGTGGTCGATGCCGGCGCGTCGCCGGGCATCCGCTTCAGCCGGTTCACCGTCCAGGACGGCGTCGCACCGGACTTCCAGACGGTCGGCGGTCTGTCGGTCCGGGTCGCCAGCGGCGCCGCACCGTCGATCCGGCTGGAACGGCTGATCCTGTTCCGCAACGCCAGCCTCAATCCCAACGGGGGCGGTCTCGGCGCCAGCGTCTCCGGCGGGCAGCTCTACGTCCTCGGCAACTGGATCCTGATGAACGACGCCACCAGCGCCGCCGGCGGCGCGCTCACCGCGATCTTCCCCGGCACCGTGTACTTCAACCACAACACGGTGACGATGAACCGCTCCGACAATCCCAACGGTGTCGGCGGATTCACGCTGGCCGGTGTCGGCACCTACTGGCTGGCCAACAACGTGTTGCATGGCAACACCCGCCAGGGCGGCGTCCCGTCGGACCTGCGGGTCGACGACGGCCTCGGCATCCTGCGCAACAACCACATCGGCGCGCTCGCCGGCACTCCGGGCAGCAATTCCGGCATGAGCAGCGGCGATCCGCGATTCACGCCCGGTGGCTACGACGCGCCGACTGCGCTGTCGCCGCTGCGCAACTGCGGATTCCCGACGCCGAACGGCGGACTGCCGTCGACGAGCTTCCTCGGGGACGAGCGGGTCGCCGGCGGCACGGTCGACCGCGGCGCGTTCGAATTCCAGGAGATCTTCGGCAACAGCTTCGACTGATCGCCGCGAACGGACGGCGCCCCCTACAGCCGCGGGTCGATCGGCTCCGACTCCATCGCCAGCACCGCGAACACGCATTCGTGCACCCGGTACAGCGGCTCGTGCTCGACGAAGCGGTGCAGCGCCTCGAGGCCGAGCGCGGATTCGCGGATCGCGAGACCGCGCTTGGCGCCGACCGCACGCTGGCGCAGGCGGTCGAGGTTCGCCGGCAGCGTGTACTCCGAGCCGTAGATGATCCGGAGGTATTCGCGACCTCGCACCTTGAGCCCCGCCTGCACCAGCCCGCGCCGCGCGCTCACCACGCTGTCGACCGGCTTCGCCACCATGCCCTCGCCGCCGGCCGCGGTGAGCGCACTCCACCAGTCGATCGCCGCCTGCTCCGAGGCGGGATCGGCGAGGTCGACAAAGCGACGTTCGGTCCGTCGCAGCAGCGCCGGATCCGCAGCGACCAGCACGTCGAGGCGCTCCAGTTGCCAATCGTGCGGTCGCCGCAGCAGCACCTCGCGCTCCGCCGCCAGCAGGTGGAAGGGCGCGATCGACAGTCCGGCGAGACCGTCGCTCGGCCAGCAGTAGCGTTGCCAGGAGGCGACGTAGCGGTCGACCGCGTCGCGGCGCTCGGCGGACCGCGCCGCCAGTTCGTCGACCGCGCCGCCGAGGCGCGTGCGTGCCTGTGCGAGCGACGCGCCGATCGCGGCGAGTGCCGCCTGCCCCGCGCGCCCCGCCGGCGCGTACTGGCGATCGAGCAGCGCGCCGGCCTTGGCCGACCACGGCAGGATCTCGGCGTCGAGCACCAGCCAGTCGCTGACGAGTTCGTCCCATAGTCCCGCGGTCGTCACCGCGGCGACCAGGCGCGCGAGCAGTTCGGCCTCGACCGCGGCGTCGTCGAAGAACGCGCGCCCCGTACGGGTGTAGATCGCGCCCGGGCCGTCGATGCCGAAGCGCCTGCGTGCGACCGCCGGGTCGCGCGGCAGCACGATCACGGCGCGCGAGCCCATGTGCTTCTCCTCGCAGACCACGCGGCCGACACCCTCGTGGCGGAAGAACGCGAAGGCCTCGTCGGGACGCTCCAGCAGCTCGCCCCGGGGACTGGTCTCCACCGGCGCCATCGTCGGCGGCAGATAGACCAGCCAGCGCGGGTCGATGGCGAAGCGGCTCATCACTTCCAGCGCGCTGGCGGCGTTCTCGGCGCGCACGGTGACGCGGTGGTGCAGGCGGGTCTCGATCACCCGCTTGCCGGTGACATCCTCGAGATCGAGCAGGTCGCCGCGCTCCGGCATTGCGGATTCCGTGGCGACCGGCACCAGCGGCTTCACCGGCTCGTACCAGACCTTCGCCGCCGGCACCGACACCAGCTCGCGCTCGGGATAGCGCAATGCGGTCAACCGGCCGCCGAACACGCAGCCGGTGTCGATGCAGATCGTGCGGTTCAGCCATACCGCCTCCGGCACCGGCGTGTGGCCGTAGACGACCATCGCCGTGCCGCGGTAGTCGGCGGCCCAGTCGTAGCGCACCGGCAGGCCGTACTCGTCGGTCTCGCCGGTGGTCTCGCCGTACAGCGCGAAGTCGCGCACGCGGGCCGAGGCGCGACCCTGCAGGTCGGCGCGCAGCCCGGCGTGCGCGACGACGAGGCGACCCTCGTCGAGGACATAGTGGCCGACCAGGCGGTCGATGAACTTCGCCACCTCGTCGCCGAACTCCGCCGGCTCGGACTCGAGCTGTTCCAGCGTCTCGGCGAGTCCGTGGGTGATGCGCACGTCGCGACCGCGCAGCTTCCGCATCAGCTTGACGTCGTGGTTGCCGGGTACGCACAGCGCATTGCCGTCGGCCACCATCCGCATCACCAGGCGCAGCACGCCGGGCGAATCCGGACCGCGGTCGACGAGGTCGCCGAGGAACAGCGCGCGACGGCCTTCCGGCGGCGTGACCCGCGGGTCGCTGCGATCGCCCTCGACGCGGTAGCCGAGCTCCGTCAGCAGCGCGACGAGCTCCTCGCGGCATCCGTGCACGTCGCCGATCAGGTCGAAGGGACCGGTCTCGTCGCGCTTGTCGTTCCACAGTCGCGTGCGTTCGACGACCGCCGCATCGACCTCGGCGACGCTCTTCAGCACCGACAGCGACTTGAAGCCCTCGCGTTCGAGGTACCGAAGCGACTTCCGCAGCAGCCGCACCTGCTGGCGCACGACGTGCTCGCCGAACTGGCGGTCCGGACGGGCGGCGTTGCGTTCGTGGCAGACCTGCTCCGGCATGTCGAACACGATCGCCGCCATGAACACGTGGTACTCGCGGGCGAGGTCGGCCAGGCGCTTGCGATCCTCCGGCCGCACGTTGGTGGCGTCGATCACCACCAGCCTGCCGGCGGCGAGGCGCTTCTTCGCGATGTAGTAGAGGACGTCGAAGGCCTCGGAGCTCGCGGCCTGGTCGTTCTCGTCGTCGCTGACGAGGCCGCGACAGAAGTCGGAAGACAGCACCTCGGTCGCGCGGAAGTGCTTCCGCGCGAAGCTCGACTTGCCGCTGCCGCTGGCGCCGATCAGCGCCACCACCGACAGCGCGGGAACCTTGCAGACGATGGACTCAGTCACGGCGGAACACTCCCATCTGGGTCGGGGCGCCGTGCACGGGATCGAGATCGCCGATCGGCAGGAAACTCACCTGGTAGCCGCGACGCGCGGCGACGCCGCGGGCCCAGTCCTCGAACTGGGCGCGGGTCCACTCGAAGCGGTGGTCGGCATGGCGGAAGCGGCCGGCGGGCAGCGCGTCGAACAGCACGTTGTATTCGGCGTTCGGCGTGGTGACGATCACGGCGCCCGGGCGCGCGCACTCGAACACGACCCGCTCGAAGGCGCCGAGCCGGATCGCATCGAGATGCTCGATCACCTCCACCGCGCAGGCCGCGTCGAAGCCGGCGAGGCCGGCGTCGCGGTAGGTGAGCGCGCCCTGGCGCAGCTCGATCCGCTTCCGCTTCATCTCCGGCAGGCGGTCGAGGCGCAGGCGGTCGTGGGCAATGTCCAGCGCCCGGTTCGACACGTCGACCCCGAGGATGCGCTCGTAGCGGCGCTCGTCCAGCAGCCGCGCGAGCAGGCGGCCCTCGCCGCAGCCGAGATCGACGACCGAGGTCGCGCCGAGCGAAGCCAGCACGGACATCACGCTGCCCAGGCGCTGGTCGTTGAGGCTCAGCGGCTTCTCCAGCCGCTCTTCCGCTGCCTCGCGCTGTTCCTCGCGTTCGTCGACGGTCTCGTCGTCGGAGTCGAGCAGTCGCGCCAGAGCGTCGCGCACCAGCGCGCGGCGATGGCGCAGGTAGCGTGCGACGATTCGGTCGCGCTCGGGATGCGCGGCGAGCCAGGCGCCCCCCTTCGCGAGCAGCTTGTCGACCTCGTCGGCGCCGATGAAGTAGTGCTTGTCGCCGTCGATCGCCGGCAGCAACACGTAGAGGTGCGACAGCATCTCCTTCAGCGGCAGCGTCGCCGTCAGCTTGAGCGCGACATGGCTCGGTCCGGCGACGTCGCCGTAGCCGCTGTCGTCGGTGAGCGGCGTCGCCTCGATCGCGTAGCCGAGCGGTTCGAACCACGCCGCGAGGATCTCCATGCCGCCGCGCACCCGCAGCACCGGCAGGTGGATCGCCAGCGGCAGTGGCGTATCGACCAGCTGCGGCCGCGCCTCGGAGCGGCCGGCCATCGCCGAGCGCAGCACGCGGGTCAGCGCGACGCTCAGGAAGGATGCCGAACAATACGCACGGTCATTGATGTACGGATAGATGCCGGCTGCACCCTCCTTGCCGCGGGAGAGCGCCACCGGATCGACCTCGAGCAGCAGCGCCAGCGTGCATCGCTCTTCGTTCGCTTCCGGGTAGTAGACGACCGCATCACCGAACGCGAGCGAGAATCGCTGCACGCGATCGGGGTGCTTCGCCGTCAGGAAGCCGAGGTCGGTGGCGGGACGGTGGGTCATGGAGATTTCGAGGAGCATGGCGGGCGCGGGGGACCGGTTCGGGCTGAGGGCTGATGGAAGAGGGCTGAGGGCCTGATCATGGGACATTTGCGCGCGGGTCCAAGGGTGCACGTTCGCGCACCCGCCGGACAGCGCACTCCGACTCGCGAGACGGGTTCCGTCATCGCACACCGGATCGCTGCGACGTCGAATTCGAGCTTCGGGCCGCGGCTACCGCCGCCCCACTCTCGGTGAATCGCAGTGCCGGCGGGACTCGAACCCGCAACCGGCCTCCGCGGTGCATTACTACCGCGTGTGATCGGGCTTGAAACGCGCGCCACTTCCGGACCGTGCGAGGACCCGGTCGCTGCATCCGCAAATTGCCGCCCATCACCTAGGCGTAGGCATTTTCGACCTCACCAGCTTCGTTTGCTGGCCGCTCGCCGTTTTGCGTTCGGCACTGCGATTCACCGCATTCGCTTGTGGGAGGGGCTGGCCCTCTCCCACATCGTTCCTCGCGATGGCGCGCAAGGCGCGCCCTACACCGCCACCGTCACCCGCCACCGCCGCTGCGGATCGCCCTCGTCCGGCGCGATCGTCACCTCGCCCATGCCGGAGGCGCTGATGACGGCGGCGTTGGTCTCGAGGTGCGTGCTCGGCCGCCCGGTCACGAAGGTCCCGCCGCCGCCGAGCAGCATCGGCAGCAGCAACTGGTCGGACAGGTGCTCGCCGACCGGCGCGCCGTGCGCGAGGTAGCCGCGCAGCGCGTCGATCGCCTGGCGGCCGACCGCCTCCGCACTGGTGCCGACCTGGCCGAGCTCCGTGACGAGCTCTGTGACCTGCTCGAAACGCGCGAGCAGCAGCAGCGCGTTGGCGTTGCCGGGTCCGGCCGGGAGCGCGCGCTGGCCGAGCACCGCCCGCGGGAACGCGCGCCGCACCTCGCCGAGCTCGCGTTCGACGATCTTCGACGACAGGTTCGCGACCATGCCGATCGCCTCGACACCGCGCTCCGCGCCGCGCTCGGTGAGCGCGAGCGGACGCAGCGTCGCCGGCCGCACGGTCAGGCGCACCTTGCCGCCACCGACCGGGAAGAAGCCGTGGCGGACCAGCTCGAAGTCGACCTCGGCGCCGATCGCGCGAAGCTGCGGCACGAACACCTCCGCGATGAAGTCGGCCGACGGCGCCAGCGGGTTGTGGGTGCCGCCTTCGATCTCGAGCGTGCTCGGCCCGTCGGCCGCGAGCAGCGCCGGCAGCACGGTCTGCAGCACCAGCAGCGTGCTGCCGGCGGTGCCGATCGCGAACGTGTAGTGGCCCGGGGTGATCGCGCTCGGGGTGAAGCGGAGCTTCGTCGAGCCGACCTCGGCGCCTTCGACAGTCGCGGCCGCGATCCGCTCGGCCGCGCGCACGCAGGTCAGATGCTGGCGCATCAGGCCGGGCTTGGCGCGGCCGGCGCGGATCTGGTCGATCTCCAGCGGCCTGCCGGAGAGCATCGACAGGGCAAGCGAGGTGCGCAGCACCTGGCCGCCGCCTTCGCCCTGGGAGCCGTCGATGTGGAGGGTCTGCTTCGAAGTCTTCATGACAGCCGATTCTTGTCGTAGGGCGGGCACCGCCCGCCATTGCCAAATCATCTCGCTATGGCGGGCTTGCCCGCCCTACGCGTTGGTCAAACCGTGATCGCGCAGCTGGCGGTGGTTGAGCTGACGCTTCTCCAGGATGCGCATGCGCTTGCCGCCGCGTTCGTAGTCCCAGTCGCGCACCTTCGGACGATGCTGCCAGGGAACGACCTCGGCGCGGACCCGGAACCAGATTCCGCATTCGCGCCACAGGACGTCGCCGCCCGGAAGGTCGCGGATATCGGGGTCGGACAGTTCCGCCTGATGCTTGCGCTTGCGCGCCTCGTTGCTCATCGGCTCCTGCCAGCGCAGCAGGCCGGTGTGGGGATGCACGTACAGCCCCTCCACCGGAGCGCGGTGGCGATGCCTCCACCAGCCGGTGGTCGCGTAGACCTTGCGGTCCGCGCCGACTTCGCACTCGATCTCGACCTCGCCGCGCGCGTGATCGAGCAGATGCCGACCGGTCACGCTGCGCGGGTCGATTCCAGCGCAAAGCTCGCTCCACACCTTGTCCCATGGCCGGTTGACCTGCGACCGCAGCCAGCGGCGCAACGGACCCAGGTGGTCGTCGAACCACTTGGTGCGCAGCGGCGTCGGGCGCAGTTCGCGAGCGTAGCTGTCGTCGTCGACGTACTCGGCGGCACGCGGCTTGTTGTTGCGGCGGGTCTTGATCCGCATCCCTCTGCGCGGGCGCTCGATCAGGACTTCGTTCATGTCGGGGCGCATGGCCATTCTTCCGTTCGTCGTTGTTCGATGATCGGGCTGGCTCCTCACCCCGGCCCTCTCCCCTGCAAGCGGGGGAGAGAGAGTCGGATTGCGAGCTAGCTCAGCCCTTCACACACACCACTTGTTTCAACGTATGCACGATCTCGACGAGATCGGACTGCGCCGCCATCACCTTCTCGATCGGCTTGTACGCCGCCGGCGACTCGTCGATCACGTCGGCGTCCTTGCGGCATTCGACGTCGGCGGTGGCCGCGCGGTGTTCGTCCAGCGTGATGCGCCGCTTCGCCTCGCCGCGGCTCATCACCCGGCCCGCGCCGTGCGAGCAGGAGCAGAACGCGTCCTCGTTGCCGAGGCCACGCACGATGAAGCTCTTCGCGCCCATCGAGCCGGGGATGATCCCGAGCTCGCCGGCACGCGCGCTCACCGCGCCCTTGCGGGTCACGTACAGCGAGCGGCCCGCGTGGGTCTCCTTCTGCACGTAGTTGTGATGGCAATTCACCGCCTCACGGTCGGTCTGGAACGACTTCGGCACCTCGTCCGCCAGCGCCGCCAGGGCGCGCCGCATCATCAGCTCGCGGTTGCTGCGGGCGAAACGCTGCGCCCAGTCGACCGCGAACACGTAGTCGGCGAAATGCTGCGACCCTTCCTCGAAGTACGCGAGGTCGCGGTCCGGCAGGTTGGCGACGTGGTGCTGCATGTCGCGCTTGGCCAACTCGATGTAGTGCGTGCCGATGGCGTTGCCGATCCCGCGCGACCCCGAGTGCAGCATGATCCACACCCGCTGCTCGGTATCGACGCAGACCTCGACGAAGTGGTTGCCGGTCCCGAGCGTTCCGAGGTGGACGTGGCTGTTCGCGCGCCGGAAGCGCGGCTCGCGGGCGCACAGGCGCTCGAAGTCCGTTTCCAGCATGCGCCAGGCCGTGGTCACCGCCGCCGGCAACGCCTGCCACGCCCCCTTGTCGACGCCCTTGGGATTGCGGCCATGCGGGATGGCCCGCTCGAGCCTCGAGCGCAGGCGGACGAGGGAGTCCGGCAGGTCCGTCGCGGTCAGCGTGGTGCGAGTCGCGATCATGCCGCAGCCGATGTCGACGCCGACGGCGGCCGGGATGATCGCGCGCTCGGTCGGCACGACCGAACCGACAGTCGCGCCGATGCCGAGATGCACGTCCGGCATCACCGCGATCCACGGCCCGACCACCGGCAGCCGCGCCAGCTTCTTCAGCTGCTCGCGCGCCTGGGATTCCAGCGGCACGCCACGGGTCCAGTGGCGGATCGGTACCGCACCGGGCTCCTGCAGCAGCTCGTAGCCGCCGGCTTCCTGGGACTGGGTTTCGCTCATGACACGTTTCCTTCGTTCAATTCCATCGAATCAAGCTCGATGCGGGCGACCAGGGTTTCCAGGACGGGACATGGGTGATGTAGTCCTGGAGGCATTCGCCCGCATCGATTTCCAAAAGCGGCTTGAATCACGACGACCAGGATCGCAGAGACGTCGGCGCTCTGACCGTTGAGCTACGGCCGCTCGCGCAGCCGACGGGATTCGAACCCGCAACCTCCAGCGTGACAGGCTGTAGTCCCTGCAGCATTCGTCGTGATTCAAGCCGCCGCCACCTCCTCGATCGACCGCACCGCCGCCGGCCGCACGAACACCCGGGTATCGGGCGCCATCCGGAACACCAGCAGGCCCTGCAGCTCCTCCACCGGATCCGCCGCGTCGCCGCCGCAGAGGGTCACGCCCTCGTAGCGTCGGCCGTCGGCGAGGACCAGGTTGAAGCGCGGCGAACGCCGGCCCGAGCGTGGCTGCTCGGACCCTCGCGGGTCCGAACCGGAATCCGACGCCGGCAGCACGCACCGCATCCAGATCCGGGCCGCGACCAGCGACGCCCACAGGGTCACCACCACGAACACAATCAACACGTTCATCTCACGTTCCCTTGCATGGCGTCCTGCCATGCCGTTTCGGCTGCGGCCGCGCCGCCCATTCGGCGCGGCCGTGTTTCCTTCCTCGCGCCGATCCGCGGAACGCGACGCGTCCCTCACATCGGCACGTGCTCGATCTCCTCGACCCAGTGCCCCGACCCCAGCCGCCCCTGGGCGAACGCGGCGGTCAGCTCGAACACGGCGTCGGAGAAGCCGCCGATGTTGAGGACGTCCGCACGCTCGGCCAGCTGCGTGTGGGTGTACGGCTGCAGGTCGATGCAGACCAGCTTCGCGTCCGGATTGCGCCGGCGCAGTTCGTTCCACAGGCGCTGGGTCTCGGTCGTCGCCCCTTGCCGCTGGTCGAGCCAGGACTGGTTGTCCGACACGATCACCGTCAGGTCCGGGGCGAACTCGCGCCGCAGCAGCTCCGCGAGCGGCGCGCTTACCGCCGTGCCGCCGCCGAGCAGCCCGGCCAGCGCCTCGGTGGTCTCGAGCAGCGAGCGCGAGCGGCCCTGCCAGGACTGCACGCGATCGTTGAACGGCAGCACCACCGCGCCGCGGTTGACCGCCAGCATCGACGCCGCGAACAGAGCGGCGACGTCGACACAGCGCACCGCCGTCGTCGCGCCCCGGCGGTAGCCGGTGATCGGCGACGCCATCGAGCCCGAGACGTCGACCGCCACCGCGACCGAGCCCGCGATCCGCGGCACGTTCGCCACCGCGATCTCGAGCGCCTCGGCCAAGGCCTCGCGGATCTCCGCCGGCAGCCGGTCGGTCGCTCGCGCGGCCGCCAGCAGCTGATACGGAAACACCTTCGCGCGGCGCACCTCGGTCGGATCCGCCAGGCGCTTCGCCACTCGGCGCAGCATTCCGCGATCCTCGAACACCCCATGACGCGCGAAGGTATTGAGGTTCATCCGAAGCTGCGTCCAGGACGCCTGCTCGGCGATCCGGGTCCAGTGCGCCGTGGTCAGGTCCAGCGCGGTCAGCAGCTGGAACGGCACCGCCGGCACCGGCGCGGCCGGCGACTGCTTGAAGCACTCGAAGTCGACGATCGCCTGCGGCAGCTTCGCGACGTCCACCGGTCGGCCGATGAGATAGCCGAACAGTGCGGCGCGACGCTCGTCCTTGGCCTTCGGGTGGACCATCCGGATCACATCCGCCAGCGACGGGCTTTGTCCGACCATCGCGCGGAGGATCTGCTCGTCCGTCGCGTCGACGAGCCAGCGCTGCACCAGCCGCTTCGGCAGCGAGCCCAGGCTCTTCCGGCCCACGCGACCCGAGCGCAGGATCTGCACGAAATTGCGCAACATCCTGCCGTCGTCGATCACGCGCCCGAACACCCGGACCAGCGCCTCGCCGTCGAAGGACGCGAGATAGGCCGCCAGCAGCGCCGGCAGGTCCTTCATCCGACCGTGACGGCGGGCATACAGCGCGGTCTTCGCGACGAACGCGGAGTCCACCGCGACGCACAGGTTGAGCACGGTATCGAGCTGCACCTCGGCGTCGGCGTAGTAGGTCGAGTTGAGACAGCCGGTCACGGCCAGCTGCGCCAGCGCATGGCGCGCCTCCAGCCGGTAGGCCTTGCCACCCGCCTCGTTGCGGACGTCGGCGCGCGGCGCCTGCCGATGAGCGGCGCTGAACAGGTTGCGGTTGGCCATGGCGCTATCCCCTCGGGGCGGTGGATGCGGCTGCATCCGATGCCGGACCTGTTCCAAGACTCGTGCCAAGGCGACAGGAAATTCGTAACTCTATGATTTGAAACTACTTGATCGTCTTGCGTATCCAGAATCGCTCTTGCACGTTTTATACTTTGAGATCACAATTTATCCACATGGATATGTCGTCGAGCACGAAGATGGACAAGCCAAAGGTGGTGATCGGTTTCGTCGGCACGGTGCTCGACGCCGGCAGCGGCCCTGGCCGCTGGGAGAAATGGCGGCCGACCGTGAGCCTCGGCATGCACGAGGAGCTGCTGGTCGGACGCGTCGACCTGCTGCTCGACAACCGCAGCTTCGAGTCGCTCGGCCAGGTATTGACCGCCGATCTCGGCAAGGTGAGCCCCGAGACGACGGTGACGCTGCATCGCTTCAACGTCGCCGATCCCTGGGACTTCGAGCAGATGTACGCGGCGCTGCACGACTTCGCTCGGACCTATCCGTTCGACCCGGAGCGCGAGGACTACTACGTCCACATCACGACCGGCACCCATGTCGCGCAGATCTGCTGGTTCCTGCTGGTCGAGGCGCGCTTCATCCCGGCGATCCTGCTGCAGACCTCGCCACCGCGGAAGCAGCGCGAGGGCGATCCCGGCCGCTACACGCTGATCGACCTCGACCTCGCGCGCTACGACCGCATCGCCCAGCGCAACGCCGCCGAGCGGCGCGACATCGCGGAGTTCCTGAAGAGCGGCATCGCGACTAGGAGCCCGGCATTCAACCGGATGATCGAGCAGATCGAGCGGGTCGCGGTGCGCTCGAAGGCGCCGATGCTGCTGCTTGGCCCCACCGGCGCCGGCAAGAGCAAGCTGGCGCGCAACCTGTTCGAGCTGAAGAAGCAGCGCCACGCGCTGCCCGGTCGCTTCGTCGAGGTCAACTGCGCGACGCTGCGCGGCGACGGCGCCGGCAGCGCGCTGTTCGGCCACGTGCGCGGCGCCTACACCGGCGCGCAGGCCGAGCGCGTCGGCCTGCTGAAGAGCGCCGACCAGGGCCTGCTGTTCCTGGACGAGATCGGCGAACTCGGCCTCGACGAACAGGCGATGCTGCTGCGCGCGATCGAGGACAAGCGCTTCCCGCCGGTCGGCGGCGACAAGGAGGTGGCGAGCGACTTCCAACTGCTCGCCGGCACCAACCAGGATCTCGCCGTCGCGGTCGCGGAGGGGCGCTTCCGCGACGACCTGTTCGCGCGTCTCAACCTGTGGACCTTCTACCTGCCCGGCCTGAAGGAACGCAGCGAGGACATCGAGCCCAACCTCGACTACGAACTGGAGCGCTACGCCCGCAGTCACGGCGAGCGGGTCGCCTTCAACAAGGAGGCGAAGTACGCCTACCTGCGCTTCGCCACCAGTGCCGAGGCGACCTGGCCGGGCAACTTCCGTGATCTCGGCGCCAGCGTGACCCGCCTCGCCACCCTGTCCGACGCCGGCCGCATCACGGTGCCGCTGGTCGAGGAGGAGATCGGCCGGCTGCGCCGGTTGTGGTCGGCCGGCGCGCCCGCCGCCGGCGAGCGCTCGGATGACACGCTGCTGACCGAACTCCTGGGCGAGGCGGCGGTCGCGGCGATCGATCGCTTCGACCGCGTGCAGCTCGCGGAGACGGTCCGCATCTGCCGCGCCAGCCGCACGCTGTCCGACGCCGGCCGCGCCCTGTTCCAGGCCAGCCGCCTGCGCAAATCCAGCAGCAACGACGCGCATCGGCTGAAGCGCTACCTCGCGGGATTCGGGCTGGAGTTCGCGGCCATCACCCTGCGGCCGTAGGTCTGGCGCGAGCCCCGCGCCGGAAGGGGAGCGGCATTCGGAGATTCCTCGCCCCGACGCGTCTGATCCCCGCCGCCCTGCTGCCGGGATCCTTCACGTGCTGTTGACCAACGCCCCTGAACCTGAACGCTCGCCTACCGCGATTCGATCGCAATGGCGAGCTGCATCACACTTTGCAACAATGTTCACGGCGCCATGACGGTCACCTCGCGACCGTGGCCTCGCGCTTCGGAATGGACCCGACGCCCCGCCCGCGCCAACGCCGGCGGAACGTCGCCGCCGAAGACTCCACGACCCCGGAGAGTCACCATGTTCGCGTCATCCCGCCTCACGTTTCGATTCGTGCTGGCTTGCGTCATCGCCACCCTGATCGCCTCGCTGCTTGCTGCCAATTCCGCCCATGCGCAGACGGCGAACACCCTGGCCTATTTCGGCGGCGACGGCCAGGTCGCCCTGCCGTCGTCGGCGCTGCCCGCCAACATGCAGGTCGTGAACCAGGGCAGCGGCACGCTGTTCGTGCGCTTCACCATCACCGGCGACAGCACCGGCGGCGCGCTGCTCGGCAACGGCCAGAGCACCCACATCTATTCCCTCGGGACCGGCACCGTCGGCAACGAGAGCATGACCTTCGGTCCCGCCAACGGAGTGACCCAGGTCGCCGCCTGCCTCGGCGTGTTCAGTCCCTCGACCTTCGTGTTCAGCTGCACCAGCAACACGGTGAGCTTCACCCAGACCGCGCGAACCTTCGCGATCACCCAGGTGTCGCCCAGCGCCGACCCGACGACCGTCCTGCCGAACGCCACGCTGACGGTACAGGCCCGGGCCAGCTACAACGGCGCCGCGCCGCCGGGCGGATTCATCAGCGGCAGCGGTCTTACCTGGAGCATCGTCAGCGACAGCACCGGCGGCGCCCGGATCAACGGCGGCACCGCATCGGTGTTCGTCGCCTACGACAGCAGCGGCCTGACCAGCGTCTCCGTCCGCGTCGGCCCCAACACCGGCAGCGTGCAGCTCGCCGTGCGCGCCGACCCGGTCATCATCGGCAAGGCGACCAGCGCCAACCTGCCGCTGACCGAACCGATCACGCTCGCGGTCGCGCCGCCGGCGCCAGTGATCCTCGCCACCAACATCCAGAATGTCACTGCGAGCAGCGCGCTCCTGTCCGCCGCCGTGGATGACAAGAACATCACGACCATGGTCAGTTTTGGCCTGCGCACGGGCAGCGGTAGCGGCTCCTTCAGTACCGTCGGCACCGCGACGGCACAGGCCAGCAGTTCGACGCAGGTCGTCAGCACCACTGCGAATTCGCTCGCCTGCGGCACCAACTACCAGTATCAGGCCACCGCGAGCAACGCCAGCGGCAATGCGGTCTCCAGCATCACCACGTTCACCACCGCCGCCTGCCCGCAGACCGCGCCGACGGTGACCCTGACCTCGACGGGCAACCTTCGCAGCGGCCAGGACATCGTGTTCACCGCCGATGCGACCGGGGGCGCCGGCGGCTACACCTACTTCTGGGACTTCGACGGCGACGGCGCCACGGACCGCGTCGGCACGACCTCCACCCTCACCGCGAACTTCGCCGGCATCAACTTCGGCACCCCGTCGGTCACGGTGCGCGATTCCGCCGGCGCGTCGACCCGCAAGACGCTGCCGCTCAACATCACCTCGCCGGCACTGTCGGTGACCACCAACGGCGCGGCCGTCCAGCTCTGCGGCGACGGTGACGGCGTCCCCGAGCCCGGCGAGCGCTGGCGCGTTCCGGTGCGCATCTCCAACGCCACCAGCGTCGCGGCCAGCGACGGCTACGCGATCTTCGCCGCGCAGGACCGGGTGGATGCCGCCAGCACCGAGGGCATCAACGGCAAGCTGCTGGTGGAGACGCCGACGATCGGCGTCGGCAACCTCGCGCCCGGCGCTTTCGTCGACAGCATGGTCGACGTGAAGCTGGCGTCCGACGCCTCCTGCGGCAGCACCTACAGCCTGCGCTTCCAGGGCGGCACCGACCTCAACGGCGCCGCCGGCAACGGCAGCACGCTGTTCAACTTCGTGACCCCGGTGACGGCGACCTGCCAGGTCGCCACCAGCTGCGCGTCGCCCGCGCAGCAGTCGCTGTCGAAGGCGCAGGTGGTACCGCGCGAGGGCTTCTTCTTCAACTCCGCGCGCCCCGGCAACGGCCTGTCGATGAGCCTGATCCCGGTGGCGGGCGGCGACCTCGTCTATTCCGGCCTGTGGTTCACCGGCACGCCGGAGCACCTGCCGACCTGGTATGCGCTGCAGGCGCCGATGCTCGGCAACGCCGCGGTGTCGCCGATCTACAAGTTCACCCAGGACCTCAGCTCGCCGACCTTCAAGGTCAATCGCAGCGTGGTCGGCAACGCGGTGGTCGCGATGCTCGGCTCGCAGCGCATCCTGCTGAACTGGCAGATGGGCGACAAGAGCGGCACCGAGCTGATGGACTACTACATCGGCGGCAACCTGCCGAATCCGAACCGCACCGGTGCCTGGTACAACATTCCGGAAGCCGGCTCCGGCCTGATGGTGCATCCCTACGTGCAGCCGGGCACCGGCACCCAGCGGGTGTTCGCGATGCACTTCATCTACGACAGCAACGGCCAGCCGCGCTGGACCTTCCTCGACGACACGCCGGGCAACGCCGCGGCCGGCACCCAGGCGCAGACCTTCACCAGCGTGCATTGCCCGGGCTGCCCCTACCTTCCGGACTGGAGCAGTTTCCTCTCGACGGTGGGCACCGCGAAGCTCCTGTTCACCGACCCCAGCAACGGCAGCTACAGCACCAGCATCAATCTGCCGTCGCCGCTGGCCGGCAGCTGGATGCGGACGGAACTGCCCCTGACGATCCTCACCAAGCCGCAGTGAGGACGACGCGGCGAGCGGCGTGACGCCGCGCGCTGTCGCCGGGGGCGGGGCCCTGGGCCCCGAGCCCGCACCTCAGGAAAAGAATGAGGTCATCGCGAAGCGCTCACCCGCGAGCAGGTCGGTGACTTCGTGCAGCAGGGTGCAGGAGAACAGCAGCGCCCCGCCGGCCGGCGCCTCGTAGTCGACGGTGCCGAATTCGGGGAAGCGCAGGCAGCCGCCGCGGTAGGCGCCGGTATTGAGGTTCAGCGTCATCGCGAAGCGGCGGTAGGCGACGTCCGGGCTGTCGTTGTCGCGGTGGGCGCGGAAATAGCCGGCGCCGGCCTGGTAGCGGATGATCTTGAACGGTTCGCGACGCTGCACCTGGAAAGCGAATGCGCGCTCGATGAAGGGCAGCACGCGGCGCTCGATCGCGCGATGCACGCGCGCTTCCAGATCGCGGTCCTGGATCACCGTCTCCTGGCGCATCTTCGTTCCCGGGTCGAGCTGGAACGTCGGCTGGCCGTTCTCGAACACCAGAACGCCCGACGGGGTAGCGCCGACCGCGTGGAAGTGCGCGATCACGGCAGCGCAGAGCTCCGGATCGAGCACCCGCGGGATGCGCAGCACCGGCGCCATCCCCACGCTGCCCTGCGAGGGATCGGCCAGCAGTTCGCGAGTCGCGGCGAGCAGCCGCTCGGCCGCCTCCGCGGGGTCGCCGGCGACCGGCGTCACCCGCGCCAGCAGGCGCAGGTCGCGGTCGAACAGCAGCAGCGCGTCGTCGGCGCCGATGCCGAGCAGCGCGATCTCCGCGGGCCCGGCCACGAGGTGACGCTCGGCCGGGGCGGTGCCCGGTCGGGCGACGATCAGGACGTCCGCGTCGAGCTCGCCTGCGACTCCCGCCGCGAGCGCGACCGCGGCGGTCCCGCACGCGAGCAGCAGGCGTCGGCCGCGGTGCCCGAGGTAGACGCTGTTGCGCTGCCCCTCGGCAGCCACCTTGAGCGGCGGCAGCGGATCGCCGATATCGAGACGCACGCCGCCGGCACTCACCTCACTGCACCCGCCGCCGCAGGTAGTTCAGCAGGTCGATGCGGGTGATGAGGCCGAGGAACTTGTCGCCATTCATCACGATCGCCACCTCGCCGCGGTCGAACACCGGGATCAGGCGGGCGATCGGCTCATGGACGTCGAGCACGTCGAGCTTCGACGCCATCGCGGTCGACACCGGATCGCGGAACTTCGACTCGTTGCCGAACACGTGCATCAGCACGTCGGACTCGTCGAGGATGCCGACGATGCGGTCGCCGTCCATCACCGGCAGCTGCGAGACGTCGTACAGCTTCATCCGCTGGTAGGCGACGATCAGCAGGTCCTTCGGACCCACCACCACCGTGTCGCGCTGCGAATACGGGCGGTTGATCAGGTCCCGGAGGTCGCCGTGCTGCTCGCGCTCGAGGAAGCCGTTGTCCAGCATCCAGTAGTCGTTGTACATCTTCGACAGGTACTTGTTGCCGGTATCGCAGACGAACACCACCACCCGCTTCGGCGTCGTCTGCTCGCGGCAGTACTTGAGCGCCGCCGCGAGCAGCGTGCCGGACGAGGAACCGCCGAGGACGCCCTCCTTCTCCAGCAGCATGCGGCCTGCGAGGAAACTCTCCTTGTCGGTGATCGCATAGGCCTTCTTCACCCGGCTGAAGTCGCTGATCGACGGCAGGAAGTCCTCGCCGATGCCCTCGACCATCCAGCTCGAGGACTTGGTCGAGAGCACACCCTCGTTGATGTACTGGGTGAGGATCGAGCCGACCGGGTCGGCCAGGATCATCTCGACGTGCGGTGCGGTCTTCGCGAGGAAGCGCGACAGGCCGGTCATCGTGCCGGAACTGCCGCAGCCGAACACGATCGCGTCCATCTGCCCGCCCATCTGCGCCCAGATCTCCGGGCCCGTGCTGGTCTCGTGCGCCAGCGGATTGTCGGGATTGCCGAACTGGTTGATGAAGTAGGCACCGGGCGTCTCGCGCGCGATCCGCTCGGCCATGTCCTGGTAGTACTCCGGATGGCCCTTGGCCACGTCGGAGCGGGTGAGGCGCACCTCGGCCCCCATCGCCTTCAGGTTGAAGATCTTCTCCCGGCTCATCTTGTCCGGCACCACCAGGATCAGCTGGTAGCCCTTCTGCTGGGCGACCAGCGCGAGGCCGATGCCGGTGTTGCCGGCGGTGCCCTCGACCAGGGTGTCGCCGGGCTTGATCCGGCCGGCCTTCTCGGCCGCTTCGATCATCGACTTGCCGATCCGGTCCTTGATCGAACCGCCGGGATTCGCACTTTCCAGCTTCAGGAACAGTTCGCAGCAGCCGGTATCGAGACGCTGCACCTTGACCATCGGCGTGTTGCCGATCAGGTCCAAAACACTCTGTTGGATGTTCATGGCGGGGGGTGGGGCACGACCCGGACGATCGCCGGATGCGATCGGGCGACGGGAATGCCGCGGCGGCGGGATCATAGCAGCGGGCTTCCCGCCCCCGACCTGACGTCGATCAACCCCGCCGGACCCCGATCGCCGTTAGGTTGCGGGTTATCATTGCGCATTGCCTGCCGCCGCCCGAACCGATGGCTCATCCTCCGACTCCATTACCGCCCGCCCCGCGACCGGGACGCACCCCGATCGACGAGCCGACCGACGTGCTGATCACCCGCATCCGCTCGGGCGAGACTCGCGCGCGCGACGATCTGCTCGCCCGCACGCTGCCGCTGCTGCGCAACTGGGCGCGCGGGCGGCTGCCGCACTACGCCCGCGACCTCAATGCAACCGAGGACCTGGTGCAGACCTCGGTGATGCGGGCGCTGGCCAACATCGACCACTTCGCGAGCGAAGGCCCGGGCAGCTTCCTCGCCTACCTGCGCCAGATCCTGCTGAACCAGGTGCGCGACGAGGTCCGCCGGATCGGCCGACAGCCGGACTCCGAGGCGATCGACACCGAACTCGCCGACGACCAGGTCGCCTCGCCGATCGAGCTCGCCATCGGCCAGGAAAAGCTCGCCGCCTACGAGCGCGCGCTGGCCCAGCTCCCGGCCCGGCAGCAGAACCTGATCGTGATGCGGATCGAGTTCGGGATGAGCTATCCGGAAATCGCCGCCGAAGTCGGTGGCACCCCGGACGCCGCGCGGGTGATGGTCTCCAGAGCCTTGATCGAACTAGCGAAGCTGTCGGGCGACCCGTAGGGCGGGCACTGCCCGCCGATGCGAGGAGCATCCCTTCCGCGCCGGCCCCCCGATGGCGGATTCGCTCCCGAAACGGCGTTGTTGAATTCGAGAGTTGCGGTCATTGCGAGCGCAGCGAAGCAATCCAGCGCCTTCGCACGTCCTCAGGATTCCGAGCGGTGACGTGGATCGGGCCGGAATGAGTTGCGATATTTGCATTGGCGGGGACGAGCTCCAATCGGGTGGACATCATCGTGATCACCTTCTCGCTGCTCATCGCTGCCGGTGCCGCGCTGTGGCTCGCATTGAAGAAGGGCTGGATATGGGATTTCCAGCGGTTCCGACAGCATCATGAACGTGTGAGGCTCAGTCCCGAGAGCCGATTCAATGTAGTCGTCGACGGCGCTGAAATCGTCTCCCATCGCCCCGACGGGACGATCGAGCGGGTTGCGCTCGCGGCGGTGAAGGAGATCTTCGTGGTCACCACCTCTGATGGCCCTTGGGCACCCGACGTCTGGTGGCTTCTACTCGGCGCCGGATCCTGCGTAGGCTGCTCGTTTCCAAGCGGCGCCACAGGAGAGCAGTATATCCTGGCTCTGGTACAGAAGCTTCCCGGATTCGACAATCAGGCCGTGATCGCCGCGATGGGTTCCACCGCGGACCGCAAGTTCCTCTGCTGGCGCGGCGACATCACGGCAGCCGAGGTCGATGGTCTGATTCGTTCGGTTGGTTCGACGAGTTGACCGAGGCACCCCGGACTCCGGGCCCGATACCGTGGAACCTTTCCTGTTCGGTTCCTCTGCCACTCATCGTTTTCACGTAGACACCTCGAACCACCAAGCGACATGAGCGACACCCCCGACCTCGAACGCCTCGCCGGAGACATCGCCGACTGCCAGCGGCCGGATCGGCGCGAGACCAGTTCGCTGGATGGCGACGAGGCCGATCTCGCCGAGCGGCTGCTGGAGCTGGCCGACGTCGCCCAGGCCTTCCGCAAGCACCGCTCGCAGAACGCGCTGCCGGGCGGCCGGCCGCTGTTCCGCTTCGGCGGGCTCGAGGTCTACGAACGCCTCGGCGCCGGCAGCCAGGGCGAGGTCTACCGGGCCCGCGACCCCCTGCTCGACGCCGAGGTCGCGCTGAAGCTGAAGCCGGAAGACAGCGCGACGCTGTCCAGCCAGTTCCTCGCCGAGGCGCAGCGGCTGGCGCGGGTCCGCCATCCGAATGTGCTGACCGTCTACGGCGCCGCCGTCCACGACGGCCAGGCGGGACTGTGGACCGAACTGGTGCGCGGCGAGACGCTCTCCACGCTGCTCGACACCGGCGGACCTTTCCCGGTCGAGGACGTGATCTCGATCGGGCTCGATCTGTGTTCCGCGGTCGCCGCCGTGCATCGCCATGGGCTGATCCATGGCGACATCAAGGCCGCCAACGTGATGCGCGACCGCGACGGTCGTATCGTGCTGATGGATTTCGGCGCGGCGAGCGAACGCGACGATGTGCGCGGGGTCGGCTCGATCTCCGGAACTCGGGCCTACCTCGCGCCCGAGGTACTCGCCGGCGCCCTGCCGAGCACTGCCAGCGACGTCTACGCGATCGGCGTGACGCTGTGGCGCCTGCTCACCTCCGACTACCCGCCGGACGCCCGCGGCGGCGGTCGCACGCCGCCGGATTCGCCGTTGGCGAAGCGGCTGATCGCCCTGCTGAAGGAAGGACTCGATCCCGACCCGAAGAGACGCATCGCCGGCGCCCAGGTGTTCTATCGCCGCCTGGCGCAGATCGACCGCCCACAGCCGGTGCTGCCGCGCTATGCGCTGGCTGCCGCGGTGCTGGCGCTGGTCGGCCTGGCGGCGATCGCCTGGCAGCAGTTCCACACGGCGACCGGCTGGCACGCCAGCGCCAGCATCGTCCGGATCGGTCCCGACGGCAGTACCGAGGCGCTCTCCGACGGCTCCGCGATCGCGCTCGGCGACCGCCTGCTGCTGAAGCTCGACAGTGACCGCAACAGCCACGTCTACGTGTTCGACGACGACGGCAGCCCCGATCCGACCGTGCTGTTCCCGGTCGATGGCGCCGCCGCGACCAATCCCCTGCCCGCGGGCAACGGTATCGAGGTGCCGGGACGAACCGGCAACCGCGCGCTGACCTGGGAGATCGACGCGGTCGCCGAGCGCGACGACTTCGTGGTGATCGCCAGCGCGGTGCCGCTGCCGGAACTCGAGGCGGCGATCAGCCGATGGCAGTCGGTGCATGGCGGCGGCGACAGCGCGCGCGGCGCCGGCAAGATGGTCGCCGCCGGCAACGGCGGCATCCGCTCGGCGTCGCTGCGCGAGGCGGTGGAGCGCGCGAGCCGCGGCCGTGCCGACGCCGACCTCCGCCAGTGGCGCTTCGGCTTCCCGCAGAAGCGCTGAACCGCGCGACACGCTCCCGGACGCCGTCCCGCCGTTGATCGCGGAGGCGCTGCGTACAGCCTTAGCACAGTTGCAATGCAGCAGCGCTGGTGCAGACTTGCGGCATGATCCTCGCGTACCTCCCCCGACGGCTCCTGCGTCCTTTTGCCTGCGCCCTGCTGCTGGCCGGCGGCGCCGCGGTGGCCCGCGCCGAGCCCCCGGCGGCACCGACGCCGGAGCAGGTCTTCGTCCGACTCGCCGACGAGGAACCCGACATCCGCGAGCAGGCGAAGCGCGGGGTCGACGCCGTCGCGGCAGGCGATCGGACGGCACTGGCCGGCGCGGTCGAGGCTGCCGCGGCAGCGAACGCGGATTCCGCGGAAGAACTCGCGAGACTGCAGGCGCGGCTCGGCGACGACGCGTTGCCGCTGGCGCTGTTCCTCGCCGGCCAGAGCGCCGGCGCGAAGCGCGATGCCGCGGCACTGGCCGCGGCGGTCCAGAAACTCGACGGCACCGCCGGCGATCCGCGCGCCGCCGCCTACTCCGGCCACCTTCGCGTCACCCAGGCGCTGCTGGCCCGCGACGTCAAGGCGCTGATTGCCGCGGCCGAGGCCGACGTCGCGACCTGGAGTGCCCGCCGCGAGCCGGCCGCCCGCTGGTACGAGACCGAAGCGCTGCGTCGGCTCGCGCTGGCGCAGCGGATGAGCAGCCAGCATCAGGAATCGGTCGACAACTTCGGGAAGCTGGCGACGCTCGCGCAGCGCTACTTCGGCGCGGACTGCCAGCTCTCCCTGTCGGCGCGCAATGAACAGGCCAATGGGTTCGCCGGGCTCGGCCGCTACGGCGAGGCCAGCAGCATCTACGACCAGACGCTGGCGATCGCGCAGAAGCGTTTCGGCGAGCGCGACGCGCGCACCGCCGAGATGGAGATCGCGCTGGCCTCCAACCTGCAGGAGCTGCGCGACTACGAGTCCGCGCGGCGCCACTTCCTGGCCGCCGAACGCATCCTCGGCGCCGCCAGCGAGCCACCGGCGTCGCTGCGCCTGCGTCTCGCGGTCAACTTCGGCAACGTGCTGCAGGAGACCGGCGACCTCGACGGCGCGATGTCCCGCTACAACCAGGCGCTCGAGCTGTCGCCGGAAAAGGCGGGCAACAATCGCACCCGCGCGATCGTGATCAACAACATCGGCAATACCGAGTTCCGCCGCGGCAACTACGCCGTCGCCGGCGAGCGCTTCCGCGACGCGCTGCGGCTGCGCGAGGCGGCCGAAGGGCCGAACTCGCCGGGACTCGCGTTCGCCCTCGAGGGACTCGGCTCGGCAGCGTTGGCGCAGCGGAATTTCGGCGAGGCCAAGACTCAGCTCATCCGTGCACTGGCGCTGCGCGAGGGCGCCGGGCAATGGCGCCATCCCGCGAGCATCAACACCCAGTTCGGCCTGGCGCTGGCGCTGTGGGGCCAGGGCGACCGCGAGGCCGCCTTCGCCGAGGCGTTGAAGGTCACCGAGCGACACCAGGCTTTCGTCAGCGCGATCGCCGAGGACTTCAGCGACCGCCAGAGCGCGCGCATGCACGACACCGTCGCGCCGGCCGCGGCGCTGGTGGTGACGCTGGCGGCGCTGTCCGGCGATCCGAAGAAGATCGCCACCGCCTGGCAGCTCACGATGCGCGACCGCCAGCTGGTCGCCCGCAGCGAGGCGCGGCGGCTGGCCTTCGCCCGCGCGCAGAACGATCCGAAGCTGGAACCGGTGTTCGACGCCTGGCGGCGTGCCAACCACGACCTCGGCAGCGCCTGGATGGCGGGCGACGCGTCGCCGGAGGTGGTGAAGCTGGTGGAAGCCGCCGAGCAGGCCGAACGGACTTTGTGGCGCACCCTGAAGCAGCAGGATCATGGCGCACTCGAGGACGCTCCCGCGCTCGCGACGCTCGCCGCGGCGCTGCCGCGGGACGGGCATCTGGTCGCCTATGCCGACGCGCTCGGCGACGACCCCGCGAGCTACGTGCTGACCGCCGGGCGCGAGGTCGAGGCGAGCGACCGCTACGCGTTCGTGCTCGACGCCCAAGGCGTGGTCCGCCTGACACGACTGGACTCGGTCCGCAGCAGCGACGCCGCGATCCGCGGCTGGTACACCCTGCTGCGTGATCCCGCCTCCGATCCGGCCACGCTGGCCCTGCGCGGCGAGGATGTGCGGCGGCGCCTGCTCGACCCGACGCTGCCCGACGGGGTCGACGGGCCGCTGTTCGTGGTGCCGACCGGCGAGATCCATCGACTGCCGTTCGCTGCCTTGCCGCTCGGCAAGGGATATCTGCTCGATCGCGATGCGCCGACCCACTTCATCGCCCACGAAGGCGATCTGCTGCGCGCGGCGCTGCCGACGACGGCCGGCGCCGCGCTACTGGCCGGCGCACCCGACCTCGACGTCCGCGTCGATGCCGACTGCGTGACCGGGGCGCTCGCCAGCCTGCCGCACGCCGAGCGCGAACTCGGGGCGATCGCGGCGCTGCTCGGCAGCACCCGGGCCGCACGTACCACGCTGTTCGTCGGCCGCAATGCGACCAAGTCCCGGGTCGCCGCCGGGCTCGACGGCGCCGCCATCGTGCACCTCGCGACCCACGGCGTCAGCGCGGCCAGCGAGTGCGTCGATGCCCGTGTCGCCAGCCGCGGCGCCGCCGGCCAGACCCGGGGCGCCAGCCTGTCCGGCCGCAGCGGCGGCGGCGACGCGCAGCGCCCCGGCCGCACCGCCGGCCTCGCCTTCGTCGATCCCGCCACGCCCGGCCGCGTCGCCTTCATCAGCGCCGAGGAACTCGCCACCCACGACCTGTCGAAGGCGCAGTGGGTGGTGCTGTCGGCCTGTGACAGCGGCGTCGGGCCGATCAGTGCCAGTGAAGGCGTGTTCGGAATGCGCCGCGCGCTGCGCCTGGCCGGCGCCAACACGGTGGTGATGAGTCTCTGG
>JBGAPI010000025.1:29627-73597 GCA_044221335.1 Ahniellaceae bacterium
CAGCGCCGACCTGATGCTCGCCCTCTACCAGCAGCGCTACAGCGCGCATTCCAGCGTCCCGCAGGCACTCGCCAACGCGATGCGCACCACGCTGTCGGCGCGACGCAAGCAGGGACTGTCCGACCACCCCTACTACTGGGCGGCGTTCGCGGCAGAGGGCGGCTGGAGGTAGGAGCCTCCTGCACTTCGCCGAAGTGCCGCCGTCGTGATCCAACGATGCGGCGGTGTGATTCCCCTCGTTCACTGCCCGCGCCAGGAGCGCGCGCGAACAGCGAAGCTGGCCCGGAGGGCGGCGGGCAGGATTGCCCGCCGTCCGGGGGCGGCCCGGTGCCTGGCACCGGGCCAGGGTTGTGGGAGCAATACATGGCCTTTGAAGTCCGAGCGTTGGGGCTCCATCAGGCGTCCAGTTCTATGGAATCGGCGTGAGCCGCGATGTCCGAGGGACGTGAGTTCCGAATGCGAGGCCTCGCCGGTCGCGACTTGCGTCGCACGGACATCCCGGCGCGCGCAGTGAACAAGGGGGCTCACACAGCAGCTTCGTTTGCCGACGTCAGCGGCACGGCATCGGAGTGCAGAGGACTCGCACACGCCCCCCAAACGAAGGGGCCCGCACGTAGCGGGCCCCGGATGCATCCGAATGGCTCCAGCGTCAGTGCGGAGCGCGGCGATGCCGATCGAACATGTTGGTGAGTCTGTCCTTGGCCCAGAGCTTTTCCTTCTTCAGCCTGACCAGGGTGATGTCGTCCAATGGCAACACTCCGAGTTCAGCGTCCAGCACCTGCTTGTCGAGCTCGCGGTGACGCATGAACAGGCTGCGGAACTCCGCGTCGCACTGCATCAGCGATTCGACTTCCTGCTGTTGTCCTTCGAACATCCGCCTTCCTCCTCAAATGCGAACGCCCCGGGCCTTGCGGCCTGGGGCGTCTAGGGTTCGACCAGATCTTCGGGAGCGGTGTCGTGATCCTGCTTGCCGACACCGCGCGCGGCGCGATGCGCGGCGGCGGTCTCCTGAGTGCAAGCCGGAACCTTCATCTGCGACTCCCGTTCCGCACCGGACGAGTCTGGTGCTTGGGAACCACCCTACGCCGATTTACGGCTCCCGGCAACCGGAACCGACCGAGAACTTTGTGACGGGGTCGTGTCATTCCAGTGTCCGGAAATCGCTCGGAAAACCGGAGGGACAGTAGGGAATCGTTAAACCGGATGGAGGCACCTCCGGATGCCCCACGCTGCAACCTCGCCGGCGCGGATTGATGCCATGACTGCATGAATCGGCGTCCGGGACCCGCTGTCCTGCGCGACGCGGGCACGGTCCGGCCGCCCCGTCGGACCAGCCGGTCCACCCGGTTCCTGCCGCCCTGCTTCGTGGCGCAACGGGCCCGATCGGCCCGCGTGGGCCCGGCGGCAAGGTCGCCGACGGCCGCGGCTGTGCGCTAAGGGGCGAGGACGATGATGTCGACGCGACGGTTGCGGGCCCGACCGGCGGCATCGCCGTTGTCGGCGATCGGCTGGGTCTCCCCGAATCCGACGACGGTGATCCGCGTCGCAGCGACGCCCTTCGCGACCAGCGCGTCGCGCACCGCGCCGGCCCGCTGTTCGGACAGTTTCTGGTTGAGGGCCTCGCCGCCCCGATTGTCGGTATGGCCTTCGATCCGGATCGCACGCGTCGGATTGCGGTCGACGAACTCCAGGACCCGCTCCAGGTGGGCCAGCGCCTCCGGCTCCAGGCTGGCCTTGCCGGTCGCGAAGGCGTAGTCGCCGAGCGTCATCACCTCGCCGCGCGCATCGCGCTCGGCGGTCAGCTTCGACATCTGCTCGCGCAGGCTGGCCGCGGCCTCGACCGCGAGCGCCGCCTCGCGCTTGGCGAGCTTCGCCTCCTCGGCCTGCGCCTCGGCGACCCGGCGCTGCTGGTCGGCCTGCGCCATCGCTGCCGCAACGGCCTGCTCGCTGGCCTCGCGCTCGGCCTCGGCCTGCTCCGCCGCCTGCCGGGCCCGTTCCGCTTCCTCCTCGCGGGCCAGCGTCTGCACGCGCAACCGCTCGGCTTCAAGGCGTGCGCGCTCGGCGTCGCGCCGGCTGGCCTCGAGCAGGATGCGGTCATGCTCGCGATCGAGCTCGGCGATCTGTGCCTTCAGCCGGGCGGTTCGGGCGGAGGCGAACGCGATGTCGACCCGGCGATCGGCGATGTAGACCCGCTGTGCCCGCTCCGCATTGCTGGCCGGCTCCGCCAGCCGCCGCACCGCGTCACGCGCCCGCGCCAGCTCTGTCGGCGCCAGCCCGGCAAGCTCGGGATCGGCCTCCAGCTGGGACAGTGCCTGGTTGAGGCGCTCGGCATCGAGGTCCCGCTTCTCCGCCCACGCACTGGCCGAGACCAGGGCGACGACGCCCAACAGTACGAAGCGTCTCATTGCGCCTTCTCCCCACGCTCGAGTTCCCGCTTCAATCGCTGGTTCTCGGCGCTCTTGCGCTCCATCTCGGCACGCGCCTTGTTCTGCCGGGACTTGGCCGACGCCAGCTCGGCGTCCACTTCCGCCGCTTCCGCCAGGGCCGCGGCCCGGGCGTAATCATGTTTGGCGCTGGCGGCGTTGGCCGCTGCCAGCTTGTCGTCGGCATTGCGCAGGTCGACCGGCGCATAGGTCGCCGCCTCGAGTGCCGCGGCGGAATCGCGGGCGGACTGGGCATCGCTCAGCAGGGCGGTGGGCGGCGGCACCGAGGCGCAACCGCCGAGGATGAGGAGCCCCGCGAAGAAAATGCCGCAGGTGCCGAGACGCGCATGGATTTTTTCAACGGGGGATGTCATAAATGATTCGTCAGCGCAGTCGCCGGGCGGCGTCTGCGCTATTTTGAGTTCCGCCTCCGGATGGCGCAATCCGCGCCTACGCCGACCCGACCGGGAGTCGCCATGGACATCGGATATTTCCTCAAGTTGATGACGGAGAAAGGCGCCTCCGACATGTTCCTCACCACCGGCGCGCCGGTCCACATCAAGGTCGAGGGCAAGCTCTATCCGCTCGGAAACACCGGCCTGCCCGGCGGCATGGTGAAGAAGATCGCCTACTCGCTGATGGACGAGGGACAGGTCCCGGCCTTCGAGCGCGACTACGAGATGAACATGGCGATCGCCGTCAAGGACGCCGGCCGCTTCCGCGTCAACGTGTTCAAGCAGCGCGGCGAGGTCGGCATGGTGATCCGCTCGATCAAGAGCGAGATCCCGAACTTCGACCAGCTGAAGCTGCCGCAGGTGCTGGCGGATCTGGTGATGGAGCCGCGCGGACTGATCCTGGTGGTCGGCGCGACCGGCTCCGGCAAGTCGACGTCACTCGCCGCGATGATCGACTACCGCAACGTCAATTCCAGCGGCCACATCCTCACGATCGAGGACCCGATCGAGTTCCTGCACCGGCACAAGAAGTCGATCGTCAACCAGCGCGAGGTCGGCCTCGACACCAAGACCTACCACGAGGCGCTGAAGAACGCGATGCGCGAAGCGCCGGACGTGATCCTGATCGGCGAGATCCGCGACGTCGACACCATGGAGGCCGCGATCCAGTTCTCCGAAACCGGCCACCTCTGCCTCGCCACCCTGCACTCCAACAACGCCGACCAGACCATCGAGCGCATCCTCAACTTCTTCCCGGAATCGGCGCACAAGAACATCCTGATGAACCTGGCGCTGAACCTGAAGGCGGTGGTGTCGCAGCGTCTGGTGATCGGCAAGGATGGCCGCCGGCTGCCGGCGGTCGAGGTGCTGATCAATACGCCGATGATCCGCGACCTGATGCGCCGCGGCCAGGTGCATGAGATCAAGGAGGCAATGGACCGCTCGCTGGAGGAAGGCATGCAGACCTTCGACCAGGCGCTGTACACGATGTACCGCGAGGGCAAGATCGAACTCGAGGAAGCGCTCAACAAGGCGGACTCGCGCGACGGCCTGGCCCTGAAGGTCCGACTGGCGGAAGGTGGCGGCGAAGGTGCCGCGGCTTCGAGCCTGGTCGGGATGAACGACCCCTACGCCTTCTGATCGGACGCAGGAGCGGCCATCACCGCATTCGGAGCCGAGAAACACGCCAGACGGCACAAGGTGCCGGCGCACTGTGGTGTCCGCCAGCCCTGAATCGCACCGATGCGCGGACCGATCCCGCGGAGGCGCGCACTGACCTTCTCCTGCAGCCGCTGGTCGGTTTCGGATCTCGGAACGCGGGTCGGGCGCCGAATCGGACGTTCCCGAACCGCAGCCGGACGCTGGCGGTCGCGAGGGCGAGGAGTCGCGGCGCTGACGACGGCGCGCAGGGCGCGCCTCAGGGTGCAGGCGCGTCCGGCTGCTTTTCCGGTCGCGCGGCGTCGAAGGCCGGGTCCTTGAGGCAGGTGTCGTAGATCCGCCGGATGGTCGGATACGCATCGAGCGGCAGGCGGAAGCGCAACGCGTTGTAGACCTGCGGCACCAGGCAAATGTCGGCGAGCGAGGGCACGTCGCCCTCGCAGAACTCACCGGTCGAGGGATTGGAGGTGAGCAGCTCCTCGAGCGTGTCGAAGCCAAGCCGGATCCAGTGCTGCACCCAGAGGTCACGCTCTTCCTGCGGGACCTTTAACTCGCGCTCTAGATACTGCTGCACCCGCAGGTTGTTGAGCGGGTGGATGTCGCAGGCCACGACCTGCGCGAGGCCGCGGGCCCGGGCGCGTTCGCGCGCCGTGACCGGCAGCAGACGCGGGCCGTCGAAGGTCTCCTCGATGTACTCGACGATCGCCATCGACTGGCGGATCACCCGCTCGCCGTGCAGCAGCACCGGGATCAGTTCCTGCGGATTCACCGACTTGAAGCCGGGAAGGTGCTGCTCGCCGCCATCTTTCGCGAGGTTGACGGCGATCTGCTCGTACTGCAGCTCTTTCAGGTTCAACGCGATCCGCACCCGGTAGGCGGCACTGGAACGCCAGTAGCTGTAGAGCCTCAAGCGGTCAGTCGCCATGGCGCGCTCCTCGCGTTGCTACGCAAATCGACTGTTCGACTTTAACCCAGGGGCACCGAGCCCAACAAGGCGCTGGATTGCTTCGCTGCGATCGCAATGACGGGACCGGGGCGGGCGGAATAACCCGTCATTGCGAGGAGGAGCGCAGCGACGACGAAGCAATCCAGTGCCCTTGCTCTTGCTCCGGCGCCAAGAAGAGCGAAGGCGCTGGATTGCTTCGCTGCGCTCGCAATGACGGGACTGGGGCGGGCAAATGAACCCGTCGTCGCGAGGAGGAGCGCAACGACGGGCTTGCGATGCCGATCGTCCTGCGGTCAGCCCGCCGCCGCGATCACCTGTTCGATCGCCCCAAACACGCTGACGCCGGCGCGGTCGAACATTTCGATGCGCACGACGTCGCCGAACTTCATGAACGGTGTCGTCGGCTTGCCGTCGCGGATGATCTCGAGCATGCGCTTCTCGGCGAAGCAGGAGGCGCCGCGCGATTCGTCCTGGTTCGCGATGGTGCCGGATCCGACGATCGTGCCGGCCGACAACGGCCGCGATTTCGCCGCATGGGCGACCAGCTGCGCGAAATTGAACTGCATGTCCTCGCCCGCCTCCGGCGCACCGAACCACGCACCATTGATATGGGAAACGAGAGGCAGGCAGACCTTGCTGTCCTGCCACGCGTCGCCGAGCTCGTCCGGCGTCACGAACACCGGCGACAGCGCCGAGCGCGGCTTCGACTGCAGGAAGCCGAAGCCCTTCTCGAGCTCGGCCGGAATGAGATTGCGCAGCGACACGTCGTTGACCAGGCCGATCAGCTGGATGTGGCCGGCGGCGTCCGCGGCGGACACCGCCATCGGAACGTCGTCGGTGACGATCACCACCTCGGCCTCGAGGTCGATGCCATAGTCCTCGCTCGGCACCCGGACCGGATCGCGCGGCCCGTAGAAGCCGGCGCTGACCGCCTGGTACATCAGCGGATCGACGTAGAAGCTGTCCGGCACCTTCGCGCCGCGGGCGCGTCGCACGCGCTCGACGTGCGGCAGGTAGGCGCTGCCATCGACGAACTCGTAGGCGCGCGGCAGCGGTGCCGCCAGCGCCGCCGGATCGAGCGCGAACACCGGCTCGCCATTCAGCGTCTCGGCCTTGCCGGCCAGGTTCAACGCCTCCGACACCGCGTTGAGGCGCGGCGCGGTGTTTTCCCAGTCTTCCAGCGCGCGCTGCAGCGTCGGGGCGATGTCGGGGACGCGCACCGCGCGGGTGAGATCGCGGGAAGCGACGACCAGCGTGCCGTCGCGGCCGCCGTCCTTCAAAGTAGCGAGCTTCATGGTGGGGTGGGTCCTGCGGTCGAATTCGAGGGAGGGGATTCTGCCAGCGTAGCCGGCGGCTTCGGCCTGGCGTAGACGGGGCACAGCAGCCACGCGACCTGCCGGTCGAGCGCGTTGGTGAAGATGAGATCGACGAATCGTATCGCCTGGGCGGTCGACCACAGCAGCCCGACGACGACCACTGCCGGCAACACGCCGTTGCGAAAGCGCAGGCACCACCCGCGGATCACCCGCGTGGGACGAAGGACCTGCCGGTCCGAATACGGCCAGCGACCGGCTCTGAGGACGCGTCCCGAGTCGAGCATCGCGAAAATCGCCGCGCCCCAGACCAGCAGCAGCAGGTGGCCCAGCATCAGCGATGCGACATGGGCAGCGCCGAAATGATCGGACTCGGGGATCGCCATCGCGCGCCCGTTCAACCAGGCGAGATCGGCGCGGCCGAGCACGAACAGGATGGCGCCGAATGCCAGAACCGGCGCGATCCGGCGCAGGCGACTGGTCAGCGTCTCCCGCGGCGGGTAGACGATCGTGCCGTCGTAGCAGCTGCCGTCGGCGATCGACGAAGGCGGGCTCGTAGAGGTCAGATCCCGGAACAGCGCGGCGCTGCCGCCGGTCCGTTCGACCGCGACCCATACCTGCTGCTCGCCGCGCCCCAGCGCGAGCCATTCGTGCCAGGTCGCACCGAGCCGGGCCGCACCGATCCAGGCGACGGTGCCGGCAGCGACCCTGAGATCGCGACGCGCGTCGTCGGCGCCGACGAGCCGGAGCAGGAGTCCCGTGGCGTCGCGGCCGAGCACACCGAACTGTGGCGAGTGCCAGTTGATCAACCGCGGTGCACGGTCCTCCATCGTCGCGATCGCCACCGCGGTCGCGCCGTCGCCGAGCGCTCGACATTCACGCTCCTGCGCGGCGCGCAGCATCGCTCGGCGACGCGACTGCAGGACCGCGGCGATCCACAGCGGCGAGGTGACGGCCAACGCGACCAGCACGTCGGTCACGGAGAAGTCGAGTCGATTCACGATCGGACGATTCCGTCGGCGGAAGTGCGCATGGCCGTGGATCTGGGGTCCGAACGCGGGCGGGCAATTCCGGCGCCTAGCGCCGGAATTGGTTCCGAAGCCCCTGCCAGCACTTCCAGTAGTCGCGCTGCAGCTCCGGCGCGTCCATCGCCTGGCGGGTCGGGTGCAGCACGCCGCGGGTCTCGAACATGAAGGCCATGGTGTCGACGACGTGCGTCGGCTTCGTGGTGTCGATCGCGCTCGCCTTGGCGAACACGTCGGCGTCCGGACCGTGGCCGCTCATGCAGTTGTGCAGGCTGGCGCCGCCGGGAACGAAACCCTCTTCCTTGGCGTCGTAGATGCCATGCACGAGGCCCATGAACTCGCTCGCGACGTTGCGGTGGTACCAGGGCGGACGGAAGGTGTTCTCGGCGACCAGCCAGCGCGGAGGGAAGATCACGAAGTCGAGGTTGGCCCAGCCCGGCGTGTCCGACGGCGAGGTCAGCACGGTGAAGATCGACGGGTCCGGGTGGTCGTAGCTGATCGAACCGATGGTGTTGTAGCGGCGCAGGTCGTACTTCACCGGCGTGTAGTTGCCGTGCCAGCCGACCACGTCGAGCGGCGAGTGGCCGATCCGCGCCGACCAAAGCCGGCCCTGGAACTTGTTGACCAGTTCGAAATCGCCCTCGAGCTCCTCGAACGCGGCCACCGGCGCCAGGAAGTCGCGCGCGTTCGCCATGCCGTTCGATCCGATGGGTCCCAGCTCTGGCAGGCGCAGGTGGGCACCGAAGTTCTCGCAGACGTAGCCGCGCGACGGGCCGTCGAGGAGGTCGACGCGGAAGCGCACGCCACGCGGGATGATCGCGATTTCCTGCGGCTCGACCTCGAGCACGCCCATCTCGGTGGCGATGCGGAGCCGACCCTGCTGCGGCACCACCAGCATCTCGGCATCGGAGTTCATCGCGTAGCGACCGGTCATCGAGCGCGTCGCGGTGTAGGCGTGGATGCCGATGCCGGCACCGGCGGCGGCGCTGCCGTGGCCGGCCATCGCGACCAGGCCGTCGATGAAGTCGCCGGCGTCGGCCGCGATCGCCCGGGCGCCCCAGCGCAGCTGGTTCGGCGTCGCCGGCAGCTCGTCGAAGCGGTTGTGGAAGCTGGTTTCAGGGAGGAGCTCGAATGGCGCGTGCACCGCACCCGGGCGGATCCGGTAGAACCAGGTCCGGCGGTTGACGTGGCGCGGCGCGGTGAACGCGGTGCCGGACAGCTGCTCGGCGTACAGGCCGTGCGCGGCGCGCTGCGGCGAGTTCATTCCGACCGGCAGGGTGCCTGCCACCGCCTCGGTGGCGAACTCGTTGCCGAAGCCGGACTGGTAGGCGAGGCCGGCGGCGACGCTGACGTGGGTGGCGTGGGCGTGGTTCATGGCCTTACAGCACCCCGCGGCGCATCTGGTCGCGTTCGATGCTCTCGAACAGCGCCTGGAAGTTGCCTTCGCCGAAGCCCTCGTTGCCCTTGCGCTGGATGATCTCGAAGAAGATCGGGCCGATGTTGGTCTCGGTGAAGATCTGCAGCAGCAGCTTCTTCTTCGTCTCCTGGTCGGCGTCGATCAGGATCTTCAGTTCCTTCATCCGCGCCACGTCTTCCTTGTGGCCCGGGATGCGCTCGTCGATCACGTCATAGTAGGTGTTCGGCGTGTGCAGGAAGGTCACGCCCTGCGCGCGCATCGCGGTGATGGTCGCGTAGATGTCGTCGGTGAAGCAGGCGATGTGCTGGATGCCCTCGCCGTGGTACTGGTCGAGGTATTCGTTGATCTGCGACTTCGGGTCGGAGGACTCGTTGAGCGGGATCCGCACCACGCCATCCGGCGCGGTCATCGCCTTCGAGACGAGGCCGGTCTTCGCGCCCTTGATGTCGAAGTAGCGGATCTCGCGGAAGCCGAACAGGCGCTCGTAGTAGTCGGACCACTTCGCCATGTTGCCGAAGTAGAGGTTGTGGGTCAGGTGGTCGATGAAGGTCAGCCCGAAGCCGAACGGCTCGCGGTCGACGCCGGCGATGAACTCGAACTCGGCCGCGAACGGGTCGACACCGTCGGTGACGAGGTACAGCATGCAGTCGCCGATGCCCTTGATCACCGGCGCGGCGATCGCGCGGGTCTCGGCCTTGTGCGTCATCACCTCGGCGCCGCGCGTCGTCACCTCGGCCTGGACCTCGGCGCCGTCGCGCACCCGGATCGCGAAGCCGCAGGCGCAGGGGCCGTGCTTCGCGGCGAAGTCGGAAGCGAAGGAGTCCGGCTCGGCATTGACCAGGAAGTTCACGCCGCCCTGGCGGTACAGCGTGATCGCCTTCGTCTTGTGCCGCGCGACGGCGGTGAAACCCATCTGCACGAACAGGCGATGCAGCGCTTCCGGCTGCGGCGCCGCGAACTCGACGAACTCGAAGCCGTGGATGCCGAGGGGGTTGGGGAACAGCGGGGTGGTCTGGGCGGACATGGCGGGCTCGCTGGTTGATGGGGTGCGGCGGTCATCGCCGTCCAGGAATCGTTCATCGCGGCGGCTCGGCCGTAGGGCCCAGGGCCCAGGGCCCAGAAGAGCAGGCTCGGCTTTCGACCGAAGCGCAGGCGCACGTCGACGCGCTCTTCTGGGCCCTGAGCCCTGGGCCCTGCTCCCGATATAGTTTCACCTGAAACCATTCAAGACGCAAGCCATGGAACACGCCCACCTCGACCTCGAGCACTTCCTGCCCTATCAGCTGTCGGTGCTGTCCAACCGGATCAGCGGGGCGATCGCGGCCGAGTACGAGGACCGCCATCAGCTACCGGTGACGGAATGGCGGGTGATCGCCGTGCTCGGTCGCTTCGACGGGCTGTCGGCCAACGAGGTCGCCGCACGCACGGCGATGGACAAGGTCGCGGTCAGCCGCGCGATCGCGCGGCTGATCGCCGCCGGCCGCGTGCGCCGGCGCATCGACCCCGCCGACCGTCGCCGTTCGATGCTGCGCCTCACGATCCGCGGCCGCGCGGTGTTCGACGACGTGGTGCCGCGGGCGATGGCGGCGGAGCGGCGCCTGCTCGGCCGTGCTCGCGCCGGAAGAAGCGCAAGGCGCTGGCGACGATCCTCACGGCGCTGACGGAACAGGGCCTCCCGGCGCTCGAGGCCCCCCGGTAGGGCGGCCACTGGCCGCCATGGCGAGGCGCACGGCGGCAACAAACGACGTTTCGCGATGGCGGCCGTTGGCCGCCCTACGAAAAGCCCGCCTCGCGGCGGGCTTTTCGTTTCGCGCGCAGGCGGCTGCGTCTACTTCACGCCGTGCATCAGCTTGTTGATCAGTGGCGCGATGATCAGCAGCAGCACGCCGGCCCCCATCAGCAGGTAGAAGCTGAAGGTGAATCCGTGCAGCGCGGAATCGATGGTGAGGCCGGTCTCGCCGGAGATCTTGGCCGCCAGGTTGCCGGCCAGCTTGTTGCCGAGCGAGATGCTCATGAACCACGCGCCCATGGTCGCGCCGACCATGTGCGCCGGCGCCAGCTTGGTCACCATCGACAGGCCGATCGGCGAAATGCAGAGCTCGCCCATGGTCTGCAGCACGTAGCACACCGCCAGCGGCCAGAACGGGATCATCTTGTTGGCGTCGACGAAGCTGGTCAGCGCCCACATCAGCACCAGGAAGCCGAGCGCGTTGCCGATCAGGCCGAAGGCGAACTTGCGCGGGATCGACGGCAGGCGATTGGCCTTCTCCAGGATCGCCCAGATCGCGGTGATCAGCGGACCGAGTGCGACGATCGCCAGCGGGTTCACCGACTGGAACCAGCCGATCGGGAATTCCCAGCCGCCGAACATCTTGCGGTTGACCACCTGCTCGGCGAGGAAGTTGAACGAGCTGCCGGCCTGCTCGAAGAACATCCAGAACAGGATGTTGGCGATGAACAGGATCAGCAGCGCGACGATCTTGTCCATCTGCACGCGGTCGGACTTCATGCCGGCGCCGACCAGCATCGCGCAGCAGCCGAGGAACACCGTCCACAGGATGTAGTCGAGGATCTCGTTCTTCGACAGCAGCAGGTAGATCAGCGGCAGCACCAGGATCGCGCCGCCGAGCACGATGCCGTAGCCGGCCATGCCCTGCTTGCCCGCCGGCGGATGTCCGACATGCAGCAGCTGGCCACGGCCGATGCCGAACCACAGGAGCCCGAGCAGCATGCCGACACCGGCGGCCGCGAACACCGCGGAATAGTTCGGATGCTCCGGCGTACCGAACCACAGGGTGGCGGCCCAGCCGGTGATCAGCGGCGCGAAGAACGCGCCCGCGTTGATGCCCATGTAGAAGATGGTGAAGCCGGCGTCGCGCTTGAAGTCGCCCTGCGCATAGAGATTGCCGACCATCGACGAGATGTTCGGCTTGAACAGGCCGTTGCCGACGATGATGAAGGACAGGCCGACCAGGAAGATGTTGTGGTCGGGCACCATCACGGTGAACAGGCCGATCGCGATCAGGATGCCGCCCAGCATGACCGAGCGCTGGAAGCCGAGAATCTTGTCGGCGACCATGCCACCGAACACGCCAGGTGGCGTAGACCAGGGCGGTGTAGGCGCCGTAGGTACGGCTGGCACTGGCCTGGCCCCGCCGGGTCCCCGCCGAAGAAGGCCGCCACGATGTACAGCGTCAGCGCCCAGCGCATGCCGTAGTAGCAGAAGCGCTCCCAGAACTCCGTCATGAACAGCATCCACAACGGCTTCGGATGACCCCACTGCGGGGTGAAATCGGTGGGGCTGCCCGTACGCGCGTTCGACATCATCGGCTCCTGCAGGATCCGTGGCGGCGACCGCCCTCCGCGGGCGCCGGCCAAAAAAGTGCGCAAGGATTACTGGCTGGCGCCGCGGCCGTCAAACGCTTTTGCCTGCTGCAGTGCAGCATGTCGCGGGGATAGTGATTCGCGAATCGACGCGCCGTGCTCGGCCCGGAATCACCGCGTCGCGATCCACCCTCCCGCAGCGCACGGCACCGCCGTCGCACCGGTGTCGCGACCAAGCTCGGGGCGCCCACCCGAATCGACGCTCCGCGCCCGCATCGCACCGTCAGGAAATGACGCGCTGCACGAACCACACCAGTCCCATCGCACCCACCAGCACCGACGCCACCCGCACGCCGTGCGGGTCGAAGCCAGGCCGCCGACGCAGCAGCGCGACCACCGGCAGCAGCAGCGCCAGGACGGCGAGTTGTCCGATCTCGACGCCGAGGTTGAAGCCGAGCAGCGCCATCGGCAGATCCGACCTTGGCAAGGCGATCTCCTGCAGTGCGCCGGCGAAGCCGAAGCCGTGGATCAGCCCGAACGGAAACGTGATCCGCCAGCGTCGCTCGATGTCCTTCGCGAACCAGTTCTCGCCGGCGACATAGACGATGGTCAGCGCGATCAGCGGCTCGATCAGGGCCGGCGGCGGCGCCAGGACACCGAACACGGCAAGACCGAGCGTGATCGAGTGCGCGACGGTGAAGGCGGTGACCACCTTCACCACCGCGGCGATGCGGCCGCCGAGCACCACCAGTGCGAACAGGAACAGCAGGTGATCGTAGCCGCTGAGGATGTGCTCGACGCCCATTCCGACAAGCCCGACGAAACCCGTCGACGGCGACGACGCGGCGGCGTCGATGGAGAAGCGCGGTGCCGCCTCGTAGACCACCGCCGGCGTCGCGCCGGGCCCGATGGCGGCGAGATGCCGATGACCGACCGACAGTCGCGCGAGCCAGGGCCAGTGCACCTCGACCGCGCCCTCGGCGCTGGCGCAGTCGTAGTCGGCACGCAGAGCGACGCCGTCTGCCTCCAGCAGCCGCGCGCCCTGGTAGCTCATCGCGCAGCGGCGACCGCTACGGGTCAGCGCGATCCCGTCGGCCAGCCCCGCCGCGATCGCCATCGCGCCCTGCTCGAGCTCGGCCTCGGCGAGGCGTCCATCGCCATCGCGGTCGAGACTGTCGACCGCGCGCAGCAGCTCCCCGCGGGCGAACGCGAGGTCGACGACGACGCGATCACCGGCGATCCGATAGTCGCCGCGCGAGACCCCCACCGCATGGGCGTCGGCCATGTCGGACGCCGCCCAGCACAGGAGGGCCGCAAGGAGCCGGAGGATGAAGTTCGCATTCATGGGCGGCGTCCGTTGTCGGCGAGCGCGCGACGGCCGAGCAGCGCGCGCGCCTCGGCCGTGAGCGTGGCGTCGAGCAGCGGTTCGGCGTCGAGCACCTCCGCGATCAACGCGCGACCGCCGTCGCGTTCGCCCTGCGCGTAGCGGACCATGCCGGCGTGGAGGCGGACGCGCGGATCGTGCGTGCCGACGGCGAGCGCTGCATCGCTGGCGGCTCGCGCCTCGGCGACGCGGCCGTTGCGCAGCAGCGCGAGCGCATAGGCATCGTCGATGTACACGCCGCCACGGCCGCGGCGCTCCTGCTCGATCAGCGAGAGCGCCAACGGCGACTGGTCGCCGCGCCCCGCGAGCCAGCTGCCGAGCCCCAGCGCATCGCCGCGGCGACCGATCGCGACGACATCGTCGAAGTGACGCGTCGCGGCCGCCTCGTCGCCCATTGCCTCGGCGGCCTCCACGGCCAGCGCCGCGGCCTCGAGGCTGCGCCGCTGGCCCAGGAGCGGCGTGAGCCGCGACAGGGCCCTCTCCGGCCGCCGCTCGGCCAGGTCGATCCGAGCCCGGACCAGCAGCGCTTGAACCGACTCCGGCCATCGTGCCAGCGCGGCGTCGGCTAGCGCAGTCGCGCCGCTACGATCTCCGGCCGCGGCATAGACCGCCGCTGCATCCGCCAGCAGCCAGGCCGCCGCCTCCGGTCGTGCCGGATCGAGCCGGGACAGCGCGTCCTTGTACATCCGGGTCGCGCCGGCGAAGTCGCCCCGCAGCCAGCGCAGCCAGGCGGCGCGCGCATACGCCGGCGCGGCCGGCTGGACCTCCAGCTGCCTCTGCACCGCGTCGGTGGCGGCGTCGTAGTGGCCGAGCTCGAGCTCCGCGTCGGCCAGCACGCCGAGCGCCTCGGGGCGATCGGCGTCGATCGAAAGAATGGCAGCCGCGACGTCGCGCGCCTCGCCGAATCGGTGGTTCTCCATCAGGTCCAGCGCGACCAGCTCCCGCGCCGCCGGCAGTCCCGGGACGTCCGCCTCGGCCTTCTCGGCACAGGCGCGGACGTTGAGGAAGAATCCGGGATCGGCCGCGCGCCGCGCCTGCCGCAGGAAACGCTGGCCACGGTCGACGTAGGCCAGAGCGCGGTGCTCGGGTCGCGGGTCGGCGGCGATTCTCGCGACGGCGCCGCTGGCATCGCCCGGCAGCGGGGCGGCGCAGAGCAGGGTCGGCTCGTCCGCGATCGTCACCGCAGTCGGAGGTGCCACATGCCCGCAAGCGGCGAGCGCGGCGAAACCGAGCACGAGCAGGGTCGGTCGGGTCTGGATCATGCAACGGTCTCCCATAAAAAAGCCCCGCCGCGTCGCCGCGGCGGGGCCGAGCCCAAACGAACTCAGTCACCCAGTTCCGGGTGGATCTTGTTGGTGCCGCCGTGACCGTCGTTGAGGCCGTCGTGCGGGGCCGGCACGAACGGGAAGTCGGTCAGGTAGTCCTTGTCGTTGCCACCGACGCCGTCACCCGCGCCGCTGCCCGGATTGCCGGCGACGATCAGGCCGATCAGCGCGTCGCTGACGTCGACCTGCTCCTTGTTCGGCGCCGAGCCGCCGTCGAGCCGGCGACCGTTAGGGAACTGCGAGTCGATCGAGGCATCGAGGGTGATCACGTCGCCGGTGAAGCCGTCCGCGATCGGGATCGGGCGACCGAGGTTGATCGCCTTGATGATGTCCGTACGCGGACCCTCGAGGCCGGCGCTCTTGGCATCGATGTTCAGCGCGCCGTAGATGCCCAGCACCTCGGCGTCGCGCACCAGCACCGGGTAGAGGATGTCGTTGCCGAAGTTCGACACGTCGTTGAGCGGCGAGGTGCGCAGATACCTGTTCTGCCGCATCGTGCCGATCAGTCCGGCATTGAACAGCGGCAGCGCCTCGCGGCCCACCTGGCGCCACGGGCCGTCGTACTTGTAGCCGCTCACCATGTTGTTCGGATCGACCTTGCGGTTCTCGCGCACCGAGATGTTGAACCACACGCGGAGCAGCGCATCGGTGGAATCGGCGACCAGGGTGCCGTTGTGCGGGATGCCATTCGGGAACAGGTCGGAGGTCGGAATCTCCAGCGCGACCGTGAACAGGTTGAAGCCGGTGAACACGTCCTCGCAGTCGGAGTCGCGCGCGCCCTGGATGCCGAACAGGCCCTTCCGGCACAGGTTCACGAGGTCGAAGATGCCCTTCTCGTCCAGGTAGTAGGGATCGTCGCGCTGACCGCTGAACGCGCGACCGCCGTTGGCGAGGGTCGGGATGAAGTTGGCACGGATGAAGTCGTCGTTGAACAGGTTCACCTTGCGGCTGGACTGGTCACCCGACTCGTAGCCCTTGAACTGGCCGAGGTTGTAGACGAGGCGGTCGGTCTGCGGCCCGTGGTTGTTCGGCGCCACCGGCAGGTTGTCGCCGATCACCGTCTCCTTGCCTCGCGCGTCGATGCGGGTGACCTTGTAGGTCTCCTTGCCGCCGGTCAGCTGCCACAGCAGCTCGTTGCCGCCGAGCGGCGCGTCGTTCGGGCCGGGGGCGCCGTCGGTCGGCGGAGTGACCTTGAACTCGACGCGATACGTCATCGCGTCCTTCAGGCTCGCGCCCTTGCCGATGTGGAACTCGTAGCGGTAGCCCTCGCACGCGCGCAGGCCCTGGTTGCCCTGGCCCGGCTCGTGCAGCGGATTGAAATTGCCGATCAGGTACAGCTTGTCGTGCGTGCCGGGCTTGACCCAGGCGTAGACGTCCGTGTTGTCGGCGCAGGGCTCGTTCAAGACGGCCAGCGCTTCGCGATGGCTCGAAGCCATCGCAACCGGTGCGCTGAACGCACATGCCGCAGCCAACGCCGACAGCGTGGCGAACTTCGCAAGAGAGTGCATGAGATTTCCTTTTCCGGGTGAATGAGCGGCGATTCGCTCGCCGATTCCTACGCCGCGATGTTTCACCCGGATTCAGGTTTTTCTTCGTTGCACGAAGAAAAACCTCTCGCTTCACGACGCCTTGATGCGGCGTCGACGAATCCTTCACGGAGCCTTGATGGTTTGTGCACGAAGTCGCTGAATTCGAGCAACACCATCGAGTCGCCCCACAAGAACAAGTCACGCTCGCTCTTGTCTCCTGACGACTCTTCGCGTCCCCTCCCGGCGGCCCCATCGTCCAATTGCGGAGTTCGCGCGCAGCGCGAAATCCGGCCGCCCCGAGAGCATTTGCTCTAGACCCGACACCTAGCGTGCGGGAGTTGACCTCAACCCATAGGGCGGGGATGTACGACTTCATCATCGTGGGCGCCGGTTCCGCCGGCTGCGTGCTGGCGAACCGGCTGTCGGCCGACCCGTCCAACAAGGTGCTGCTGATCGAGGCCGGTGGGCGCGACTGGCATCCGTTCATCCACATGCCGGCCGGCATCGCGAAGCTGGTCGGGAAGAAGGGCGTCAACTGGGACTACAGCACCGAGCCGGAAGCCAGGCTCGGCGGCCGGCGGCTGTGGTGGCCGCGTGGCAAGGTGCTGGGCGGCTCGAGTTCGATCAACGCGATGTGCTACATCCGCGGCGACGCGCGCGACTACGACGAGTGGGAGGCGCTCGGCGCCAAAGGCTGGGGCTGGCGCGACGTGCTGCCCTACTTCAAGCGCAGCGAGGACAACCAGCGTGGAGCGAGCGACTTCCACGGCGTCGGCGGCCCGCTCGGTGTCTCCGACCTGCGCTACAAGAACGAGCTGACTCCGGTGTTCCTCGCGGCTGCGCAGGCCGCCGGCCATGTCGCCAACGCCGATTTCAACGGAGCCGAGCAGCGCGGTGTCGGCCTGTATCAGGTCACCCAGCGCGACGGCGCCCGCTGCTCCAGCGCCGAGGGCTACCTGCGCCCGGCCGAACAGCGCGCCAATCTCGTCACGCTGACCCGCGCGCAGGTGCTGCGCGTGCTGATCGACGGCGGACGCGCGGTCGGCGTCGAGTACAGCCAGGGCGGCGCCGTGCACAAGGTCGAGGCGGCACGCGAGGTGCTGCTCGCCGGCGGCGCGATCAACTCGCCGCAGTTGCTGATGCTGTCCGGCATCGGCCCGGCCGACGAACTGCGCCGCCACGGCATCGCGGTGCGCCACGCCGCGGACGAGGTCGGCGGCAACCTGCAGGACCACCTCGACGCCTGCACCATCTCGCGCTGCCGCGAGCCGATCACCTATGACCGCACGAACGACGTCAAGGTCGCGCTCGACTACTACCTGTTCAAGCGCGGCCTCGGCACCTCGAACGTCGCCGAGTCCGGCGGCTTCGCACGCTCGACGATCGCGCCGGACGAGCGCTGCGACATCCAGTTCCACTTCGTTCCGGCGATGCTCGACGACCATGGCCGCCACAAGATGGACGGATTCGGCTACACGCTGCACGCCTGCGCGCTGCGGCCGCTGTCGCGCGGCCGGCTCGGCCTCGCGAGCGCGGACCCGACCGCGAAGGCGCGGATCGAGGCCAACTACCTGTCCGACCCCGAAGGCGCCGACCTCGCGACGCTGCGCGCGGCGGTCCGGATGTCGCGCGAGATCTTCGCCGCCGCGCCGTTCGCGAAGTACAACGCCGGCGAGCTCTTCCCCGGCACCGACGTCACCGACGACGCCGGGATCGACGCCTTCATCCAGCGCAAGTCGGAGACCATCTACCATCCGGTCGGCACCTGCCGGATGGGTTCCGACGCGCATGCCGTGGTCGACCCCCAGCTGCGGGTGAACGGCGTGGCGGGCCTGCGCGTGATCGACGCCTCGGTGATGCCGCGTCTCATTGGCGGCAACACCAACGCGCCGACCATCATGATCGCCGAGCGCGCGAGCGACCTGATCCTCGGCGTGTCGTAGGGCGGGCCATGCCCGCCATCGCGATGCGTTGCGGCGTTGGCGCGCAGGGTGCGCCCTACGCCGACGAGGCGACTCCCTTGCCGACCGCAGCGACCGTCGCTCGTCCGCGCCGCCGCTGCCGCGCCATCCACGCCAGCCAATAGACCAGAGTCCCGGCGACCCACAGCACCGGCAGCGCCAGCAGCAACGGCGCGCGCACGCTCGCGGGGAAGAAGCGCATCTGCCCGAGGAACAGCGAGGTCGTCGCGATCCACATCGCGAAAGTCATCCGCCACAGATGGCGCGACAGCCGCACCGTGCGGTCGGTCGCCGGGCGACGCAGTTCACGAAGGTCACCGACGATCGCGGTCAGCGCCACCGTCGCGAACAGGATGAGCGGCGCCGGCGGCACGCCGTCGGGGCGATGGCTCGGATGCTGCAGCAGGTCGAGCGCCATCAGGACGTCGAGGCCACCGGCGATCACCGCGAACGGCAGCAGCACCGCCGTCGCCAGCGGCGACACCGGGAAGCGGCGCTGGACCGCGAGCCAGCCGCTCGCGACCAGATAGAAGGTCAGCGTCGCCGCCGCGACGTTCACCAGGTTGAAGCTCAGCCAGCGCGCGCTGACGAACGCGCTCGCCGTCATCGTCGCCATCGCCGCGACGAACACGAGGCCGATCCGCCGGTGCAAGGCTCCGCCCTTGTGCGCGGCCAGCGCCAGAGCGCCGGCCAGGATCGACAGCAGTCCCGCGACGATGTGCAGCTCGCGCATGACGTCCTCCCGAAGGTGATGGCTCCACTCTAGGCAGGACACCACCGGCGGCCAGCGCGGTGCGACGGATGACGGTCCGGAAGGGACGAAGCACGGAGGGGCCGCGCCGGAATTCCCGGCTCGATGCGATGCCGCGGCGGCCGACTGCAACATCGGTGCAACATCACCGACCTAGGATGGGGGCGTCGAAAAGGTCGCCCACCGGCCCGCCCGACTCTCCTTCCACTTGGTGTTTCGGCCACTGTTTCGCCCTCGGGCGCGGCACGGGATGTGCTGCGCCCGGATTCTTTTCCCCGGCCCGAATTCCGACCGCCGGAGATCGCCGGGCGCGCCGGAGCCCCCCTTCGAAAACGATCGTGTCGGCGATCGCCGGCGACCGCACCCCCGGCAACGCGTCATCGGGTTGTCACATTGGGACCCGAAGATGCCGCCGCTCGAACGACCCCTGTCCGTCTTCCGGAGAACCCCATGCTGTCCCCGCTGAAGTCCCTCGTCCTCGTCGCCGCGCTTGCTGTCGCGACGACCCAGTCCGCCGCGGCCGCCGACGTCACCGGCGCCGGCGCCAGTTTCGTGTTCCCGGTCATGTCCAAGTGGTCGGCCGACTACGCCAAGGCCGGCAAGGACAAGATCAACTACCAGTCGATCGGATCGGCCGGCGGCATCGCGCAGATCAAGGGCGCGACCGTCGACTTCGGCTCCTCCGATGCGCCGCTGTCCCCGGACGACCTGAAGTCCGCGAACCTCGGCCAGTTCCCGTCCGTCATCGGCGGCGTGGTCCCGGCCGTCAACCTGCCGGGCGTCGAGGTCGGCAAGATCAATTTCACCGGCCCGCTGCTGGCCGACATCTTCCTGGGCAAGATCACCAAGTGGAACGACAAGGCGATCGCCGAGGTCAATCCGGGTGTGACCCTGCCGGAGATGAACATCACCGTCGTGCACCGCTCGGACGGCTCCGGCACCACCTTCAACTACGTCAACTTCCTGTCGAAGGTCAGCGACGAGTGGAAGAGCAAGGTCGGCGAAGGCACCTCGGTGAAGTGGCCGGTCGGCATCGGCGGCAAGGGCAACGAAGGCGTCGGCGCCTACGTCAAGCAGATCAAGGGCTCGATCGGCTACCTCGAGCTGTCCTACGCGACCACCAACCACCTGGTCTACGGCGCGGTGAAGAACGCCGCCGGCAAGTTCGTCGTGCCGAGCGCCGCCTCGTTCCAGGCCGCGGCCAAGAGCGCCGAGTGGGGCAAGGCCTCCGACTTCTTCCTGGTGATTACCAACGCGCCGGGCGACGAGTCCTACCCGATCGCCGCGACCAACTTCATCCTGATGTCGAAGGCCCCGAAGGATGCGGCGAAGAGCAAGGCCGCGCTGGAGTTCTTCAAGTGGGCCTACGCCTCGGGCGACCAGGCCGCCAGCGACCTCGGCTATGTGCCGCTGCCGGACGAGCTGGTGAAGCAGATCGAGACCTACTGGGCCGCGAACCTCAAGTTCTGAGCGACACGAACGCAGGCTGGGGAGAGCCCGAAGGGCGAAACCCCGCACCGGAGCAGCCGCGGCCCTTCCCACGAAGCGCCGCGGCGTTGCTCTTCAGCACTGTACGAAACACCCCGATTCGTTCCCTCGTAGCCGCTACGCCGATGCTGGGTTTCGCGCTTTGCGCTCTACCCAGCCACGCCGTTCAACATCGCGACGTCAGACCGAAATGTCCGTAACCGACCAACGCAACGACACCCTGTTCCGCTGGCTCGTGACCAGCGCGGGCCTGTTCGTGCTGATTGCGCTGCTCGGTGCCGCGGCGTCGATGGCGCTCGGCGGACGCGAGGCCTTCCACACCTTCGGCTGGAAGTTCCTGGTCTCCGACGAGTGGGATCCGGTGGCCGGCCAGTTCGGCGCGCTGGTGCCGATCGTCGGCACCCTGGTCACCGCGCTGATCGCGATGCTGATCGCCGTTCCGGTGAGCTTCGGCATCGCGCTGTTCCTCACGGAAGTCGCGCCGCCCTGGCTGCGCACGCCGATCGGCTCCGCGATCGAGCTGCTGGCCGGCATCCCGTCGATCATCTACGGCATGTGGGGCCTGTTCGTGCTGGTGCCCGCGCTCGGCAACCACGTCTACCCCTGGATCAACGACCACCTCGGCCAGCTGCCGCTGGTCGGCGCGCTCTTCTCCGGTCCTCCGCTCGGCATCGGCATGCTGACCGCCGGACTGGTACTGGCGATCATGGTGATCCCGTTCATCTCCTCGGTGATGCGCGAGGTGTTCCTGACCGTGCCGTCGCGGCTCAAGGAATCGGCCTACGCGCTCGGCTCCACCACCTTCGAGGTGGCCTGGGACGTGGTGCTGCCCTACACCCGCGGCGCGGTGATCGGCGGCATCTTCCTGGGGCTCGGCCGGGCGCTCGGCGAGACCATGGCGGTGACCTTCGTGCTCGGCAACGCACACCTTCTGACCGCGTCGCTGCTGATGCCGGGCAACTCGATCGCCGCCACCATCGCCAACGAATTCGCCGAAGCCGACACCTCGCTGTACCGCTCGTCGCTGATCGCGCTCGGCTTCCTGCTGTTCGTCGTCACCTTCGTGGTCCTGGCGATCGCGCGCCTGCTGCTGGCGCAACTGAAGCGCCGGGAGGGCAACTGATGTCCGCCGTCGTGCTCGACTACGCCGAGCGCCGCTACCGCCGGCGCCGCCTGATCAACGGCATCGCTCTGCTGCTGTCCGGCGCGGCGACGCTGTTCGGCCTGTTCTGGCTGGTGTGGATCCTCGGCACCACCGTGATGAAGGGCCTCTCCGCGTTCAACTGGGCGCTGTTCACCCAGATGACACCGCCACCGAACGAGAACAGCGGCGGCATGGCCAACGCGCTCGCCGGCTCGGCGTTGATGTGCACGCTGGCGATCCTGATCGGCGCCCCGATCGGCATCCTGGCCGGCACCTACCTCGCCGAGTACGCCAACCACCGCCGCATCGGCGACGCCCTGCGCTTCGTCAACGACATCCTGCTGTCGGCGCCCTCGATCGTGATGGGCCTGTTCGTCTACTCGCTGGTGGTGGCGCCGCTCGGCGGCTTTTCCGGCTTCGCCGGCGCGATCGCGCTCGCCTTCATCGTGCTGCCCGTCGTCGTGCGCACCACCGACGAGATGCTGCGCCTGGTACCCGCGCAGATGCGCGAGGCCGCGCTGTCGCTCGGCATTCCGGTGTGGAAGGTCAATGTCCAGATCCTGCTGCGCGCCGCCGCGCCCGGCATCCTCACCGGCGTGCTGCTGGCGCTGGCGCGGATCAGCGGCGAGACCGCGCCGCTGCTGTTCACCTCGCTGTCCAACCAGTACTGGAATGCCGACCTCACAAAGCCGATGGCCAACGTGCCGGTGATGGTGTTCCAGTTCGCGATGAGTCCGTTCGAGTACTGGAATACGCTGGCCTGGGCCGGCGCCTTCCTGGTCACGCTGTTCGTGCTGCTGGTGAGCGTCACTGCCCGCTATTTCGTCTCGCGCAAGAGTCACGCCAATGAATGACGTCGCCCACGCCGTCGCGCCCGCCGCGGTCGCGAATCCGCCGCCCAAGCTCGCCGCGCGCGGGCTGGAGTTCTACTATGGCGACTATCGCGCGCTGAAGCCGCTCGACCTCGCCATCGCGGAGAAGCGCGTGACCGCGCTGATCGGACCCTCGGGCTGCGGCAAGTCGACCCTGCTGCGCATCTTCAACCGCATCTACTCGATCTATCCCGGCCAGCGCGCGACCGGCGAGGTGATCCTGGACGGTGAAAACATCCTCGACCCCAAGTACCCGCTGAATCGCCTGCGCAGCAAGGTCGGCATGGTGTTCCAGAAGCCGGTGCCGTTCCCGATGTCGATCTACGACAACATCGCCTACGGCATCAAGCACTACGAGAAGCTCGACCGTGCCGCGCTCGACGCGCGGGTCGAGGAGGCGCTGACCCAGGCCGCACTGTGGGACGAGGTCAAGGACAAGCTGACGAAGAGCGCACTCGGCCTGTCGGGCGGCCAGCAGCAGCGCCTGTGCATCGCGCGTGCGGTGGCGCTGAAGCCCGCCGCGCTGCTGCTCGACGAACCGACCTCGGCGCTCGATCCGATCGCCACGGCGCGGATCGAACAGCTGATCGAGGAGCTGAAGCCGCACTACACGATCGCGATCGTGACCCACAACATGCAGCAGGCCTCGCGCATCTCCGACTACACCGCGTTCATGTATCTCGGCAGCCTGATCGAGTTCGGCGAGACCGAGCAGATCTTCGAGCGGCCGCGCGAGAAGATGACCGAGGACTACATCACCGGCCGCTACGGCTGACCAGCGACCGCGAGGATCGAACATCATGGCATCCGAACACATCGTCAAGAGCTTCGACGAGGAGCTCGACCAGCTGACCACGGCGATCGCCCGCATGGGCGCGATGAGCCAGTCGCAGCTGTCGGCGGCGATCGCCGCCCTGCTCGCCCACGACTCCGCCGCCTCCGCCCGCGTCGTGAAAGGCGACCTCGACGTCGACGCGCTCGAACGCGAGGTCGAGGCGAAGGCGCTGAAGGTGCTGGCGATGCGCCATCCGATCGCCCGCGACCTCCGGATGGTGCTCGCCGCGATCCGGATCAGCATCGAGTTCGAGCGGATCTGCGACTTCGCGAAGAACATCGCCAAGCGGGGAATCGCGCTGCGCGCGAATCCCCCGGTTGATCTGCTGAACAGGATTGCCGGGTTGGCGGAGTTGGCGCAGGGGCTGCTGCGTGAGGTGCTGGCGTCGTTCTCGGGGCGCGACGTGGCGCTGGCGCTGAAGGTGTGGGCCAGCGACGAGAAGCTGGACGAGGCCTACAGCGCGGTTCACCTCGGCATCCTCGACCACATGCGCGCGCACCCGGAGTTCGTCGGCGACGGCAGCCACCTGCTGTTCGTCGCGAAGAACATCGAACGGATCGGCGACCACGCGACCAACATCGCGGAATCGGTGCACTTCATGGTCAGCGGCGAGGCCCTGACCGCGGAGCGCCCGAAGGGCGACACCTCGAGCGGTACCGGGGCCTGAGAACGATTGCAACGGCCGGTTCCGCTGGCCGCCGCTGTCACATCCATGCAAGATTCGGCGGCTACCTTGCCGCCCGCCCCACTACCCCACCCCACCTTGGTGACACAACAATGAAACTCGCTCCCAGGATTCTCGCGGTCGCCGTGCTCGCGGCGCTCGCGCACAACGCCCGCGCCGAGATCGCGATCGACGTGATCGGCGGCTACGAAGTGAGCCTCGAGGGCCTGATGCAGGCCGAAGGCGACTTCTTCCACAACGACGTGGTCGACCTCAACGCGCCGTCGACCCGCAACAACGGCAAGGACACCGAGTTCGACATGCGCCGCGCCGAGGTGCTGCTGAAGGGCAAGGGCACCGATTTCGACTGGATCATCGGCTACGACGGCAAGCTCAACAAGTGGCTCGACGTCAACCTCAAGTACAAGATGGGCACGTCCTACCTGATGGCGGGCCAGTACAAGCAGCCGAACAGCATGGAAGAGCTGTCCTCGACGCGCTTCAACGACTTCATCTCGAAGGCGATGGTCACCAACCTGTACGGCATGTCGCGCCGCGTGGGCATCGCCTACGGCCATGACGATGCCGCCAACTGGGGCTACCAGGTCAGCGTGTTCGGCCGCGAGCTGACCCGCAACACCAACCAGGGCGCCGGCTTCGGCGGTCGCTTCTACTACGCGCCGATCAACACCGCCGGAAACATCCTCCACCTCGGCATCTCGGCGGTCGACTACGACACCGACCACTTCGACACCCTGCGCGCCCGCGTCCGCCCGGACGCCGACCTCGCGCTGAACCGCCTGGTCGACTCCGGCACGCTGAAGGACGCCGACCGCCGCCGTACCGTCGGCCTCGAGTCGATGTACGTCGACGGCCCGTTCAAGGTCGCCGGCGAGTACATGCGCCAGCGCACGACCCGCTTCGATCACCCGAACTACACCGGCGACAGCTGGTACGTGTCGGGCCTCTGGAACCTCACCGGAGAGACCTGGGGCTACAAGGGCGGCGTCGTCCAGCAGCAGCTGCCGAACGATCCGGAGTCCGGCATGTGGCAGCTCGGCCTGCGCTACGACAAGACCGATCTCAATGACGCCGGCGTGTTCGGCGGCACCGAGCACAACGTCACCGTCGGTGCGAACTACTACTGGCGCTCGAACTTCAAGGTCGCCGTGAACTACGTCGACGTCAGCAGCACCAAGTTCTCGTCGACGCTGCACCGCGACGTCAGCGACGACCCGAACATCTTCGAGGTGCGCTTCCAGTTCTACTGGTGAGGAATTCGTGGCCGCGGAGCGCGCGCCCTGGTCGGGTCGCGCTTCGCGACGGCCACGAACTCCTCCGGTGGCGGCAGAAGGAGATCTCCTTTCTGCGAGATGGAAATCCGGACGCCGGGCAGATGGCCCGGCGTTCTTTTTTCCGGGACGGGCATGCCACTTGCGGGTCGTCCCTGCGAGATCGTCGACAGTCGTGGCCGCTACGGCGCCGTCGGACCCATCGTCCGGACAAGAGTGACGCGGTGACGGCCGGAGCCACCATCGTCGGAGCATGCTCATCCGACTTGGCCTCCCCGTGGCCCACGGAGAAGCCGGAGCCGGTCAGCCAACGGCAACGCCGGCCGCTTCCGCCCGCTTGCGGACGGCGTACACCGACGCCGGCGGCAGATTGCGCCAGGTGTGCGCGATGCGCTCCGCGACGAGGCCGAGCTCGTCGAGCAGGTCGGCCTCGATCGGGCAGTAGGACTGGTAGGTGAACTGGTAAAGCGCGGCCCCCGGGACGAGCCGGGAGAAGGCTCCGGCGAGGATGTCGCGCACGATCGCGCGGCGCATCCAGATCAGGGGCAGGCCGCTGACGGCCGCACCGAAGCGGCGCGCGGCGCGCTCGTCGTCGTGTGCCAGCAGTGCGGCGTTGATCCGGAGCACGTCGGCGAGCGGATAGCGTTCGCGCAGTTCGTCCGCGAGCCGGGCGTCGGCCTCGACCAGCACGAGGTCGCGCTCGGCGACGCCACGCGCCAGCAGCGCCGCAGTGAAGACGCCGGTCCCGGGGCCGAGTTCCAGCACCGGCCCCGCCGCGGGGTCGACGGCCGCGGTGATCAGCTCTGCGAGGCGCCGTCCCGAGGGCACGATCGAGGCGATGCCGATCGGATCGGCGATCCAGGAGCGCAGGAACAGGCCGGCCTGGCGCAGGCGCGACGAGCGCGCGGCAGAGGCGATGCGGGGGTCGCCGAGGGAGGTGCTCATGGCGATTGGATAGCGCGCGACGGCGACAGCACGATGACAGCGCCCCTCACCCTGCCCTCTCCCCCGCCAGCGAGGGCGAGGAAGGCACAGCAGCGCCTCGCAATCATGATCCGTCGGGACCGGCGAGCAGTCCCCCGCTCCCTCGACCGCGGGGGAGAGGGTCAGGGTGAGGGGGCCCGCTGCAGCAAGGCCTCACCCATCCGGATCCGCCTTCCGCTCGCGATCCCCGCCGCCAGCCCGAAGCCCGGGGGCGCAAACACGAGGATCGTCGAGCCCTGCTCGAACCAGCCCATCTCCTCGCCGCGGGAAAGCGGCCAGTCGCAGGCGAGGTCGTTCGGGCCGTCGTAGTCGAGGTGCAGGTGCAGATCCGGCCCGAGGAGGCGAAGGCTCGCGACCAGCACCGCGGCGACCGGCACCAGCCACAGCACCGCACCGTCGTCGGCGAGGCGGAAACGCAGCGCCGCGCGCTCGTTGCGGCAGAACAGTTTCGACACGCGCGCCAGCGTCGGCGGATTGACGTTCCAGACGTCGCCGGGAATGAAATGCAGCGCTTCGACTCGACCGTCCGCCGGCGCGTGGAAATGGTGGTACATCGCCGAGGTCAGGCGCAGCGTGACGTAGCAGCCGTGGCGCAGCAGCCCCTCCGGGAAGGCCGTCCCGAGCAGCTCGTCGAGGGCGTAGCTCATGCCCTTGGCCTGGTAGACGCGGCCGTCCTCGATCGCGCCGCAGGCGCCGACGATCGCGTCGCAGGGCGAGACCAGGACCCCGCGATCGGGGTCGATCGGACGCGCACCAGGCTTCAGGCGCCGCACGAACACGTCGTGGAGGCTGCGGTAGTCGCGCTCCTCGGCCTCGGCAAGGTCGAGGTCGGTGAACAGCCGCCACAGTGCGACCGAGGCATCGCGCAGCCAGGGCCGCTCGATCCGCGACAGGCGTCCGACCAGGCGGGTCAGCCAGGCGCGCGGCAGGCCGTTGCTGAGGTGGAAGTTGAGCGCGTCGTTGGCCGCGAGGCTGCGGAGGAATCCGTAGGGTTTCATACCAGGGTCAAAAGCGGTCGGTAGAAAGCGGGGGAACCGGAGACCCTCATGATCGACTGGATTCCTTACGCCGGCATTGCGGCCGCCGCCCTCGTCGCGCCCCGGGCGATCGCCCGGCTGCAGCTGTCGCTGGCGAAACACCCTTCGCTGACCGGACACGGCCGGATCGCGAAGCGACTCGCCTCCTGGCTGCCCGCGGTGGACTACGACGAGGCGCGCTTCTTCGCGGCCGACGCCGCACCGGAGGCTGTCGTCGCACAGCGTCGCTCGGGCTTCGACGCCCTGGTCGCCCGGCTCGGCGGCAGCGCGCCGACCACCGTCGCACTCACCCGCGCGGCCCGCGAGGGGCTGTCCGACCTGCAGTTCACCGGGCGCTACCGGGCGCCGTTCCAGTTCAGCCGCTACCTCGGGACGCGCTTGAGTCTCGGCGCCTTCGTCGCCGCCGCCGACGGCGTGGAACTGGTCGATCTCGACGGCAATCGCCGCTACGACCTCACCGGCAGCTACGGCGTGAACCTGTTCGGCCACGACTTCTACCGCGACTGCATGGCCGAGGCGCAGCGCGCGGCCACCGCGCACGGCGCCGTGCTCGGCAACTACCACCCCTGCATCGCCGACAACGTCACGCGACTGAAGGCGATCTCCGGACTCGACGAGGTCTCGTTCCACATGTCCGGCACCGAAGCAGTGATGCAGGCCGTGCGACTCGCCCGCTACCACACCGGTCGCCGCCGCCTGGTGCGCTTCTCCGGCGCCTATCACGGCTGGTGGGGCGACGTGCAGCCGGGACCCGGCAACCCGCTGCAGCCCGACGACACGCTGACGCTCGCCGAGTGCTCGGCGCGCAGCCTCCGGGTACTGGAGCAGCGCCGCGATGTCGCCTGCGTCCTGGTCAACCCGCTGCAGGCGCTGCATCCGAACGCCGCGGCGCCGGGCGACTCCGCGCTGGTCGACGGCAGCCGCCGCGCCGGCGTCGACCGGGCCGCCTACACCCGCTGGCTCGCCGCGCTGCGCTCGGTGTGCAGCGCGCGCGGCATCGTGCTGATCCTCGACGAAGTGTTCGTCGGCTTCCGCCTCGCCCGCGGCGGCGCGCAGGAGTACTTCGACGTCCGCGCCGACCTGGTCACCTACGGCAAGACCCTCGGCGGCGGCCTGCCGGTCGGCGTCCTGTGCGGCCGCGCCGCGCTGATGAAGCGCTACCGCGAGGACCATCCGGCCGACATCTGCTTCGCCCGAGGCACCTTCAACGCGCACCCGATGGTGATGGCGGCGATGAACGCCTTCCTCACCCGCCTCGACACGTCGGCGATCGCCGCGCACTACGACGGCCTCGACGAACGCTGGAACGATCGCGCCGCGCTGCTCAACCGCCGCCTCGACGCCGCCGGCCTGCCGGTACGGGTCGCGAACCTGTCGAGCATCTTCACCGTGACCTACACGCAGGCGTCGCGCTACCACTGGATGCTGCAGTTCTACCTGCGCGACGCCGGACTCGCCCTGCCCTGGACCGGCAGCGGCCGGTTGATCTTCAGCCTCGACTACGACGACGCGCGCTATGCCGCGGTGGTCGAGCGCTTCGTCGCGGCGGCGCAGTCGATGCAGGCGGACGGCTGGTGGTGGTCGTCGCCGGAACTGACCGCGAAGCGCATCCGCCGCACGATCCTGCGCGAGTTCATCGCCGCGCGCTTCGGTCGTCGGCGCGTCGCGGACGCGATCGCCCCGGAGGCGACCGCCGACTCGTAGGCTGCGGCTCCGACACTCCCGCGCCAGCCCGTCGCGTCGTCACGATCGCGCCGGAGTCGCAACGGCACCGGCACCCAGGCACGTCGCCGCCCGCCATCCGGCCAGTGCCCCGGCGAGCTGCGCGAGCACGAAGCCGGCGACGTCGTCCGGCCGGATCCCGGCGAAGGTCTGCGTCAACGAGCGGGCCAGCGTCACCGCGGGATTCGCGAACGACGTGCTGGACGTGAACCAGTACGCCGCGAAGATGTAGGCCGCGACCAGCACCGGCAGTGCCTCCCGACGCTGGCGCAGGCCCAGCACGATCGTGAACACCAGCCCGAAGGTCGCGACGCCCTCGGAGAGCCACTGCGCGGAGCCGCTGCGTACATGCGTACCGGGCTGGATCAGCGGCAGCTCGAACATCGCGTGGGCCAGCAGGACCCCGAGGATCGCGGCGAGCACCTGCACGCCGACATAGGCCAGCGCATCACGGATGCTCAACTCGCCGCGCAATCGCATCACCAGCGTCACCGCCGGATTGAACTGCGCACCGGAGACCGTTCCGAGCAGGACGATCAGCACGTACAGCAGCGCGGCGGTCGCACCGGCATTGGCGAGCAGCGCGACGGCGTCGTTGCCCTGCCCCAGCCTCACCCCCATGATGCCGGAGCCCACCACGGTGGCGAGCAGCAGCAGCGTGCCGACGAACTCGGCGGCGAGGCGATGTCGCAGCGGCATCACAGCGCGTCCAGCAGGGCGCTCACCTTGGCGCCGATGGTGTCGCGGACGACACGGTAGCCGTCGTCGTCCATCTCGCGCGGGTCGGGCAGGGCCCAGTCCTCGCGGATCCGCGCCGGTACCCAGGGGCAGCTGTCTCCGCAGCCCATGGTGATCACCGCGTCGAACTCGCCGTGGACCTCGTCCAGCGATTTCGAGACGTGCCCGGAGAGGTCGTAGCCGAGCTCGCCCATGAAGCGGATCGCCTTCGGGTTGATCCGGCCGGACGGCTTCGAGCCGGCGCTGTGCGCCTCGACCCGGTCGCCGCCGTGGATGCGGGCGAAGGCCTCGGCCATCTGGCTGCGGTTGGAATTCTCGACACAGACGAACAGGACCCGCTTGCGTTGTTCCGGACTCATCGCTTCGTTTTCCGTGGAAGGGGTACGCAGACCGTCGACGGCCCGCAGCTTTGCATTCCGGCGCAGCAGTTGTCGGTCAGGAACGCGAGCAGCGCGTTCATCCGGTCGTAGCCGGCGCGGATCCGGATCACCCGGCCCTCGCGCTCGTCCTCCACCAGACCGGCACCGCGCAGCACGTTGAGATGGGCACTCAAGGTCGCCGGCGGGATCGCGACGAGCTCGCGCAGCTCGCCGACGGCAAGCCCGTCCGGCCCGGCCTGCACCAGGAAACGAAAGGCGGCAAGACGAGTCTCGTGACTGAGCGCGGCCAGCACGGCGACGGCATCGGCGGATTCCATGATTCTATATTTCCAGAATCATGGAAATCATGTCAATGCTCCGGGCGCCGCAGTGCGACTCCGACGAGGCGAGAGTCGCGACTGCAATGCCGGGCGCCGGCCCGGCACTGGGTCAGAAGGCCGCGTCGAACGCGACCTCGCCGGAGACTCCGAGCTGGTACGCCGACACCCGCCGCTCGAAGAAGTTGGCGAGCTCCTGCACGTCCTGCAGGTCCATGAAGCCGAACGGATTGCGCGCGCCGTAGCGGATCGGCAGTCCCAGCTGCAGCAGGCGCTGGTCGGCGACGAACTCGAGGTACTGCCGCATGTCGGCGCGCGACAGTCCGGCCATCCCGCCCGACAGCACATCGTCGGCGAAGGCGAGCTCGCAGGCCACCGCTTCGTCGAGCATCGCCCGCACCTGGTCGGCCATCGCGGCGTCGAACAGCTCCGGCTCCTCTTCGCGCGCGACCCGGATCGCCTCGAAGGCGAAGGCCATGTGGCCACTCTCGTCGCGAAACACCCAGTTGGTGCCGGCAGCGAGGCCGTGCAGCAGGCCGCGCGAGCGCAGGTAGTAGACGTAGGCGAAGGCGGCGAAGAAGAACAGGCCTTCGACGCAGGCGGCGAAGCAGATGAGATTGAGCAGGAAGGCGCGGCGCTGTTCGCGCGAGTCCAGCCGGTCGAGCGACCCGATCGAGCCCATCCAGCGGAAGCAGAACTCGGCCTTGCGCCGGATCGACGGCACGTGTTCGACCGCGGCGAAGGCCCGGGCGCGCGCCTCCGGCGACGGCAGGTAGGTGTCGAGCAGCGTGAGGTAGAACTGCACGTGCAGCGCCTCCTCGTACAACTGCCGCGACAGGAACAGCCGCGCCTCCGGGGCGTTGAGGTGGCGGTAGAGATTGAGCACGAGATTGTTGCCGACGATGGTGTCGCCGGTGGCGAAGAACGCGACCAGGCGCTCGACCAGATGCCGCTCGGCGGTGCCGAGCTTCGCGTGCAGGTCGGCGACGTCGAGCGAGAAGTCGATCTCCTCGACGGTCCAGGTGTTGCGGATCGCCGCGCGGTAGCGCTCGTAGAAGTCGGGGTAGCGCATCGGCCGGAGCGTCAGCGCATAGCCGGGATCGAGCAGGCGGGCGGCGCTCACTGGCAGGCCTCGCAGCCGCCCGGATTCTCGAGCGAACAGGCCACCGCCGCCGTCGCGCTGTCCGCGGCGCCGCCCTCCGACACCGTGGTCTTCGCGATCCGCGTGGCCGGACGGGAGCGCAGGTAGTAGGTGGTCTTGATCCCCTGCTTCCACGCGTACATGTACATCGACGACAGCGCGCCGATGTTCGGGTTCTCGATGAACAGGTTGAGCGAAGCCGACTGGTCGATGTAGGGACCGCGCGCGGCCGCGAGGTCGATCAGCGCACGCATCGGCAGCTCCCACGCGGTACGGTAGATGCGACGAAGGTCCGCGGGGATCTCCTCGATCCCCTGGATCGAGCCCTCCGCCAGCTTGATCCGGTCGCGCACCGGCGCGGTCCAGAGCCCGAGCCGCTTCAGCTCCTCGACCAGGTAGCGGTTCACCTGCAGGAAGTCGCCGGAAAGGGTCTCGCGTTTGAACAGGTTCGAGACCTGCGGCTCGATGCACTCGTAGCAACCGGCGATCGACGCGATGGTCGCGGTCGGAGCGATCGCGATCAGCAGCGAATTGCGCAGGCCGTGGCGGCCGATGCGCTCGCGCAGCGCGTCCCAGCGCGCCGGGTCGGCGGGCGTGACGCCCCAGGCGTCGAACTGCAGCTGGCCGGCGGCCGCGCGGGTGTCGTCGAAGCTCGGGTGCGGACCTCGCTCCGCGGCGAGCTCCGAGGAGGTTTCGAGCGCGTGGAAATAGATCGTCTCGGCGATCGCGGTCGACAGCCGCCGCGCAGCCTCGCTGTCGAAGGCCAGGCGCTGGCGGAAGAACACGTCCTGCAGCCCCATCACGCCGAGCCCGACCGGGCGCCAGCGCAGGTTGCCGCGGCGCGCCGTGTCGATCGGATAGAAATTGAGGTCGATCACCCGGTCGAGCTGCCGCACCGCGAGGCGCACGGTCTCGGCCAGGCGCTCGAAGTCGAAGGCACCGTCGTCGTCCAGGTGCTGCGCGAGGTTGATCGAGCCGAGGTTGCACACCGCCGTCTCGTCGGCCGAGGTCACCTCGAGGATCTCGGTGCACAGGTTCGACAGGTGGATGACATTGCCCGGCTTCGCCGTCTGGTTGCCGCTGCGGTTGCAGGTGTCCTTGAAGGTCATCCAGCCATTGCCGGTCTGCGCCAGCGTGCGCATCATCCGGGCATAGAGCTCGCGCGCGCGGACGACCTTGCGGGCCAGGCCCGCCGACTCGGCCGCCGCGTAGCTGCGCTCGAATTCCTCGCCCCAGGTGTCGATCAGCTGCGGCACGTCCTTCGGATCGAACAGCGCCCAGTCGCCGTCGGCCTCGACCCGCTGCATGAACAGGTCCGGCACCCAGTTGGCGAGATTGAGGTTGTGGGTGCGACGGCCGTCGTCGCCGGTGTTGTCGCGCAGTTCCAGGAATTCCTCGATGTCGGCGTGCCAGGTCTCGAGGTAGACGCAGGCGGCACCCTTGCGCTTGCCGCCCTGGTTGACCGCGAGGACCGACGCATCCAGCGTCTTCAGCCACGGCACGATGCCGTTCGACAGTCCGTTGGTGGAACGGATCAGCGAGCCGCGCGAGCGCACCCGCGAATAGGACAGCCCGATGCCGCCGGAGAACTTCGAGAGCAGCGCGACGTCGCCGTAGCGGCGGTAGATCGCCTCCAGCGAGTCCTCCGGCGAGTCGAGCAGGAAGCACGACGACAGCTGCTCGTGGCGGGTGCCGGAATTGAACAGCGTCGGCGAGCTCGGCAGGTAGGACAGGGTCGCCATCCGCTGGTAGAGCGCGAGCGCGCCGCCGACGTCTTCGGACAGCGCGCAGGCGATCCGCATGAAGAACTGCTGCGGCGTCTCGATCACCGTGCGCGCCGTCGGATGGCGCAGCAGGTAGCGGTCGTAGAGCGTGCGCAGGCCGAAGTAGTCGAAGCGGCGGTCGTGCTCGACGTCGATCGCGTCGTTCAGCTTGCGCGCGTGGGCCTGGACGAAGGCGAGCAGCCGGTCGTTGACGAGACCGAGATCGTGGCCGCGGGAGACCGACTGCGAGAACGCGTGGATCTCCTGACCGGCGACCTCCTTGACGAGGGTGCCGGACAGGAGCCGCGCCGCGAGTCGGCCGTACTCCGGCTCCTCGCCGATCAGTTGCGCCGCGGTGCGGATCGACAGTTCGTCGAGCTCGCGGGTCGAGGCGCCGTCGTAGAGGCCCGAGATGGTGCGGGTCGCGACGCGCATCGGGTCGACCGCGTGCAGTCCGTCGGCCGAGCGGGCGACCGCACGGACGATCTTGTTGAGGTCGACCGGCTCGCGGCGGCCATTTCGCTTGGTCACGGTCATGCCGCCGTTGTGCGGCGGGGGCGTCAGGGTCAGGGTCGGGGTCGGGGGAAGGTCGGCGCCGGCGGCGCTGCGGCGATCGAAGCTCGGGGCGAGGGTCGGGTTCATCGGTGTCTCCGGTGCGTGACGCACGGCTGCCGCCGTTCCCTCGACGGCGACATGGACGGGAACGCGGCATCGTCGGCGATGACCGATGCGACCTCGCCCCCGCGGGCGTTCGGGATTCCGGACGGCGATGAGCGGGACTCCGACCCGCGCGGGATCGGAATGCCGGACATCTCCCCCCGGAGACTCCTGGGCCGTGACCGCGCGGTGTGCAAGGCGCGGCTGTCGGCAGGTCTTCGGGCTGGTGGACGGCGAGCCGGAACCGAATCGTTCCCGGCACGACCTACTGGCCGTCGCTTCCCAGGTCGGCGAGACCCAGTGCGGATGACGGCGGTCGTTTCCACATACCGCTGCGGGGCAGCGCCGGATTCCCACCGGCTTCCCTATTAACCCGACCGCGAGGCCGGGACCGACCAACCCAACATAGAGGGGTCAATGGTCACCGTCAACCCATTGTGTTGTGCTTCGCGACCTGCTTCGCGCGCTGCAGAGCGGCTGCTGGGCCGCTCAGTGCTTCGGCGCGGCCGGCCTCCCGGGCAACGGACGAGGTCCTGCGTTACGGGTGTCGCTCTTCAGTGGATCGTGATCGCGCACAGCGCGATCACGACCGTGCGGGACAGGGCGCCGACGCGACGCAGCAGCACGATGCCGCCCGCCGGCGTGTCGAAGAGGCCGAACAGCGTCGGGTTGACCAGCAGCGCGACCGGCACCAGCGCCCAGACCGCATGCAGCACGATCTTGCGCTTAAGGTTGTAGCCGACCTTGATCGCCTCCTTGTGCTCGTGGGTCGCGCGGTTGACGCGGTCGTAGCCCTTCGGCTCGAAGAAGAAGTGACCCGACTGCCGCGTCACCATCGCCACGCCCCAGCCGAGCAGCGCGGCGGCCACCGGATCGACGAACAGCATCGCGTAGGCGACGAGGAAGGTCAGCGCACTGACGAAGTGCAGGCTCTGATTGATCCGGCTCTGGTGGTAGTAGCGATGGTCGTCCCAGCGCTGCACGCGCAGGGCTTCGAGGAAGTCGTTCACGGGGGCGAGGCTCCGGGTCGGATGACGGGGGATGATCCGGCGGGATGCTCGGCGGCCGGCATGACCCGGGCGTGACAGCGTCGCGACAGCGCGGCGACGCGCGCGTCGCGGCCGCGCAACCTCGGCGTCATCGCGGCGTCGCGCGCGACGCGCACGCTGGCGGAACCGATCGCACGAGGATCCGCCGATGTCGACGAACGCCCTGCGCGTGGCTGTGGTCTCCGAGACCTATCCGCCCGAGGTCAACGGCGTCGCCGCGACGGTGCACCAGCTGGTGCGCGGCCTCGTGGAGGCGGGACACGCGATCGAGCTCGTGCGGCCGCGGCAGGACGACGGCAGCGCGACCCCGTCACCCGCGATCGTCGAGGTCCTGGTACGCGGCGCGCCGCTGCCGCGCTACCCCGGACTGCGCTTCGGCCTGCCCTGCGCGCAGCGCCTGAAACGCCGCTGGCGCACGCTGCGACCCGACATCGTCCACATCGCGACCGAGGGCCCGCTCGGCTGGTCGGCGCTGTCGGCGGCGCGGGCGCTGGGCATCCCGGTGGTGTCGGACTTCCGCACCAATTTCCATCTCTACATCGCGCACTACGGCGCGGCCTTCCTGCAGCGGGCGATCACCGCGTATCTGCGCCGCTTCCACAATGCCTGCGCCCGAACGCTGGTTCCGACCACGGCGCTCGCGACGGAACTCGACAGGCTCGGCTTCCGGCGCCTGGAGACGGTCGCGCGCGGCGTCGACACCGGGCTGTTCGAGCCCGCGCGGCGCAGCGAGGAACTGCGCCGGAGCTGGGGCGTCGAACCGCGGACGCCGGTCGCGCTGCATGTCGGCCGGCTGGCGCCGGAGAAGAACCTCGACGCACTGTTCGCGACCCACGCCGCGCTGCGTCGCGCGGTGCCCGACCTGCGCCTGGTGCTGGTCGGCGACGGCCCCTGCCGGACGGCGATCGCGGCGCGTCATCCCGAGGTGGTCCTTGCCGGCACACGACGCGATGCCGACCTCGCCGCGCACTACGCGTCGGCCGACCTCTTCGTATTCCCGAGCCAGTCGGAGACCTTCGGCAACGTGGTGCCCGAGGCGATGGCGAGCGGCCTGCCGGTGCTCGCCTACGACTATGCCGCCGCGGCAAAACTGATCCGCCACGGCGACAACGGCCTGGTCGCACCGTTCGGAGCGGAGTCGCGCTTCATCGAACTCGCGATGCAGCTCGCCGACCAGCCGGCGCTGCGCCGCCGCCTCGGCATGCTGGCACGCAAGACCGCGCTGTCGCATGGCTGGGAGGGGATCGTGCAGCAGACGGTGGGTTTGTATCGGGCGGTGATTGCGGAAAGCGACGTCGTGGCAGAACCGATGCTCGGAATCGCAGCAGCGCGCTGAAGCGTAGGGCGGGCAATGCCCGCCGTCGCCACGACGGCTCGCCGGTCGATCGGGCGCCAGAGTCGCGGCTCCCGCCGCTGCCACGGCCGAATTGTCGACGCGAAGGGCTGGTCTCTCCGCAGTCCGCCAGGGTCTACACAAAGTCCACGATTGCCGCTCGCGAGGACGACGCATTGACGCCAGACGATAGTGCTTTCGACAGACCCATCGACCTCTTCGTGGCGTATAACGATGAGCTGAGATGGCTGAAAGAGCAGCTCGCCGCCGGACGTACTCCCTCGGACCTCGTGATGGAATTGCGGGGCCGGGGCCTCTCGCCGGTCCTGATGATATGGCTCGCGCGCCAGGCCACCGGCACAACGATGGGCAACATGAAGGCCTTGGGAGAATGGTGGGGCCCCGACGGCATCACTGACGCGGCGGCCTTCAACCGATGGTTCGAGAAGTCCAGGCAGCGCTGATCTTCCTATGAGCAACTACAAATGGGTCTGCTTCGATTGCCACGTCGCCGTGCGGCGACATGGCTGGGCGAAAGACGTCCGCTGCCCGAGCTGTGCGCGCCAATGCCTGAACCTCGGCACCAAGGCCCCGATTCCGCCGAAGGCCAGACCCAAGGACTGGAAGACTTTGCGCGATCGCCATTTCGAATATCAGCGAATTCACGCTCTTCGGCTGGAGCGTGAGCGCGTTACCTCCAGACACGCGCTCGAGCGCCGAGTCCGTGCGCTCGAATCGCAGCCGATCAATCGCGGGCGAAAGCTGCTCATCCAGCGATTGCGGGCACAGCTCGAGCGCGCGACCGCCGAGGCGGGCGTGCAGGCGTAGGATGGGTAGAACCCGAAGGGCGTGACGCCGCGTCGATGGGCCGTTACGCCTTGTCGAATCGGGTCGCCATCGGGGCTGAAGCCCCGTCCCGCAACTGCCGCTATGCCACCGCGATCACGACCGCGGCGAGGCTCGCGCCGACCACGGTGCCGGCGGCGACATCGCTCGGATAGTGCAGCCCCAGCACCACCCGCGACAGCGCCACGCTCGCCGCGAACGGCAGCAGCAGCCAGGCCAGCGCGAACTCGTGCCAGCAGGCGACGGTGGAGAAGGCGACCGCGTGCAACGTGTGGCCGGAGGGGAAACTGAATTCGTCGAGCGGCGCGACCAGTGCGCGGATGCCGGCGTGGCGGGCGAACGGGCGCGGGCGGCGGGTGCGGCGCTTCATCCAGCGGTACAGAGCGAGGCCGACGCCGCCGGCGATCAGCATCTGCAGCGAGACCCGCCACCGATGAGCACCATCCAGCAGCGGGAAGGCGACCATCAGCACATACCAGAACACGCCGTCACCGAGCCGGCTCACCAGCGCGAAATATGCGCGCACCAGCGGCCGCATGCCCCAGCGGTTGAGGTCGCGGCACCAGGCTGCTTCCGGCGCGTAGCGTTCGACGGTGGCATCGATGTTCATCGTGCGGTCCTCCGGAACGGGCGTCCGCGCGGCACTCCGGGCGGATGACGCAGTGTCGCGGCGGGGCTTGTCGATCGCGTGGCGCCGGCGTGTCATCGATGTGACCAGCCCCCATCATTGCGAGCGCAGCGAAGCAATCCAGTGCCCTCGCTGTCGCTCTGGTGCGGCAAAAAGCCAAGGCACTGGATTGCTTCGCTGCGCTCGCAATGACGGGACCGGGGCGACCGACAACGGACACGGCCTCGTGCCCTCACACCGCTCGCCGCGGATCCGACCAGCTGTCGATCCCGCACTCCAATCGCCCGCCCGCCTCCCAGCGACACGCCCCGTCCGCGCTCGCGATGACGAGGTCGTACCAGAAGCCATGCTCGACGAGGTCGAGTTCGAGCGTGGTTTCGCCGTCGAGGCCGATGCGGAGTTCGGAGAGCGGCGCGGCGCGGAGGCGATCCACGATCGTCACCGTGATCGGAAGAAGGCTGCGCAGGCCGAGCCTGAGGCGGCCCTCGACGCGATCGGCCGTCTCGACGACGCCGAAGCCCACGGCGCCGGCGCGCTGCACGAAGCGCCGGCGAAATCCGTTGACCGCGCCGACCTCCAGATCGACGCCCCCCGTGATTGCGACTTCCTCGACCAGATGACTCGACCCGCCGAGGCTGTGCCGCCGCGGTGCCGTCGTCGGCCGCAGATGGTCCTGCACTGTGCACACCACGCCGCGCGGCCCGTCGTTGTCGTAGCGCAGCTGCAGCGCGGCTCCGATCGGGCGCGCCTGCACGCCGAAGCGGTAGGGCAGCGCCCGTGAGCGGCGCAGGCCCGGCTCGACGGCTGGCATTGCCTGGATTCGCGGCACCTGCGGCTCCGGCAGCGCACGGCAGGCCGCGTCGCGGGCGGCGTCGAAGGGCATCGTCGCGGGAAGCGCCGGCCTGCTGACTTCCGGCGTGCCAAAGTCGAACGCGGCCAGCAGGTCGCCGCAGATCGACCGCCGCCACGGCGTGATGTTCGGACAGCGGAACTCGAAGCGCCGCTCCAGCAGGCGGATCACCGACGTGTGGTCGCAGACCTCGGACGACACCCAGCCGCCACGCGTCCACGGCGACACCAGCAGGCAGGGGACGCGGAAGCCGAGGCCGATCGGGCGGCCGTCGACGATCTCGCCGGTCACCGGCACCGTCGACAGGCCCTCCGCCGGGCTCGCCGGCGGCATCGGCGGTGCGAGGTGATCGAACCACCCGCCCTGCTCGTCGTAGTTGAGGATGAACAGGGTCCTGGCATAGACCTCCGGACGACTGAACAGCGCCAGCAGCAGTCGCGCCGAGAGATCCTCGCCGTCCCCGGGCCGGTAGCTCGCGTGCTCGGAGAGATAGTCCGGCGCGACGATGAAGCTCACCGCCGGCAGCCGGTCCGCGGCGACGTCGGCGGCGAACGCGGACACCAGTTCCTCGACCGGCGCGAGTCCGCGGCGATGGCGCTCGCTGCCGACCGGCGCCTCGCGGAAGGCGCGGAACCAGGCGAAGGCGTTGTCGTCGAAATTGTTGCGCTCCTGGTAGACCCGCCAGGACACCCCGGCCGCGTCGAGCTGATCGGCGAGCGTGCCCCACTCGAAGCCCGTCGCCGGCACATCGTTGTTCATCACGGCAGGACCGCCGGAGCTCGACCCGCAGCCGCCGCTGAACAGGTGCAGGCGGTTCGGATTGGTCTGCGTGAGGGTCGAGCAGTAGTACTGGTCGCAGACGGTGAAGGCCTCGGCCAGCGCGAAGTAGAACGGGATGTCGGACCGGGTCAGGTGGGCCATTCCGAGGCCGGGATCGCGAGCGGTATTCCAGGCGTCCATCCGCCCCTCGTTCCAGATCGCGAGATCGACCGGGTAGTTCATCGCCGGTGCCTGCGCGCAGAAGCCGCTGCTGCGATGGGTATCGAGGTGGAACGGCAGGATCGCGCCGTCGGGATGGCGGCTGCTCGCCTGATGGAACACGTCGTGTCCGTCGACCTGGCGCTGCGCGACCGGATCGGCGAATCCGCGGACGCCGGACAGCGTGCCGAAGTAGTGGTCGAAGCTGCGGTTCTCCTGAGTGAGGATCACCACATGCTGGATGTCGCTCAGCGTCCCGCGTCCGACCGGCGCAATCTCCATCGCACTCTGCAGCGCCTGCGCCACCGGCGTCGCGAGCAGCGCGCCGAAGCCGAGGCGGCCGCTCTGGGCGAGGAAACGTCGTCGTGCCGGTCGGGCGAGGCTCATCGGAGGGGCTCCGCGGGATCACGCGGCACCTTGCCAGCCGTGGGTTGCAGCGGATCGTCGCGCCGATGGCGCGCGGATGTGCGTGCGATGTCAGGCTGGCGACAACGTCGCGTCGATCCTGGGCCTCGCGCCGGGAGAGCGGCGGCGCGCCGCGAGCGCGGCGCCGATCCGGAGCAGAAGCACGCCGCCGCCGATCAGCGCCGAGTCGAGCACCAGATGCGACTGCTTCACGACGTCGGCGAGTCCGTCGCCGAGCAGCGCCACGCCGAAGGTCGCGAGCATGGTCGTGGCACACAGCAACACCGCGAGTTCGGTCGCGTCGACCCGCACCCGTCGCACCAGCACCGCGAGCCCTGCCGCCAGCGGCAAGGCCCACATCAGGAAGCGGAAGGCCGGCCACGCGCGGATCGGCGTGTCGAGCGTCCACTGGCCCGGTGGCAGTTCCTCGTTGATACCGCCGGCCACCATGCCGAGACCCGGCGCGACGAAGCCGTCGAGCCGCTCGACGCCGCGCCGGAGCAGCGTCATCGCGGTCAGCGGCTCGGCCAGCAGCACCGCGAGCTCGCGGCCCCGCGAGAAGCCGTCGATGCCGGGACAGGCCGCGCGGTAGGCGAAGCCCGGAATCTCCCAGGCGTGCTTGCCGACGTGCGCGAGGCAGGCCGGTGCGACGCCGAGACGTTCGGCGGTGCGCGCCGGCTGGTTCGACGAGGCGAGCAGGCCCGTCAGCACGACGTCGACCGCGTTCGCCTCGCGAACGTCGCGCATCGCCGCGTCGCCGCGCGCGATCTGCGACAGCTGGAAGCCGAACGCGACGAGGCCGCCGAGACCCAGCGCCATCGCGCGTGGCCACAGCGCGCGACGGCGCGTCGCGCACCAGGCCAGGACCGCGGCAAGCGCCAGGGGCAGAAGCAGGTGTTGCTGCTTGCTGGCGCCGAGCACCAGTCCCGCGAACGCGAGCGTGGCCAGCGAAAAGCGCGACAGCCGCGTGCCGGGATCGCAGGCTGCGAGTCCGAGCACGACGTAGAGGCCCCACAGAGCTGTCCACTCGGCGTAGAAGCTCGCGAGGTAGAGCGTGTTGGCGGGATCCGACAGCACCAGCGCGAACAGCACCGCGTGCGCCAGCAGCGGACCGTCCTCGCGACGGCGCGCATGGTGGACGAGGAAGGCGGAGACGGTCGCGATCAGCCCCAGCCACTGCAGCCAGGCGAGCCAGCGCAGCGAATGGCGTTCGCCGCCGCTGACCGCGTGGTCGAGATGGAACAGCGCCGCGGTCGCGGCGAACGGCAGCAAGGCCGAGGAACCGTAGCAGATCGGCGGCTCGTCGGGCATGAAGCGGAAATTCTCCTGCGGCGCCCAGGGGCTGTTCTCGCGCGCCGGGATGCTGGCGGGACGATCCGGATAGAGATCGAAGCAGCCGCTGTAGCGCACCTGGTCGAAGCTGTTGGCGTAGGCGAGCAACGGCTCGTGCGCGACCAGGACGGTGCCCCGCAGGAGACCGAGGACGAACAGCAGCAACGCGAGTCGGCGCCAATCCATGCTCATCGCTCCACGTCGGCGCTGTCGAAGTAGCGCCACTCGCGGCCGTCGAGCGACAGGCGCTGGCCGAACAGCGCCGCCTGGTAGCGGCTTGGCGCGGAGGCACGGTCGTTGCAGTCGAGATCGGTGGCGAAGCACAGGCGCAGGTCCTCGGCCGCCCGTTCGGCGCGGACGATGAAGCCCTCGCGGCGATAGTCCTGCGCGCGGCCGCCGGCCAGCGCCTCGCTCAGCACGCGGCCGTCGGCCTCGAACGCGAGTCCGAGCAGACGCGCGATCGTCGGCGCAACGTCGACGTTGCCACTCGGCAGTTCGTCGACGTAGCCCTTCCGGAAGTGCGGTCCCGACGCGATCAGCGTGTTGTGCACGTCGCGCCGGCTGAAGCTGCCGTGGTTGCCGCGGTTGCCCTCCATCGCCGCGTACTCGATGCCGGCGGCGCCGTGCAGCGGCGTGTCGGCTTCCGCGTGATACGTGACGATCAGGTCCGGCGTCTCTTCGCTCCCGGCGTCCGCACGGACCGCCGACAGCGGCAAGGTGCCGACCGGCAGGTCCGGGTAGCGCCGCGCCGACACGAAGATCGCGCCGACCTGCTCGCGTTGCTGCAGCGCCCGCACCGCGCGATCCAGCGAGTCACGGTCGTGCACGGGCAGGTAGAGGTATTCGCTGCCGCCGTTGCTGGCGACGACGATCGACCGCTTGCCGAGCAGGAAGGCGCCGGAAAGCGGCGGCACGGTGCTGGTGTAGCGGGCGCCGGCGCGCTTGCAGGTCGCGCCGGAGTCGTCGGTCTGCAGCGGAGCCACGGCGGTTCCATCGCGGCGGATGCCGGAGAGGCTCGGCGCCAGCAGGCAGGCACGGTCGTCGTAGACCTCGAGCGTCGGATCGGCGCGGCGCAGGAGTTCGGCCATCCTCACCTCGCCCGATACCGACCAGCCGGCGGTCTCGTCGATGCCGCCGGGCGCACCGTTCGACAGCGCGCGCGGCGGGAACCACAGGGGCGAGCCCGCCACCGAGCTGTGGCCGTGGTCCGACATCACGATCACGTCGGTCGTCGCTGCGAGCCCGGTCGACCCCAGGCGATCGAGCAGTTCGCCGAGCAGGCGATCGTTCGCGGCGAGTGCGTCGCGCACGGCCTTCGAGCCGGGGCCGTACTGGTGTTCGGTGGTGTCGGGATCGCGCAGCCAGAGCACCGACAGCGCCGGCAGCGCGGCGGGCGTCATCGCTTCCTTCATGAACGCGCGCACGAGATAGCGGTTGGCGTCGGCGTTGCCGGTCGTTGTGCCGGCGACCGGATCGCTCGCCGTGTCGTCGCGCAGGCGCTGCATCGGCACGCGCGCGGTCGGGTCGCCGTTGTCCTCCGCGAGCCGCAAGGTTTCGTCGTAGACCACCGGCGTATGCAGCGGCAGCGGCATGTTGCCGGTCGCGAACTTCTTCGCGATCCGCTCCGGCCAGACGTGGTGCTCGTCGATGATGAGCCCGCCGCGGTGGTGGTCCTGCAGGAAGGCCGGACCGGACTTGCCGACCGTCGCCGTAGTGAGGCCCTTGGCCTGCGCGGTCTCGAACAACGTCGGAACGCGGAACAGGTGGCCGTCGTGATGGCGATCGAGCGCGCCGAGCACGCCGTAGTCTTCGACGAAGACCGGCTTGGCGAAGTCGATCGCCTCGCCGGCCGCATCGTTGCCCTCGGCCAGTGGCTGGTAGACGCTGTTGCCGAGGAAGCCGTGACGCTCCGGATAGCTGCCCGTCGCGAGGCTGGCCGCGTTGATCATGGTCAGCGTCGGCCAGGTCGAGTGGTGGTCGCGGAAGTCGACGCCGTCGCGACGTAGTGCGGCGAGGCGCGGCGTGTCCTGCGGGTTGATCGCGCTGGGGCGCAGTCCGTCCCAGACCATCACGATCACGTGGGTCGGTGCGACCGCGGCGGGTGACTGCGCCGCGCCGTTCGTCGGCGCCGTCAGCGTTCCCAGTCCGCCGAGCAGCATTCCCAGAGTGATCGCATCGATCCGCACACGCATGTTCACCACCCGCCGGAAATATTCGCGGCAGCGTGACCGGCGTGTGCGACAGTGGGATGGCAAGGTGTCGACAGGCGGGTTTCAGATGTAGCGGTGGTACCCCACGACGAAGCAGCTGTACAGGCCGACACCGAAGCGGATGTTCAGGCCATCACCGAAGCGGCAGTTGTAAGAGGGGCGCAAGCCCTGAGGTTTAGACAGGTTTTCGCTAGCAAAACAGCCGCGTTGGGGCTAGGTTGCGGCGAAAACAGCGCATGCACGGTGCGGTTTTTTCTCCTAAGGGACCAACCGAAGGAGAGACCGCACCATGCA
>JBGAPI010000001.1:0-284723 GCA_044221335.1 Ahniellaceae bacterium
CCCAGGTGCCGCTCCAGCGGTCGGTGTTCGGCGACCGCGGTGGTGAATACGAAACACCTCGCAATGGCGCGCAGTGCGCGCCCTACGGCCGCTCCTCGCCGATAGAGGAAGTCCTGACGATGCGCCTCGCGATGGCGCGCAGTGCGCGCCCTACGGCCGCTCCTCGCCGATAGCGGAATTCCTGACGATGCGCCTCGCGATGGCGCGCAGTGCGCGCCCTACGGCCGCTCCTCGCCGTCAGTGACTTCGACTTCATGCGCCTCGCGTTGGTGCGCGGGGCGCGCGCTGCTTCGTCAGGCCCAGGCTTCCGCCGGTCTCGGCTGCGAGAACAGGAAGCCCTGGCCGTAGGCGCAGCCCAGCGCGATCAGCTGGTCGCGCTGCTGGGTGGTCTCGATGCCCTCGGCGACGACTTCCATGCCGAGGGTGGAGGCCAGCGCCAGTACCGCGCGCACCACCGCGGCGCTGCCGCCGGTATCGCCGGGGCGGAGGTCGGCGACGAAGGAGCGGTCGATCTTGACCGTGTGCAGCGGGAAGCGGTGCAGGTAGGACAGCGACGAGAAGCCGGTGCCGAAATCGTCGAGCGCGGCATAGACGCCCGCCTGGCGCAGGACCTCGAGGGTGGCGCGCGCCAGTTCCGGGTTCTCGAACATCGCGCCCTCGGTCATCTCCAGCCGGACCCGCTCCGGCGGGACGCCGTGTGCGGCGAGCAGGCCGAGGATGCGCTGCGCGAGTTCGGGCGAGCGGAAGTGCCGGGCGGAGACGTTCAAGGTCACGTAGCCGCGGTCGCCGAGCACGGTCGGCAGCGCCTGGCAGGTCTTGTCGAACATCTGCCAGTCGATCTGTTCGGCACTGCCGTTGTCCTCCGCGACCGCCAGGAAGTCGCCGGGCAGCAGCAGCCCGCGTTCGGGGTGGCGCCAGCGCAGCAGCGCCTCGCAGCCGACCGTGCATGCATCCGACAGCCGCACGATGGTCTGGAAGTGCGGCTCGAACTCGGAGCGCTGCAGCGCGCGATGCAGGTCGCTCTCGAGATGCAGCAGGTGCAGCGCGTCGCGGTGGAGATGCTCGTCGAACAGCTCGAAGCGCTGGCGGCCGCGCGCCTTGGCGCGGTACATCGCGACGTCGGCGTCGCGCAGCAGTTCCTCGGCGCTGTGATAGCGCTCGTCGGACAGCGCGATGCCGATGCTGACGGAGGGGAACAGGTCCTTGCCGGCGATGTGCATCGGCTGCGCGATCGACTCGATCACCCGCTGCGCGATGTGGGTCGCGTCCTCCGGGCCGCGGATGTGATCGAGCAGGATGGCGAACTCGTCGCCGCCGAGCCGCGCGACGACGTCCGGCGCCCGCACGCAGGCACCGATGCGCTCGCCGGCGAGCTTCAGCAGTTCGTCGCCGACCAGGTGACCGACGCTGTCGTTCACCACCTTGAAGCGATCGAGGTCGAGGAACAGCACGGCGAAGCGTGCAGCAGGATCGCGGCGGCGGCGGGTCAGGGCGCGCGCCAGCGCATCCAGCAGGTAGCCGCGGTTCGGCAGGCCGGTCAGCGCGTCGTGCAGGTTCTCGTAGAGCAGCCGCTGCTCGATCCGCTCGCGCTCGCCGATCTGGGTGCGCAGCTCGCTGACCGCGTCGGCCAGCTCGCGGGTGCGGTCGCCGACCCGGCGCTCGAGTTCGGCCTGCGCCTGCTTGCGCATCAGCGCGGTGAGGATGTGCTGGGCGACGAAGCCGAGCAGCGAGCCGTCCTCCTCGGTGTAGCGCACGGCGGGGTCGTAGCTCTGCACCACCACGGCGCCGCGCACCTCGCCCTCGGTCGCCATCGGCACCCCGAGGAAATCCTCCGCCGGCGTGCCGAGGCCGATGCCACCCGGGATCCGCAGCAGCCGTGCGATCTCGATCGCCGGGCCGCGGACCGGCTGACCGTGGCGGATCAGTCCGAGCGTCAGGCTGCTGCCCATCTGCGCGACCGGAATCTCCTCCGCCGGGTCGTACATGTTGGTGTCTTTCTCGTCGGCGAAGTAGATGAAGCGCAGCGTGCGGCGGCCATGGTTGTACAGCGCGATGAAGAAGTTCTTCGCGTACATCAGCTCGCCGACCACCTCATGGATGCGGCGCAGCACTTCACTCATGTCGAGGTCGCTGCTGGCGAGGTCGGCGATGGCGTACAGCGCGGACTGCAGCTGCTCGCCGCGCTGGCGCTCGCGCACCTCGGCGGTCAGCTCGCGGGTGCGCAGTTCGACACGCTCCTCCAGTTCGGCGTGGGCCTGCTTGCGCACCAGGGCGGTCAGGATGTGCTGGGCGACGAAGCCGAGCAGGCTGCGATCGTCGTCGGTGTAGGCATTGCCCTCGACGTAGCTCTGCACCACCACCGCACCGCGCGCGCGGCCGTCCGCGACCATCGGCACGCCGAGCCATGCGAGGCTCTCCGATCCGTAGCGCGACAGGTCGGACTCCGGCGCGACCCCGAACTCCTCGCGCAGGCGCCACGACGGTCCCATCGCCGAGCGACGGTGGCGGATCACGGCGAGGGTCAGGCTGCTCTGGATGTCGGCGGCCGGATACTCGTGGTTGAGTTCGACCTGGGCACCGCCGCGGGTGTCGGCGAAGTACAGGAAGCGCAGCATCTCGCGGCGATCGTCGTACAGCGCGATCAGGAAGTTGGCGGCATACATCAGCTCGCCGACGACCTCATGGAGCCTCCGCAGCATCTCCGGCATGTCGAGCTCGCTCGAGGCGACCTCGGCGATCTCGTAGAGCGCGCGCTGCAGCCGCGCGGTGCGCTCGACGCCCTCCAGCGCCAGCTGCTGGCGCGCGTGCAGCACGGTGCTCGCGAGTCGGGTGACGGCCAGTTCGAGGAAGTCCTTCCAGTCGCCGCCATCGAGGACCGCCGCCGCGGCCGAGTCCGGCCAGCGCGTCAGCAGGACGGCCTGCAGGCCGGCACGGCGCTCGAGCAGGCTCGCGACGGTGGCCGAGGATGCGCCGTCGCTCGCCGAGGCCTCTCCCCGACCGGCCCGCGCGATCAGTTCGGCCTCCACGGCCGACGGTGGGCCGGCCGGAACGGTGCCGTCGAAGCGGCTGCCGTCGGTGGGATCGGCGAGGACCCAGGACAGGCGCAGCGCGCGGCAGCCGTATCGCCGTTCCGCTTCCTCCAGCACCAGCCGGGCGACCTGGTCGGGACTGTCGGCGTGCAGGAGGGCGACCGCGAAGTCGCGCGGAGACGTGCTTCTGCAACCGTCGTCCCCGACCGCCTCCGCTGCCGCCTGTCGTCGTCGCGCCATCGACCCCGCCCCGTTGCGCCCGAGCAATCTAGCGCGATTGTGACGGCGCGTTCATCGCCAATTGTCAGCAGTTGCGACCGCGTGGGGCCTCGCAGTAAAGCATTGCAACGACGGTGTCGGACACCTGCACTCCCGAGCCTTGTCAGGTCATGGCGAGCGCCGGTGGCGCACGGCCGGTGCGGCGAGACGCCCTACCTGCGCATCGACGCCGCGATCACGTCGAGCGCCGCGTCCGGGTCGCAGGCGTAGAGGCCGGCACCCCACGCGGCATTCTGTTCGACACAGGCCCAGCCGCGGTCGCCGATGAGACCGATGTCGATCACCGCGGTGCGCTCGAGATCCACCCTCGGATCGGCGAGCATCGTTTCGATGAAGGAAGTCGCGGCGCGATCCTCGTCCGCGCCGCTGGCGTAACCCTGATCCAATTGGGGTTCGCCGTGTCGCGCATACAGCGAAAGGGTCGCGAGGCGGCGGTCGAGGACGAAGCACCGGAACTCCAGTTCCCACTCGACAACCTCGGAGGCCAGCACCGCCATGCCGTCGTCGAATCCTGCCGGCAGCTCCGCACCGAGATAGACCGCGGCGCGGAAGCTCTTGTCGTTCGGTGGCTTGATGAAGCGCGGTGTCTTCCCGCCGCGCGCGGAGCCGAGGGTGGTCAGCACGACCTCGCGCCGGCGGTACTCCGCGGGCAGGCGGACCAGCCAGTCTTCCGGCGGCGAGTCGAGGCGGACGCCGAGCTGCTCCGCGAACGCCGGAGCGAACAGCGCCTCGGCGTAGAACACCGGATCGTCGATCGCGCGAAGGTGCTCCGGAATGGCCCAGCTCGCGAGGCGATGCGTTGTCCAGCCGCGAGCCGCCGCCTTCCAGATCTGCTGCGAATCGGCGGTCTGGCGAGGACTCAGGAACAGGGTCCTCATGGCTCGGGGGGCGTGGTGGCGGAGTTCGCGTCGATCCGGGCGAGCGCGCCATCCCGACCCAGGCGCCAGCGCCCGTAGTCCTCCGCGAGTTCGAGATGGCCGCGGTAATAGGCGGTGGCCTCGCGGCGGACATCCGCGATCGACGGCGACTTCGATCCGTCGGGACCGTAGCGCGGGCTGAAGTGGGTGAGGATCAGGTTCGGCAGGGCGATCGATTCGGCGAAGCGCGCGACCTGGCCGGCGGCGCTGTGCTGGAATTTCGCGCCGGCGCGGGCCGCGGCCTCGTCGGTGTAGGTCGCCTCGTGGACCAGCAACTGGGCGCCGGCGAGCGCATCGGCGAGCAGCTCCGGGCGGTCGTTGTCGCCGCCGATCACGAATCGACGGGGCGGCGCGGGCGACAGCTGGTAGTCGTCGCGATGGAAATCCCGACCGTCGTGCCGGATCGTCTCGCCGGCCTTGAGCCGGCCCCAGGCCGGACCCGGCGACAGGCCGGCGGCCCGCAGGCGCGCCTCGTCGAGGCCGGGCGGCGCCGGCTGCTCGCTGAAGCGGTAGGCGTAGGACGGTACCCGGTGGGACAGCGGAATCGCATCGATGCGCCAGCCGCCGTCCTGCCAGTCGGTGAGCGATTCGGTGGCGACGTGGACGAGCGGGTAGGACAGGTGCAGCGCGGTGTGCGCGACGGTGGCGGCCAGCCACTCGGAGACGCCGCGCGGCGCGATCAGCGGCAGCGGGCCACGGCGGCCGGCCATCGCCGCACTCGCGAGCAGGCCCGGCAAGCCGTAGCAGTGGTCGCCGTGCACGTGGGTGATCAGCACCGCGCGCAGGCTCGCCGTCGACAGCGGCGACGCGAGCAGCTGGTGCTGGGTGGCCTCGCCGCAGTCGACGAGGTACCAGCCGCGGCCGCTGTCCGGGACCAGCGCGAGCGCGGTGACGTTGCGCTGGCGGGTCGGCGTGCCGGAGGAGGTGCCGAGAAACAGCAGGTCCATCGGGAGGCGTCCGTGGTGGCGCGGCGACGCGGCTCAGCGCGCCTCGAAGACGAAGTCCTGGCGCGTGCGCAGGTCGACCGGATGGCCGTCCTTCTGCGCCGGCCGGAAGGTCCAGTCGCGCACCGCGAGGATCAGGTGATCGGCGAACACCGGCTTCGAGGCGGACAGCACCTCGAAGTCGCGGGTACGGCCGTCGCTGCCGATGGTGTAGGCGATGCTGGCGCTGCCGCCCTCGCCGGAGAACGCGCGTTCGATCGGGAACACCGGCCAGCGGCCGCTGATAATCGTCGGCGGAGCGTCGATCCCGGCGGCTGGATCCACCGGAACGCTGAACGCCGGGATCAGCGTGTCGGCATGCACTCTCGGCGGTCCTTCGATGCAGGCGGCGAGGACGAGGCTGAGGGTGGCTGGAACGAGGAATCGCATCGGAGCGAGGTGCGGTCGGGGCAGGGATCGGCTGCGCTGGGGCTTGGAGGTCACTGCGATGCGAAGTGCTTTTCCGCCCGTGCCAGCAGCGAGGCGCCGCGCCAGATGAAGTAGAGCGCGAGACCGTGGAAGAGCACCGGCAGCCAGGCGCCGACCATCAGGTAGATGAGTCCGTCGAGCGCATAGGCGGCCATGCCGAGCCAGAAGGCCCACAGCTTGCCGCGCGAGGCGTACAGCCCCATGGTGACGAAGAAACCGAGCGCGACGAGGTCGACGGCGAAGGCCAGCGCGCGGGCCTGGCTCGCGATCGAATCGGCGATCGCGGTGATGCCGAGGCCCATCACGAAGCCCGACGCGCTCCCGGACAGGGCCATGAACGTGTTCACCAGCGACAGGCCGGCGATCCACCAGAACCAGCGTGCGGCCGACTGGATGACCGGCGAGGCGATGATTTCGGCGAGCGACGGCAGGGTCGCCGGCGGCGGCGCCTCGGGGCCGGGTTCGGGACCCGGATCAGGATCGGGATGACTCATCGGCGACGACTCCTGCGCGATCGAAGCCGGCACTTGACCGCGCGCGGCGCGTCGAGCCTAACATGCAGGGTCGATCGCGACGGCCGCCGTGCACGGTTCCGGGGCTCGCGGTCCGGGTGCCGACAACCGACCAGGAGAGGGACGATGGCCACGAAGAAGACCGCGAAGTCGAGCAGCAAGTCCAAGGCGAAGCCGGCCAAGGCCGCCAAGGCCAAGACCCGGGCGCCGGTGAAGAAGACCGCCGCCAAGGCCAGGACGGCGGCGAAACCGGCGAAGAAGAAGCCGGCCAAGGTCCCGTTCACGCCGAAGGGCCACAGCACCGCCACGCCGTATCTGATCGTCGGCGGCGCGGCCGCGGCGATCGCCTTCTATGCCAAGGCGTTCGGGGCGAAAGAGATCCTCAGCATCGGCATGCCCGGCGGCCACGTGATGCACGCCGAGATAAAGATCGGCGACTCGCACCTGATGATCACGGACGAGAACCCCGCCTGGGGCTCGAAGTCGCCGCTGACGCTCGGCGGCGCGCCGGTCTCGCTGATGGTCTACGTGAAGGACGTCGACGCCGCCTTCGCCCGCGCGGTCGCCGCCGGCGCCAGCGCGGTGATGCCGCCCCAGAACATGTTCTGGGGCGATCGCTACGGCAAGGTCATCGATCCGTTCGGCCACCACTGGGGCCTCGCCACCCACGTGGAGAACGTCCCGAACAAGCAGCTGCAGAAGCGCGCCGACGCCTGGGTCAAGGAAATGGCCGCCGCAGCGGGCAAGGCGGCCGGCGGCTGAGCGACCCCAGTACTCCACCGGAGAACGGCGCCATGGATGATCCCGCCGAACCGATCGCCGACGCGGACGCGGTGTTCAGCCGCGTCTACGACGACCTGCGCGGGCTGGCGCGGCGCCAGCGCGGTCCAGGCGACACGCTGGAGACCACCGCGCTGGTGCACGAGCTTTACCTGAGGATGCAGGCTGCGGGCTCGCTGCCGCGGATCGAGCCCGCCCGCTTCTTCGCCTATGCCGCCCGCGCGATGCGTCATCTGCTGATCGACCGTGCGCGCCATCGCCTGCGCACCAAGCATGGCGGGGGCGCCGCACACCTCGACCTCGAGGCCGTCGCCGGCGACACGATGGCGCTCGACGCGCGCGAGGCGCTGGACCTCGACGACGCGCTGCGCGCGCTGGCCGCGGAGGACGAGCGCGCGGCTCAGGTCGTCGAGCTGCACTATTTCGGCGGCCTGGAACTGCAGAAGATCGCCGACCTGCTGGGACTCACCCGCCGCACCGTCGATCGCGACCTCGCGTTCGCCCGCACCTTCCTCAAGGCTCAGATGTAGAGCGGGCCCCGGCCCGCCGCGAACGCCGCGAAGGGCGAGCGACTCGCCCGCCGCTCTCCCGACGCGGAGGACGGCCGATGTCGCATTTCCTTCCCGCGCGACGCCTGACAGGCAATGGTCTTCCCGACCCGTGCCGAGTCCATGCTGATGCGTCTCCGATCGATCGCCCTGATCGCGGCCTGTTTCGCTGCGACCGTTGCCAAGCCCGCCGAAGCGGCCAGCACCCGCACCTGGCCCGGCGCGGCGCCCTGCAACACGACGCTGTCCGACTGCATCGCCGCCGCCGCGGACGGCGACACCGTCCAGCTCGCGACCAGCGCGGAGATCGACGAGACGGTGTCGTACAGCCGTCCGGTCAACCTGGTCGCGGCCTCCGGCTACGCGCCGGTGCTGGCCGCCGGGCGCTCGATCGGGATCAGCATCGATGCCCCCGCCGGCTGGCAGCTCGTGCTCGACGGCCTGCGCTTGCGCCGGGGCGCGGTCTCGGTGCTGGCGTCGACGGCCGGCAGCGTATCGTTCGATCGGCTCCGGGTCGATGACGCCGGCAGCAACGGCTACGGGCTGTCGATCGGTGGCGGCAGCTTCGGCGCGCCGATCACGCTGACGGCGCGCGTGCGCGGCTGTCGCGTCGGGGTGTCGGCGCCGGCGGGCGTCGGCATCAACGTGTCCGGCAACCTGGCGAGCGCCGTGGTCGCCGAGGTCAGCGACAACCTCGTCGAGGCGCTCGGCATCGGCGGGGCTCCGACCGGCAGCGCGAGCCGCAACGGCATCCTGGTGCTGATGCAGGGGCCGTACGCGCTCCGTGCCGACATCCTGCGCAACCGCGTGCTCGGCGATCCGCACAGCGACGACCCGAGCTTCCGGGTGTCGCGCGGCATCCAGGTCCGCAGCGGCGACCCGCCCGCAGACGCCGAGATCCGCGTCGCCGACAACGTGGTGGTGGCGCGCGACGACGCCAGCCCGTTCAACGAGGACCTGCGGCTGGTCCTGCTCGGCGACCACGCGCTGGTGCGCATCCTGAACAACAGCCTGATCGGCGCGGACTACGGCATCAACTTCTTCAGCAACAACGCGGCGATCCAGGTCGACGGCCTGATCGCCGGAAACCTGATCGCCCAGCACGGCTTTGCCGCGGTCAACCTCGGCGCGCTCGGTGCCGGCGTGGTCAACCGCCGCAACGCCTTCTTCGCCAACCCGGCAACGATCGACAACCCCGGACCGGGCACGATCACCGCAGATCCGCGGGTCGCGGTGGTCGCGCGGCCGCGGCTGTCGTCCGACTCTCCTCTGCGCGACGCCGCCGACGCGGCAGACCGCGCCGTCGCCGCCGGCGCGCTTCCCGCGCTGGCGAGCCTCGATGTCGACGGGCTGCGCCGGATCAAGGGCGGCGCGCCCGACATCGGCGCCTACGAGTTCGGCGACGACAGCCTCGTGCACAACACCACCGGCTTCGCCGCCGTCACCGAGGTCAACGACGCCCGCAGCAACGGCAATCCGGCCCTGCTGCTGCAGGTCAGCCGCAGCGGCGGCGCGCAGCCCTCCGACACCACGCCCAACCCGCGCCCGCTGACACAGCGCTACGCCAGCGCCAGCGGCCGCTGGCAGCTGCTCGCCGACGACGGCTTCAACCTCAATACCGGCGCCGGCTTCCATCTGCTCGCTCCGGCGCCGGGTCCGGGCGTGCTGCACTATGTCGCCGCCGCCGCCGACATCCTCGGTGCCTATGCGCTGCTGCCGCCGGCGATCGCGGCGCTGCCGCCGGACAGCCTCGTGCTGGTCAGTCCGTCGCGCGGGGCGGCCGGCACCGAAGCCGCCGATCCCCACCCGGTGGCGGCGACCTACCAGTTCGGCGCCTGGTATGTCGCCAACCTCGACGGTGCCGCGCTGCCCCAGGGCGCCGGCTTCAACGTCTACGCGCAGCCGCCGAGCCGGAACGCGTTCCTCCACACGGTGGCCGCGACCGGGGCCAGCAGCGCGCTGCTGCATCCGGAGCTCGACGGCAATCTCTGCGCCGCCCCGCACATCGCGGCCGGCGGCAATGGCGCGGTCAACCCGCATCCGCTCGGCGTCCACTACGACCCGCTGAGCGGCCATTGGCTGATCCGCAACGAGGACGGCGCGGCGCTCGCCGCGGGCACCCAGGTCGCGGTGCTGTTCGAGCCGAAGCGCAGCGAATCCCTGTGCAACGACCCGCTGTTCGGGAACGGCTTCGAGGACGTGAACTGATGCGTCACGGACGCTTGTGCGGCGCTCCGGCAGTCGCGACGATGCGCGACAGCCTTCCCCGTCCACTCCGACCCGGAATCCCGGCATGAGCCGAATGCGCGAGCTCTACGAGCAGGCCCAGCAGCAGGCACCGGAAGCCCGTCGCGCGTGGCTCGCCGTGGCGTGCGACGACGCCGCGCTGCGCGCGCGGATCGAGGCGCTGCTCGATGCCGCGGACACCGTCAGCAATGATCCGCTTGCGCAGCGGCTCGACCAGCGCCTCGATCGCCTCGGCGACATCGAAGCGCCCGACGATGCGGCCGCGCGCTGGATCGGACGGCGGATCGGTCCGTTCCGGCTGCAGAGCCTGATCGGCCAGGGCGGAATGGCCGCCGTGTTCCTGGCGCGACGCGAGGACGCCGACTTCGACCAGCCGGTGGCGGTCAAGCTGCTCCGGCGTGGCGTGTTCTCCAGCTTCGAGCAGCGCCTGTTCCGGCGCGAGCGGCAGGCGCTGGCGACCCTGTCGCACCCGAACATCGCCCGACTGATCGACGGCGGCGTCGACGACGACGGCAACGCCTACCTGGCGATGGAATACGTCGACGGACTGCCGCTCGTCGGCTACTGCAGCACGCGCGGCCTCGGGCTCGCCGAGCGGCTGGCGCTGCTGGTCACCGTCTGCCGCGCGGTGGACGCCGCGCATCGCAGCCTGATCGTCCATCGGGATCTCAAGCCGTCCAACATCCTGGTCGATGCCGACGGCGCGGTGAAGCTGCTCGACTTCGGCATCGCGAAGCTGCTCGACCACGACGAGGGCGAGACCACCCGCGGATTCAGCGCGCTGACCCCGGAGTACGCGGCACCGGAGCAGTTCGCCGACGGCGCGATCACGACCGCCACCGACGTGTTCGCGCTCGGCGTGATCCTGCGGGAACTGCTGCTCGGCGAGCGGCCGCCGCGCGACACCGGCGAACGGCCTTCGGTGCTGGCCGAGCGGCTCACCGTCACGCCGATCGCCAGCAGCCGAGTGCTGCGCGGCGATCTCGACAACATCGCGGGCAAGGCGCTGGCGACGGAGCCGGAGCGGCGCTATCCCTCGGCCGGCGCGATGGCCGACGACCTCGCCGCGTTCCTCGACGGCCGGCCGGTCGCGGCGCATCCGCCGTCGGTGTGGTACCGCACCCGCAAGTTCGTGCAGCGCCATCGCGGCGGCGTGACGATCACCGTGCTGCTGCTGATCGCCCTGCTCGCCAGCGTCGTCGTCACCGCCTGGCAGGCACAGGTCGCCCGCGAGCAGGCGCGACTGGCACGCGAACAGGCGGCCCGCGCCGACGCCGTTCGCGACTTCCTGCTGCAGCTGCTCGACACCGCCAAGGCCGAGCTCCCTCGCGACGTCCGTCCCACGCCGGACGTGCTGGTGAAGGCGGCGCGCACGCGCCTCGACGCCGACCACGCCCTGCCCGCCGCGACCCGCGGCGAGCTCTATGCCGTGCTGGCCGCGATCAGCCAGGCGAACGGGGACTACGAAGCCGCGCTGGGGCAGTACACCGCGGCGCTGGAGGAGCAGTCCAAGACCCTTCCGGACAACGATCCGCAGCGACTGCGGTCGGCCGTGCAGCGCGCGGTCGTGCTGACCGAGATGGCCCGCCCGGCCGAGGCCCGCGCCGCGCTGGCCGCGGTGCGACCGCTGCTGATCGCCCATCCGACACCGGCCAGCATCGAGGGTCTCGCCACCGAGAGCGTGCTGCTGATGAACGACGGCAAGACCGACGACGCGCTGGCGCTGCTGCGCCAGGCGAGCGTGCTGGCGTCGGGGGTCTACGGCAAGGACACGCTGGACGACCTCAGTGTCGCCTTCATGTCCGGCAATGCGCTGGCGGTGGCGGGACGCTACACCGATGCGATCGCCGAACTGGCGCCGCGGGTCGCGCGCTGGCGCCAGCTCGGCCTGCCCGAGGATTCGCACCTGTCTGAGGCGATCGGCAATCTCGCAGCCGCCTACGACGGCGCCGGCGACCTGGTGAAGGCCGAGGCGACCTATCGCGAGGCGCTGGCGCTGCGCCGCCGGATCTTCGGCAACGCCCATCCGTCGATCGCGACCGCGCTCGGCAACCTCGGCACGTTCCTGTCGTCGCGCGGTCGCCTCGACGAGGCCCGGCCGCTGCTGGTCGAGGCGCTGGAGATGAAGCGCGGCTTCTTCGGCGCACACCACCCGCGGGTGCTCGCGGGGCGGCTGCAGCTCGCGATGGTGGACGTCCGCCGGCGCGACTTCGATGCCGCCGAGGCCGGCGCGCGCAGCGCACTCGAGCCCTGCGATGCGGCTCCGCCGCTGGCCGACGCGATCTGCCCGAAGGCGCGCCAGGTGCTCGCCAACGTGCTGTTCAAGGGACGCGGCGCCGCGCTCGCGGCGCCGGTCGTCGCGCAGGCGGTCCGGGAGTCGGAGGCGCTGTTCGGCAAGGGCGATTCCCGCACGGCCGCGGTGCTGTCGACCTCGGCGGCGATCCACCGCAAGCTCGGCGAGCTGGACAAGGCGGTGGCCGACATCGACGCGGCGCTCGCGGCCTACTCCGGCAAATTCGGCCCGAACTCGGACGAAGTCCTCCTGACCCGCCACACCCGCGTCGCGATCCTCGCGGACCTGCATCGCGACGAGGAGGCGGCGCGCGAGATCGACGCGATCGTCGCGGTCTGGCGCAGCGGCCATGCGCAGGACCGGGTCAACCTGCAGAGCCTGCTGCGCACGCAGGCCGAGTCGCTGCTCCGTCGCGGCAAGGCCGACGAGGCCCGCGCGCTCGCGAAGGAGGCGCTGGCGATCGACCTGCCGGAGGCGCTCCAGGATCCGGGCGTGATGGCGACGCTGCGCAGGATCGACAGCCACTGAGCGGCTGGCAGGACCGCGGCGTCCCGCGCGGGCGACCGGCGGTTCCTAGAGCAGCGCCGCGACGCCGCGGTCGGCGGCGTCCCGCAGCAGCGCATCGAGCTCGGGATCGAGCTCGTAGTCCGCGCGATCGAGTCGCGCCCGCCACTCGCCGGCGCGCGTGGCGACGAGCTCGCCGCGCTCCTCGAGCAGCAGCAGGCGCAGGTCGAGTTCCGCCAGCGACGGCGCATCGGCATCGATGCGCGAGGCCTCCGTCCAGCTCGCGCGCGCCGCGCCGCGGTCTTCGTCGTCGAGCGCGATCGACGCGCGATAGAGGTGCGCGAGGAAGCGCACGTCGTCGTCGCCGTGCAGGACGGCCTGATCGAGCAGGCGTCGCTGCAGGCGCGGCTGGCGCATCTCCTCGTAGGCGTCGAGCAGGCCGTGCAGCAGCGCACCCTGGCGGCGGCGGAACTGCTTCTTCTCGACGAAGAACGGCTCCAGCAGCAGTACGACGTCGCCGGCGCGGCCGGCCTCCAGCCACAGGTCGACGACGTCGGCCAGCAGTTCGAGGTCGATCCGGCTGCCGACCAGCGACCGCCAGTCCGTGTGCGGCAGTTCCTCCAGCAGCTCCGGCAGGTAGTGCGCCTCGAGCTCGGGCAAGGTCGCGTCGACGGTCTCGCAGCAGTGCTTGTACTTGCGCCCGGATCCGCAGGGACATGGCGCGTTGCGTTCGTTGCGGGCCGACTTCGGCAGCGCGTAGCCGTTGCGCGGATCCGGCGTCCGCTGCCGGATCTGCCGCGACAGTGCGAGCGCGGTGCGGCGATCGAGGTCCGTCGGCGTTCCGCGGGTGACGGCTGCCGCGAGCGTCGCGGGATCCTCGTCGGCGACGATCGCGGCGACGGTGGCGGCCGCGATGGCGTCGACGATCTCCCGGACCGGATCGAGGTTGGCTTCGGGGTCCGGCGCGGGATCGGAGTCGGGTGGCGAAGTATTCATGAATTTCCGGAGCGGGCGAGGCGCGTATTGGACCACGCGCCTCGGCCCTGCCGCTGCGCGGCGACGCGCCTACGCCTCGGGACGGACCCCTGCCATACGACACATGGAATCGACCAGACCCAGGCGACACCATCGGCGTCCCACGAGCGTCCGGCGGTCCATCCCTGCTGGCGTTCGTTCCCGTTCGATGCAGGCACCCACCTTGGAGCAGGGCAATGGATAGACGTGACTTTCTCAGCAGGACCGGCCTCGGGGTCGGTGGTCTGCTGCTGCCGTTCGGTCATCGCGCGATCGCCGCCGAACAGCTGGTCGACAGGATCGATCTCGGCCTGAAGAAGAAGCTCGCCGACGCGGCGCTGGCCGCGGCCAAGGACGGCGGCGCGACCTACTGCGACGTGCGCATCGGGCGCTACCTGCGGCAGTTCGTGGTGACCCGCGAGAACAAGGTGCAGAACGTGGTCAACACCGAGTCCACCGGCGCCGGCATCCGCGTGATCGCCAACGGCACCTGGGGCTTCGCCGCGACCAACAGCCTCTCGCCGGAGGCGGTGGCGAAGGCCGCCCGGCAGGCGGTCGCGATCGCCAAGGCCAATTCCAAGGTCCGGTCCGAGCCGGTGCAGCTGGCGCCGACCAAGGGCGTCGGCGAGGTCAGCTGGGCGACGCCGATCGTGAAGAACGCGATGGAAGTGCCGATCAAGGAGAAGGTCGAGCTGCTGCTGTCGGCCAATGCCGCGGCGCTGAAGGCCGGCGCCAACTACGTCAACTCGGTGATCTTCTCGGTCAACGAGCAGAAGTACTTCGCCTCCAGCGGCCAGCGGCAAGTTCCGGAGCCGCAACAGCCTGTCGACGCCGAAGGGCATGGGCTACGAATACCTCGACGGCAAGCCGGAAGGCCGCGTCGAGCTGCCCTGCGGCGCCGTGGTCTACGGCAATTCCTACAACCTGCTGGAAGACGCGGTTGCCGCGGCGAAGCAGGCGCAGGAGAAGCTGAAGGCGCCGTCGGTGAAGCCGGGCAAGTACGACCTCGTGCTCGACCCCTCGCACCTGTGGCTCACCATCCACGAGTCGGTCGGGCATCCGCTGGAGCTCGACCGCGTGCTGGGCTACGAGGCCAACTACGCCGGCACCAGCTTCGTCACCCTGGACAAGTGGAAGTCGAAGGACTTCAAGTATGGGTCCGACCACGTGACCATCTTCGCCGACAAGATCGCCCCGACCACGCTCGGCGCGGTCGGCTATGACGACGAGGGCGTCAAGACCAAGCGCTGGGACCTGATCAAGGACGGCGTGCTGGTCAACTATCAGGTGATCCGCGACCAGGCCCACATCATCGGCGAGAAGGAGTCGCAGGGCTGCTGCTATGCCGATTCCTGGGCGAGCGTGCAGTTCCAGCGCATGGCCAACATCTCGCTCGAGGCCGGCAAGAAGCAGCTGACCCCGGCGGAGATGGTGAAGGACGTCGAGAACGGCATCTACATCGTCGGCGACGGCTCGTTCTCGATCGACCAGCAGCGCTACAACGCGCAGTTCGGCGGCGAGCTGTTCTTCGAGATCAAGAACGGCAAGGTCGGCAACATGATCGAGGACGTGGCCTACCAGATGCGCACGCCGGAGTTCTGGAACTCCTGCGCGGCGGTCTGCGACGAGCGCGACTTCCGTTACGGCGGCTCGTTCTTCGACGGCAAGGGCCAGCCGGGCCAGGTGTCGGCGGTCTCGCACGGATCCGCCACCGCGCGCTTCACCGGCGCCAACGTCATCTCGACCGCTCGCAACCTCGGCTGAGCATCCAGGAGCAAAACCCATGAGCATTTTTTCCGAAGCCGAAGCCAAGGCGATTCTCGAGAAGGTCGTCAAGCTGTCGAAGGCCGACGAGTGCACCGCCCAGCTCGGCGGCAGCGTCGCCGGCAACATCCGCTACGCACTGAACAACGTCTCCACCTCCGGCATCGTCGACAACTGCGACCTCGTCGTGCAGGTCGCGTTCGGCAAGCGCACCGGCACTGCCACCATCAACGAGTTCGACGACGCCTCGCTGGAGAAGGTCGTCCGCCGCGCCGAGGAGCTGGCCCGGCTGGCGCCGGAGAACCCGGAGTTCGTGCCGGCGATCCCGAAGCAGGAGTACAAGGCCAGCGACACCTTCGTGCAGAACACCGCCGACATCACGCCGGAGTATCGCGCGCAGGTGGCCGCCGACTGCATCGAGCCCAGCAAGAAGGACAAGCTGGTCGCCGCCGGGTTCTTCACCGACGACACCAGCTTCACCGCGATCGCCAACAGCAACGGCAACTTCGGCTACCAGAAGTCGTCCACGGTGGACTTCACCTGCACCGTGCGCACCGAAGACGGCCGCGGTTCCGGCTGGGTCGCGCGCAACGTCGGCGACGTCAAGAAGTTCGATGCCAAGGCCGAGATCAAGACCGCGATCGACAAGTCGAAGAAGTCGGTCGATGCCAAGGCGCTGGAGCCGGGCAAGTACACCGTGGTCCTGGAGCCGGCAGCGAGTGCCGGCCTGATCTCGTTCATGATGTTCGGCTTCGACGCCCGCCAGGCCGACGAGGGCCGCAGCTTCCTGACCAAGAAGGGCGGCGGCAACCGTCTCGGCGAGAAGGTGTTCGACGAGCGGGTGACGATGCACTCCGATCCCTGGGATCCGGACGCCGCCGTGTTCCCGTGGGACAACGACGGTCTCGCCCGCGAGAAGACCGCGATCGTCACCAAGGGCAAGGTCGACTACCTGCAGTACTCGCGCTTCTGGGCGAAGGAGAAGGGCAGGAAGGCCATCGGCCAGCCGGGCAACCTGATCATGTCCGGCGGCACGAAGTCGACGGCTGAACTGGTCAAGGGCACCCAGAAGGGCATCCTGGTGACCCGCACCTGGTACATCCGCATGGTCGATCCGCAGACGGTGCTGCTCACCGGCCTGACCCGCGACGGCACCTTCTACATCGAGAACGGCGAGATCAAGTACCCGATCAAGAACTTCCGCTTCAACGAGTCGCCGGTGATCATGCTGAACAACGTCGAGGAATTCGGCAAGCCGGTGCGCGTGGCCGACGACGAGTCGCCGTTCGTGATGATGATCCCGCCGATGAAGATCAGGGACTTCACGTTCACGTCCCTGTCGGATGCGGTTTGACCGGTCCCTGCATCCCCGCCGTTCCGGCGGGGATGCGATAGGAAACTGAGGCGTTCCTGGATGCGCTCGGCGGGGCCGGATTTGAATTGAAGATCAATGGCAGCCTCGTCGTGAACCGAAGGAAGTTCCTCCATCGATCGCTCCTGCCCATCCTGGCTGCGATCGCGTCAAGCAGGACATTCGCCGTCGCGCCAGCGGCGGCAAATGTCTACGACTTCTGGTTCACCCGACTCCAGTACGACTCCGGCGACTGGGACGTCGACCAGCGGATGCCGACCAACCTGATCGACGCGCTGCTGCAGTACACGACGCTGCGCGTCGATCCGAAGGAGCAGGTGCTGCCGCTCGCCGATCCGCGGATGCTGGCCGCGCCGTTCTGCTACCTCGCCGGCCACAAGCTGGTCGAGTTCAATCCCGACGAACGCCGCAACTTCGAGCACTACGTGAGGAACGGCGGCTTCGTGCTGGTCGACGACTGCAACCACGACATCGACGGCCTGTTCGCGAAGTCCTTCGAGGCCGAGATGGCGGCGATCTTCGGTGCGACGGCGCTCGCGAAGCTGCCGAAGAACCATCCGGTCTATTCGAGCTTCTTCCGGTTCGACGGACCGCCGCCGACCAGCTTCGAGCTCAACGGCTGGGGCGACGATCTGGTGCACGAGTACCTGCGCGGCATCGACGTCGCCGGCCGTCTCGGCGTGCTGTACTCGAACAAGGACTATGGCTGCGAGTGGGACTACGACTGGCGCAACAAGCGCTGGCTGGCCGAGGACAACACCCGCTTCGCCGTGAATGTCGTGATGTACGCGATGAACAACTGACGAGAGGAATTCGCTGGGCGAATTCCTCCCCCGTGAAGGGCACATCGGAATGAATGCCATGGGTGACGTGATTTCGGAAGCCACCGTCCAGCAGCAGCTGTCGCGCCTCGGCGCGCTGCGGGCCGCGATCGCCCAGGCCATCGTCGGCCAGGAGGCGGTGGTCGAGCAGTTGCTGATCGGCCTGCTCGCCGGCGGCCATTGCCTGCTGGAAGGCGTGCCCGGGCTCGGCAAGACGCTCCTGGTGCGCTCGCTCGGCCAGGCGCTCAGCCTCGACTTCCACCGGGTGCAGTTCACCCCGGACCTGATGCCCTCCGACATCCTCGGCACCGAGATCCTGGAGGAGGACCACGGCACCGGCCGCCGCTATTTCAAGTTCCAGCGCGGCCCGGTGTTCACCCACCTGCTGCTGGCCGACGAGCTCAATCGCACGCCGCCGAAGACCCAGGCCGCGCTGCTGGAGGCGATGCAGGAGCGCACCGTCAGCTACGGCGGAACGACCTACGACCTGCCGCGACCGTTCTTCGTGCTGGCGACGCAGAATCCGCTCGAGCAGGCCGGCACGTATCCCCTGCCGGAGGCGCAGCTCGACCGCTTCCTGCTGCACATCCGGGTCGACTATCCGACCGAGGCCGAGGAGGAGGCGATCCTCGTGCAGACCACCGGCAGCCGTAGCGCGGCGATCACCGCGGTGATGTCCGGCGACGAGGTGATCGCGCTGCAGGCGCTGACCCGCGAGGTGCATGTCGGCGCCGACGTGCTGACCTGGATCACGCGTCTCGTGCGCGCCAGCCGGCCGCAGGTGTCGGACCTCCCCGCCGTGCAGTCCTGGATCAAGTGGGGCGCCGGCCCGCGCGCCGGCCAGGCGCTGGTGCTCGCCGCGAAGGCGCGGGCGCTGTTGAACGGCCGCCTCGCCGCCACCCGCGACGACGTGCGCGCGCTCGCCGCGCCGGTGATGCGCCATCGCCTGCTGCTGTCGTTCGCCGCCGAGGCCGACGGCAAGAGCGCCGACGACGTCATCGCGGCGCTGCTCGCCGCGGTGCCGTTCCCGGGCTGAGCCGGCGGCGATGTCGGTCTCGGCCGCGCTCACGCCCGCGCTCCGCGCCCGCCTGCGCACTCTCGCCCTGCGTCCGCGCACGGCGGTCGCCGGCGGCGCGCTCGGCCAGCACCTGTCGCGGAATCGCGGCCTGGGGCTCGAGTTCGCGCAGTACCGCGGCTACGAGCCCGGCGACGAGCCGCGCCGGATCGACTGGAAGCTGTACGCGCGCTCCGACCGCTACTTCGTCCGCGAGTCCGAGCGCGACAGCCAGCTCGCCGTCTGGGTGCTGATCGATGCGAGCGCCTCGATGGCGCAGTCCGACGTCGCGCGTCCCGGATGGCGCAAGCTGGATGCCGCCGCGGCCCTCGCCGCCGCCGTGTTCGAGATCGCGCTGCGCCAGGGCGACCGCTTCGGGCTGGCCGTGCTGTCCGGCGACGGCCTGCAGCTCGTGCCCGGCGGCGCGGGGCTGCGTCAGCGCGACCGTTGCCTGATCGCGCTCGACCGCCTGCAGCCCGCCGGCGGCTATCCCGGCGACGTCGCGACCCGCAGCCTGTGGGAGAAGATTCCCGCCGGCGCGCTGGTCGTCGCGCTGTCGGACTTCTTCGACGCCGGCCTCGTCGAGCTCCTGCTGAAACTCGCCGCGACCCGCCGCGAGTGCTACGCGGTTCAGCTGATCGGCGCCGACGAGCGTGATTTCCCGTTCCGCTCCGGACACCGCTTTCGCGATCCGGAGAGCGGCATCGAACTCGATGCCGACGGTCCCAGCGCCCGCGCGGACTTCCTCGCCCGCTTCGGCGCCGCCAACGCCGCGCTCGCGCAGCGCCTCGCCGCCGCCGGCATCCGCGGCACCCGCCACGTACTCGACGAAGACCTCGTGGCGCCGCTGCTGCGACTGTTGTCCGCGCGACCGGCCGAGAAGCCCGGCGCGTGAGTCTCGCGTTCGCCAATCCCGCGGGACTGGCCGTGCTTGCCGCGCTGCCGCTGCCGATCCTGCTGCATCTCGCGCGCCGCACCGAGCAGCGGTTGACGATGTTCGCCGCGCTGGCCTGGATCGGCCGTCGCCTCCCGCCGCGACAGCGCATCCACCTCGCCGAATGGCTGCTGCTGGCGCTGCGCCTCCTGCTGATCGTCGCGATCGCGTGCTGGTGGGCGGCGCCGGAGTGGCGCGGCCCCTCGTCCGCGGCAACGACCGTCGTGCTGGTCGCGCGGGGGGTGGAGATCGCCCGGCTGACGGCGCCGTTGCCGGAAGGCGAGCGCCACTGGCTGGCCGCTGGCTTCCCATCGCTCGACACGCCGGAACCCGCCAGGGCATCGCCGGTCGCGAGCCTGCTGCGCGAGTTCGACGCGACCGCGGCGGATGGCGCCAAGCTCGTCGTCGTCGTTCCGGAATGGCTCGACGGATTGGACGGCGGCTCGCTGCAGCTGCGCCACGCCGTTCAATGGACCGTCGTCGCCGCGCGGACGCCGGCCGAAGCGCGAGAGTCCTCGACGGAGACGCCGCCGGCGACGACGATCGCGCTGCGCTACCGCGACGCCGACGCACCGGCGATCGCAGTCCTGCGCGCCGCGGTCGCCGCGTGGAATGCGACCGAGGCCGGCCGCTACCGCCTCGACGCGGCGGCCGCGCCTGCGCCGATCGGATCCGGTTCCGACTGGCTGTTCGCCGTCGACGGCGACCTCGACGCGACCGGTCGCGCCTTCGTCGAGGCCGGCGGCACGGCGCTGGCGCTCGCGCCGGCGACGAGCGATGCGCCGGTGGCATGGCGCGACGGCGATGGCCGGGTGCTGGCGCGGGCGCGGCGGATCGGGCGCGGGCGCCTGGTCGAGCTCGCCGCGATGCCGATGCCCTCATCCATGCCGATCGTGCTCGAAGCCGGTTTCCCGTCCGCATTGAACGCTGTGCTCCGCGATGCGGCGGTCGCGCCGGCCCGGGCGCCGGCTTCGGCCATCGCGCCGACGCGCGATGGGGTGGCCGCGAGCGCCCCGCCAGGGCGTCCACTGCAGGGGGCGCTGGCGCTGACGGTCGCGCTGCTGTTCGTGGTCGAGCGGACGCTCGCCAACGGTCCTCGGCTCCGGGGGGCGGCGTGAGCGCCCTCGACATCCTGCGTTCTCTGCTCCGCGCGGCCCGGGTCCGCGTCGCGTGGATCTCGATCGCGCGGTCGCTCGCCGTCGCGCTGCCCCTGCTCCTGGCCGCGACCCGCTTCGGCACGCCCGCCGCGCCGCCGGCAGCGCTCGCGCTGGCGGCGCTGGCGATCACGGCGATGGCGGTGGTCGCCGCGCGCCGGCTGGACGCGCCCTGGGCCGCTCGGCGCCTCGACGCGCTCGATCCTGCCCTCGACGACAGCAGCGCACTGCTGCTCGTCGGCCCGGACGGGCTCGGCCCCCTGCAGTCGCTGCAGCGGCAACGCGTCGCCGCGCGCGTCGCCGCCCGCGCGGACCTCGACCTCCGTCCGTCCTGGCCGACGCGACAGCTCGCGCTGCTGTGGGCGGGTGCCGCGATCGCGATCGGCGCGCTGTTGCTGGTCGGGAACCGGGACTCGACGCCGGCCTCCACGTCGATGCCGACGGAGGCTCCAGCGCCGACCGCACCGGCGCACACCGTGATCGTCCGACATCGCGTCGACATCGTCGCGCCGGCCTACACCGGACGCGCGGCGCGGCAGGTCGATGCGCTCGACCTGTCCGTCGAGGAAGGCGCGAGCGTACGCTGGCAGCTTGGCCTCGCCCCGCCGCCGGCGGCGGCGAAACTGGTGTTCAGCGATGGCAGCACGCTGCCGCTGGCGCGCGCAGGTGACGACTGGGTCGGCGCCCGACCGATCACGGCGGCGCTGCTGTACCACCTCGAGACGGAGGGCGTGCCACCGCTCGCGGACGGACGCTCGCGCCGGATCGAGCTGATCCCCGACCGCCCGCCGCAGATCCGCGTGCTGGTGCCGGAGAAGACGCTGTCGCTGGTCGAGCCGCCGCAGCCGAAGTGGACACTGCTGTTCGAGGCCGAGGATGACTACGGCCTCGGTGCCGCGTCGCTCACCGTGACCGTCGCGCATGGCAGTGGCGAGAACGTCGAGGTCAAGGAACAGGTGTTGCAGCTTCCCGGCGAGGGTGATGCCCGGCGCCGCCGCTATCCGGTCACGCTCGATCTCGCCGCGCTCGGCCTCGCCGCCGGCGACGACCTGATCGCGCGACTCGCGGTCGTCGACCAGCGGACGCCGGCACCGAACCGGAGTCGCAGTGCGAGCTACATCCTGCGCTGGCCGCCGCCGACCGGCGACGCGGGCACCGGCATGGAAGGCCTGGTGCAGCGCCAGCTGCCGGCCTACTTCCGCAGCCAGCGGCAGATCATCATCGACACCGAGGCGCTGCTCGCCGAGCGGCCCAGGCTCGCCGCCGACGAGTACGGCCGCCGCGCCAACCAGATCGGCGAGGACCAGAAGGCGCTGCGCCTGCGCTACGGCCAGTTCCTGGGCGAGGAGTCCGAGGACCGGGCCGGTCCGGACGGCGAACAGCATCACGACGAGGGGCCGGCCGGGCACGACGAGCACGCCGCGCCGGCGGCGTTCGGCGTCGCGGGCGACGTCGTCGCGCAGTACGGCCACGTTCACGACATCGCGGAGGCGGCGACGCTGCTCGACCCGGAGACGAAGAAGCTGCTGCGTGGCGCGCTCGACGCGATGTGGCGCGCCGAGGAACAGCTGAGGCTCGCGCAGCTCCCCGCGGCACTGCCGCATGAGAACCGCGCGCTCGGCTTCATCAAGCAGGTCCAGCAGGCCTCGCGCATCTACCTCGCCCGCGTGGGACTGGAGCTGCCGGCGATCGACACGACGCGCCGGCTCTCCGGCGATCGCAAGAGCCTGGCCGATCGCGGCAGCACGATGACCGCGGCAAGCGTCGACGCGACGCCGACCGCAGCCTGGCAGGCGCTCGATGCCGGCATGTCGCCGGACTTCGGCGCGCTCGCGGACTGGTCGCGAGCGCATCCGGACGCGAGTCCCGATGCGCTCGGACTGGCGGTCGCGATCGAACGCGTGCAGCAGGAGCCGGCCTGCGCCGATTGTCGCGCGGAGTTGTCGCGCCAGCTGTGGCCATTGCTGCCCCGTGCCGCCGCCGGCGCACGCCAGCGGCCCATGCCGGATGCCGCGGGTCGCGCCTACCTCGATGCGCTCGCCAAGGAAGCAGCGCGATGACGATCGATCTGCCGATGGCGTCCGTTCTCGGTCTCGCCGCGGTCGCGGCCATCGTCCGGCTGGCGCGACACGCGCCGCGCTGGCGCCTCCCGCTGGCGGCGGGCCAGGTCGCCTGCGCCGTCCTGCTGTACGTGCTGCTCGCGGAAAGTCCGGACGGACGAGGGGACGATCGCCTCGTCGTGATCACCGCGGGCGCGACGCCGGCGCAGCGGGCGGCGCTCGATCCTGCGGCGACGATCGTGGCATTGCCCGATGCGGCGACGGTCGAGGGGGCGGCGCCCGTGCCCGACCTCGCGACGGCGCTGCGCCGCTCGCCGTCCGTTCGCGAGCTGCGCGTCGTCGGCGACGGCCTGCCGGCACGGGATCGCGATGCCGCTCGCGGTATCGCCGTCCGGTTCGACCCGGCGCCATCGCCGGTCGGCATCGTCGACCTGCAGTGGCCATCCCGGGTCGTCGCCGGCCAACGCTGGGCGCTCAGCGGGCGTGTCGCCGGTGTTCCCGGTGCGCGTCTGCAACTGGCCGACCCGGCCGGCAGCGTGGTGGCGAAGACCGTCGCGGCGGTCGATGGTTCGTTCGTGCTGGAGGCCGACAGTCGCCAGCCCGGCCGAGCGCTGTTCGAGCTCGACCGGATGGCCGACGAGGCGATCGTCGAACGGGTGCCGATCGCGCTGTCCGCGGTGGCCGCGGACCACCCGGTCGTGCTGCTGCTGTCCGGCGGTCCCGACCCGGAGCAGAAATACCTGCGGCGCTGGGCGCTCGATGCCGGCGTCGATCTGCGTGCCCGCGTCGGGCTGAGCGAGCGCGTCGCCCTGCTGCAGGGCCAGCCGAAACTGGGCGCGGACGATCTGCGGGCCATCGACCTCGTCGTCGTCGACGAGCGCTCCTGGAGCGCGCTCGGCGGCGGCGAACGCGCGGCGCTCGTCGCGGCGGTGAACGACGGCCTCGGGCTGCTGCTGCGTGCGACCGGGCCATTGCCGGCGGCCACCGCGAGCGACTGGAAGGCGCTCGGCTTCGAGGTGACGGCGGCGGACCTTTCGACCAGCGTCACGCTCGCAGCCGTGACGGCGGGCGCCCCCTCCGCGGTTGCGGCCGACGATCCGAGCGCGACGGCGCTGTCGCGGCGCCCGCTGAAGGCGAACGGTCGCGATGCGACCCGCCTCGTCGGCAGTGCCGCGAACGACGATCTCGCGCTATGGCGCGCCCAGGGACAAGGCCGGGTCGGCCTGTGGTGGCTCGACGACAGCTGGCGCCTGGTGCTCGACGGCCACGCGGCGCGCTACGACAGCCTGTGGGGCGGCGTGCTGGCGCGACTCGGGCGTGCACGGGGCGAGGCAGCTCCCGAAGCGCTGGGCATCGCGCGGCGCGGCGAGCGCGTCGTGTTCTGCGGCCTCGCCGGCGCCGGGTCCGTGACGCCACCCTCGGGCGAGCCGATCGCGCTGCTCGTCGACCCGGCGACCGGCGATCGCCGTTGCGCCGGATTCTGGCCGCGCGCGAGCGGCTGGCACGCGCTGGCGCTCGGGGCGACGACGTCCGCGTTCTACGTGCTGGACGACGGCGTGGCACCGGGGTGGATCGCGACGCAGCGCCGCGAGGCGACGAGGGCGCTGGCGGCCGAACCATCGACGTCGCCGGCAGCGGTCGTTTCGGCGCCATCGTTCTGGCCGCCGTCGCGTCGCTACGGGTTCCTCGCCTGGCTGGCGATCGCCGCGCTGCTGTGGTGGGCCGAGCGGCGCGTCCGGCTTCGCTGATCGACGAAAGCGGCGCACGGGGGTTCCCCGCGGCGAAGGAGGTGCGGGGTCGAATCCCGACGTGTCGGCCCGGGTGCGGACTACACTCGGTCGTCCTCGGGAGAACGACATGCGCATCGGGATTCTCGGCGCCACCGGCATGCTCGGACACCACGCCGCGATGGCGGCGCGCGCGCGAGGCCACGAGGTGGTGGTGCTGGCGCGCTCGCCGGACAAGCTCGCGCGACTCGGCGTTCTGGCGGCCGGCGCGCGCCGGGCTGATCTCGACCAGCTCGACACGCTGGTGCCGGCGCTTGCCGGGCTCGACGGGCTGATCCACGCGGCCGGCTACTACCCCGGCGCGCCGCGGCCCTGGCAGGAGGACGTGGAAGTCGCGCTGGCGCAGTCGCGGCGCCTGTACGACGCCTGTGCGGCGGCGCGGGTCGACAAGGTGCTCTACGTCGGCGGCGCGATCGCGCTGCCGAAGCGCGTCGACGGCGTGCCGGCGGACGAATCGCTCGACTATCGCGGCCGGCCGTCCGAGCCGAACGCCTATCTGCAGGTGAAGTGGGCGCTGGACCAGCTCGCGCGCGACTCCGCCGCGGCCGGCCAGCACGTGGTCATCGGCATTCCCGCGATGACCTTCGGCGAGCACGACCACGGTCCCACCACCGGCCGGCTGCTGCTCGACATCGCCGCCGGCAGCCTGAAGGCGTATCTGCGCGGCAATCGCAACGTCGTCTATGCCGGCGACGCCGGCCGCGGCCTGGTGATGGCGCTGGAGCACGGCCGCGGCGGCGAGCGCTACTTCCTCACCGGCGAGAACATCGCGATGGACGCGCTGACCGCGCTGATGGCGGAGGTGGCCGGCGTTCCTCCACCGCGCGCGGTGCCGGTCGGCGTGGCGAAGACGGTCGCCGCGCTGTCGGAATGGCGCTGGCGGCTGTTCGGTGGCGCACTGCCGAAGGTGAGTCCGACCGCGATCGCGGTGATGACGCTCGGGCAGTTTCTCGATGGCGACAAGGCGCGTCGCGAGCTCGGCTACGAGCCCGAGGTGACGACGCGGGAGGCACTGGAGCGGGCGTTGCGGTGGTTTCGCGAGGTCGGCTACCTGTCGGAGAGACGCTGATGGACGCCTTCCGGCCGCACGAAACTGCTACGGGCCGGGCCAGTCCGGCCTGCGACCTGCACTAGTAGCCGGCGCAGCGGAGTCACGCACAACGGGGAACCGCTCGTGGCCGAAGCGGCGCGGGCGCTCCGGTCGGAACCCGGCCGACGGCATCCGCTGGCGGCAACCCGGCCTGGAATTCGATCGCGGGGAGAACCCTGTCTCCCGAACCCTCGCCCGGAGCCCGACCCATGGAGATCCTCGATCGGCGGATCGGACGACTCGGCTTCCTGCTCGGGCAGATTCCCGTGGTCGCGGTCGATGCGACGTTCCATGCGATCTCCGGAACCTCCGGCGTCCGGGTGAATTCGGCGGTCGGGGTGCGGGTGGTCGCCGCGCTGGCGTGGGATGTGCTGATCACGATGTGGCGCTGCCACGACTTCGACAAGTCACTGTGGTCGAACTTCTGGACGGAACAGTTGCCGGTGGTCGGCCCCTTCCTCGGCGCGTGGGACCTGATCACGACGCCCGGCTCACCGGGCTTCAATACCTATGGCCGGCCCCCGAAGCTGTAGGACGGCCGACGGCGGGGCGCTCCGCTCGCAGGCTCGCCACTATCATCCGGAACACGCACGCCCCCTTCCCGACCTCGTCCGCCATGCCCACCATCGTTCCCGCCTTCGCCATCGCCATCGGCGAATCGCAGATGCCGAACTGCGAGGCGCTCAATCGCGAGCTTGCCGCGCTGTTCCTGGCGCGCGAGGGCGAGGGGGCGACCTATCGCAATCCGAATCCGACGATGCGGATCAACCCGGCGCTGTTCGAGAGCCACTTCGATCTGTTCTCCTGGCCGGACGAGCCGGTGCAGAAGCTGCGCGCGTACTGCTGGGGCGAGCTGTCGCAGTGGATCGCGCAGTTGAACGGCTACGGCGCCGACGAGATGAAGCGGATCGACATCGCCGCCGACGTCTGGTTCCACATCACCCGCCGCAACGGCTGGTTCGGGCTGCACAATCATCCGATGGCGTCGTGGTCGGGGGTGTACTGCGTCAGCGCGGGGCGCGATGACGGATCGCATCCGGATTCGGGCAAGCTGCACTTCGCCAATCCGCTGTCGCTCGCCAACATGTACGTCGACGTGGCCAATGCGCGGATCCGGGCGCCGTATGCGATGACCGGCAAGTCCTTCCTCCTGAAGCCCGGCCAGCTGGTGATCTTTCCGAGCTACCTGCAGCACGAGGTGTTCCCGTTCTTCGGCGACGGCGAGCGCATCACGGTGGCGTTCAACGCCTGGTTCACGATGCCCGGCGCGGCAACCCCCGGCCGCTGAGCGGATGCGTGCCGCACCGATGTCGCCGGCGCCACGCTGGCTGCCGCGCCTCGCGCTGGTCGGCCTGGCGCCGTTGTGGCTGGCCCAGGCGCTGTACACCCGACGGGTCACGCCGCGCTTGCCGGAGCCGCCGGGCGAGCGCCGTGGATGCGCGGGATCCGGTCCGCCGCTGCGCCTGCTGATCGCCGGCGACTCCGCCGCGGCGGGGGTCGGTGTCGGCCATCAGGACGACGCGCTGTCGGGGCAGCTGGTCGCCGCTCTGTCGCGCCGCTACCGGATCGAATGGACGCTGCTCGCGGCCACCGGCGCCACCACCCCGGAGGTGCACCGGCGACTCGCGGCCACGGAGCCGGGCGGCTACGACGTCGCGGTACTGTCGACCGGCGTCAACGACGTCGTGGCGCTGGTGCCCACCGCGCGCTGGCTGCGCCAGCAGCGGCAGCTCGTCGCGCTGCTCGCCGAACGCCATGGCGTGCGCCGGGTCCTGCTGACCGCGGTGCCGCCGATGCAGCGCTTCCGCGCGCTGCCGCAGCCGCTGCGCTGGCTGCTCGGCGCGCGGGCGCGGGGATACCGGGATGCGCTCGCTGGCGCGATCGGCGCGTGGCCGGGCGCAGAACTGGTCGACGCCGAATTGCCGGATCAGCCGGAGGCCCTGGCGATCGACGGATTCCATCCGGGTGCGGCGAGCTATCGGGCGTGGGCCGAGCGGGTAGCGGCGCGGATCGGCTGACGCGCGCGCCGCGTGTCCGGACGTGGCACGCTCGACGCGCGTCCACATCGCGGCTTCCGCTGCGCTTCTTCCTGTCGACGTCCGAAGCCTTTCCGGAGCATGCGATGAAGAGCACCGAGTACCGCCGCACCCTGCGCTTCTATGCGCTCTACCGCGCGGCGAATCCGACGACCATCGACGTGCTGCGCTACAACGCGTGGCTGTGGGTCTACTGGTGGATCGCCATCGCCTGCGCCTACCTGCTGCTGGAGCGCTGGGTGTCGCCGTATTTCGCCACGGTGGGTGCCGCCGCACTCGCCGGCGCGGCCCTGCGCGACCTGCGCTACTGCCACTCGGCGGCGCGGCGCTGGCCGCTGATGCGCGCGCTGCTCGACTGGGACCGGGTCGACCAGGAACTGGCGAAGGATCGGGGGGATACGCGCTGAGCCGGTCGGCCGTCGCGACGGACCCACGATGCGGGAGCGTCGCCGATGGGCGACCTGCAGGGCGAACCTTGCGCGGTGATGCCGTAGCGCCTCGTGGCGGCGGCCGGGGTCGCGCAACGAAAAACCCCCGCGCGAGGCGGGGGCTTTTCGTCATTCACTGCACGCCGCTGTCGATCAGCCGCGGGCCTTTTTCGGACGGTAGTTCTCGAGGCTGCCGACCAGGCGACCGAGTTCCGGTTCCACCGCTTCCTGCGCCTTCTCCTGCGCGTTCAGCTGGGTGAAGTCGACCTTGGTCTTGAGGCCGGTGTCGAGCGGCGAGCGCGAGTCGACGTCGTAGCTGCGGACGGTCAGCGACGCCGAGTTCAGCGTGTCGGTCTGGCCGTAGAAGCTGATCGGGGTCGAACCCAGCGGCTCGGCACGGACCACCGTCACCGCGCGGACGTTGGCCGCCTGCGACAGCGCGCCCAGCACCAGCGGGAGGTCCGGCTTGTGGCTCGCCAGCATCCGCGACAGGCCCGGCACCATCTCGGCGTCGACCAGGATGAAGCCCGAGCGGCGCAGTTCCTCTTCGATCATCTGCGTCGCCGGACCGGTCAGCGCCGGGTCTCCGATCGCGATCACCGCAACCTTCGGCGGACCGGCCGGGTGCGGCGGCTGGGCGATCGGGGCCGGGCCGTTGTTGCGGGCCAGCGCGTCACGCTCGGCCTTGGCCATGCGCCGCAGCGGGCCGAGCGAACGGTCGTCGCCGGCCGGCTCGTCCGGCACGCCGGCGATCGGCTGCGGCGGGGTGTTCTCCGCCACGGTCGGGTTGCCGCCGTTGCCCGCGGTATTGCCGTTGCTGCCGTTCGGCGCGTTGCCGTTGGCGTCGCCACCGTTGCCGTTCTGCGGATTGGCGTTCGGGGCATTGCCGTTGTCGGCGACCGGCGCGCTGCCGTTGTTGCCGTTCGGCGCGTCGTTGCCGGCAGGCGGCGTGGTGCTGCTGCGGATCGGCTGGGCCGTGCTGGTCGGGGTCGACGGCTGGTCGGTCGTGGCGACCGGCGGCGCGGTCTTGCCGGAAAAGCCCAGCTGGTCGCGGAAGGCCCAGGCACCGCCGCCGAGCGCGGCCAGCGCCAGCACCGCGGCGATCGGGATCACGATCGCGGCCGTGTTGTTGCTCTTCTGCTGCTTCTGCAGGACCGACGGGCGGGTGTCATAGTGGGCGACCGGCGGCGGCGGCGCGGCCATCACCGGCGGCGGCGGAGCCGCGACCGGAGCTGGCGGGGCCGCGGCGGCCAGCGGCTGCTGCACGCTCTTCGGGAGTTCCGAGGCGCCCGGCAGCGGCGTCTTCAGGCCGAGCTGGGTCGACGCGGCGGCCGACAGGATCGGCTTGGCCGAGATCGTGTTGCCGGAGGACAGCGCCGGGTGGCCGTTCAGGTCCTTGATGATCTCGTGGCAGTCCTGGTAGCGGGCCGCCGGGTCCTTGGCGGTCATCTTCTTCAGGATCGCGACGGTCGCCTCGTCGATGTTGCCGTTCAGCTGGCGCACGTCCGGGATTTCGGCGCGCACCACTTCCAGCATCAGGCCGAGCGGCGACTCGTCGGTGAACGGCATCCGGCCGGTCAGCAGTTCGAAGAACACGATGCCGAGCGAGAAGATGTCGGAGCGCGCATCGACCGCCTGGCCGACGCAGACTTCCGGCGACAGGTAGCCCGGGGTGCCGACCAGCTCGCCGGTCGAGGTGAGCTTCTTCGAGAAGTCGGTGGACGACAGCGCGATGCCGAAGTCGGCGATCTTGATCTGGCCGCGCTGGTTCAGCATCAGGTTGGCCGGCTTGATGTCGCGATGCACCAGGCCCTTGTCGTGCGCCGTCGCGAGACCCATGCAGGTCTGGTAGATGACGCGGAGCGACTGCTCCGTGCTCATCGTCTTCTCGCGCTTCAGGAACGAGGACAGCGATTCGCCCTCGACGAACTCCATCGCGAAGAAGGGCTGGCCCTCGTGCTCGCCGATGAAGTAGATCTGGATGATGTGCGGGTCGTTCAGCGCCGCCATCGAGCGCGCTTCGCGCAGGAAGCGTTCCTTGATGCCCTCGTCGTGGGCGAGCGCCGGGGAGAGCATCTTGATCGCCACGTAGCGATTCAGCGCCGCCTCGAAACCCTTGACCACCACGCCCATGCCACCGCGACCGAGTTCAGTGACGATCTCGTAGTGGCCGATCTTCGCGTTCATGACTTTCCCCGTCTGATGGAGTCGAATGTCCGAGCCAGTCTAGCAATCCAAGCTGAACCCACCGCCACCGTGCCGATGTTCGGTTCTGGCTGGTTTTCCGTTCGCCGGCCGATTTCGTGCCGTCCGTCACCCGATCCGTGAAGCGCCCGTCAAGGATCGATGAACCGGTGGCAACGACTGGAACGATCAACGCCGGGGGGAGCGGACAGGGGTCAGGAAACCGGGGCCGAACGGGGACCGGGGGTGGGACCGGGGTGCGGGCCGAATCGGCCGGGTCGATCGGCCTCCTGCCGACCGCCACTGTGCCCGCTCCCGCCGGATGGCACTATCCGCGTTCCATCCAGGGGACAGCTCATGAAGCGCGTGCTGAAGTGGATCGGGTACCTCGTTCTTGGCGCCCTTGCCGCGGCCGGCATCGTGGTCGGGGTCGCCTACTCGCAGTCGAACCGGGCGATGGCGCGAAAGATCACGGTGGCCGATGCCCCGGTGGCGATCGACGGCAGCGCCGAGCAGGTCGAGCGCGGGCGCTACCTGGCCTCGACGCGGGGTTGCCAGGGCTGCCACGGCGAGAGCCTCGGCGGTCACGTGGTGATCGACGCCGGTCCCATCGGCCGGATCGTCGCGCCGAACCTGACCCCCGGCGGCCTCGGTCCGAAACTGACGGCCGTCAGCATCGAACACGCCGTCCGCCACGCGGTCGCACACGACGGCCGGCCGCTGGTGTTCATGCCGGCACCGGACTGGGCGCAGATGTCGGACGACGACGTCGCCGCCCTGGCGGCCTACGTGAAGTCCGTCCCCGCGGTCGCCGAGCAGCCGCCGGCACAGACCGTCGGCCCGCTCGCCCGCGTGCTGTGGCTGTTCGGCAAGTTCCCGCTGCTGCCGGCCGATGGCATCCCGCACGACGTCGTCAGCCACGCCGCTCCGCCGAAGGCCGCCACCGCCGAGTACGGCAAGTACGTCGTGCAGATCTGCACGACCTGCCACGGCCCCGGTTTTTCAGGCGGCCACGTGCCCGGCACCCCGCCGGACTTCAAGGACGCCGCCAACATCACCCGCGATGCGACCGGCCTCGCCACCTGGACGGCCGACGACTTCCGGAACGCGCTGCGCACCGGCAAGCGCCCGGACGGCAGCGCGATCGACGAGTTCATGCCATGGAAAGAGCTCGGCAGGATGGACGACGTCGAGATCGAGGCGATGTGGGCGTATCTGGCTACCGTCCCGGCACGGCCGAGGGGTACGCGCTGACGGGGAATCCGCTGCGCGAATTCCCCGAGGGGCGGCCTGCGGCCGCCGCGAAGATCGATTTCATGGAGAGCGGCACCTCGGCCGCTCTCGATCCCGAGTCGAGGCTTGGACTCGCCGGAGCCCGCTCTCCGAACACGTTCGCATTTGTCCGGTGAAACCGGACTTGCGGATTTCGCGCAATGAATTCCGAGCCGCCTCGGATCGGCGGGCAGTCCCAGCCCTACACCTTGAACAGTCCGGCGCGTTGCGCCGCCGGCCGCGCCGCCAGCCGGTCGCGGTAGGCCGCCAGCTTCGGCGGGATCAGGTCTGCGCACTCGGCGAACTTGACGATCACGAGGTCGTGACCGAGCAGGATGTCGGCGAGGCTGAACTGGTCGCCGAGCAGGAACGGCTTGTCGCCGAGCTGCTGTTCCAGCACCGCGAGCAGCGGAGCGAGGCGTTCGCGCGACAGGGCGTGCATTTCCTCGTTCGGCTGGAAGCGCTTCGACACCATCACCCGCTCGCACCAGTTGTCGAGCGTGCTCGCGGCGAAGAACAGCCAGGTCAGGAATTCGTCGCGCTGCGGGCTGCCGATCGCCGGCACCAGGGTCGATCCGGGCGTGCTCTCGGCGAGCGACAGGCACATCGCCGCCGACTCGAACTGGTTGCGGCCGTCGCGGGTGCAGGACGGCACCAGGCCGAAGGGATTGATCTTCCGATAGGCCTCGCCCTTGTGCTCGCCGGCCTGGGCGTTGAGGGCCGTCTCGTCGACGCTCAAGCCGAGCTCGAAGGCGGTCCAGCGGAAACGCGCGCCGCGGTCGAAGGGGACGAAACTGAAGAGCTTGATCGGTGCGTTCATGCGTGGCTCCTGGCTGGAGGGTGAAAGGAGGGTCGAGCGAGAGGGCGATACGCCGGAGGCGCGACTCAGGATGCGGTCGGCGTCAGCGCGAGGGCGAAATGGTAGCCGGCGATGTGCATGCCGCGACCGAAGTAGAAGGCATGCGCGCCGAAGCGCTGCACGCCGGAATCGAGATGGAACTCGGCGCAGCCGAGCCGCCGTGCCTCGGCGAGCAGCCAGTCGATCAGCTGCTTGCCGACGCCGGTGCCGCGCGCGGCCTCGTCCGTCACGAGATCGTCGACGTAGAGCGAGTGGCCGGAGTACAGCATCCGCATCTCGCGGAATCCCGCCAGCGCGACCGGCCGTTCGCCGTCGTAGGCGCCGACCAGCCGGTAACCCTCGGGCCGCTGGGCGCGGACGGCGGCGACCAGCGCGTCGCGATCGAGCTTCGGGCGGAGCTGTCGCATCACCGGCCAGGAGTCGGCGATGTCGGTGTCGGTCTGGAGTTCGCGGATCGTCAGTGGATTGGATTCAGGTCGAATCATGGTCTCGCCGCATACAAAGTCGATTCGGATTCGGGATTTGCGATTCTTTGCGCGACCGCTCGTCGTCGAGCCTGCGCCGAACCACGGCGCATGGTATCGATTCGAGTGGACTCGACGAGACTCCAGGCATGAACAGCAATGTCGAAAACCTGATGCTGGAACACCTGAAGCGCATCCAGGACGAGCTCGCGGCCTTGCGCGATCGCGTGGCCGACAACTCTATTCGACTTGGCCGCATGGCAAGTGGCATTGCGCGACTCGCACGTGCGGAGTCGGCGAACTACTCGGAGATCGTCGCCGACCGTCATGCGGTCGACAAGCTTGCGGAGCGCGTCGAACGCATCGAGCGGCGCCTCGAACTGAGTCCATGACCCATCCGGACTGACAAGCCAACGGCGAGGAGTCGTTCACTCACGCCAGCGCCAGAGCCCCCGCCGCGTCAGGCTCGCGCCCTCGATTCAACCGCTGACCGAGCGTCTCCTCCTCACCCTCGCGCCGCTCTTCACAGGGGAATCGGCGCAGCCGATTCCCGCTACTTGAACTTGTAGAGCGTGAAATACACCGGCGCGATCGGCCCGTCCTTCGGATCGGGCTCCAGCCGGCCGTCGCCGTCGGTGTCGAGGAAGGTGAGATCGGGGCCGTGCTGCTGGTGGACGACCACCATGGTCAGGCGCGAGCCCTGGCGATACTCCTCGACCGTCGAGGTGCCGACGCTGCGGATCGACACCGCCGGTGCGGCATCGTCGTCCGGATTGACGACCTTCGGCGGGATCGGCACGTCCTCGCGGGCGCGGGGCGACAGCTTCACCTCGGGCAAGGTCGGGGGCGGATTGTCCTTGCCGGCCGGCGGGTCGGCGGCGAAGGCGCTGCCGACCAGCACGAGGCTGGCGATGGCGGCGGACAGCATCGGGATGGTCTGCATGGCAGTCTCCTGGCGTTGCGCCGGATGATAGTGAGGCGAACCCACTCCGGCATGAACCGCTCGTCAGCGCGGCCGGCACCGTAAGATGGCGATCCCCTCGCCGTGCCGAACGCCATGACTCTCGTTCTGATCGACGGTTCGTCCTATTTGTTCCGCGCCTTCCACGCGCTGCCGCCGCTGACCAATCGCGACGGCGAGCCGACCGGCGCGCTGTTCGGCGTGGTCAACATGCTGCGCGCGACCCTGGCCGCGAAGCCCGAACATCTCGCGTTCGTGCTCGACGCCGGCGGCAAGAATTTCCGCCACGCGTTGTATCCCGACTACAAGGCCAACCGCCCGCCGACGCCACCGGACCTGAAGGCCCAGGTCGAACCGATGATGGCGATCGTCGCGGCGCTCGGCATTCCGGTGCTGAGGGTGCCGGAGGTCGAGGCCGACGACGTGATCGGCACGCTGGCGACCCGCGCGGCCGCGGAGGGCATGGACGTGGTGATCTCGACCGGCGACAAGGACTTCGCCCAGCTGGTGTCGCCGCACATCCACCTCGTCAACACGATGAGCAACACCCGGATGGACGAGGCGGGGGTGGTGGAGAAGTTCGGCGTGAGGCCGGGCCAGATCATCGACTACCTCGCGCTGATGGGCGACAGCGTCGACAACATCCCCGGCGTCGAGAGCTGCGGACCGAAGACCGCGGCGAAATGGCTGGCCGAGTATGGCTCGCTCGACGGCGTGATGGCGGCGGCGGACAGGATCGGCGGCAAGATCGGCGAGAAGCTGCGCGCGGCGCTGCCGCGGCTGCCGTTGTCGCGCGACCTCGCGACCATCCGCACCGACGTCGCGGTCGGCGCGACGCCGACCGGACTCGTCCTCGGCACGCCGGACACGGCCACGCTGCGGCACCTGTACGAGCGCTACGGCTTCAACGCGGCGTTGAAGGAGCTCGGCTCCGCCGGCGCGGAAGCGCCGGCGCCATCGCCGGCTGCGCCGCCAAGGAGCGAACTGGACGACAAGCCGGCGCTCCCCATCGATCCGTCGAACTATGAGCTGGTGATGAGCCAGGAGCGATTCGATGCCTGGCTCGAGAAGCTTCGCGCCGCACCGCTGTTCGCGATCGACACCGAGACCACCAGCATCGACGCGCAGCGCGCCGAGGTCGTCGGGGTGTCGTTCGCCGCGACGCCCGGCGAGGCGGCCTACGTGCCGCTCGCCCACCTTTATCCCGGCGCACCGCCGCAGCTCGATCGCAACACCGTGCTGGGCGCGCTGAAGCCGCTGCTGGAAGACCCGGCCAAGGGCAAGATCGGCCAGCACGCCAAGTACGACCTGCACGTCCTGCGCCACTACGGCATCGCGATGGCCGGCATCGCCTTCGACACCATGCTCGAGTCCTACGTCTACAACTCGACGGCGAGCCGGCACGACATGGACACGCTGTCGGAGCGCTATCTCGGCCACCGCACCATCCACTACGAGGACGTGGCCGGCAAGGGCGCGAAGCAGATCTCGTTCGCACAGGTCGCGGTCGATGTCGCCGCGCGCTACGCCGCCGAGGACGCCGACGTGACCCTGCGGCTCCATCAGACGCTGTGGCCGAAGCTCGCCGAGCAGCCGGGGCCGCGGAGGGTGTTCGAGCAGATCGAGATGCCGCTGGTTCCGGTGCTGGCGCGGATGGAGCAGGCCGGCGTGCTGATCGACGCGGCGGAGCTCGCCCGCCAGACCCATCAGCTGCGCACGCGGATGCATCAGCTGGTGCAGCAGGCCCATGGCGTCGCCGGCCATCCGTTCAGCCTCGACTCGCCGAAGCAGCTGCAGCAGGTGCTGTTCGTCGAGCTCGGCCTGCCGGTGAAGTCGCGCACGCCGACCGGCCAGGCCTCGACCAACGAGGAGGCGCTGGAAGAGATCGCGGAGTCCCACGAGCTGCCGCGGCTGATCCTCGAATACCGCTCGCTGGCGAAGCTGGTCGGCACCTACACCGAGAAGCTGCCCGACGCGATCAACCCGGCCACCGGCCGCGTCCACACCTCGTTCCACCAGGCGACCGCGGCGACCGGTCGGCTGTCCTCGTCGGATCCCAACCTGCAGAACATCCCGATCCGCACCGAGGAGGGCCGGCGCATCCGCCGCGCCTTCATCGCGCCGCCGGGGATGCGGATCGTGGCCGCCGACTATTCGCAGATCGAGCTGCGGATCATGGCCCACCTGTCGGGCGATCCCGGCCTGCTGCGTGCCTTCCACGAAGGCATCGACGTGCACCGCGCGACCGCCGCCGAGGTGTTCGGCAAGACCCCCGACACGGTCGACGCCAACCAGCGCCGCGCGGCCAAGGCGATCAACTTCGGACTGATGTACGGCATGGGCGCGCACGGCCTCGCCCGCCAGCTCGGCATCTCGCACGGCGAGGCCGGCGAGTACATGGCGCTGTACTTCTCGCGCTACCCCGGCGTTCGGGACTACATGGAACGCACCCGCGCCGCCGCCCGCGAACACGGCTACGTCGAGACCCTGTTCGGTCGCCGCCTGTACCTGAACGAGATCCGCGCGAAGGCGGCGGCGGCACGCGCCGGCGCCGAGCGCGCGGCGATCAATGCACCGATGCAGGGCACCGCGGCGGACATCATCAAGCGCGCGATGATCACGGTCGACCAGTGGCTGCTCCGATCGGCCGAGGCGCGGATGATCCTGCAGGTGCACGACGAACTCGTGCTCGAAGTCGCCGCCGATGCGGTCGAATCGATCTCCGCGGGCCTGCGCGAGCGGATGTCCGCGGCAGCGGAACTGGCGGTACCGCTGGTGGTCGATATCGGCGTGGGAGCGAATTGGGACGAGGCGCACTAGCAGGGCGGGACAAGACCCGCCGGCGCAACAACGTCGTTCGCGCCGCCCTCGGAAACCGGCACTGGAGCACGACCACTGCAGACGTGAACCGAATTCTCGACGCGCCGCGCAACGGCAGCCGATGGCCGCCCTACACCCGCGCCGAAGGCGCGTGGGGGAAATCGGCGCGCCGCGCCGGATTCCCCGGGTGAACGGAACCTAAATTAAGACTTCTCCAGGGGCTGAACTTTTCCGGCCCTGACCCCATCAAACCCCGCGAGTCCACTCCCCATGGACTCGTCATCACCTCCCCTGTGATGACACGCGAGGCCCGGTCCCTCCCCAAGCCGGCCTCTCCTCGGCCCCGGACGACCCCCAACGTCCGGGGCCGAATCTTTTTATGGGTCGATGATCCGGCGGCCTGCCGATCATCGACCGCGGCTGGGAAAACGCCCGGATTTTCCCGACTGCCGGCCGATCTCCCACTAGTGACCCTCGATCCGCTCGACGCGGGCGGCGTAGCAGCCGCGGGCCGCATAGTGCGCCTGCAGGTATGCGCATTCCGGCTGCGCCAGCAGTCGCTCGATCGCCGGGGCAATGGCGTCGCCGCGGACCAGCGTCGCGTCGATCATCCGGTGCGTGGCGTCGAAGGCACGCAGCGCGATGTCGCGGCGGGTCATGACTTCCGGCACGGTGTCGACGAACTCCGCGGCAACCGTTGCCGCCTCGTCGACGAAGATCGCGTGGCTCGAGCGGTACGGCGTCGCCGCCGGCTGATGGCTGAAGTTGAGCAGCAGCACGGTGTCTCCGACCGCGCAGTCGCGCAGCGCGATGCGGTCCGGGAAGCCGACCGCGCGGTCGACCCGGTGGCGCTCGACGCCGAGCGCGGCGAGCTCCGCCTCGGAGCGGCCGAACAGGTGGCGGAAGGGTTCGGGCGACAGCCCGGAAATGCGGAAGGACATGGCGGGACTCCGGTCGTTGGGACGGGAGCGCATGCTGGCGGTCCGGCGATTCGGCGGATATACGAATCCTGCGGCATGCGACGCGCCGCCACCCGTCGCCGTCTTCCTGCGAGGATGCTCCGCCGAACCCGTCCCCTCCGGATCCCATCGACGCCATGCACCGCGCCCTGCGCTTCCTGATTCCCGCCGTCCTGGTCCTGCTGTCCTGCCCGGCGCGGTCGGCCGCGGCGGGTCGGAGCGAGGGCGAGGTGAACGAGTACGACGAGCCCGGATTCCACTGGATCGAGCGGCGCGACTATTACGACGTGCGCGGCCACACCCTCGCGCAGCTGCGCCAGGAGCTGCAGCGCTCGCCGCTGCTCGACGGGGACCAGGGTCGCGCCACCGGCCTCACCCTGCAGGGCTTCACCACCCGCTACCAGACGCAGGCGGCGGCGGAGGGTTGTCGCCTGACCGAGGTCCACGTCGAGCTCGACCTCACCATCCACCTGCCGCGGCGCGCGACCCCGGCGTCGCTGGAATACGCCACCCAGCGCGCCTGGGATGCGATGAGTGCGGCGGTGCTGCTCCACGAGGAGGGTCACCGCGACAACGCGCTGCGCGCCGGCCGTGACCTGACCCGCCGCCTCACCGACCTGGCGCCGATGCCCTGCTCGCGGCTGCGCAGCGCCGCCCAGCGGGTGATCGACGACGTGATGCTGAGGCTGTCGATCCGCGAGGAGATGTACGACCGCGGCACCCAGCACGGCGTCCGTCAGGGCGTCATCCTGTAGGCGCTGTGCTTGCTGCGACAAGCCGCAACCGCCACCATGCGCGGATCGAGGCGAGTGATGGCATGCAGACCTACGTGTACAAGAGCCTGAAGAAGGCCGACAACTACCTGTTCCTGGCCGACCGCGATGGCTTCGCCCGGGTTCCCGAGGCGATCCAGTCCGCACTGGCGCCGTTCGAGTTCGTGATGGAGATCGCGCTCGACCCCACCCGCAAGCTTGCCCGCGCCGATGCCGCCAGCGTGATGGCCAATCTCGCCGCCTGCGGCTTCCACCTGCAGGTGCCGCCGCGCGATTTCGCGGCGCCACCGGCTCAGTCGTGAGCCTCAGGTTCCCGCGATGACCGATCTCCTGCGCCGGCTGGGTCAGCGGCTGGCACGCATCCGCTACTTCCTGCCGGCCGTCGCGATGGCCGGACTCGCGTCGCTGACCACCGACCCCGGGATCACGCTCGGCGTGCTGCTGCTCGCGCAGCCGCTGTACCTTGCCGGCGCGATCAGCCTGCTCGGCTACCTGCTGGACGTCGACTTCCGCACGCTGGCGATCCGCCGCGGCCTGGTGTTCCTGTGCCTGATCGTGCCCTATGCCGCGTTCGCGGGGCTGATCGTCGGCACGCCGCTGATGCGGATGAATGCCGACGCCAGTCCACTCAACGCGCTGCTGCTGGCCACCGGCGTGGCGCTGTCGATCGTGCTGCTTTGGCGGCTGTGGCCGGCCTTCGGTCTCGCCTTCCTGTGGGACGACGCCTACAGCGACGAGGACTCGAACTCGTGGATCCTCGGCGCCGCCGGCCGCTGCCTGTCGTTCGCGCGCCACCTCGGCGCCGAGCGCGACGCCTGGTTCGGCACCGGCCTGTCGGTCGCGATCGCGCTGCTGCTGTCGGTCTGCGCGGCGTTCTCGATCGCCGGCCTGTGCGGCCTCCTGCCCAGCGAGTTCCGGATCGCGGCGCTTTGGATCTACGTGCTCGCCTGGTGCCCCTTGGCCTACCTGTGGGTCGCCCGGCGCAGCGAGGCGCTGCTGCTCGACGACGCGCAGGATGCCGAGGTCGAGGAATCCGAGCCGGCGCCGGCGATCCCCGCGGCGATCCCGGCGCTGCGCGAATTCGCCGAGCCGGCCGCGCGCGAGGGGGCGCTGCTCGCCGCCGCCGCCGCCAACCAGATCGAGCTCGCGCTGGCGATGATCGAACGCGGCGCCGACATCAACGCGCTGCCGCCGCCGGAGGGTCGCGACCAGCGCACGCTCGCGATCATCGCTGCCACCAGCCCCGACCTGCGCCTGCTGCGCGCCGCGATCGCGAAGGGTGCCGACCTCAATCGCGCGGTCGCCGGGCTGACGCCGCTGATCGCCGCGACCCGCGACAGCTACCAGGGCCGCCCCGACGCGGTGATGACGCTGATCGCCAACGGCGCGGACCCGCGCGGCTGCGACGGACACGGGCAGACTCCGCTGCATTACGCCGCGCTGTCCTGCGACGCCTCGGTTGCGGCGATCCTGATCGATGCCGGCGCCGAGCCGAATACCGTGAACCGCGACGGCGCCACCCCGCTGATGCTGGCCGCCGCGGCCGGCAACGAATCGCTGGTCCGCTACCTGACCGAGCACGGCGCGCGGACCGAGGTCGGCGGCGGCCAGTCGGCGCTGATCGCCGCGGCCGGCGCGAGCGAGGACCTGCCCTCGATCGTGAAGTGCCTGCTGCGCGCCAAGGCCAACCCGCACGCCCGCGACAAGCTTGGGCGCACCGCGCTGCATGCGGCGGCGCTGCATGGCCATCCCGAGGTCACCGACGTGCTGCTCGCCGCCGGCACCGAGATCGAGGCCACCGACAGCCACGGCGTCACCGCCCTGATGGAGGCCGCCCGCGCCGGCGCCAATCGCGTCCTGCGGCGGCTGACGTTGCGCAAGCCGCGGATCGATCCGGTCGACAGCGCCGGCCGCAGTGCGCTGGTGATCGCCTGCCAGTCGCGCCATGCCGACGAGGAGACGCTGAACCTGCTGCTCGGCCTCGGCGCCGATCCGCGGCAGGCGAGCAAGGACGGCCGCACGGCGATCGACTTCGCGGTCGCTTCCGGGCGCTGGCATCTGGTGCGCCTGCTGGATCCCGATCACCCGCTGCCGGACGCGATGGTCGACAGCCACGCCGCGACCGACGCGGATGCGCCGGACCGGCTGGCGCTGCTCGCGGCCGCCCTGCGCGGCGAGCGCTGGGACGATGCCGAAGGCCTGCTCGGCGAGGAGCCGCCGCTCGCGGTGACCGCACTGGTGGACCTGATGCAGAGCCTGGCCGACGGACTCGCCGAGCCCGGCCGCGCGCTGCTCGCGGCGCATGGCCTCGCCAGCGACAGCATCGGCGAGGACGGCGCGGCGCTGGTCGTCGGCCTGCTCCGGCAGCGCCCGCTGCCGGCCGCCGCGACGCTGTGGTGGCTCGAGCGCGGCCGGGTCGCCGGTGCGGGCCCGTTGCTGATGGAACTGCTGGAGGCATCGGTGACCGGGCTTTCGGCCACGGACCTCGACGCGCTCGCGGTGTCGCTGGTCGACCGCGGCGCCGACCTGTCGGTACGCGACACTCGCGGCCGCGGCCTGCTGCACCTCGCCGTCGCGCGTGACCTGTCCGCGCTCGCCGCTCGCCTCATCGAGCGTGGCGTCGATCCGAACGCGGTCGATGCCCGGCAGCGCACGCCGCTGTTCGAGCTGGCGGCACTGCCGGAGTCCGCCGCCGTGGCGCTGGCGCGCCTCCTGCTGCTGGCCGGCGCCGACCCGGAACGCGCCGGCACCGACGGCCAGACCCCGCTCGGCGCCGCGCTCGCGGCGGGCGCCGTCGACCTCGCGCGCTGGCTGTCCTGGCACCACGGCTTCCGCCATCCCGGCCGGCCGCTGGTCGCCGGCGACCTGCCGGCGGCTGCCAGCGCCGGCGACCAGCAGGCGGTGCAACGCCTGCTCGACCTCGGCCTGCCGGTCGATGCCTGCGACGCCCAGGGCTGCAGCGCACTGCTGCGTGCATCCGGCGGTGGACACGTCGACTGCGCCGCACTGCTGTTGAGCCGTGGCGCTGCGGTCGACGTCGCCGCCCACACCGGCGCGACACCGCTGTCGGCGGCCGTCAGCGCCAAACGCGATGCGGTGGTGGCGCTGCTGCTGGAACGCGGCGTCTCGCCCGACCAGCGCCTGCCCGGTGGCACCACCCCGCTGATGCTCGCGGCCGCGCTCGGCCACGTCGCGATCGCCGGCGAGCTGGTCGCCCGCGGCGCCGATCCGGCGGCGACCGACGAGGCCGGCAACAACGCGCTGCATGCGGCCTGCGAGTTCGCTTTCCGCAGCGACGACTTCGATCGCGCACGGGCCCTGCTGACGGCGCTGATCGAATCCGGCGTGCCCGCCGACGTCGGCAATCAGGCGGGCCAGACGGCGCTGCTCGTCCTGCTCGGCGCGCGGGTGGCGCCCGGCACGCCGGTCGCGCAACGCCGGCTGGCCGAGCTGCTGCCGCTCCTGATCCACCGCGGCGTTCGCCTCGACGCCCAGGACCAGCGCGGCGTCAGCGCGCTGCACGCGGCCGCGATGCACGGCCAGATGGCGGCGATCCGGACCCTCTTGCGCGCCGGCATCGACACCGGCCTCACCGACCATCTCGGCCGCAGCGCCTACGAGATCGCCCTGCTGCTGGGGTTGGTCGATGTCGCCAGCGAGCTTCGTCTCGGCGCCGACCAGCGTGCCGTGTCATGAGTCGGTCTCCGCTCCTTGCCTGCCCTCCCCTCTTCCTTCCGGATTCCGCGCGATGAGTCACGAGCTGTCGGTCGTCATCCCCTGCTTCAACGAGGAGCGGACGCTACGCACGATCCTGGAAGCGGTGCGCGCCAGCGGCATCGCTTCGCTGGAGATCATCGTGGTCGACGACGCCTCCAGCGACCGCTCGGTCGCGCTGTTGGAGGGAGAACTCGCCCCGCTGGTGGATCGTCTGGTGAAGCACCCGGTCAACCAGGGCAAGGGCGCCGCGCTGCGCTCCGGCATCGCGCACGCCACCGGCAAGTACGTGATCATCCAGGACGCCGACCTCGAGTACGACCCGGCCGAGTTCGCGCGCCTGCTGAAGCCGCTCCGCGAGGACAAGGCCGACGTGGTGTTCGGCAGCCGCTTCCTGTCGAGCGGCGAGCACCGGGTGCTGTACTTCTGGCATTCGCTCGCGAACAAGTACCTGACGCTCGCCACCAACGTCTTCTCCAACCTCAATCTCACCGACATGGAGACCTGCTACAAGGTCTTCCGGCGCGAGGTGATCCAGTCGATCCGGATCTCGGAGAACCGCTTCGGCTTCGAGCCCGAGGTGACGCTGAAGATCGCCCGCATCCCGCGCATCCGGATCTACGAGATCGGCATCAGCTACCACGGCCGCACCTACGCCGAAGGCAAGAAGATCGGCTGGAAGGACGGCGTGCGGGCGCTCTACTGCATCTTCAAGTACGGCCTGCTGCGCGCCGACTGAGCGCCGGCCACGCGCTCAGGCGACGCGCCGCCAGTCGACCGGGGCGTGCTCGGCACGCACCGGCTTCGGCGGCAACCCCGAGACGAAGTCCCGGGCGGCCGCGATCCACAGCACCAGATCGGTGTCGTCGCCGAGCGCGGGAGCCTCGACGTAGACGTAGCCGCGCAGCGTGCGGCCGGTGAAGTCCATGGGTCGCACGTGCGGCATCGTCAGTGCCGAGCTCGACGCCAGCTCGCCGATCCGGAGCAGCAGCGACTGGTCGACGATGCCGCACAGCAGGTGACCGCAGTCCAGCCAGCACAAGCCACCGAACATGTGGCGCTCCGTGATCCGCGGATCACTGCCGAGCAGTCGACGGATGCGGCCGGCGAGTTCCAGGTCATACTTCATCAGGGATTCTCCTGCGATGACGGCCTCATGTTAGGCAGCGTCGGCGCGACGACGTGAGAACCCCTCGACAAATGTGGCGGAGTGAAAACCGGCAAGTCAGCGGCAATTCAGTCTCGTGAAATCGCGACGGCCTCGGCGATCGGGATGCGGATCAGCCGCCCACGCGGCGCGCCGGATCCGGCGCGGCGGCCGCCGCCAGCCGCTCGACCTTGCGCAGCAGCCGGCGATAGACGCGTTGGCGCTGCCAGTCGTTGACGACGCGGCTCATCGACGGCAGCGGCACGAAGAACTTCTCGCCGTAGCCGTCGACCAGCACCAGTCGCGGCGGCAGCCCGACGCGGCGATCGCGCGCGGTGCGGCCGAACACGATGTTGCCGGGATGGACGTCGCCAACGATCACTGCCGCCGCACCGAGCGCGGCGAACAGCGCGTCGATCCCGGCGCGCAGCGCCGGGGTGGCGCCGTCGCGGCGGACCAGGGCGTCGAGGGTCGGTCCGAGTGCACCGTCCTCGTCGCGCACCGCCTCGACCACCAGCGCCGTGCCGAGGTCGGTCTCGACGAGGCCCTGCGGCCGCGCCAGCGGCGTGTGGGCGTCGGGATGCCGCGCCGCCTGCACGATCGCCTCGGTGAACTCCCGGAGGAAACCGGTGTAGTGCAGCGCTCGTGGCACCCGCTTCACCCAGGACGCACCCGGTCCCCAGCGCTTCGCCACGGCGTCGGCACGCATCAGCTTGAGCAGCTGGTCGGGATCGGTGGGATGCGGGTAGATGGCACGCAGGTGTCCCAGCGCCAGCGGTTCGATGCCGGTCAGGCGGATCAGTTCGGTCATGCGACCGATGGTAACGGCAGGAGCCCCCAGCGCTTCCATGCCGTGCCGCGGTCGTCAGCAAGCGAGGCGTCTGTTCCAGCGCTCCTTGAGTGTCGGGGGCGACCCGGCGCGCAGCACCGGGCCGGGGTTGTGGGAGCACTACGCCGTCCTCGAAGCCCGGGCGATGGGGCTCCATCCGGCGACAAGTTCGATGGAAGCGGCGTCAGTCGCGAATCGAGACTCCTCGCAGTCGGGACTCACGTCCCGCGGACATCGCGGCGGACGCCGCTACATTTTGAGCGGCGCCCTCGCTACCACCACCACCCCGACCTCGACCGCCCCCGCCCGCCGCAACACCCGTGCGCACTCACCGAGCGTCGACCCGGTCGTCATCACATCATCGACCAGCAACACGCGTTGCCCTCGCACCGCCGGAGAAGCAATGAAAGCGCCGCGCAGGTTACGCCGCCGTTCGCGCGCCGACAGCCCCGCCTGCCGTGGCGTCGGCCGCGTCCGCGCAAGGCCGTCGATCGCCAGCGGCACCTCGAGGCGACGCGCCAGCGGCCGGGCCAGCTCCAGCGCCTGGTTGTAGCCGCGCTCGACCAGGCGATCGCGGGCCAGCGGCACCGGGACCGCGACGACGTCGCGATCGCCAAGCCTCGCCGCGACGGCGAGCGCGTCTCCGAGCAGTTGCCCCAGCAGCCGGCCGGCCGCAAGGTCTCCGGAATATTTGAAGCGAGAGAGCAGCCGGTCCAGCGGGAAGGCGTAGCGGTAGGGCGCGAGCGTCCAGGCGAAGGCCGGCGGTGTACGTATGCAGCCACCGCAGGCGGGTGCCGGCGCGGGCAGCGGCAGGCCGCAGCGTGGGCAGCACACCGGGTTCGCCGGCAACGCGCGTGCGCAGTCGCTGCAGAGATCGCGACCGCCGGCGCCACGGCCGCCGCAGAGCAGGCAGCGCCCCGGCCACAGCCGGGCGAGCCACCGTCGCCACGGCCCCTCGTCAACCATGGGACCAGACATCAGGTTGACAGGGGACGGACCGGTCTCGACACTGCGCGCCATTTCCCGGGTGATTAGCACATGACGAGCCTCCGCCACGATTGGAACCGCGACGAGGTCGCGGCCCTGTTCGACCTGCCGATGAACGACCTGCTGTTCCGCGCGCAGGCGGTGCATCGCGAGCACCACCCGGCGAACCAGGTGCAGGTCTCGACCCTGCTGTCGATCAAGACCGGCGCCTGCCCCGAGGACTGCGCGTACTGCCCGCAGTCGGCGCGCTACGACACCGGGCTCAAGACCGAGAAGCTGATGGCGACCGCGTCGGTCGTCGAGCGCGCGCGGCAGGCCAAGGCCGCCGGCGCGACGCGCTTCTGCATGGGCGCCGCCTGGCGCTCGCCGAAGGATCGGGACGTCGCGCAGGTGTCGGCGATGGTGCGCGCGGTGAAGGACCTCGGGATGGAGACCTGCGCGACGCTCGGCATGCTGAGCCCGGCGCAGGCGAACGAACTCGCCGCCGCCGGACTCGACTACTACAACCACAACCTCGACACGAGCCCCGAGTTCTACGGCGAGATCATCACCACCCGCTGCTACCAGGATCGCCTGGACACGCTCGCGAACGTGCGCGCTGCCGGGATGAAGACCTGCTGCGGCGGCATCGTCGGCATGGGCGAGGCGCGTGCCGACCGCGTCGGCCTGCTGCAGACGCTCGCGAACCTCCCCGAGCACCCGGACTCGGTGCCGATCAATCGCCTGGTCAAGGTCGCCGGAACCCCGCTGGGCGAGGAGCGCGACCTCGACGCGTTCGAATTCGTCCGCTCGATCGCGGTGGCACGGATCCTGATGCCGGCGTCGATGGTGCGACTGTCCGCCGGCCGCGAGACGATGAGCGACGAGTTGCAGGCGCTGTGCTTCCTGGCCGGCGCGAACTCGATCTTCTACGGCGAGAAGCTGCTCACCACCGGCAATCCGGAGACCGAACGCGACCTGGCGCTGTTCGCCCGACTCGGGCTGACGCCGATGCCGCTGGTCGAGAACGGGCGGACCGTGCATGCCGACATCGTCGAGGAGGCGGCGGCCTAGCGGATTCCCCGTCCCCGCGAACGCGCGGACGAGGTGGCCCGCAGGACCGGAGGAGGGGTGCCTGATGCAGCGCGCACCGTTCGCTCCGCCCAGCTCCCACGCATGATCAAGCGCGATTCTCCCGAGCGGACGATCGACGGCGCATCGAACCCGATGTCGGCGCCCGCCGCCCTCGCCCGCCTTTCCCACCGCCTCGCCGTCCGCGCCGCGGAACACGGCCTGCGCCGGCTGCGCACGGTCGAGGGCGCCGGCGGCGTGCATCTCGTCGTCGACCGCCGCGCGCTGCTGTCGTTCGCCAGCAACGACTACCTGGGACTCGCCGCGCACCCGGCGCTGCGTGAGGCCGCGATCGCGTGCATCACGCGCGACGGTGTCGGCGCGACGGCGGCGCACCTGGTCGGCGGCCACCGCACCGAACACGCGGCGCTGGAGGCCGAGCTCGCCGAGTTCTGCGGCCGGCCGCGCGCGCTGCTGTTCTCGACCGGCTACGCCGCCAACCTCGGCATCGCGCAGGCGCTGATCAGCGCCGGCGACAGCCTCGTCGAGGACAAGCTGAACCACGCCAGCCTGATCGACGCCGCGACACTGTCCGGCGCGAAGCTGCGCCGCTACCTGCACGCCGACGTCACCAGCGCGAGCCGCCAGCTCGCGGCGGCGGAGGGCGCATCCCTGCTGTCGACCGACGGCGTCTTCAGCATGGACGGCGACGTCGCGCCGCTGACCGGACTCGCGGACGCCGCGAACGCGGCTGGCGCGACGCTGGTCGTCGACGACGCCCACGGCTTCGGCGTGCTCGGCCCCGATGGCCGCGGCAGTGTCGCCGCTGCCGGCCTCGACGCAGTCGCAGCGCCGGTCTACATGGCGACGCTCGGCAAGGCGGTCGGCGTCGGCGGCGCGTTCGTCGCCGGCAGTGCCGAGCTGATCGAAGGCCTGGTGCAGTTCGCCCGCACCTACGTGTACACCACCGCGATGCCGCCGGCGCTCGCCGCCGCGACCCGCGCCGCACTGAAGGTGCTGCGCTTCGAGCCCTGGCGGCGCGATCGCCTCGTGCACCTGATCGCGCAGTTCCGTCGCGGCGCCGCCGCGCGCGGCATTCCGCTGATGGCGTCGACGACGCCGATCCAGCCGGTTCGTGTCGGCAGCAGCCCGCGCGCGCTCGCGGTCAGCCGCCGGCTCGAGGTGGCTGGATTCTTCGTGCCGGCGATCCGCCCGCCGACCGTGCCGAAGGGCCAGGCGCGGCTGCGCGTCACGCTGTCGGCCGCGCACACCGAGCGCGAGGTCGAGGCCCTGCTGACGGCGCTGGAGGCGGCGCTGGAGCCGGCCCGCAAGGACGAGGCGCCCGATGGCGGCTGAACGTGATCTGGCGCGGATGCTGGCGACACTGGGCGCGACCCGAGCGCCCGGCGAGTACGTTTTCGACGCGCTGGCTGCCGACGCCGCGATCCCCGCCGACGCTGTCGCGATGATGCGCGAGGCCGAGGGTCTCACCGTGGTGCGGCCGTTGCGCGTCGGCGAGGCGCGACCCGACTTCGTCGCGACCTGGCTGACGCTGACCGTGCACTCGGACCTCGCCGCGGTCGGCCTGACCGCCGCCTTCGCCGCGGCGCTGGCCGAGGTCGCGATCCCCTGCAACGTGATCGCCGGCCACTACCACGATCACCTGTTCGTGCCGACGGCGCGCGCCGACGACGCGTTGGCGGCGCTGGCCCGGCTGCGGCAGCGATCGCTAGTGGAGTCCTAGGCGGTGTTCATCGAGACCCTCGGCGCCGGGCCCGCGGTCGTGTTGCTGCACGGCTGGGCGATGCACGGCGGCGTATTCCATCCGATCGCCGCGCGCCTCGCCGAGACGCACACCGTGCACCTCGTCGACCTGCCCGGACACGGTCGCAGCCCGGAGCGCGACGGCCGCCTCGATCCGGCCGAGATCGCGCGGCGGATCGCCGAGGCGGTGCCGCCCGCGATCTGGGTCGGCTGGTCGCTCGGTGGAGTCGTCGCGCAGAACGCCGCGCTGACCCAGGACTGGCACGTGCGCGGGCTCGGGCTGATCGCCGCCAGTCCGCGCTTCGTCGTCGGGCCCGACTGGCCGCACGGCGTGGAACACGAGGTGTTCGCGAGCTTCGGCCGCGACCTCGCCTTCGACTACCGCCGCACGCTGGATCGCTTCCTCGCGCTGGAGACCCACGGCTCGGACTGTGCCCGGGCCGATCTGCGCATGCTGCGCGCCAAGGTGTTCGAACACGGCGAGCCGGCGCCGCACGTGCTCGAGGATGGACTGAGACTGCTCGCCGACAGCGACTATCGCGCGGCGCTCGCGACCGTGTCGGTGCCGTCCGCGTGGATCGCCGGGGCGCGTGATCGGCTGATCCCGGCCGGCGCGATGGAGTGGGCAGCGACGGCGACACGCGGCGACTTCGTCCACGTCGCGGGCGGCGGCCACGCCCCCTTCATCGGTCATCCCGAGCCGGTGCTGGGCGCGCTCGTCGCGTTGTCGCAGCGGGTGAACGGGGACGGGGCGCGCCGATGAGTCCGATCGACGCCGCCAGCGTCCGCCGCGCCTTTGCCCGCGCGGCGGCCGGCTACGAGGCGACCGCGGTGCTGCAGAAGGAGGTCGAGACGCGGCTGCTCGAACGCCTTGCGGGCGAGACGCTGGCGCCGGCGCGGGTGCTCGACGTCGGCTGCGGGCCGGGACGCGCGACCGGCCTCCTGACCCGGCGCTATCCGAAGGCGCAGGTGATCGCGCTCGACTGGGCCGTTCCGATGCTCCGGATCGCCCGCAGGCGCGGCAGCTGGTGGCGCAAGCTGCCGGCGCTCGCCGCCGACGCGCATGCGCTGCCGCTCGCCGAGCGCAGCGTGGACCTGATCTTCTCCAACCTCTGCCTGCAGTGGTCACCGGACCTCGCCGTCGCCTTCGACGAATTCCGCCGGGTGCTGCGTCCGGGTGGGCTGCTGTTGTTCTCGACCTTCGGACCGGAGACGCTGCACGAACTCGCGACCGCCTGGGCCGCCGTCGACGACGCGCCGCACGTCAACCGCTTCCACGACCTTGCCGCGGTCGGCGACGCGCTGATGGCCTCGGGCTTCGCGCGCCCGGTGGTCGACCGCGAGCACTTCACGCTGCGCTACGACGACGCGACGACGCTGATGCGCGAGCTCTCCGCGATCGGCGCCGGCAACGCCGACCGTGCCCGCCACCGCGGCCTCACCGGTCGCCGCAAGCTGGCCGGCGTGCTCGCCGCCTACGAGCCTTTCCGCGGCGACGACGGCCGCCTGCCCGCCACCTACGAGGTGCTCTACGGCGCGGCGCTGGCACCGGCGGATGGGCAGCCGCGGCGGCGGCGCGGCGGGGGTGAGATCGCGTCGTTCTCGGTGGATGCGCTGCGCGGAAGCCGGGTCTCACGGTCGTAGGCGGGCTCTGCCCTGCGTCATTGCGGGCGCAGCGAAGCGGTCCGCCGACGTTGCTTTTCGCTCCGCCACACCGAGAGCGGAAGGCGCTGGATTGCTTCTTCGTCGCTGCGCTCCTCCTCGCAATGACGGGAAGTTTTCGCGACCCAGGGCCCTGGCACCTGTGCCCTGTGCCCTCCTCCGCAAGCCCAATGCCAGCGCCGACGGCTAGACTCCTGGATCGCCACATCGAAACCGACAATCCGCCATGGCCCTCCCCCAGATCGACCCCGACGCCCCCGACTTCACCCGCCGCTACGTCAACCTCGCCGACGCGTCTTTCGGCGCCGTCGCGCTGGCCACCAGTGACGACTTCTTCGCGGACAAGGCGCGGATGCTGAATCCCGAGCCGGCGGTGTTCATCCCCGGCAAGTACGACCAGAACGGCAAATGGATGGACGGCTGGGAGAGCCGGCGCAAGCGCGGGCCCGGACACGACTGGTGCGTCGTGCGGCTGGCCCGGCCGGCGCGCCTCGTCGGCGTCGATCTCGACACCAGCCACTTCACCGGCAACTTTCCGCCGGCGGCGGCGCTCGAGGGCTGTCATCTCGCCAGCGGCGATCCCGATGCGAACACCGCATGGGCGCCGCTGCTGCCGGCAGTCAACCTCGGCGGCAACCGCCATCACTATTTCGAGCTGTGCGGCGCCGGCTCGGTCAGCCACGTGCGGGTGAATCTCTATCCCGACGGCGGCCTCGCACGGCTGCGCCTCTACGGCATCCCGGACTGGCGCGCCGACAGCGCCGACGCCGACGGGCGTTTCGACCTCGTCGCAGCGCTCAACGGCGGCCAGGTGGTCGCCGCCAACAACCAGCATTTCGGCTTCGCCTCCAACCTGCTGAAGCCCGGCCGCGGCGTCAACATGGGCGACGGCTGGGAGACCCGCCGCCGTCGCGAGCCCGGCAACGACTGGTGCATCCTGGCGCTGGCGCGACCGGGCGTGATCGAGCGCATCCGCGTCGACACCTGCCACTTCAAGGGCAACTACCCGGACCGCTGCTCGCTGCAGGCCGCGCGGGTCGTCGGCGGCACGCCCGAGTCGCTGGTCACGCAGTCGATGTTCTGGTCGGAGCTGCTGCCGGAACAGAAGCTGTCGATGGACGCGGAGCACGATTTCGCGGCCGAGATCCTTGCGCACGAGGCGATCACCCACGTGCGGCTCAACATCTTCCCCGACGGCGGCGTGTCGCGGCTCAGGCTGTTCGGGCGACCCAGCTGATCGACGGCATGGCGTCCACGACCGACACCGCCTGCGCGACCGTGCTCGACGGCGTGACGCAAGCGCTGCGTTCGCGGGAGCCGATCTTCCACCGGCCGGAGCACGGCGATCGCCGCGAGGATTTCGACGCGATGATGGCGCCCGGTTTCTTCGAGATCGGTGCCTCCGGCCGGGTCTACTCGCGCGAGTTCGTGCTCGATGAGCTCGATCGGCGCCGCGCTCAGCCGGTGTCCGAACGTCTCGTGGTCGACGAGTTCGCGTGCCGGCAGCTCGCCGCGGACCTCTTCCTCGTCACCTACCACCTCGACCAGGACGGCCGCAAAAGCCGCCGCGCCACGCTGTGGCGAGCGGCGGCCGGCCGTTGGCAGATCGTCTACCACCAGGGCACCCTGATCACCGCATGAGCGCCATCGATCTCGTCATCGAACCGCTGACTCCCGAGGCCTTCGCCGACTTCGGCGACGTCATCGCCGCCCGCGGCGAGCGCGGCGACTTCGCGATCAACGACGGCACCGCGCAGCGCTTCCATGCGCTCTCCCGCGTCGAGGCGAGCGGCGCCGGAGCCGCGGTCGTGCTCTCGATCGTGCGCGCCGAACCGCGACCGCTGCCGTTCCCGCTGACCCTGATCGAGCGCCATCCGCTGGGCTCGCAGGCCTTCGTGCCGCTCGACCCGACGATGCGTTACATCGTCGTGGTCGCCGCGTCCGCCGACGCCACGCCGCGAGCCTTCCTGGCCACCGGGCAGGGCATCAACTACCGCGCCGGCACCTGGCACCACCCGCTGATCGCGCTGGATGCCGGCGGCGAGTTCCTGGTGGTCGACCGGGTGGGGCCCGGAGAGAACTGCGACGAGGTCTCGATCGTCGGGAAGTACCGAGTGTCGTAGGGCGGGCACTGCCCGCCGTCGCGAAGCGCCGGGGCGAAGCCCGCCCTAGCTTCCGAGCTTCCTGGCCATCTGTTCGCCGAGGGCGACGAGCCCCGAATGCGGCCGCACCATCACCTCGAACTCGACGATCTTCCCCGCGTCGTCGAAACGGATGAGGTCGATGCCCTTGAGCTCGCGGTCGCCGACCCGCGCGCGGAATTCGAGGCCGACGCTGGCGCCGTCGGCGGTCACGAAGTCGCGTTCGTAGGCGAAGTCCTCGAACACCGTCGCCACCGTCTGCAGGATTCGCGCGGTGATCGCCGCGCCTTCGTAGGGCTTGTACACCATCGGCGAGCGGAAACGCACCTCGGGATGCAGCAGCTTCGGCAGGTCGGAGAGGTCCATCGCGGACAGCATCCGGTGCCACTCGGCGAGCGCGGCGGCGCGGGCGGGGGACAGGGCGAGAGGTGTCGAGCTCATGCGTTCATTTCCGGTTCGTTGTCGAGGACGGTTGCTGGATCGGCCGGCAACGACCGGCGGCCCCAGAACCACAGCAGCAGCGTCGGAGCCCGCAGTCCGATGTAGAAATTGGCGATGGCGGCGATCGGGGTGGTGATGCCGACGAAATCGCGTCCGCGCGCATCGAGAAAGATCGCCGGGAATGGGCAGCCGATCACCGTGGCAACGTTCTGGCCGCCGACCGGCAGCACTGCGAACACCGCCACGACGCCGAGCGGCAGGCCCAGCAGGGACGCGCGGCGGAAACAGCACAGCCATGCCCGGGAGACCTGCAATCCCTGCGCGCGCAGGAGGTTGTCGCGCTGGCAGCGCCACTCGAGCGCCAGCAGCAGCAGACCGCAGAGCGCGATCCACGCGATCCGCATTCAGTGTGCGGCCTCCGTCCGAGGTGCCGCGGCTGCCCAAGCGACGAACATCGCGCGGTCCTCGTCCGACAGCTTCGTGAGGTTGCCCGGGGGCATCACCTTCAGGCGAAGCTGGCGCGCGATCCCGGCGCGGTGCGCCTCGATCTCGGCGACGGTGTCGAAGCGGACGCCGTTCGGCGCGCTCGGCATCAGGCTCGGATGCGCGCCGTGGCACTGCACGCAGTGGCGGCCGGCGATCTCCAGTGCCGCAGCGCCGTCGATCGCAGGGACGGCCGCAGGCGGCGCTGCGGTGGTGGCCGTCGGGGTCGCGGGTGCGGACGAAGGAGAGGGCGCAGACTCGCGTGGCGCCAAGCTCGCCAGCGTTCCGACCAGCAGGACCCCGCCGGTGGCCAGCAGCCCCCAGGCGCGCTGCCCGGAATGCCAGACCACGAAGAACTGCCGGATCGCCGCTGCCGCCGCGAACAGCACAAGAAGCACCAGCCAGCGCTGCTCCGCCGCCCAGACCGGCGCGAAGTGGGTCGACAGCATCGCGAACACCACCGGCAGCGTGAAGTAGGTGTTGTGCACCGAGCGCTGCTTGCCGCGGCGGCCGGGCAGCGGATCCGGTGTCAGGCCCTGACGCAGCTCGGCGACCATCCGCCGCTGACCCGGGATGATCACGAAGAACACGTTGGCCGACATCACCGTCGCCAGGGCCGCGCCGGTGAGCAGGAAGGCGGCGCGACCGGCGAAGAGATGGGTCGCGGCGTAGGCGACCGCGGCCACCAGCAGCGCCACCGCGACGCCGAGCACGCGATCGCGGAATCCGACGAGACGGCAGATCAGGTCGTAGCCGAGCCAGGTCGCGACCAGCAATCCCAGCGCCGCGAGGATCGCCGTCTGATTGTCGAGTGCCGCCACTGCCGGGTCGATCAGCCAGGCGCCGGGGGCACTGAAGTAGAGGAAGCACAGCAGCGCGAAGCCCGACATCCAGGTCGTGTAGGACTTCCACATCGACCAGTGCAGCTCCGCCGGCAGCTCCGCGGGCGCGACCGCGAACTTCTGCTTCCGGTAGAAGCCGCCGCCATGCACCGACCAGCTCTCGCCGCCGACCCCGGCGGCACCGTCCGCCGGCGGCTTGAGGCCGCGGTCGAGCGCGACGAAGTAGAAGGACTCGCCGATCCAGGCGATCGCGGCGACGACGTGCAGCCAGCGCAGGAGAAATGTCGAGGCGTCGAGCCAGAAGGCTTGCATGGGCGGATCGGCGGTCGTGGGCTGCCGATTGTGCGGGGCGCTTCGCCGTCCACGCAAACCCGTTCCGGCGCGCTCGCCGGTGCAATGGCGCCCGGACACGACCCAATTCGCACGCCGGCGCAGGGCCGTCGGGAGCGATGCTCGCTGCCGACCCGGAGCATCGCCATGGCCAGACGGAAGACCCTCACCCTCGCGACCCTCGCCGTGTTCGGCCTCGGGATCGCCCTGCGCGGCCACGGCGGCACTCCGCGCGACCGCCTCGTCGAAGCCGCCGCCGCCGGCGATCATCTCGCGGAGCTGGAGCTCGGACAGGCCTATCTCGATGGCGCCGGCGTCGCGGCGGACACCGACCGCGGCGTCGCGCTGCTCGAGCGCGCGGCGGCGGCCGACCTGCCGGTCGCGCACTACCGGCTGGCGCGGCAGGCGGAGTCCAGTCCGCCGAGCCTCGCCCGCCGCGAAAAGCTGCTGCGCCACTACCGGCGCGCGGCGGAACTCGGCCACACCACCGCCCAGGCGCGCCTTGGCGAGCTGGTGCTCGAACGCGCGGACGACGCGCGCTACGACAGCGACGATCGCGCCCGGCTGCGCATCCAGGCGGAGGCGCTGCTGACCCACGCCGCCGATGCCGGCAACGGCTACGCCGAACTGCGTCTCGCCGAGCTGAGTCGCGACGGCGCCTTCGGCGAACGCGACCCGGCTCGCGCGCTCGACTACTTCCGGCGCGCCGAGCGGCATGGCCAGCCGCGCGCCGCATGGGTGCTGGCACGCCAGGACCTCGACGGATCCGGCAGCGACCCGGATGCCGCAGCGGGCATCCGCCATCTCGCCCGCGCGGCCGATGGCGGCGAGTCGCGGGCGAGCGTCGAGCTGGTGCGGCGCTATCTCGACGGCGACCGGCTGCCGCACGACCCGGACAAGGCGCGCGCGTGGCTCGCCCTTGCCGAGCGCCAGGGCGCCGCCGGTACCGACGCCCTGCGGCAGCGGCTCGATGCCCTCGATGTCGGGCCGCCCGCGGCCCCAGCGACGGCCGTCGATCCGGTCTCTGCGCCGGCGGTCACCCTCGAGGCGACCACCGTCGCGGCGTCGTCGCGCATCCCGGTCCGCAGGAATCCACCCGCGGGGAATTCGACCTGCCCCCCATCAACCGCCGGCGACGACCTGCGGAGCGTGCCACGACTCGAGGCGCAGATCCGGCAGCTCGAGCAGCAGGCAGCGGACCGCGACGTCGAACGCCGACGCCTGGGCGAACGCCTCGCCGACGCCGAGGCGCGGATCGCCACGCTGATCGCCGCGCTCGGCGAGCCGGTGGCCGAGCGTGGCCACGGCCTCGCCGCGCTGCGACGGCAGGACTACGACGATGCGCTCGCCCACCTGCGTCGCGCCGCCGCTGGCGACGACGCCGTGGCGCTCGCCAGTCTCGGGATCCTCTTGCTGCGCGGCCGCGGCCTCCCGGCCGATCCGCCGCGCGCGATCGACCTGCTCGTCCGCGCCGCCGGGCTCGGCGACCCGCTGGCCGCCCGGAATCTTGCCTTCGTCTACCGCCATGGCATGGGCGTTCCCGCCGATGCCGCCGTCGCGGAACAGTGGCTCGCGCTTGCCGCCGAGCGCGGCGACGGCGACGCGTTCCGGCTACTGGCCACCGCGCCCGGCGGCGCCGCCGCGAACGTTCTCGCGCGCTGAGGCGGATCAACCCACGACCGGCCGGACCCGATGCGCGATCGCCTGGACTCTCCGTTTCGCCCGCCCTACGAACTCGGCGCCGCCGTGGGCTGGGCGCTGGCGGTCCCGGTGCTGCTGGGGTTCGCCCAGCGCTCGCCTCTGCCCCACCTGCCTTTTGCCGCCTTCGCGGCCGCGAGCCTCGTACTCGCCGTGCATCGACTCGCGGCCGGAATTCGCGTGCTCGCCCGGCGGGCGCGACTGACGGGGACCGGCGCGACCGCGATCGACCTGGCCGAGCTCGCCGGAAAGGCCGCCGCGCGGCCCGATGCCGTCTGGCTCGGCCGCGGCTTCGACTGGACCCAGCGCGAGTCCCAGCTCGCCCACCTGCTGCTGCGAACCGCCCCCGACGTCGCGACGCCGGTTGCGAACGACGCGCTCGGCCAGCGCTGGATCCACGGCCTCGGTGCCCGCGAATCCGACCTCTACGTCCCGCGGCAGCACCTGGCCGGCCACAGTCTCCTGATCGGAACGACCGGCGCCGGCAAGACACGGCTCGCCGACCTCCTGATTGCCCAGGCGATCCTCGCGGGCGAGGCGGTGATCGTGTTCGATCCGAAGGGCGACCCCGAACTGGCGGCGTCGATGCGACGCTGCTGCGTCGCGCAGGGCAAGCCGGAGCGCTTCGTCTACTTCCATGCGGGATTGCCACGGGCCTCGGTCCGGATCGACCCGCTGCGCCACTACGCCCGCCCGGGCGATCTCGCGGCGCGGATCGCAAGCCTGCTGCCGACCGGGCACGGTGGCGAGGTCTTCGCCGGCTTCGCCCAGATGACGCTCGACGCCCACGTCCAGGCGCTGCTGTTCGTCGGCGAGCCGCCGAGTCTCGTCGCGCTGGCCCGCAGCCTCGACGACGGCGGCGACGCGCTGCTCCTGCGTTGCCTGACCCGCTGCCTCGAACGCGGCCTGCCGCAGTTCGCCGCCCGTGTCGAACCTTACCGGCGCGCCATCGCGAACAGCCGCGAGTCGCGTTCCCGCGCCAGCGACGAGCTGCTCGCCTGCCTGCGCCTTTATGCCGACGCCGTCGCGCAGCAGCCGGCGCTGGCCGCGCCCGCGATCGACGCGCTGCTGGCGCGACGGGAGCACGACCGCGCCCATGCCGGCAAGATGCTTGCTTCGCTGGCGCCGGTACTGGCGGCGCTGGCGGGCGGCGAGCTCGGCCCGCTGCTGTCGCCAGGAGCCGACGATGACGACCCGCGCGCGGCGGCCGACTTCGCCACCATGATCGGCGAGCGCCGGGTCTGCTACCTCGGGCTCGATGCGCTGTCCGACCCGCGGCTGGCACGCCACCTCGGTGCCCTGCTGATGGCCGACCTCGTCGCCCTCGCCGGTGCCCGCTACAACCGCGGCGAGGTCGACGTGCCGATCCAGCTGTTCGTCGACGAGGCCGCCGAGTGTTGCGGCTCCGAGCCCTTCATCCAGCTGCTCAACAAGGGGCGTGGCAGCGGCTTCGCGATCACCCTGATGACGCAGACCTTCGCCGACTTCGCGGCCCGCCTCGGTTCGGTCGATCGCGCCCGCCAGGTGCTGGCCAACGTCAACAACCTGCTGGCGCTTAGGCTGCGCGACGGACAGTCGCAGCAGTACCTGGCCGAACTGTTGCCGACGGCGGTGGTGCGCTCCGTGCAGCACGCCCACGGCGCGACTGCGCCGGGCGATCGGCCGTTGTTCTTCGCGGGCTCGAGCGCCGAGGTCCTGGACGAACAGGAGGTGCCTGCACTGAACCCGCAAATCTTCGGTGCGCTTCCGAATCTGGAGTATGTTGGACTGGTCAGCGCCGGCCGCCTGATCAAGGGCCGGTTTCCGATCCTGCAGCATGGAACTGCCCCCGTCCGAGCATGACCGCGTCCTCTCCCGTTCCCCGCCATCGCGGCGGCGCCCTCAGCGGAAGGCAACTGCTGGAACGCGCCGTGCTGGCCGTCGGAGCGCGTCCGGTGGCACGCCAGGCGTTCCTGCGCTGGCCGCTGGCGCGGGCGCTGCTCGAACGCGCCGCGTGGTACGTCAGCGACCGCGTGCGGATCGGTGATCATCGGCGACCGCAGGACGCGGCGCCGCTGCTGCACCTGCTGGTGCGCGACGCCTTCGACGGGTACATGCGTGCGGCGTCCAGCGATCCCGACCGCGGACTGTCCGCCCTGCTCGCAGGATTCTTCAAGGCGCTGCCCTGCCTCGTCGAGGTCGAGGTGCGGGGCGCGGACGGCCGTCTCTGGGATCCGCTCGCAGGCCAGCCGCTCGGAGAGTTCCTCGGCCTGCACGCTCCGGTGACGATGCGCTACGACCGCGTCGACGAGCGCCACGGCCTCGTCCACCCGAAGACCTTCCGCACCCAGATGGCGTGGTTCCTGGCGCGACCGGAGGAACTGGCGCAATTGCATCCCCTGCTCCCGGCGATCGTCGATCCCTAGGGAGGGCGGGAATTCGCGCGCGCCGACCACCTCCCGCCCTGATGCGTCGTCCCGCCCCGGAGAAACCCAGGCCGCGACAGGAGCCCGCTGCCGGTCGATGCTGAGCGGGCCGCCGGACCCGGCTCAAGACCCGATCATCCCAGGCCACCTGGGCACCGCGTCGCAGCGCCGCGAAATCGGACCCGCAGCGCGGACGCGTCCGTCCGACAGCCGGGGCGGTCACTACCGCCGGACCATTCCAGGAGGATCCCCATCCCATGTCCGCAGCGCCTGGCAGGAAGATCCTCGCGATGATCGCCGTGGCCTGGCTCCTGTTGTTCACCGTTCTGGCGCGCGAGGACTGGGTGGCCCGCGCGATCGAGACCGAACGCGGCGACGCCGAGCGCGTCCTCGGGGTTCCGCTCACCGACGCGGTCCGCCGGCGCGGCCAGCGCTGGTTCGACGCCGTGCTGGTCGACAGCGGCGTGCTGGCCGGCTGCTATGCGCTGTTCACGGTCCCGGCGGACGAGCGCGCCCGCGATTCCGATTTCGGAGCGGCAGTGCCGTGGTTCGACGCTTGGTTCGAGCGCCGGCTCGCCGCGCTGTTCGCGCTCGCGGAGCAGGCCTTCCTGCGCGCCTCGTTCGCGCTGCTTTGGCTACCCCACGGCCTCCTGCTTGCGCTGCCCTGCACGCTCGACGGGTTGATGCGACGACAGATCCGGCGGTCGAACTTCGACTACTGCTCGCCGCTCGTCTACCGCGGCGGCATCGCCATGCTGGAATGGTTGGGGATGGCGCTGCTGCTGTCGCTGTTCGTGCCGTGGGCGCTGCCGCTCTGGTCGGTGCCGGCGCTGCTGATCTTGTCGGCGATCGGCTGCGGCGCGATCGCCGCGAACGTGCAGAAGGAGCTCTAGTGGACTTTCGCGGGCGCCGGCCGCCGCGGGGGCGCGGCGCACGACGGGAAAATTCGGTGTCCGGCACCGGGATTTCGCACCGCTGCATCGATCGACGGCATCGCACACTGCTCTCCACCCGCGATCGGCCGGGTGGCCCGAAGGAGCAGCACGACATGGACGTCTCTTCTCCCCTCCCGACCGCGGGCACCGATGTCGCCGACGGCGGCGCCGGGGGCGGCCTCCGCGCCACCCTCCCCGCCGACGTCGGCCCCGCGAAGGCGCGCCGCTGGAACGCCAGCCAGTTTGTCCCGCCGGGTACGGCGCCGGTGCTGCATCGCGACCTCGTGCTGCGAACGGGCGAGGCGCAGAAGGATTTCCTCTATTGCTTCCACCGGGCGCAGCTGGCGCTGTGGTGCATCGAGGTGAAGATCCCGCGGATCGGCAGCGAGGCCGTCGCACGGCGTCTCGGTGCCGAAGTGGCCACGCGGATCGACGCGACCGCGGTCGAGCTCGAGCGCGAATGCGAGCGGCTCACCGCGCTGATGAGCGATCGCGGCGCGGCGATCAGCCTCGACTACGTGCGCGCCCCGCTCCGGATCGAACGGCTCCCGCACTACACCCGCCAGGCCCTGGCGATCAGCGCGCTGTTCCTGAAACTCGACGAGACCTGCGACCTGCTGCACCAGTCCTGGTTCCTCGGCCGCTGCCCGACACGGGAACTGAAGGTCTCCTTGCGCCACTGCCGCGACCGCGTGCTCGCGGCCTGTCGAGCGATCCACCTCACCTACGTCGATGCCAAGCGTGAGCTGCGACCGGACGGGACCACCCGGACGTCGGCGCCGGCAGTGCGCGTTGCCTGAGGCGCCAGGACCTGCATCGCGGCATCGCGCCCGAACGGACGCGTTGATCGGAGGACTGCGAGCCGAGCGCGAGGCTCGTCTTTGCGGCCGACTAGCCGCCGACCGTGCCCTGGAGCACGCCGCTCGGCGTGTTGACGGAGCAGGCGGAGCCCAGCATCTGCGGCGACGACAGCCGGAAGCGGCCCGCCGCGGTGTCGCAGTACTCGCCCAGCTGCTGGATCTTCGGCTTGCCGCTGCCGTCGGGCATGGCTTCCTTGGAGCTGGAATTCTGCGGCGGCTGCCTGTGCGATTTCGCATCGACGGCGCCGATCGCCAGGATCAGCGACAGGGCGAGGACGACTCTGCGGATATTCATGGCGTTTTCCATAGGCGTTGATCCGACGTCATCGCCAACGGAGAGTCTGACGCATTCCGCGGGCTCGGGCCATCGACCACCGGCCGATCAGAACCACCCACGCCGCGAGCGACCGATGCCGGGTCGCGCTCCGGCATCGCAGCGATTCGTGCCCGTGATCGTGGCTACTTCTTGGGCGTTTCGCGACCGGAGTCGGCAAAGATCGTGATGTAGCGGTTCTCGCAGTCCGTGGACTCGACGTGCCAGCTCTCCTCGCCATCGACCAGGAAGATCTGATAGTTGCAGCTCGGCAGTTCGACGACCGCGCTCTCGCCATCCTTGATGCTGCCGAACGGCGTGCCACCGCTGCTGCTCTGGTGGACCTTGCCGTCGCTGAACAGGAAACCGGTGACGTTGTGGCCGGTCTGGTTGTTGACGCTGACCGAGTTCTTGGCGTGTGCGGCGCTGGACAGCATCAGGCCCGCTCCGGCGCAGACGGTGATCCCCAGGGCGAGCAGCGCAGGACGGATCGAGGCGACAACGAACATGATGAAACCCTCTTCGAATTGCCCCCTGATCGACGGCGAGGGCACACCGTGCCGGGAGGACGCCGAGCCGGCCGCGAAGGCCCGGCGTGCGCGTGGCAGCGGCCGCTTCGGATCCGTCGCGGCGCACTGACCGTACGGGCCGGCTTCGCTCGAAGCCGACCCCTCCCATCCAGTCATGGTGCTCTGGCATGCCGTGCAGCGCAAGGTAACTCGTCGGCGACGAACGGCAATCCCGCTGGAACCTCCATCGCCGTCACAGTCTCACGGACGGTGCGGCGGCGGGCCGCCGCAACCGGGATCTGGAGGGCCGCTCAACGGTGACCGTGGCCCGTATCGGACGTGAACGTGAGATCGGTCGAGTCGCAGTCGTGGTACTCGGCATGCCAGATGTCGTCCTGGTCGACCAGCAGGACCTCGAAGTCGCAGGTCGGGACGTCGGCCACCACGGACTCGCCGTTGACGAGGTGACCCGCCTGGATTCCGCCTTCGCCGCTGGTGTGGGTCTGACCGTCGGTGAACAGGAACACCACCACCTCGTGGCCGGTCTGGTTGTGGATGTTCATCGCCGTCCCGGCCTCGGCCGGACTGGACAGCGACAAGGCCAGCGCGCCGATGGCGGCGAGGCCAACGGCGGACAGCGCGCGACGAATCGAAGCGGCAACGACCATGGTGATTCCCTCCCGATGAAAGCGCGCCCCCAGGGCGGCGGCGGGGGCAATCCGCGGGGGAAACCCAGCGCTGAAAGCAGGAACTGCGCCGTCGCCGGCGCTGAGCCGGCCCCATCGATGTCGACCGCATCGACATCCTTCGGCCATGCCGTGACGGCGCTGCCCGGATCCCTCCCCGCGACGATGATGCGCCGTTCCGCGTCGCGACCGCAACGTCAGGCGATGTTCGCCGGGGTCATTGGCCGGAGAAGTCGGTGACCGCCTGCACGCCGCAGGTCGAGAAGCTGACCGGGCAGGCCGCAAGGTTCGGAAACAACGGCGCTCCGAAGGCCTGCGGGCGAGGGTCGGCGAACACCACGTTGAGGTAGTAGCGGGTCGCCGGTGCAAGGTGGCAGCTGTCGCGATCCGGCACGCCGTCGAACGCCAGGTGCAGTCCGCCGGCGTCGATGAAGTGACCCTGGGCGTCGCGACGGATCGAGCGGCAGCCCGGCGACGCCGAGGGCTCGGCCGTCGGCCAGCGGCCGAGGCCGAAATCTCCGGGGCAGCGGCTGACGGTGACGTAGAAGTCGCCGTCCGGCAGCACCGAGGGGTAGCCGCGCTGGAGCGCATCCCAGCTCAGCTGCGCGCTCGCCGGCGCGCTGCCGACCGCCCGGGTCTCGAATTCCAGCGCGGTGTAGGAACCGAGGTCGGTGAAAAGCGGCGTGATGTCGCGGCTGGCCGGGAAGCGGCGGCCATCGAAGACCTCGTCCCAGCGGGTGGGTGCGGGCCGACGCCGCAACCCGGCCGGCGGCGGCGCGCAGCCGGTCGGCGGCACGGACTCGCTCGAACGGGGCTGCACCCACGCCACCGAGGTGCAGCTCCCGCCGGCGGTGGCGCCGCCGAGGTCGATCGCGCAGTCATTGGCGTAACTGCCGGCGCCGAGTCCGCGCACCGCGATCTCCATCCGTGCGGTGCCGCCGGGCGCAAGTACGCTGTCCGCCGGCCAACGACACCGCGCCAGGTGGCTCGTCGCATCGAGCGACAGGGTCGCGGCTACCCCGTCCCCCGCGAGGCAATCGACGTGCAGGAGGGCGGACCACGGCAGGTTCGACGGCAGCCGGTCGCTGATCTCGACCAGTGGAACCGCCATCGCGGTGGCGTTGGCAACCAGGATCTGCCAGCGGAACGCCCGGCCTTCCTCCAACCGCCCGTCCGGCGCGGACGGGATCCACTTGCGAACGCTGACGACGCCGGCAGGGGGCGGATCGGAGCCGGCGGCCGCGGGCGGCCCGTCGTCGATCAGCACGAGCGCGCGGTCGTTGGGATAAAGACGTGCACCGCCCAGCGGCTCGCCAAGCCGGACCTCGAGCGACCGGGTGCCACGACCGACCGCCAGCGCCCGCGTCGGTATCACGACGATCCGCTCGCCGTCCTCGCCATCGGCCCAGGCGAGTTCCGCGTCGACCGCCTGGTAGTCGTCCGGCGCGTGCGCGCTGACATCGTGCGTCGTGACCCGCACCGACACCGCGCCGAGGCGACCGCCGATCCTCTGCACGACAAGTCGCGCCCGTTGCCCGCCGCGGACGCTGGCCAGCGCCGGGTCGAAGGCGAGGTCGCCCGCGCCCTTCGCCGCGGGGATCGGCGCGGGCAGGCCGGCGCGCTGGTCGCGCTCGACCGCGTTCGCGACCGCGCGCAGGTCGGCATCGGCGAGTCGTCGGCGCGTGCGCGCGCCGACCGGCGGCCGCCCTGGGTCGCCATGCAGATCGGCGCTTCCGGTCAGCCGGTCCTCGGCGCTCGCCGCGACGACGTTGCCGGCGTCCGGGAACGCCCCGGCCAGCGTGAGGCGCGCCGCGATCTCGTCGAGCACCACCGGATCGACGCGCAGCGACCGTGCCGCGTCGGCATCCAGTCCGTCGACCTTCGGATGGCGCGGCGTGCCGAAGACACCCCGCTCGACCGCCGCGGGTCCCGCCAGCGACTCGCGCAGCAGCCGCGCCGTCGGCGAGTCGAAGCAGACGTAGCTGTCGCGCTTCTCGCGGCAGCCCCCCTGGCCCGCCGCCTCGCAGTAGCCGCCGACGAGCAGGCAGCTGCCGAGCTCGCGCAGATGGGCGAGGTCCCATTCCTCCGCGCTGCAGGTCCAGCCCGCAGTGGGCAGGTCGCGCTCGCGCAGCGCCGCGAGGTAGTCCGCCGTGGCCTGGTGAATTCCGCCACCGGCGTCCGCGATGCCGGCATCGGCGCGGCCGCCGGTGATCGTCTCGAGCGGCGAGGTCAGCGGTCGGTCGAGGGCGCCGTCGGTCCAGGCATCCGGGGTACCCAGTCCGGTCCAGCTGCCGTGTTCGTCGGCGTGCCCGGCGCGCAGTCGCGCGGCGAGTTCGCTCGCACCCGCCCTGCGGGTGGAGGACCGGTAGGTGGCGAGCCAGGCCGCGCCGCGATCGGTCGTCGCCTCGCCGCAGCAGTCGGACGCAGCGCCGACGGCCTTCCGACAGGTGTAGGCATGACCGGGAAGCCACTGCGGCACCGCCACCCTTGTCGGCGACGTTCCCGTCGGACGCCACGCCCAGTCGTCGACCACGTGCTGGCCGATCGACAGCGCCGCGGTCGCGCGGGCGAGATCGCCGTTGGGTGCGGCGGTCGGCGTCGAATGGACACAGTCGTCGCCCATGCAGCGGATCGTCGACGTGCAGGCCGACTCGCGCCGGCTCTCGATGTTCGGCGTCGCGACGACCTCGTCGCAGCGGTACACCCGGCTCTCGGCCACGCAGCGGCCGGTGCGGTCGACCCCGTCCTCGTGGCAACCCCGGCGCTGCAGGCGGCAGCCCGGCTCGCTCGCGAGAGCGACGCAGGTGTCGACCGGCGGATCGACGAGGACTTCGCAGCTGCGTTCGTGCGTCACGTGGGTCGCGGTCGCACCTGCCGCGCGATGCACCAGCGTCGCGCGGCAGGCGCCGAGCTCGGCGATCAGCGGACTCGCGGACGCGGCGCCACCCGCGGACACCGCAGCCGCGGCCGCCGTATCGCCGCGCTGCGCCGCGCTGAGGCTGCGCAATGCCTGTCCGGAATGGGACGGGTCGCGGGCGACCTCGCGCTGGCGCTCCGCCGCCGCCGCTTCCAGCCGCGCGCGGTCGCCGGCGAGGCCGGACAACGCCGCCGTCGCCTCGGGGCTGCCGCCGGGCACGATCTGGTTCACCGCGATGTCGTCGTCGCCGATCCGGACCGTGCCCTGCCCGCGCTCACCGCCGCCGACGAGCGGCGGCAGGGGACCACGCTGCAATTGCTCGCTGCCGAGGGCCTGTCCCTCGCGCGCCGCGGCCTGCATCGCGTCGTCGGCACGCGCGCCCGTCGCCAGGACCAGCAGCAAGCCCACCATCCATCCGCGCATAGGAGCCTCCCTGTCGTTCCAAGGGGCGGCGTCCCCTGCCACCCCGGTCGCGCGCATCGGTCAGAAATTCACGCAGCAATCGCGCCAGTTCCAGTCGAGGTAGACGAAGTCCTCGCCGACCGCCGGGCGGTTGCGCCATTCGCCCCAGCGGAAGGTGCTCTCGCCGATCCAGTGGTTGCGGTCGCGTTCGGCGTCGGGAAACAGCATCTGCAGCTTGTGCTGGGTTTTCACCAGTGTCGGCCAGGGATGGGCGCCGCACACCGCGTCCTGGCCGATCGATTTCCAGACCAGGCCGCGACGGCTCAGGGCCGAGAGGAAGCGCGCGGCCGCGAGCGAGCTGTCGCGGACCGGCGAGCCCTCTGCGACGTGACCGCTCCAGGGATACAACGGACCCCAGCTGCCGGCGCACCAGAACAGCGCGTTGAGCGGTTGCCATGCACTCGCCGCGGCGGCATCGGCGATGCAGGCGGACTGTGCCGGCAGCGATGCGAACAGCACCGCCTCCGGGTGGGTGTACAGCGCCAGCTCGTCGTTGTTCCAGCTCGGGTCGAGCTCGGACAGGTAGCTGAGGTCGAAGTCGTCCGACACGGACGTCGTGCACACCGCATCGGCGATCTGGCCGATCATCCGTGCGACCGGAAAGTCGAACAGGTGGGCGTTGTAGTAGCTGGCCTGGTCATGGCTGCGCGCATGGCCACCGGGACCACCCGTCAGCGCCACGCCGTACTCGGACCGCGCCGCCTCCGACAGCGACTTGCCTCCCAGCGACGGGCTGCAGAAGGGCTGACGCACGATCTCGACCAGGCGGGTCGGCTGCCACATGCCCTCGGTGACGCCCTCGGTCGGGTAGCCGAAGTGCCCGGGGCAGGTGCACTCCGACGCCGCTCGGCCCTCGGGCAGGTTGCGCATCGACGGACCGCCGTCGCCGAGCGGCACCCCGGCGATCGTGATCGGGAAGAAGCAGCTCCAGCACACCGAGGTCAGCGCGCCGCCCTCGAACAGCTTCGCGTCCGGGCAGGTCGGCACCTTCTCGTCGTCCGCGGCGAACGTGTTCACGCCCGGAATCAGGACCAGTGCAGCGGCGGCCAGGCCTCGCCAGGAGCGGGATCCGGCGCGCGCCGGGGGCGGCATCATCGATCGTCTCCGGCAACGAATTCGGACACGACGAACTCGAGGCCGTCGGCCTCGACCATGCTCGGCACCCGTTCGAGCCGGAAGCGCTCGACCAGCTCGGGCCCGAGCAGGTACACCGGTCGACCGAGTTCACGGCCCAGCGCCGCCAGTCCGACGAAGCCTCGCTGCGCGTCCCAGCGCGTCGTCATCAGCGTGACCCGACGCTCGCCGGCGGCGCGGATCAGCGCGGACACGGCGGCGCACTGGCGCGCCTCGGTGGCGTCGAACACCAGCAGGCGCTGGGTGAACGGCGCCCGGGCCAGGGGATTGATCGTCTCGCCGGCGCGCGCGATCGCCCGGCCGTCGGGCGCGACGAGATCCGCGGTCACCACGAACGAAGGATCGATGCGGCGGGCGCGCGCGACCGTGGCCGCCGGCAGGATCGGCGCCGCGCGGCGCTGCCAGTAGCGCGACTCGGCATTGCGACGCAGCTGTTCCAGATCCCAGCCGGCGGCGCGCTGCGCGAGGGCGAGCATCAGATCGGGCTCGACGATCGGCAGCACCTCGCCCAGCGTGCCGAGATCGCCGCGACGGCCGCCGTCGACTTCGCGACGGAGCCAGTCGGAGTCGATCAGGCCAGCGACTCGGGCGAGCTCGCGCCCGCCGTCCTCGCAGACCAGGGTCGGTACGACGCCGATCCCGGCGGCGGCGAAGCGCGGCGGATCCAGCTCGATCGCCGGCGGCCCCGCGCCGGGCTCGGTACGGCCGGACAAGGCGAGCAGGCGGCGACGGAGCTGTCCCAGGGTCTGCTGCGGCGCGAGGCCGCGCAGTACCACGGTGAGGTCCGGGTGACGGCGCGCCTGCGCGAGCGCGGCGCCGAGCTCGGCCGTCGGCATCGACTGCGAGACGTAGAGGCGGAACCGTCGACCCGGCCGCGGCGTCGCCGGCACCACCGCAGGATCCGGCAGAGCACCGGCGGCGATCGCCCGGACCGTCTCGCGATCGGCGGGCGCGACTTCGGGCTGCGCCAACGCGAGCCCGGCATCCACCCAGCGCTGCGGCTCGGCGAGCATCGTGCGTGCCTGGTCGGCGAGCTCGCCGGTCGCATCCTGCGCCGGCGCGGGCGCGGCGAGCGCGAGCCACGCCAGACCGAACAGGAGGCGCTGCATCACCATAGCGGCGTCGCCTCGCCGATCAGCTGGGAGCGCCTGACCGCGCCGAAGTAGCGGCTGTCGAACGACGCCGGGTGCTGTCCGAGGACCGCGTATTCGCCGGCGGCGAGAGCGTGCGCGCGGCCGTCGCCACCGGCAGGCGTGCCCACGCGGGCGACCAGCGTCGGATCGATCCGCCCGCGGTCGACGCCGTTGACGCGGTAGCGACCCTCGCGCACCTGGACGAGGTCTCCGGGCACCCCGATCACCTGCTTCACCAGCACCGTTCCGTCGGCGATCAGCGGCGCGAGGCCGCGGGCGCGGAAGGCGACGAACGCGAGACGCTGCGGCGCGGTCCGTGACCGATCGATCAGGAACGCCGTCCACGGCAGGCAGCGGACCTGCTGGCCGTCGATGCCGATCGCGAATCGGCCGGTTCCCCAATCGCAGGCGGCAGCCGCAGCCAGCGTGACCAGCAGCAGGCGCGCGAAAATCTCCACGCGGACGTTCATGGCTGCACCACCAGCGTCTCCGGGACCGCATCGACGTAGCGGCGGTCGATCACCACGTAGCCCTCCGCGCGGAGGCGTTCGCTGATCCGGCGGATCTCCGCGATGCCGCTGTCGACACCATCGGCTCCCGAGCGGTTCCGGATGAACGCGAAATGGTCGATCACCGCGATCGGTGCGCGATCGGACAGCGCCCGGGCGAGCCGCTGCTCGGCGCGCCGCTCGGCGACGACGGTACAGGCGATGGCGACGCATGGCGGCCACAGGGCCAACAGCGCCAGGTGCAGGCGGGTGCCATGAAGGATCCGGCGGCTCATCGCTCAGGCCGCGTCCGGGTGCCGCGCGGCGCGACGGCGTTCGAGCAGCGCGGCAAGCGCCTGCTCGACCGTCAGTCCCTGGTCGCGCAGGCGCCGGATCTGCGCGACCTCCTCCGCCCGGGTCGAATACAGCAGCTGCGCGAACGGTGGCACGACCAGACGGCCGACGCCGAGATTGCCCTTGCTGTCGCGCACCAGGATCTCGGAGTACTCGCCCGGCACCGTGGTCAGCGTCTTCAGCAGCGCGATGCCGCCGCTGCCGATCGGCAGCCGGCCCTCGCGTTCCGCCGCCGCGATCGACTCGGCGCGCTGCGACAACAGGTAGAAGTTCGCCGAATTCTCGACGATCGCCTGCGCGCCGGCGTTGGCGTAGTAGTCCGATACCGACTGGGTGACGGTGATCGTGGCGCCATTGACCTTGCGGCAGCGCCGGTAGCTCGCGGTGATGAAGTCCCGCGTCTGGTCGGACGCGAGCAGGTCCCAGGCCTCGTCGATCACCAGCAGCTTGCGCTGCTCGCGGCGGCCCAGGAACATCCGCTGGTTGATCTGGTAGATGAGCTGCAGCAGCACGACGCGCTGCAGATGGGGGCGGCCCTTCAGCTCCTCCAGTTCGCAGACGATGAACGGCGACTCCGCGTCGAAGCTGTTGCGGCCGCAGAAGTAGCGGCCGTATTCGCCGGCGCGGCGGAACGGGAACAGCTGCTCGCCGACGTCGCGCAGGCGGCGATCGGGATCGGCGAGCAGCGTCGTCGCGAGATCGTCGATGCTCATCGCGTTGCCGAGCGCCTCGAAGGTGCCCTTCAGGCAGCGTTTCAGGCCCGCGGTCTGATAGTCGTCGAGCCCGTCCTGCGGCGCCGCCATCACCGCGACGATGCCGGCCAGCATGTCGGCCTCGTCGTCGTAGCGCTCGACCAGGCTGAAGGGGTTGAGGCAGATCTCGCGTTCCGGCCGGAACTCGAGGTAGTAGCCACCGAGCAGCTCGCAGGTGTGACGGTAGGAGCCACCGACGTCGATCACCCACGCGCGCGCGCCGGCAGCGAGGAAACTGGTCAGCAGCTCGTTGGTGAAGAAGGACTTGCCGGCGCCGGACTGGGCGGCGATACAGGCGTTGAAATTGGTGGTCGACTCGAACGGATTGACCTGCATCAGCTGTCCGTCGCGGGCGATCAGCGCCAGCGCCGGCGTCTCCGCGCCGACCCAGCTGCCCATCAGCGGCAGCAGCGGCAACGCGTGGCGGGTCGCGACGGTCTTGTACTTCATCAGGTTCGGGATCGCGTCGGGATCGGCGCCGAACGGCAGCATCTGCGGGAACAGCAGGCCGCAGGACAACTCCTCGTGCATCATCTGCAGGCCGCACTCGCGCAGATAGGTGCGCGCGTTCGACGCCGCGGCCATCGCCGCGTCCGCGTCGGGCGCGAACAGGGCGAGGCTCAGGTAGCACTGCACGACACGGTCACCGTCGGCGATCGCCGCGTTGATGAGGTCGAGCGACTCGCGCCGCCAGCGATAGGCCGGGACGAACTTCGCGATCCGCCCTTCGGCCTGGCGCGTCGCCCATTGCTGGTCGAGCTCGAGCCGGCCGCGCAGGCGCTCGTGGTCCGGGAAATGGAGGTTGACGGTGACGAGGCAGTTCTCGCGGATGCCGCGCGCGCCGGACATGAAGTCGCCGAGGAAGCGCGCCGCGATGCCGAAATAGCTCGACTCCGGAAGCCGCTTCACGCTCATCAGCGCGACCCGCTGCGCCCGATTGCCGAGCCACAGGCCGCGGGCGTCGATCTCGATGCCGCTGTCGGCATCCAGCACCTGTTCGGACAGCAGCACCGAGTCGTCGTATCCGGACAGCGGGCTGTCGCGCCAGGCGGCATCGTCGCGGGGGTTGAGCAGGGTCTGCATGAAGCGCAGATAGGTCTCGGCGCCGAGCGGGACGAACGCGAGTCCGACCGCGCGCAGGGTCTGGACGAACGCGAGGCGCAGTTCGGCCACCGCGCGGCGCTGATCCGCGGTCGGCGCATCGGAGCCCGCCGGCACCCGCACCGACAGCACGATCTGGAGGTTGCGGATGCGGCTGCCGGAGACCCGGTCGATCGCGCGGCGCGTGCCGTCGCGCAGGAATGCGAGCCGCTCGACGGTCATCGTCGACAGCAGCGGGTGTCGTCCTGCGGCGCGCTGCTCGGCGTAGAGGTACAACGCGCGCTCGATGTCCGGCGAGGCGTAGAGGATGGATTGCAGCAGCGTGCCGGGCGGGTAGCTCAGGTTCAGCAGTGCGTTCAGCTTCTCCCGCACCGTGTCGCCGCCGCCTGCCAGCGGGCGCAGCAGCACGCCGAAGCCGAGCGCGTCGGGGTGGATCGTGAACAGCGCGTCTTCCGGTTCGTAGGCCAGCGCCGGAAACCAGCGGGCGCGCAGCTCGGCGGCGGGATTCATCGGCGGCCTCCGTGCGACGCGGCCGTCACGGGGCCAGCACGGTGGCGGTCATGATCGACTCGATGACCTTGGGACCGAAGAACAGGAACAGCGCGGCGGCCAGCGCCGGAATCGCCGCGGCGACCGATCGCGCCACGACGCCGGCGCCGATGCCGACCAGCAGGAACAGCGTCGCGATCAGCTTGCCGAGACCGCCCTGGGCCCAGCCCTTGACCCGCTCGTAGACCTCGTTGAACTCGTCGCCGCCGCCGGTACCGGCCCAGGCGGCGTCGGGCAGCAGCAGGGCCGCGGTCAGCGAGAGGATCAGCGCGAGCATCATCAGGGTGGTCTTGTTCACGGCGTGCTTCCTTGCGGTGGGCGGGATCCTTCCCGGGGCGTTCGAACGGTTGCTACTTCCTGGCAGGCGACATCGCGCCGCCGGCGTCGGGTTGCCCCGACGGCGGCGCCGAGGTGGGGGGCGGGGGATCGGGCCGCGTGGCCGCCGGCGAGAACACCCGCTGCATCACCGTCGTCCCGCGCTGACGCGCTGGCGATTCCGCCACCAGCCAGCGGCGACCCTCGATCTCGGTGTAGATCCGGGACGCGAGGTGCAGGTCGCCGGCCTCGTCCTCCCACGGCGCGATCCAGATCCGGAGGACCTGCGCGGCGGTGCGGTAGGGGGTCTCCTCGGGCGCGAGTTCGACCGCGGTCGCCCGGGCGCCGATCTCGACCAGACGGAGGCCGTCGGCGGCGATCCGGTAGCCGGGATCGACGGCGCGCCGCAGTTCATCGGCACCGACCCCGCGCCCTGCATCGTCCGGAGGTCTCTCCGTCGTCGACGGGGGCGCCGCCGCAAACGGTGCGCCTCTCCCTGGATCGGTTTCGAGATGCCGACGATCGTCCGTGGCCCGATAGATCGCCGCGGGCGACATGCAGGTCACTCCGGCCGGATGCGGGCAGGCGAACCTGCCGCCACCGCGGATCGCGCAGGCGGGAAGCGCGAGGACGATCAGCAAGGTCGACAGCGCGGGGCGTTGAGGCATGGGGGCTCTCCTGGATGGACAGCCTAGTCACGGGATGCACGATCGCTTCGTTCGAGATGCTGCGAATGCGCGCGGAATTCGACCGCGGAGCGCGTGACTGCCGGGGCGAGAATCGTCTCGAGCACCTTGTCCCTGGCCAGGACCGGGTCGAGCGAGTGGACGCTCCGGCCTTGCCCGGGCTCGCTGCCTGTGACGATCGCTGATCGACCCGGCCCACGATCGCCCATGCCGGACCGCCGGTCGCGCCGACCAGGGACCGCGATGGCTTCATGCGGAGGCGATCATCCAGCGGGGCGTATTGGCCAAAGCGGGCGGACGCCGCGAATCGAAGGGCCCTGTTCGGCCGGCGCGGGGACGCGTCACTGCGGGCGAGCTTGTCGCAATACCGGACCCCAACGCGCCGGTGCGAATCCGATGGTCGCCGAGTCGGAGGTCAGCAGGATCGGGAATCCGGGCCTGTTCAGCCGCTCGTAAAGCGCGCCGGCATCGTTGTCCTTCGAGATTTCGATCACCGGGCAATCCACCCGCTGCTGTCGCAGGTACTCCGACGCATCCTTGCAGTGGGAGCACCAGGTCTCGCCGAGCACGATGCAGCGCGCCTGGTGCTTTTCGAGAATGGCGGTGAAATCACCGCCGACGATCGGCGGAATCCCGTCCCGCGATCCCGGGACGAGCCAGCTGCCGAGGATCCCGCCGAGGATCGCGACCACCGCCATAAGGACGGGCTGCAGGGATCGAGCGGTCGTCGGCTTCAGCGGGAGTCGTCCACCCTCGGGCTGCGGGACTAGCGCGGTTTCGTTCGCCACAGCGCGCCCGCTCTACTGCTCGACTGGCGGATGGCGACGATCCCGGCACCGGCCGCCGGGTCCGGGCGAACGGCAGCAGGTGCCGCTGCGGCGGTGGCCGTCGATGCAAGGCCGCGGACCGTCCGCTTCGGCGAGGTCCATGCGCGCGACGACGATCAGGCCCATCAGGAATGCGCAGGCTCTGGTCACCATGGGATTCTCCGGAAGCCGGTGGACTGCGGGATGGCAGTGAAGATCGTTCTACACGGTCGGCCCCACGGAACGCGGTGCGTTTTCCCGCGGACGAATCGCCATATCGCCCGGGGCGGATCCCCCGGACTCGGGGGCCGATGCCCGGCCGCAACCCGGAGGGCATGGCCGCGTGCAACGTCACCGGAAGCTTCCGCCGGCAGCGAAAGCTTCGAGCGTCAGTGATCGGATTTCAGTAGGCGCGTGACCGGTCTCGGCGATTGCGACTCCCATCGCATCGCGGGGATGCCCAACGCCGATCAGCAAACCATCAGAAAGCTTCGTGGGAGATTGTTCAGCGCCATTCTCAGCACGTACCGTCGATACAGACTTCGCGCTGGTGCTCGACGCACCACTCGTGCAACTGAGCGAGCTCGTTCTCAACCTAGATAGCTTTGGCGGCTCCGCTGGCGAAAGCCCCACCGGGGATGGATCGTCGACCGATGTATCGATTCGTCGCTTTCGCACGCTTGCAGCGGGCATGTCCGAATGTTAAGAATTCACGGCCCGAGAGGAGATTGCCCGATGCGCGGCGTTTCATCCACTGCCCTCCCGATGGGACATTCCCTCCGATCCTCCGAGATTGTGCGAGCAGCATTGGGCCTGGCCGTGGTCATGGGTCAGCTGTGGATTGCCGCGGCGGGCTGGGCACAGACAGTCTCACCGATCTTGTCGTACTCGCCGACCACGGCCGCGGGAACCGGAAGCGATTGCGCAGCGAGCGGACTCAGCACGCTGCAGACGAATCCCAGCAGCGTTCTCGACGTGAGCGTGAGCAACTCCGTCAGCGTCAATGCGAACGGTCTGACCGTTTTCAGCTGCACACTGGAAGACAGCCAAGGCGCCAATTTCACTTTTGCACCCGGCGAGCCGCACATTTTCAACACCGACAACAACCGTGGAAATCTCGCACCGGTCAGTTTCCAGGTCGGCTGCACGGCCGGTGATCGCGACAAGACGGGAGTGTTGCGCTGCACCGAATCCCGCCTGTCTCCGACATTCAAGAACCTCTATTGCTACAACCTGAACTGCGCAGCGGCGGGCATTCCCGACATCGACACGACACCGGCGGCAGGATCGACGCTGGCCTTGTCGGCAAACGTCGGCACAACGGCCACTACCACCGTCCAGCTGAGGAATGTCGGCAGCGGCAGTGCGGCACTGACGTATCAAACGTCGCCGCTGAGCGGGTCGATGTCCGTGACGCCGATCACGCAGCAATCCGTGTCCGCCGGTGCCAGCTCAAGCATCGTCGTCAGTTGTACTCCGACTCAGATCGGCACGCAGTCGGCGACGCTGGTGGTCTCCAGCAACGATGCGGACGAGTCCAGTATCTCGTTTCCGGTGACGTGCCTCGGCAAAGCACCCTTGCTGCAGCTGACGCCTCCCCCAGGTTCACTGTCGATCTCCTCGACCCAGCCCAGCGACGCTACGCAGACGCTGGTGGTTTCGAACAACGGCAACGCCCCTCTTGATTTCAGCGTGGTGGGTCTGGGGTCGCCATTCATCGCAGGATCGTCTGCCGGCACGGTTCCGGTCGGCGGATCGGCGAATGTCGTGATTACCTGTCCGGGCTCTACGGCAGGCACCTTCGTCGACGGACAATTCGCGATCAATACGAACGATCCGTCCCATCAGAGCAATGTCTACGACATCACCTGCCAGGTCTCGGCGACACCTACGGGTACCTATCGCTCCGTCCCACCACCGCCGGGGCCCCTGGCGATAGCGACGTCGCCAGGCGTCGCGGCGAGTGCTTCGATTGTCGTCAGCAACGATGGCAATGCGTCGTTGCAGCTCGGCCCGATAGGCGGATTGACTCCGCCTCTCAGTGCTCCCCCGGGGCCGATCACCATCCCAGCGGGTGGTTCCAGCACCGTGACCGTGAGCTGTCAGTCCGCGTCGACAGGCAATTTCAGCCAGACGTTGTCGATCGCTGTCGCCGGTCAGTCCGCTCGAACCTACGATGTCGTCTGCAAGGTGAGCAGCACCACCGCCCCGGAGTTCAACTCCGTTCCGGCACCAGGCACGTTGTCGTTGGCGACCTCGCAGGGCGTGGCGGCGTCTCGCATAATTGAGCTGCAGAACGTCGGGACCGCCGATCTGCTGGTCAGCCTGACCACGGCACCGACGACTCCATTTTCGGCATCTCCATCGTCGCCGTTCCCGATGACGATCGCGCCGGGGACCAGCAAGACCGTCACGGTGACCTGCAATTCAGCGTCCGCAGGCAGTTTCTCCGGACAGCTGACCCTGGGAACCAACGACAGCGACGAGCCTGCCGCCAGCTATCCGCTCGCTTGCGCCGTGGCATCGTCCGCTCCGGAATTCGTGTCAACTCCGGCTGCGCCGGGCCCCCTGCAACTGACGGCGCTACGGGGAAGCAATGCGTCCACCGTACTCAACGTGAGCAACAGCGGCACCAGTGCGCTCCTGGTGAGCAGCATCAGTGGCCTCGTGGCGCCACTGTCCGTCTCCCCGGGCACCGCAACGATCGCCCCAGGACAGTCGCAGAACTTCACGATCACCTGCTCGGGCGCCAACGCGGGCACGTTTACGAACAACCTGGTCGTCGCCAACAACGACGCCGACGAGGGCAGCGTCGGCTTTCAGGTCATCTGCAGGATCACGACGCTGCCACCCGAATTCGACTCGACTCCCGTCGCCGGCACGGCATTGGTTCTGTCCGCCTTGATCGGCCAGAGCAGCACGTCGACATTGACCGTGAGGAACCTCGCCCCAAGCAATCCGTCGGACCTGAACCTCTCATACTCCGGCATGAGTGCCCCGCTCTCGACTTCGAAATCATCTTCCGTGGTCGGTGCCGGCGGATCGGACAGCCTGATCGTCACGTGCACCCCGACTCGCGCGGAAACGATCAACCAGACCTTGGTGATGGTCACCAATGACTCCGACGAGAATCCGGTGAGCTTTCCAGTCAGCTGTTCGGGCTTCCAGCAGGCGGGGGCACAGTTCGCCGCGAACTATGCCGATGGCGACTCGATCTTCCTCGGCACCGTGAAGGGCGGAACGTCTCAGGTCATCTATCGTGTGTACAACCGCGGGTTCGGCCAGGACCTCACGGTGAACTACTCGATGAGCAGTTCAGGAACCAATTCTGTGACGATTTCCAGGAGCTCCGCGGTCATTCCGCCCGGAAGCTATGCGGACGCCCGCATCGTCTGCACGGCCGACAACGCCGGCTTCACGCGTGGAAATCTGTCGGTCACCAGCAGTACCGGCTTCCACTTCTATGGGGTGTTCTGCAACAACATCGAGATCCCGGTCACCACGACCGCCAAGCGGGTCGCGATCATCCAAGCCCTACGCGGGCGACCCGACCTCCTCTTCACCAATGGCCTGGAATGATCACGTCCATCGGGTGCATTGAACGACCGCGATGGATGCGGGCGGCGCAGCACCGTGCACTCGTGGAATTGGATCGTCACCCGCTCCGAGATCGGGGCGAGGATTGATCGTCGATCAGGTCAGCGACCGCCAGCAGCTTCTCCGCCACGTCGTCTAGTGCAGCGTGATGCTGGACACGGCGCAAACGTTGTTCAGATTCGGCTCGGCGGTGACCGTGATGTCCACTACGGAACCGGTGAACTCGGCTGTCGACACCAGAATCAACGCCTGGTCGTATCCGGGTCGCTCCCGAGACACTGCGAAACAGCACGACGCGTAGAGCGTGCAATTGGTCGGCTGGTTGATCACCAATTGCGGCGTGAACGTGAAAATCTTGCTGCCGCGACCGATCGCTGGAACTTCGGCAGTGTACAGCGACGATTGAGTGATCAACGCACCACGGCAAATGTAGCGATTGGCGTCTTCCTGGCAGCACGTACCCGTTCCACCGCAATCGGAAAACGCGGCGGAGCTAAACAGCATCGTCCCCAGAATCGTCAATACCTGCCAACCGTTCATCGATCCCCCATCCGCTGTCGAAGCGTTCGCTGCAGACCCTTTCGTTGCGACCCCTAGTAGGTGCTGATACTGCCGACCGTGCACGATCCACCAGGGCCCGCATCGATGCTTGCATCGACGACGGACCCTGCGAGTTTGGCTGCCGTCGCCAGGGACACCAGCTGGTCGTAGTTGTTTCGGGACCTGGAAATCGCGAAGTTGGGTACGGCATCCAAGGTCGTGCAGAAGGTCGGCAAATTGAGCTTGGTGCCGCCAAACGAAATGGATCCGTCTGGCGCAGTCGTCAACACGGTGACAGAACTGACGGGGACCCGCCTGCAGACGTAGAGTGCCGACGTCTCCTGGCAGCACTGACCGGTCCCACCGCAATCCGCGATCGCGCTGGAACAGCCCAAGGTCGAAACAAGGAGGGTGAGCGCTCCCTTCGTCATCATCTTCATGGATGAATTCCTCGTCGGTGTCATCGAAGGGGCCCGCTTACTGCTCGAGTAGCTCGACGCCGTCGAGGCCCTGGGAAAGCGTGTGCGCATCGCCGCCCTGCGCGAGCTTGATGCGCAGGCGGACTTCGTTGGCGGAGTCGGCGTGGCGCAGGGCGTCCTCGTAGGAGATCTCGCCCGACTGGTAGAGCTCGAACAGGCTCTGGTCGAAGGTGCGCATGCCGAGGTTGGTCGACTCCTTCATCACTTCCTTCAGCTTGTGGATCTCGCCGTCGCGGATGTAGTCCTGCACCAGCGGCGTGCCGAGCATGACCTCCATCGCGACCTTGCGCGCCTTGCCGTCCGGGGTCGGGATCAGCTGCTGCGCGACCACGCCCTTCAGGTTCAGCGACAGGTCCATCAGCAACTGCGGGCGACGGTCTTCCGGGAAGAAGTGCAGGATGCGGTCCAGCGCCTGGTTGGCGTTGTTGGCGTGCAGGGTGCACAGCACCAGGTGACCGGTCTCGGCGAACGCGATCGCGTGTTCCATCGTCTCGCGGGTACGCACCTCGCCGATCATGATGACGTCGGGGGCCTGGCGCAGGGTGTTCTTCAGCGCCATCTCCCAGGTGTCGGTGTCGATGCCGACCTCGCGCTGGGTGACGATGCAGCCCTCGTGCTTGTGCACGAACTCGATCGGGTCCTCGATCGTGATGATGTGGCCGGTCGAGTTCTGGTTGCGATAGCCGATCATCGCGGCGAGCGAGGTCGACTTGCCGGTGCCGGTGGCGCCGACGAAGATGATGATGCCGCGCTTGGTCATCGCCAGCGTCTTGATGATCGCCGGCAGCGACAGCTCCTCGACCGTCGGGATGCGGGTCTCGATCCGGCGCAGCACCATGCCGACCTGGTTGCGCTGATAGAAGCAGGAGACGCGGAAGCGGCCGACGCCCTGCATCGAGATCGCGAAGTTGCACTCGTGGGTCTTTTCGAACTCCTCGCGCTGCGACGGCGTCATCACGTTCAGCACCAGGTCGCGGCTCTGCTGCGGCGTCAGGGCCTGCTGGGTGATCGGCGCGATGCGACCGTTGACCTTCATCGACGGCGGCATGCCGGCGGTGATGAACAAGTCGGATCCCTTCTTATGGACCAGCAGCTTGAGGAAGGAGGAAAAATCGACATTGCTCATGGGTTCTCTCCGCGCATCGGACACGCCACTCTCATCGGACCCCGCCGCCGGCAGCGCCACGCCCCCTGCGCGGCCATCCGGTCCCGGGGCTTACTCGAACAGTTTCTTTTCCTTGGCGTAGCTGTACGCCTGGTTCTTGGCGACGAGGCCGCGCCGCACCAGGTCGAGCAGGCACTGGTCGAGCGTCTGCATGCCGTACTGCTGGCCGGTCTGGATCGAGGAATACATCTGCGCAACCTTGTCCTCGCGGATGAGGTTCCGGATCGCCGGGATGCCGACCATGATCTCGTGCGCCGCGATGCGGCCGCCGCCGACCTTCTTCAGCAGCGACTGCGAGATCACCGCACGCAGCGACTCCGACAGCATCGAGCGCACCATCGGCTTCTCGCCCGCCGGGAACACGTCGATCACGCGGTCGATGGTCTTGGCGGCCGAACTGGTGTGCAGGGTGCCGAACACCAGGTGTCCGGTCTCCGCGGCGGTCAGCGCCAGGCGGATGGTCTCGAGGTCGCGGAGCTCGCCGACCAGGATGTAGTCCGGGTCCTCGCGCAGGGCCGAGCGCAGCGCCTCGGTGAAGCCGTGGGTGTCGCGGTGCACCTCGCGCTGGTTGACCAGGCACTTCTGCGACTGGTGCACGAACTCGATCGGGTCCTCGATGGTGAGGATGTGACCGTATTCCTGCTTGTTGATGTGATCGACCATCGCGGCAAGCGTGGTGGACTTGCCGGAGCCGGTCGGCCCGGTGACCAGCACCAGGCCCTGCGGCTGGTCGATCAGTTCCTTGAACACCTTCGGTGCCGACAGGTCCTCCAGGGTCAGGATCTCCGACGGAATGGTCCGGAACACGGCGCCGGAGCCGCGGTTCTGGTTGAAGGCATTGACGCGGAAGCGGGCGAGGCCGGGGATCTCGAAGGAGAAGTCGACCTCGAGGAATTCCTCGTAGTCGCGGCGCTGCTTGTCCGACATGATGTCGTAGACCAGCGCATGGACCTGCTTGTGGTCGAGCGCCGGGATGTTGATCCGGCGCACGTCGCCGTCGACCCGGATCATCGGCGGCAACCCGGCGGACAGGTGCAGGTCCGAGGCCTTGTTCTTGACGGAAAAGGCGAGAAGTTCTGCGATATCCATGCCGCGTGCTCCGGGTCCTTGAGATGATTCGCGGGCGCAAGGCCCACGACCGTCGCCCTGGTCGCGTCGGTGCTCGGCACCGAACGGCCAGCGCACTGCGGAACGAGTATAGCTCTGGATTTTCACCCCGGAACAACGCTGTGACGACACTTCTTGCGAATGACTCGATTCAGGACCGCTGCCGCGCGATCGCCGGCCGCGTCGACGCCGCCGCGGCCGCCGCCGGCCATCCCGTGCGCCTGGTCGCCGTCGGCAAGACCCGGCCGGCCGCCGATCTCCGGGCGGCGCACGCGGCGGGACTGGCGGCCTTCGGCGAGAACTACGTCCAGGAGGCGCTGGGAAAGCAGCGCGAGCTCGCCGACCTCGCACTGGAATGGCACCTGATCGGCCCGCTGCAGTCGAACAAGTGCCGCGAGGTCGCCCGCCATTTCGACTGGCTGCAAAGCCTGGACCGGGCGAAGCTGGTCGGCCTGCTGGCGCGGGAACGCGCGACGACCGGCAAGCCGCCGCTGGCGGTGCTGGTCCAGGTGAACATCGATGACGAGACCAGCAAGTCCGGTTGCCGACCGGAGCAGGTCGACGCGCTGGCGGAGGCGGTCGCTGCCGAGCCGGCTCTGGCCTTGCGTGGCCTGATGGCGATCCCGGCGCCGGACCCGGATCTCGACCGCCGCCGCATCGCTTTCCGGCGGATGCGTGACCTGTTCGATGCACTGCGCCGGCGCTACCCGGGCGTCGACACCTTGTCGATGGGGATGAGCGAGGACTTCGAGCTGGCGATCGCCGAGGGCGCGACCCTGGTCCGGGTCGGCTCCCGCCTGTTCGGGGCACGCGGCTGACGCTCGGCCGCGACCGCCCCGCATCACCGGCGGGACAAAAGTGACGGAACGGAAGCATTGCCGGGCCGCGACTTTCTTGCTCGGAACCGCGCTGCTACGCTGCGCGACCCCTCACGCCTTGCCGCGTCTGTCATGTCGTCGTCGCCCCCCGTCCTGGTCACCGGAGCCGCCGGATTCATCGGCGCCTACGTCTGTCGCGCCCTCGTCGCGCGCGGCGACGACGTGGTCGGGGTCGACAACTTCAACAGCTACTACGACCCGGCGCTGAAGCACGACCGCGTCGACGCGCTGTGCCCGACCGTGCCGATCGAGCGTCTCGACATCGCCGACAAGGCGGCCTGGGACGCGCTGATCGACCGGCTCCGGCCCCGAGCGATCGTGCATCTCGCGGCCCAGGCCGGGGTGCGCTACTCGCTGGAGTCGCCCTACACCTACCTGCACTCGAACCTGACCGGGTTCCTGAACGTGCTCGAGAGCGTGCGCCGGACGAAGCCCGCGCACCTCGTGTACGCCTCCAGTTCGTCGGTCTACGGACGATCGGCCGTGACGCCGTTCTCCGAGGACCAGCGGGTCGACGGCCCGCTGTCGCTGTATGCCGCGACCAAGGCCTCGAACGAACTGATGGCGCACAGCTATGCGCATCTGTTCCGCATCCCGCTGACCGGACTGCGCTTTTTCACGGTCTACGGCCCCTGGGGTCGACCGGACATGGCGCCGCTGCTGTTTTCCCGGGCGATCCTGGCCGGCCGGCCGATCGACGTGTTCAACCACGGAAAGATGCGCCGCGACTTCACCCACGTCGACGATATCGTCGCCGGCGTGCTGGCGGCGCTGGACCGGCCGCCGGCGGACGACGGCACCGCACCCCCGTGCCGGGTCTACAACCTCGGCAACCACCAGCCGGAAGAGCTCGCCGATTTCATCGCGGTGATCGAGGCCGCGGCGGGGCGTCCGGCGGTGAAGATCATGAAACCGATGCAGGCGGGTGACATGCTGGAGACCGCCGCGTCGACCGACCGGTCGCGCGACGACCTCGGCTTCGTGCCGCGGATCGGCATCGCGGAGGGCCTGCCGCCGGTGGTGGCGTGGTGCCGCGACTATTTCAAGGAAAGGCTGTAAGGAACCTTCGATGGCGAGTCTGGAACTGTCGGTCGTGGTGCCGGTGCACAACGAGCGCGACAACATCGTGCCCCTGATCGAGGAGATCGTCGCGGCGCTGCGCGAGCGTCTCGCGTTCGAGATCGTCTATGTCGACGACCGCTCGAAGGACGACTCCCTCGCCGTGCTGGACAAGGCGCGCCAGCGCTTCCCGGAGCTTCGGGTGATGCGCCACCTGTCGCAGTCCGGGCAGAGCACCGCGGTGCGCAGCGGGGTCAAGGCGGCGCGCGGCACCTGGGTGGCGACGCTCGATGGCGACGGCCAGAACGACCCGGCCGACATCGTCAAGCTGCTGGCCGCACGCGACGGCGCCGACCCGAACGTCCGACTGTTCGCCGGCTGGCGGGTCAACCGCCGCGACGACTTCGTGAAGCGGATCTCGTCGAAGATCGCCAACGGCGTGCGCTCGCGCATCCTGCGCGACTCCACGCCCGACACCGGCTGCGGCCTGAAGCTGTTCCCGCGCGACCTGTTCCTCGACCTGCCCTACTTCGACCACATGCACCGCTACCTGCCGGCGCTGGTGCAGCGGGCCGGCTTCCAGACGCTGTCGGTGCCGGTCAACCACCGGCCGCGCACCCAGGGGGTGTCGAAGTACGGCATGTGGAACCGGCTGTGGGTCGGCATCGCCGACCTGCGCGGGGTGGGTTGGCTGATCCGGCGGGCGAAGCGCACCGGGGTGGAGGAACTGTCGTGATGAACGACCCGATCACCTGGCTCGCCTGGACCGGAGTCGTGGTCACCCCCTGGAAGCTGATCGGCTACGTCGGCACGCTGATGTTCAGCGGACGCTGGGTGCTGCAGTTCGTCGCTTCGAAGCAGCACGGCAAGCCGGTGATCCCGCGCGCCTTCTGGTACATGAGCATCGCCGGCAGCCTGATGCTGCTGTCGTACTTCACGCTGTCGAACAAGGCCGACTCGGTCGGCGTGCTGAACAACCTGTTCCCGATCTTCACCGCCTGCTACAGCCTCTACCTCGACATCCGGCATCGCGGGTGGGATCGCTCGAAAGCCTCGCACTAGCTGCAGGGCTGGTACTGCCCGCCATTGCGAGACGTTCGGGCGATGGCGGGCAGTGCCCGCCCTACCCTGATTTGCCGCGCCGCCGCAAATCAGGTATAAAGCCGGCCCCATTTTGACCGCCCGACCCGTGTGGGGTCGGCGCGGACGTTCCACCTTCCCGCCCACACAGGGGATTTCCGCGCAGCGCAAATCCCCGGGGAGCCGACGCCGTCCGGGCTACGGACGACAACCACGAGTACGAGGTGCATATGGCACGTACATGCCAAGTTACGGGTAAGCGGGCGCAGTCGGGACACAACGTCTCGCACGCCAACAACAAGACCAAGCGGCGCTGGCAGCCGAACCTCCACGAGCGCCGTTTCTGGGTGCCGGCGGAGAAGCGCTGGGTGAAGCTCCGCGTTTCCACTCAGGCCCTGCGCACCATCGACAAGAACGGCATCGAGGCCGTGCTTGCCGAGCTGCGTGCTCGTGGCGAAAAGGTCTAAGGAGAACCGACCATGGCGTCCAAGCGCGACAAGATCCGTCTGGTGTCCACCGCGGGCACCGGCCACTTCTACACCACCGACAAGAACAAGAAGAACACGCCGGAAAAGATGGCCGTGATGAAGTACGACCCGCGTGTGCGCAAGCACGTGGAGTACAAGGAAGCGAAGATCAAGTAGGCACGTCGGGAAGTCCGCCGCATGGCGGGTTTCTTCTGTCGGTGGAGCGAACCTCGGTCCGCTGCTCCGATCGCTGCACCAGAACAAGAAACCCGCCGAGAGGCGGGTTTTTTGCTTGATCGCCGTGACGGCTCAGCGGCGCGAGCGCCGCTCTACTGGCTGGCGGCCTGGCAGCCCAGCAGATCCTGGTCGTTGACGGTCCACAGGTCGTCCTGGCACAGCTTCACGTGCGGCACCACGCACTCGTCGCCGTCCTCGTCGACCAGGCGCACGTCGTAGCTGTCGCAGGGCACGCCCTGGAGGTCGTAGGACTCGCCGGAGTTGATCACCTGGTTGCCGAGCTGGTCGGGGCCCCAGGCCTTGTCCTTGGTGGAGGACAGGAACAGCTGGTGGAAGGCCCAGTGCGAATGGTTGGTGATGCGCACCGTGGAGGCGGAGGCGGTGGACGCCACGACGGCGAGCGCGATACCCAGTCCGATCTGACGCAGCATGATGTCTATTCCCCGAAGATTTTGGCCGGACGATTCCGGCGCGTCGATGAGACTCCGTCCCATTCCGCTCGGCAAGCCCCGGCGCCCGTGGGCGCCGTCATAGTTTGTGGCGCCCGCGCCGCCGTTGACCGGCGTTCAGGCGACACCGCTCGCCAGGGTGTAGCCGCGCAGGCGCTGCGCGTAGGCCTCGAGCGCGGCGATGCCCGATCGCTCGGCATCGCGGATCCAGTTCTGCAGGTCCGCAAGCAGCGCGTCGCTCGATTTGCCCGACCGTTCCAGCGCCGCCGCCAGGCGGCGGCGGTAGTCGACGACCCTGGCCAGCATCTCGTTGGAGTCGATCACTTCCTGCAGCCGTGCCTTGGCGGCACCGTCGAGCCAGCGGCCGTCGGAAGACAGCGCACGGCGCAGCTTGCCGGTCATCTTGGCGAACTTCGCTCCGGCCGCCTCGGCCTCGGCGCGCATCACCGGCTGCATCACGTCGCGGAAGTAGCTCTGCATGACGACGAAGCGGCAGGTCAGCAGGGCCTTGACCGTCTCCATGTCCGGCAGGCTGATGCCCGGACGCTCGGCGAGCGTCGGGGCGACCCGCAGCACCTTGGCGAGGCCAACGATCTTCATCGCCCGGATCAGGAACCAGCCGATGTCGAACTCGTAGCGGCGCAGCGCGAACTTGGCCGAGCTCGGGAACGCGTGATGGTTGTTGTGCAGCTCCTCGCCGCCGAGGAAGAAGGCGATCGGGGTGATGTTGGTCGACTGGTCGTCGGTCTCGAAGTTGCGGTAACCCCACCAGTGGCCGAGGCCGTTGATCACGCCGGCGGCGAAGATCGGAATCCACAGCATCTGGATCGCCCACATCGCGAGACCCACCGCGCCGAAAAGCGCGAGGCTGACGAACAGCAGCAGGGTCGGGCCCAGCGCCGGATACGGCGCGTAGATGCGCCGCTCGAGCCAGTCGTCGACGGTGCCGACGCCGTACTGCTCGATCATCGCGCGGTCCTTGCAGGCCTGCTGGTACAGGGTGACGCCATGCCACATCACCTTGCCGATGCCGTGGGTCACCGGGCTGTGCGGATCCTCGGCGGTCTCGACCGCGGCGTGGTGCTTGCGGTGGATCGCGACCCATTCCTTGGTGACCATCGCGGTCGTCAGCCAGCACCAGAAGCGCAGCACGTGGGCGACGACCGGGTGGAAGTCGACGCCGCGATGGGTGGCACTGCGGTGCAGGTACAGGGTGACGCCCCACACCGTGAGCTGGGTGGCGATCGCGAAGTAGGCCAGGGTCGGCAGCCACGGCGAGCCGGTGAGGCCGTGGGCCAGCAGGTCGGCGAGTTGAGGGCTCATGTCGGAACTCGAAAAATCGGAGCGGCGATTATCGGGTCGGCGTTGGTCGCCGGCAATTCATCGAAGGTCATGAATGTTGCGTGCCGCCGACATTCGCGCTTGCCCGGTTCTCCACGGGCGGGGAGAATCGGCGGTTTGCATCCAGCCGGAATCGCCGTGGCGGACCTGCTCGTCGCCCACTCCCTGACTCGCCGCTACGGCCAGCGCACCGCGCTGGACGACGTCAGCCTGTCGCTCGCCCGCGGCGAGGTGCTGGGCCTGCTCGGGGTCAATGGCGCCGGCAAGTCGACCCTGCTGTCGCTGCTCTCCGGCGTGCAGCGGCCCGACGGCGGACGGGTCGAGATCGAGGGCCAGCGGCTCGACCACGACCCGCGTCTCGCGCGGCGCCGGATCGGCTGGCTGTCCGAGGACAACCCGCTGCTCGGCGACCTGACCGTCGGCGAGACGCTCGACCTCGCCGCGCAGCTGCGCGGCCTCGCCGCGACGGAACGCCGCGCCGCGGTCGCGCGCTGCGTCGAACGCTTCGAACTCGGCGCCTTCGAGCGTCGGCTGGTGGGGCTGCTGTCGCGCGGCCAGCGCCAGCGCGTCGGACTGGCGCAGGCGCTGGTCCACGGACCGGCGATCCTGCTGCTCGACGAACCGAGTGCCGGCCTCGATCCGGTCCAGGCCGCCGAGTTCCGCCGCCAGGTCGCCGCGGCCCGCGCCGACGCGGCGATCGTGCTGTCGACCCACCTGCTCTCCGAGGTCAGCGCGGTGGCGACCCGGGTCGCGATCCTGCACGCCGGCCGGCTGCGCGACTCGATCGACCTCGGGGCTTCCAGCGCGGGCGCGCTGGAAGCGCAATTCCTGGATGAGGTGGATCCTGCCTGGTTCGAGGGACTGAAGGACGTGACCGGGATGGTCGTATCGAATTCGCGGACGCTTCGCTTCGAATGCGGCGGCGACGAAGCGGCGGCCGAAGTGGCACGGCGCGCCGCGGCGCGCAGTGTGCGCCTGGTGCGCCTGGCGCCCGCCCCTTCCGGCCTCGAGGCGCGCTTCCTCGCGATCGCGAGCGCGCGGGCGGAGGTGCCGTGAGCGCCCTCGTCGCCGTGATCCGCCGCGATCTCGTGATCGCCTTCGCCACCCCGTTGTGGTGGACGATCGCCGGTTGCCAGATGGCGCTGATGAGCTGGCTGTTCCTGTCCCAGGTCGACGGCTACCTGCAGATCGCCGGACGACTCGTCGGCAGCTCCGACGCGCCCGGCGTCACCGACCTCGTCGCAGCACCGTTCGCCGGGACCCTGGTCGGGCTGATGACCTACGTCGCGCCGCTCATCACCATGCGCGCGCTCGCCGAGGAGCGTCGCCAGGGGACGCTGACGGTGCTGCTGGCGAGCGGCATCGGCGAAGGAACGCTGGTGGTCGCGAAATGGCTCGCGGTCGTGCTGCAGCTGGGGCTGCTGGCGGCGCTGGCCTGGCTGCTGCCGCTGACCCTCGCCGCCGCGGCGCCGATCGACGTGCCGCGCCTCGGAATAGCGGCGATCGGCATCCTGGCCGCGCTCGCGACCTACGGTGCGATCGGCGTGCTGGTGTCGTCCTACGCCCGGCATCCGGCCGCGGCCGCGGCGGCGACGCTGCTGGTCAACACGTTGCTGTGGATGCTCGACAGCAGCGCCCGGGCCCACGGCGAGACCGGCGGCCTGATCAACCTGCTGGCCCTGCCGACCCACCTGCAGGCGAGCCAGGCGGGCATCCTCTCCACCGCCGATCTCGGCTATTTCGCGGTCCTGAGCGCCGCGGCGCTGGCACTCGCCGCCCGCCGAGTCGCCCGCATCCGGGAGGACGCGTGAGCGCCGGCCGTCGCCTGCACGACGTGCTGCATGCCGTCCTGGTACTGCTCGCGGCAGGGGTCGCGGGAGCGCTGCTGCTGCGCCACGACGCGCGTGTCGATCTCGGTCGCGGCGGCGCACTTAAGCTGACGCCGGCCAGCGTCTCCGCGCTGGCGGCGCTGCCGGAACCGCTGACCGTGGTGAGCTATGCCCGCGACAGCGGCAACCTGCGCGCGCTGATCGCCGCGTTCGTCGACCGCTACGGCGCCCGCAAGGCGAACCTGAGCCTCAGCTTCGTCAATCCCGACCGCGATCCGCAGGCGATGACCCAGCTCGGCATCCGTGTCGACGGCGAGCTGATCCTCACCTACCAGGGACGGACGGCCCACGTCCTCGAGCTAAAGGAGCGCGAGTTCAGCCGCGCGCTGCTGCGCCTCGCGCGGCCGACGGCGCCGAGGATCGGGTTCCTGATCGGGCACGGCGAACGCCGCCTCGACGGCTCCGGCAATGCCGACCTCGGCCAGTTCGGCACGGCACTGCGCGAGCAGGGCTTCGCGCTCGAGGCGGTGAACCTCGCCAACAGCGCGGTGGTGCCGGAGAAGATCGACGCGCTGCTGGTGGCGACGCCGGCGGTGGCGCTGGCGCCGGCGGAGCTGAAGGCGATCAGCGACTACGCGGAGACCGGCGGCGCGCTGATCTGGTTCGCCGACCCGAACACCCCGTCCGCCGACGATCCGGTGGCCGCGCTGTTCGGCATCACGGTGCTGCCCGGCGTCGTGGTCGACGCCGAGGGGCAGGGCCTCGGCCTCGGCGATCCGCGCTTCGTCGCGATGACGAAGTTCCCCGATCACCCGGTCACCCGCGGCCTCGATCTGACGGTGCTGCTGCCACAAGCCGCGGCGCTGGCCTCACGCGGCGGCAACGCGTTCGCTGCGAAGCCAATCCTGCGCTCCGGGCAGCGCTCCTGGACCGAAACGGGAAAGACCACCGACACCGTCGAGTTCAACGCCGACACCGACGAGATCCCGGGTCCGCACGACCTCGCGCTGGCCCTGACCCGGCTGTCGCCGCGCCCCGACCGCAACGAGCAGCGCGTGCTCCTGGTCGGCGACGGCGACTTCGTCTCCAACAGCTTTCTCGCCAACGGCGGCAATCTCGCGCTGGGTCTTCGCATGTTCAACTGGGTCCTGGCCGAGGACGCGCTCGCCGACCTGACGCCACCGCAGGCGCCGGATCGCGCGCTGGAGATGGGCCCGGGCCTGACCGTGTTCTACGGCGTCGGCTGCCTGATCGTGTTCCCGCTGCTGCTCGCCGCCACCGGCTGGTACCTACGCTGGAAGCGCCGCAGGGCGTAGGGCGCGCCCTGCGCGCCATCGCGAGGCAGGTCAAACAGGACGGCAGCAGCGTGAGGCGCTGGAGCCCCGACGTTCACGCGGCTGATCGCCGTGGACAGAGCCGCGGCTTCCGCCCCTCCCACAGCGCGCCACGTCAGGCCGCGCGCTTCTTCAGATAGACCAGCAGCAGCGCGATCGCCGCCGGCGTCATCCCCGCGATCCGACTCGCCTGCCCGATCGTCTCCGGGAGGCTCTTCGACAGCTTGGCGGTGAGCTCGGCCGACAGCCCCGACACCGTCGCGTAGTCGAAGCCGGCCGGAATGCGGGTGTCCTCGTGGCGGCGGGTCTTGGCGATCTCCTCGCTCTGGCGATCGAGATAGCCGGCGTATTTCACCGCGACCTCGACCTGCTGGGCGACGGCGTCGTCGCCCTCGCCGGGGCCGAGGCCGGGCACCGACATCAGCGTGAGGTAGTCGAGCTGCGGGCGGCGCAGAAGCTCGATCGCCGAGGTCTCGCGCGACACCGCGATGCCGGTCGCTTCCTCGACCGCGCGACCGAGCGCGTTGGTGGGCGTGGCCCACAGGCCGCGCAGGCGCTCGGTCTCCCGGGCGATCGCGTCGCGCTTCGCGCAGAACGCCGCCCAGCGGGTGTCGTCGACGCTGCCGAGTTCGCGGCCGACCGCCGTCAGGCGCAGATCGGCGTTGTCCTCGCGCAGCGCGAGCCGGTACTCCGCGCGCGAGGTGAACATCCGATACGGCTCGTTGGTGCCGTTGGTGACGAGGTCATCGATCAGCACGCCGATGTAGGCCTCGTCGCGGCGCGGCGACCAGGCCTCGCGGCCGGCGGCCGACAACGCGGCATTGAGGCCGGCGACGAGGCCCTGCGCGGCGGCCTCCTCGTAACCGGTAGTGCCGTTGATCTGGCCGGCCATGAACAAGCCCGCGAGCACCTTGGATTCGAGCGACGCGGCGAGGCCGCGGGGGTCGAAGAAGTCGTATTCGATCGCGTAGCCGGGCCGCAGGATGTGGGCCTGCTCGAGACCCGGGATCGAGCGCACCAGCGCCAGCTGCACGTCGAAGGGCAGCGAGGTCGAGATGCCGTTCGGGTAGACCTCGTGCGTCGTCAGTCCTTCGGGCTCGAGGAAGATCTGGTGCGAGGACTTGTCGGCGAAGCGCACGACCTTGTCCTCGATCGACGGGCAGTAGCGCGGACCGACGCCCTCGATCTTGCCGGTGTACAGCGGCGAGCGGTCGAGTGCGCCGCGGATCAGCTCGTGGGTCGCCTCGCTCGTGTGAGTGATGTGACAGGAGACCTGCGCCGGGTGCTGGTCGCGATGGCCCAGGAAGGAGAACACCGGGCGCGGCGTGTCGCCGGGCTGGGCGGCCAGCTTCGAATAGTCGATCGTGCGGCCGTCGATCCGGGGCGGCGTGCCGGTCTTCAGGCGCTCGACCCGGAACGGCAGCTCGCGCATCCGCTCGGCCAGCGCCAGCGCCGGCGGGTCGCCCGCGCGACCGCCGCGGTAGTTGGCGAAGCCGATGTGGATCAGTCCTGCGAGGAAGGTGCCCGCGGTGAGCACGACGGACTTCGCGGTGAAGCGGAGCCCCATCTGGGTGACGACGCCGACGACGCGCTCGCCGTCGAGGATCAGGTCGTCCACACCCTGCTGGAAGACCTGCAGGTTCGGCTGGTTCTCGACGAGGCTGCGGATCGCGGCCTTGTACAGGAGCCGGTCGGCCTGGCAGCGGGTCGCGCGCACCGCCGGGCCCTTGGAGGCATTGAGCGTGCGCCACTGGATGCCGGCCCGGTCGGCCGCCTGCGCCATCACGCCGCCGAGCGCGTCGATCTCGCGGACGAGATGTCCCTTGCCGATCCCGCCGATCGCGGGATTGCAGCTCATCTGGCCGACGGTCTCGATGTTGTGCGTCAGCAGCAGGGTGCGCGCGCCCATCCGCGCCGCGGCGAGGCAGGCCTCGGTACCGGCATGACCGCCGCCGACCACGATGACGTCGTAGGACTGGGGATGGGTGAAGCTCGCCATGACACGTCGTTCCCGGGAAACAGCGCCATTCTACGCCCTCGCCCGCGGCCGGCCGATTGCGAACTCGGGTGACGGGCGATTGTTGACCGGGTCGGCGCGGAGTAGATTTTTCGCCGGGCACGATCTTGGGGAGTCGTGATGCCGTTCGACTGCGCGTGTCGTCCGCGCCGGCGCGGAGTTCGCTGATGCGTCGCGTGCTCATCGGGGCCGCCGTGGTCGTCCTGCTGGCGGTGCCGAGTGCACTGCTGTTCGTGCTCACCCGCGACGGCGGTGAGTCGGCCGTTGCGCCACCGCCCCCTCCATCGAAGCCCGTGGCGCCGATCGATCCTCTCGACACCCCGTGGAAGGCCGGCGATCGCGCCCTCGCGCTGTCGGCACTGGGCTGGCAGCCGGCGATCGTCGACGAGGTCGGTGCCCGCGACGCCGCGATCCACTACGAACTCGAGGGCCTTGCGCCCGAGCGTGTCGACCTGCGCCTGCTGCAGCGGCCCGAGCCGGCTGCGGACGTCGGCGCGGCATCGGCGACCGCGGATGTTCCCGGCAAGGGAAAGGGCAAGGGCAGCCGGCTGCCGCCGGCAGGAGGAGGCTAGACATGCACGGACGCGACCCGATCGCTGCCGGCGGCCCGCGCGAGCACGCGTGGATCGCGACGCTCCTCGCCCTGCTGCTCACCGTGTGCGCGGGCAGCGTCCATGCCGAAAAGAAGTCCGGCACGCCCGGCAGCAAGACCGTGCTCGCGCTGCTCGGCGGCAAGGACAGGGACGCCGTGCTGACCGCGCTCGCCGGCGAACTCGACAAGTACCGCCGCGGCGCGACCGCGGAAGAGGCCCGGAAGAACAAGGCGCAGAAGGAGCTGCTGCGCGACCTCGACCGCAACAATCAGCGCAGCTCGCGGAAAGACAGCCCCGAGGCGAAGTCGCTGGCCGAGCTGCTCGCCGACCTCGACCGACCGGAGCTGCCCTGGCAGCGCAAGGTCCTGAACAAGTCCGCCGACATCGTCTACCAGGTGGCGCTCGCCGACCCGAAGAAGTTCGCCGAGGTCGCCGGCGAGATCAGTGCCGGCGAGTACGGGCAGGTGCGCAACACGGTGACCGCGGCGACCGCCTCGATCCTGGCGAAGGCGGTCGGCGAGGTGCTCGAGGCCGGCGGCTACAGCCAGACGAAGGAGGTCTGGGACAAGCTGTCGGACAACGCCACCGACCTCATCCCGCTCGGCAAGGCCGTGCTGCGCGGCACCTCGGCCGACGTCGTGAAGGAACTCCGCACGCTGGGAACCAAGCAGCTGAAGGAGGCGTCGAAGACGGCGATCGCCGATACCGTCGGCTGGGTGTTCGGGCCGCTCGGCGCGGCCGCCGGCGGCGGCTACGTCAAGGTGCTGGAGTCCGAGGTCGACTTCCTCGCGTGGTCGAAGCGCACCCTGGACCGCGCGACCACCCGCACCTGCCTCGAGCGCTACACCGGCGAGTACAACCGGGTCTCGGCGCAGGGCACGCCGCCCGACGGTGCCGCCGTCGTCGCCTACGACGAGTTCAAGATGTGCAGCGAGGAGCGCGGGCTCGCGGTCGGCTTCCGAGCGCTGGAGGACTTCATTCGCGACAACGGCCTCGACGCGGATGCGATCTACCGGCAGATGGCGGAGGACTATCGCAATGGCCGGTTCCAGTTCGCCGACCAGTGGCTGGCGCAGCAACTCGAGGCCCGCAAGCGCGCCGTCGAGAGCCAGCTGGAGAAGGACCTGGCGGCGGCCGAGATCAAGCTCGACGCGCTGCGCCTGCGCTTCAACCAGGCGCTGACGACCTTTGTCAACGGACTGGTCGACGAGGTGGTCGGCGAAGAGGAACTCGCCCAGCTCGAGGCGGAAGGTGCCCGCGCCCTGCTCGACAGCTTCCCCGACCAGAAGATGTTCGGACGCGTGCACGACGGTGCGCTCGGGGCCTGTGCGGCGTTTCGCGCGGCAGCGGCGGAGGCGAAGGCCCTGACCGACAGCGCGCGGCGCAACCAGGAGGAGGCCGAGGCACTCGGGATCAAGCTGGGCAACGCCCCCGACTGCGCCGCGGAGGTCGCCGAGGCCAAGGCACTCGACGACCTGCTGGTGCGCGGCAAGGCCGCACTCGCGGAGTTCAAGCTGCAGGCCGGAACAGCGGACGCCGCGACCACGGCCAGCTGCAAGGCGGCCGAGTCGATCACCGGGGCCGGCCGGAAGGACGCGGAGAAGGCGGCCTTCGAGCAGACCACCGCGGCGGCGGCCGAAGCCGCAAAGGCGATCGCGGCGGCAAAGGCCGCGGCGAAGACGCTCGGTGCCGCGATCCGCGAGGAACGCGCGCTGCCGGTCGCCGACACCAAGGCGGCACGCGAACAGCTCGCCGACCTGATCGCCGATGCCAAGCTCAACCAGATGAACGTGGCGCCGCTGACGGGGCGCCTCGCGCCGCTGCTGGTCCGCCTCCGGTATTCGAAGCGGACGGCCGAGAACCTCGTGAGCATCGCCGAGGACCAGGCGAAGAAGATCGACGACCGACTCGATCCGGAGAGTGGCGGTCCGCTGCGCGCCGAGATCCTCGAGGTCCAGGAGCGGATCAAGCGCGCGCTGGCCGAGATCACGGCCTGTCGCCAGGAAATCACCGACCAGTTCAACAACGAACAGGACGGCGCGCTGCCGCTCCGGCTGGCGACGGTCGAGCATCGGCTGAGCGATGAGCTGACCGACAAGATCAACGCCGCCCGCAAGCGTTGCCCGGAGACGCCCGACGCGGACCCCGCCGCGCTCCGGCGCAGCGTCGAGGAGTTGTCCCAGGATGTCGGCGACGAACTCGCCATCCTCGATCTCGCCACGGCCACCTACGGCAAGTGCGTCGCGCAGGCGACCACCGGCTACGACCAGACGCGGCTGGCCGCCGATGCGGTGCTGCGGCGCGTCGCGGTCGAACCCGATCCGGCCTACCAGGGCTGGACGGTGGCGGACGGCAACATCACGCTGAAGCTCTACAGCGGCGACTATCGCTCCAACGGCACCTACACCTGGACACCGCCGCCGGCCAACATCGGTCCGGAGGGCGTCGACGTGACCCTCAGCGTGAGCTGCGACGTCGGACCCAAGCAGGGCGGCATGGCCACCGGCATCGGCATCAGCGTCGAGGGGGCGGACCTGGTGAAATCCGCCTCCGACCGCACGAAGTCCGACGGCCAGGCCCCGTGCAACGCGACCACCGGCCAGACCGCCAGCAACAGCATCACGGTGCGCATCATCCCGCGCCCGGGCCAGGCGGCGAAGGTCAAGGTCGGGGCGTTCTGGGGTCTCGGGGTCACCTACAGGTACGACGCCACGAAGCCTTAGAGCGGGCCCCGGCCCCTCTGCCCTTGATCTGGACGCGCCGACGGCGCGGCCCACCCGGTGCCGCTCTCCGGCGCCGGGCGAGACGGACGACGGCGGACCGTGCGGGCCATCGCTCGGCGCTCGGCCAGCCTCGCGATGCCACCCGCGCGGCAACGGCGGCCAGAGGCCGTCCTATCGGAGGAACTTCGCGCGTTCTTCCGGCGTCATCCCGACGAGCTTTCGCCGCAGGTCCTCCTTGCCCTCCGGCGGCAGCTCCTTCATCCGCCGGTGGAATGCCTCGCGCTGCTCCGGGGTGAAGGAGCGCATCATCGCCTCGGTCTGCCCGCGCTCCTCGGGGCTCAGCCGCTTCCACGGGCCGCCGTTCGGACCGCCGCGCGGTGGCAGCCCGGCACCGGCTTCGAGGCCGGCGCGGAAGGCCTTGCGCTCGGCCGGCGTCATGTTGCGGAAGCGCTCGCGCATCCGCTCGCGCTCTCCCGGCGGCAGGTTCTGGAAACGGCGCATTCCGGCGCGGATCCGGGCCTGCTCCTCCGGCGGCAGCTTCTTGAACTCCTCGTAGCGCCGCCGCATCTGCTCGCGGCGCTCGGCCGAGGCCTCGTGCCACTGGCCGAAGCGCTGGGCGGCGTCGCGGCGCTGTTCCGGACTCATCTTCGCCCAGCGTTGCGCCGCCCCGCGCAGGCGCTCCTGGGCATCGGGCGGCAACTGCGCCCAGTCCTTCTCGAACGGCGCCAGCACGCGCTGCTCCTCCGGCGGCAGTCCGCCGAAGTCGACCGCCCACGCCGGCGCGGCTGCGACGACCGCGAGGACGACGCCGAGGCTAGTGAGAAGGCGGATCAGGATGCGGAGCGGCATGGTCGGAATTCGGCTGGCGGTCAGTGTGGCGCTTTTCTTCGGGTTTCGCCGTGCGTTCGGCGCTGGGCAGGTCCGTGTGTTCGAGTTCCAGCGGGTCGACGGCATCCTCACCGCCGCCGAATTCCGCCAGGTAGAGCAGCAGTTCGCGGCTGGCGACATCCGCGTCCGGCGGCGGTTTTGGCGGCTCGGCCGCCACCAGAGCGCAGCCGATCAGCAGGTGGACGAGCATGTCCTAGCCTGCCGGAGCGGAGTCGTCGGCGTCGAGCCAGGCGTAGAAGTCGAGGTCCTCCTGGTAGAGCTCGAGGTTGTCGTCGGACGACAGCAGCTCGAAATCCTGCGCGCTGACGGTCGCCGTCGTCCCCGCCGGCACCGTCGGCGCCGGCTTGCCGGCCAGTCCGACGCCGAGTACCAGCGCGGCGGTGGCGGCGGCCGGCAGCGCGAACCACCACCAGGACCGCCTCGGCGCGTGCGCCGACAGCGCTGCCTGGCGGGCACGATTGAGGCGCGACAGGGTCGCGGCGTCGAGGTCCTCGACGCGGCGGTCGAGTTCGGCCGTCAGCGGCGCGATCCAGCGCTGGTCGGCCGCGCGCGGCAGGTCGGTGTCTTCCGGATTGCTCATCGCCAGTCCTCCAGGCGCTGGCGCAGCCGCTCCAGCGCACGAAACAGATGGGTTTTCACGCTGCCGCCGCTGACCTTCAGCGCACTCGCGGTGTCCTCGACGTCGAGACCCTCCCAGATCCGGAGCAGGAAGACCTGGCGCTGGCGCAGCGGCAGTTCCGCCAGCGCCGAGCTCAGCGCCGCGCGGGTCTCGTCGTCGGCGCGCTGCTGCCAGGGTCCCGGCTCGCGCGGGTCGGGGACGTTGGCGAGCGGATCCTCGCCGTCCTCGTCGTCGCGACCGAACCAGACCCGGAAGCGTCGGCGCACCGAGCTGCGCCGATGGTGATCCAGAATCCGGCTGTCGAGCACCCGGTAGAACAGCGGACTCCATTCCGCTGCCGGCTTGTCGGCGTAGTTGCGCACGAACACCAGCATCGCGTCCTGCACCACGTCGAGAGCGTCGTCGCGCGACTGCGTGGAGATTTCGGCCATCACCAGCGCGCGCCGCTCGACATCGCGCAGGAAGCGGTCGAGCGCCTGTTGCCGTTCCCGTACGGTGGGGGTTTCCTCGGTCACGGCGACATCGGTTCGCGCGGCGGCAAGTGCTAGGAGCATTGTGCGGTCTGGCTTTGCTGGCGGACAACCCGCTCATCGCCAGCAAACGCGCGGCCCCCGTCTGGGTTGACAGGAAGAAAGCCAATTCCCAGGCGGGCTCCAGAGGGTGTCAAGACCGGCACTGTTCACAGCTTTCGCGACGCATCTCGCAAAAACGACACGGTGCCGTCATCCAGTCCCGATCCGGGCTCTAAAAAATGCTACAACGCGTTGATGTGTATGACTTTAATCAAGATGGCTAAATTTTGACCAAGATTGTCGGAAAGGCCGAAAAATGGTGGTTTTCGGGGCCGCGTTCGAGTGCTCATCCACAGACTTATCCACAGGGACTGTGGATAAGCAACATTCCTTCTTTCTGCCAACGACTTAGAGCATTTTTATCATCTTGGCCTCAAGAGGCGCCGCCAAGGCGTCACGAGGGCTCGATTCCGGGGTCGGTGGGCGAGTGCGGGTGCAGCAATTTCCTCGTGTCCCCGGCGGCTGGCGCCGCCGGGGACCTGTTCGGGTCAGGGCACGTAGGAGGACGAGAGGCTGAATGCACCGAGCAGCTTAGGCACAAGCGTCATCGCCTTTCGGGCATCGCTCGAAGCTCGGAGGGAAACAAGCAGAAGTCGCCGCGGCGATGCTCGGCGTCGAAACAGAGCCCGGCGAAGCCGAAGTCATCGAACCGGACGACGTGTCGGGCCTCGCCCTCGATCGCAAACAGCCGCGGCTGATCCTCGCTCGGCAGTCCCGCCGCGCAGGACGCGACGGTCAGCACGATGACGCGATCACCGACGGCGAGTGGACGGCCGTCGACATCGATCGACGGCGGCGGAAATCCGGGAGGAAGGACTCGAGTCAGGTCGATCTCTCGCGGATCGATGGGATCGGCGCGCGCAGCGCGCCGATCACTTGTTGATGATCTGGGGCTTCATCGGGGCCAACAGGCCGACAAGGCGCTTCTGGGTCGGCGCGTCCATCTTCACGTCGTTCATCGCGGCCTGCAGGTCCTCGACGAAGTAGCCGAATTCCTTGTCGCTGATGTTGAGGCCGCTATGGGCGTCTTCCATGCTGCGGCCGGTGTAGGTGCAGGGGCCGCCGGAGCCGGCGCAGATCTGCTCGATGATCAGGCGACGCAGGTCCTTGAGATCCGTGTTGGCGAACAGCTTGATGATCCGGGTGTCGCCGTGGACGTGGGTCAGCAGCGCATCGGTGAGCTTGGCGATGCCGTCGGTCTTGCCGAGCGCGTCGTACAGCGGCGCGGCATTGGCGGGAGCGGCGGCCTTTTCGGGCGAACCCGCGCAGGCGACGAGGGCGAGGCTGGCGGCGACGATGAGCGGACGGAACATGGGACGGACTCCTGGCTGACGACGGACGTGGCGGAAAGCTAAGCTCAATCGCTACGACAGTCGAGGCCGATCGGATGCAGGTGTACCTGGTGGGTGGCGCGGTGCGCGACCGGCTGCTCGGCCGCCCGATCAAGGACCGTGACTACGTGGTGGTCGGCGCCACTCCGGAGGCGATGCTGGCGGCCGGCTATCAGCCGGTCGGCAAGGACTTCCCGGTGTTCCTGCACCCCGAGTCGCGCGCCGAGTACGCGCTGGCGCGCACCGAGCGCAAGTCCGGCCGCGGCTACCACGGCTTCGTGTTCGCCACCGACCCCAGCGTCACCCTGGAGGACGACCTCGTCCGCCGGGACCTGACCATCAACGCCATGGCCGAGACCGCCGACGGCACGATCGTCGATCCCTACGGCGGCCAGCGCGATCTCGCCGACCGCGTGCTGCGCCATGTCTCGCCCGCCTTCGCCGAGGACCCGCTGCGCCTGCTCCGCGTCGCCCGCTTCGCCGCGCGCTACGCGCCGCTCGGCTTCACCATCGCCCCGGAGACGCTGGAACTGATGCGGGCGATCGTCGCCGCCGGCGAGGTCGATCACCTGACCGCCGAGCGCGTCTGGGCCGAGACCGAGCGCGCGCTGGCCGAGCCGGCGCCCGAGCGTTTCCTGCAGGCGCTGCGCGCCAGCGGCGCGTTGGCGCGACTCTTTCCGGAGCTCGACCGGCTCTACGGCGTGCCGCAGCGCGCCGAGTTCCACCCCGAGGTCGACACCGGCGTGCACCAGGAACTGGTCCTCGCGGCCGCGGCGCAGGTAGCACCGGGCGATTCGCTGGTCGGCTTCCTGGCGCTGACCCACGATCTCGGCAAGGGCCTGACCCCCGCCGCGATCCTGCCGCGCCACGACGGCCACGAGGAGCGCGGCGTCCCTTCGGTCGAGACCGTCTGCGAACGCTACAAGGTGCCCGCCGAGTACCGCGAACTCGCCGTGCTGACCTGCCGCTGGCACCTGTCCGCCCACCGCGCGACGACGCTGCCGCCGACCGAAGTGCTGGACCTGATCGGAAAATTCGACGCTTTTCGCCGTCCGCCGCGGCTGAGCGCCTTCCTCGCCGCATGCGAGGCGGACAAGCGCGGGCGGCTCGGGATGATCGAGTCCGACTATCCGCAGCGCGCCTACCTCACCGCCTGCCACGCCGCCGCCGCCGCAGTGAGCGCCGAGAGCTTCGTGCGCGCCGGCTTGCGTGGCCCGGCGATCGGCAAGGCGATGGAGGAGGCGAGGGTCGCGGCGATCGCGTCCGTCCCTCGGTAGAAGCGGCGTAAGCCGCGATGTCCGAGGGGCGCAAGCCCCGGGTGCGAGGCCTCGCCGGTCGCGGCTCATGCCGCTCGGAGATCGCGGCTTACGCCGCTCCTACAGGAAGCGGCGCTCGAAGCGTTGCAGGGCCGTGGCGAGCGCCTCCCAGCGCGTCGCCAGCACCGCAGCGACGACGCCGGTGGCGTTCGCGACCTCGTCGCGCCAGTCGGCGCTGCGGTAGCCGGTGAAGGACTGCAGGACCTCGATCAGCGCGCCCAGGACGACGAAACCGGCGGCGCGCTTCAGGAAATCACCGCGCGCCGCGAACAGCTGCCCGTACCAGCCGGTCAGCACGAAATAGGCGAGGCAATGGCCGAGCTTATCGGCATCCTCGACCGGCATCTCGACCGTCGGCGGCCGCACCAGCGACAGCGTCAGCAGCAGCGCGATGCCGAACCAGCCGACGCCACGCCACAGCAGCGGGTGGCGGAAGTCGCGCAGGCCGTGGCGCCAGCCGCTCGTCGGAGTCGACGGCAGCGTCGGATCGATCGCGCTCACAGGCGGCCACTCCGGTCGGCGGTCGCCCATGGCAAGGTCGCCGGATCGAATTCGCGGGTCAGCGCCAGCACCCCGAAGCGCTCGCCCATCTCGCCCGGCAGCAGCAGGCGCTTGGCCTGGTTGGACAGCGCCAGCTGCTCGACCGCGGGCAGGTCGGGCAGCCGCGCCATCTCGGCGTCGATCCCGGCGGCGAGCAGGAACTCCGACTGGCTCGCGTAGCAGGCGAGGTCGAAGCCGCAGTGCGCGCCGCACTCGGCGAGCCAGCTGAAATCGACCGAGGCGGTGAGGTCGGACAGGCCGACGGCGAAGAAGGGGTCGCCGTGGACGCGCTGGCGGTAGAAGCCGCGCAGCGTGCCGTCGCGGCGCTCCGGCAGGTAGTAGTCGCGGCGCGGGTAGCCGTAGTCGACGAACAGGGCGACGCCGCGCGCGAGGCTCGCGGTCACCGCGTCGAGCCAGGCCGGCAGTTGCGGCAGCGCCTCGGAGACGTAACCCTCCGGCAGCGCCGCGCCGAGGCGGCGCTCGGTGTGGCGGACCGCGCCGGTGAGCAGCGCGTCGGCCGGCTGCTCGACCCAGCCGAAGCGATCCCCGGCCGCGGCGACGCACGCCTCGCCGACCTCGCCATCGCGGATCACGAAGCGCGAGACCGGCAGCGCGTCGATCACCTCGTTGGCGATCAGCGCGCCTTGCCAGTCGGCCTCCGGCAGCCCATCGAGCCATTCGAACCGCGCCGCGAGCTCGGTCGGCAGCTGCGCCGCGACCCGCTCGCGCTGGCGCTGACGCAACTCGGCACTGGGCTCGAGGATGCGGTATCGGTGTGGGGCGGCGCCGTGTTCCGCCAGCGCGGCGACGAGGTCGACCGCCAGCGCACCGCTACCGCCGCCGAGCTCGAGGATCTCGGGCTCGACACAGTCGGCAAGCACCGGCAGCAGGGCGCGCGCGACGGTGCGGGCGAACAGCGTCCCGAGCTCGGGCGCGGTGACGAAGTCGCCGGCGGCGCCGAACTTGGTCTTGCCCGCGGCGTAGTAGCCGAGCCCCGGTGCATACAGCGCCAGGTGCATGTAGCGGTGGAACGGAAGCGCGCCGCCGGCCGCGGCGATTTCGGCACGGATCAGCGCCGCGAGACGGTCGGACAGCGCCTGTTCGTCCGCGCTCGGCGGCGGCAGCGGGGCTTGGGCTACAGTGCGGGCGGACAGCGACATGGGTCGTAGGATCGAGACGGGACACCCGCAGGATAGCCATGCAGACCAATGCCAATGCTGTCGTTTTGCTGACCGGTGCCGCCCGTCGCGTCGGCCGGGAGATCGCGAAGCGCCTGCACGGCGCCGGCTACGACCTGGCCCTGCACTACCGCAACTCGAAGGACGAGGCCGAGCAGCTCGCCGCCGAGCTCGAACATCGCCGGTCCGGCAGCGTGCTGCTGCTGTCCGGCGATCTCGCCGACGCGGCAGTCTGGCCCGCCCTGGTGCGCCGCGCGGTGCAGCGCTACGGCCGCCTCGACGCGCTGGTGAACAATGCCTCGGCGTTCTTCCCGACCGCGGTCGGCGAGACCACCGAGGCCCAGTGGGACGAGCTGTTCGCGAGCAACGCGAAGGCGCCGTACTTCCTGGCGCAGGCGGCGGCACCGCACCTGCGTGCGGCGCGCGGCGCGATCGTCAACCTGGTCGACATCTATGCCGAGCGGCCGCTGCTGCGCCACCCGGTCTACTCGATGGCGAAGGCGGCGCTCGCGATGATGACCGCCGCGCTCGCGCGCGAGCTCGGTCCCGAGGTCCGGGTGAACGGCGTGGCGCCCGGTGCGGTGCTGTGGCCGGAGGCGGGCAAGACCTACACCGACCAGCAGGACCTGGTGCGGCAGACCAGCCTCAAGCGCGCCGGCAGCCCCAAGGACGTCGCCGGCGCGGTGCTGTTCCTGCTGCGCGACGCGACCTACGTCACCGGCGAGATCCTCAAGGTCGACGGCGGCCGGAGCCTGGCCATCTGAGCGGCGTCGACGGCGGACGCCGCCTTGGGCCGGAGTCGCGTCGGGGCTGTGACCTCCGGCAGTTCGAGCGGCCAGCGCGGCTGGCTATGGTCCGATCACCCTCCGACCGGACCCTGCCGATGAAGACCGTCCTCGCCACCCTCGCATTGCTGCCGAGTCTCGCCCTCGCGACCGACCCGCCGAAGCCGCCGTCGGTGATGCCCGAGGTGGCGCCGATGAGCGCCGCCGAGTGCTCGGTCTGGGAACGCGAGAAGAGCTTCGCCGCGTCGGTCGAAAACCACGATGCCCGGGCCTTCGCCGAACACGTCCAGGCCGGTGCGACCTTCATCAACGGCAACCAGGCGCCAACCCGCGGCCGTGACGGCGTGCTCGCCGACTGGAAGGCGATCATCGCCGGCGAAGGCCGCATCCTGCGCTGGTCTCCGGGCTTCGTGCTGATCGGCGGCGATGCCCACGTTGCCGTCTCACGGGGTCCGTACTGGATCGACAACCCGGACCCGAAGGCCGCGTCGCGCTACGCGGTCGGCGACTTCCAGTCGATCTGGGTGAAGGATCCGGACGGCGTCTGGCGGGTGCTGGTCGACGGCGGGACCGCGCCGCCGCGGCCGTCCACTGCGGAGGAAGTCGAGGCGCTGAAGAAGCAGCTCCCGGCGACCTGTCCCAAGGCGTAGGGCGGGCATTGCCCGCCGTCGCCACACCGCCTCGCAATGGCAGGCAGTGCCTGCCCTGAGACTCTTGCGCCATTCGGTAGAGCGGGACCCGGCCCACTGCGGTTCCGCATCCCGGACGAACTGTGCGAGCGGCCCGGGTGCCGCTCTACGTCCTCGACACCGTCGCGGGCGGAGGTCGACCCGTCCGTCCGCCGGTCCGGTTCCTCCTCCCGCCGACCGACGATTCCGTCAGGACGACCTGCCAGCATGACGCCATGAACAAGCTCCGCATCGCCCTGCTGGTGATCCTGATCCACTACGCGATCTATGCGGGGATCGTCTACAGCCACCAGGACGCACTGTTCTTTCCCGGCGCCGGAGTGAAGGTGACGGCCGCCGCGCTGCCCGCCGGCGCGGAGATCGTCGAGATCCCCGCCGGCGACGCCCCGGTCCGCGCGCTGTTCCTGCCGCCCGCCGATCCAGCCCAGCCGGTGGCGATCTACTTCCACGGCAACTTCGAATTCGTTCGCCAGATGGGTGACGATGCCGCGGCGCTGGCGGCGCTCGGCAGCGGCGTGCTGGCGGTCGAGTTCCCAGGCTACGACGGTGCCGTCGGCGCGCCCACGGTGGCCGACTTCCGCCGCGCCGGCGACGCCGCCTACGACTGGCTGGTCGCCCGCGGCATCGGTGCCGGCCGCATCGTGGCGATCGGCCGTTCGATGGGCGGCGGCCCCGCCTGCCTGCTGGCCTCGGAGCGTCCGCTCGCCGGCCTCGCGCTGCTGTCGACCTTCGCCAGCACGGACGCGCTCGCCCACGGCCGCGGACTGCCCGGCTGGCTGGTGAAGCAGCCCTTCGACAACCGCGCCGTCGTCGCCCAGTTCAAGGCGCCGCTGCTGATCGTGCACGGCAGCCACGACGAGGTGCTCGACTTCACCAACGGCCAGAGCCTCGCCGCCGCCGCGCCTGCGGCAAGCTTCGTGATCCCGCGCTGTGGCCACAACGACTGCGACTACTTCCGCAGCCCGGTCGCGCTGGCGGTCCGGGATTGGTTGGGGCGGGTGGGGCGTTGAGTTGGATGACGGCGGGTTGAGGTCTCCGGGCTCCGGGCTCCGGGCTCCGGGCTCAGGGCTCAGGGCTCAGGGCTCAGGGCTCAGGGCTCAGGAAATCAAAATCCCGTCATTGCGAGCGCAGCGAAGCAACCCAGCGCCTTTGCTCTCGATCCGGACCCGCGAAGAGCGCAGGCACCGGGCGGCCGGGTCGGCCTGCGATCTCCTCGCAACGACGGGTTCTCTCCGACCCTGCGCTCAGCGCCCTCCCCCATCCGCCCCCTCACGGCCGCCAATACCGCATGCCCTCGCGATACAGCCGCCACACCTGCGGGGACTCCAGCGTACTGACCGGCGGGTCGGGCGGTGCCGCGGTGTCGGCATCGAACACGATGGCAGCGGCCAGCAGCGGATCGCTGAGATACCGACGCGGCAGGCCGAGGTGGAGCGCGGACCAGTCCGGCAGCGTCGGGCCGGCGAGCACGTAGCCCCACTCGCCGAACGAGGGCACGTCGACCCGGTACGGCCGGGTGACGAAGCCGGCGGCACGCAGGGTGGCGTCGACGCTCCAGAAGCTGGCTCGGGCGTAGTAGGGCGAGCTGGCCTGCACCACCAGGGCGCCGTCGGCGGCGAGGGCGTGGCGGAGCAGCCGGTAGAACTCGAGCGAGTAGAGCCGCGCCAGCGACTCGGTGCGCGGGTCCGGCAGGTCGACCACGGCCGCGCCGAACAGCGTCCTGTTGTCGGCGAGGAAGCGAAAGCCGTCTGCATTGACGATGCGCACCCTGGGATCGGCGAACGCGCCGCGGTTCAGCTCGACCAGCTCCGGCAGCTCGCGCCCGAGCCGGGTCATCGCCGGATCGATGTCGACCAGGGTGACCGAGGTGACCCGCGGGTCCTTCAGCAGTTCGCGGGTCGCGAGCCCGTCCCCGCCGCCGATGACCAGCACGTCGCCGGGACGGTGCACCGCGGCCAGCAGCGGGTGCACCAGACCCTCGTGGTAGCGGTATTCGTCGCGGCTGGAGAACTGCAGCTCGCGATCGGAATACAGCCGCAGGTCGTCGCGGAAGCGGGTCACCACGATGCGCTGGTAGCGGGTGGTCTCGGCGTAGACCACCTCGTCCTGGTAGAGGCGATGCTCGAACCAGCTCACCAGATGCGCAGAGGCCAGCGCGCCCGTGCCGAGCAGGGAGGCGCCGAGCAGCAGCGGCCGCCAGCCGGGACGCTCGTCCGGCGGGGCGCTCTCGATCAGCAGGGCGACCGCGACCAGGTTGGCCGCACCGGCAGCGAGGGCGGCGTTCACGCAGCCAAGCGTCGGCAGCAACAGCAGCGGGAAGGCGAGCGAGCCGACCAGGGAGCCGAGATAATCGGCGGCCAGGGTGCGGCCGAACACGCCGGCGGCGCCGCCGTGACGGCGCAGCAGCTCGGCGAGCAGCGGCAGCTCCATCCCGACGAGGCTGCCGAGCACGAGCAGCCACGCGACCATGACGACGAGGTCGCCGTCCTGCAGCAGGCTGTGGCTCGCGTACAGCAGCAGGCCGGACAGACCACCCATCGCAGCCACCGCGAGTTCGATCCCGACCAGGCGTGCCCAGGGCCGCTCGCCGGGGTCGCGCGCCCACCAGGCGCCGAGGCCCATCGCGGCGAGGTAGACGCCGATGGTCAGCGAGTACTGCAGGGCGCTGTCGCCGCTGAGGTAGGTCGCCAGCGTGGCGATCAGCAGTTCGTAGACGATCGCTGTCGCCGCGGTGATCACCACCACGGCGGCGACCCGTCCGGGCCGCGCGACCGCGGCGTCGCTCACTTGCCCCCCGAGCTGTGGAAGGGACGGCTCGACGTCCTGCGCACGCCGTCGCTGCAGACCTGCTCGTACTGCTTGCTGGCCTCGTCGTAGCGCTGGCTGCAGTCGTCGTCGTCATCGTTGTCGACCAACACGCCGAACGCGATCAGCGCCGCGGCGAACAGACCGACGATCACAAGCTGCAGCCGGTCGCTCAGGTTCTTCCCCAGCGGCGAGCCGGGGGCGGCGGAGCGCCGGCCGCTCCCCGCGGCAGCGGCCTCGGCCGCCGCGGCGGCCCGCAGCTCCAGGTTCCAGTCGGTGAGGTCGCGGTCGCTGACCCGTCGCCCGCTGGACAACTCGCGACCGCTGGCATCGACTTCCAGGCTGAGCGAGGCCAGGGCCACCGAGAAGTCGACGAAATCGAAGCGGTCGCCCGGGCGGCAATCGCCCCCGACGTCGCCGGCGATCCGGCGCACGCTGGCGCTGCCGCGCTCCTCGACCCGGTAGCGCCGGCCCTGCCAGGCCAGCTCCGTGATGCTGGCGACGTCGGCACGCGCCAGCTCCGGCGGCAGCGCGACCGGCGTCCACAGGGTCCAACGGTCCTCATCGCGCTCCAGCCACTGTGCCTTGCCGGCCCCGACCGCGGCGGACGGCGACAGTTCTTCGAGGACGAGCAGCCACTCGGTCCAGTCGCCGTCGCTGCCGGCGAAGTCGACGCGCCCGGCCACCCGGTAGCGCCGGGCACGGATCAGGAAACGCTGGCCGAGGGCGACCAGGGGCGTGGCGTCGACCATCGCTCAGCCGACCATCCCGGCCGCCACCACGATTGCGAGACCGAGGATGAAGGCACCGAACAGTATCGCCACCGCCACGTTGCCTTCCTCGAAGATCTTGGCGTGGGCATCCCCCGGGGTGAACCGGTCGAACAGCCGGTAACCGAGCCAGAGCAGCAGGGAGCCGGCGAGCGAATAGGCGATCGAGGCGCCGAAAACGGACAGGGAATGCAGCATGGCGGGCTCCGTGTGGGGACGGTTCGGCGCTTGTTAACACAAGTTCATCCGGAAAGTGCTGGCGGTCGGGGCTCGCGCCCGGTTCCGCCCTTCCCGACGGCGCCGCGGCGGCTTCGCTTGCCGCTGTCTGGCCCCGGCAACTACAATTTTTGCCTTGCCGGAGGTCTGGCCGGTGATGCTCACTGTCGCGTCGGGAGAGAGGGACGAGATCGTCTGCGTCGATTTGCGGCCTGATCGGTCGCTATCGCCACGTGGGCTGGTTGCCGTGTTCTGCTCGCTCGCGCTGGTGGTCATGCTGGTGGCGGCGGTCAGTGCGGGACACGGAAACGTCTACGCTCCGCTGTTCGGTCTGGTCGAGTTGCCGTTCGTGGGCTGGGCCTTGTGGTGGGCGGCGCGCCGGCTGGAACGCGGCGAGCGGCTCGAGCTGTCACAGGCGGCACTGGTGGTGCGGCGGTCGGAAGACCGGCGGGAGTGGCGCTTCAATCCGTACTGGGTGCGGGTGGAGCGCGGGACCGAGGATCGCCGCGGCGTGCTGCTGGCGTCCCACGGTCGCCGAGTGGAAGTGGGCGCGTTCCTGTCGGACGAGGAGCGCGACCGGCTGGAAACATTACTGCGGGGCGGCCTGACGCGGATCAGGTCGACGCGCGAACCGATCACGAGCGAGCAGGAACAGTCATGAAGAAATATTTGGCGGGCGGCGCCTTCCTGGGGGCGATGTCGGCGGCACTGCCGGCGGCGGCGAACCCCAAGCCCTGGGGCCTCAATATGACCCCGGGCGTCACGGCGACGGCCCAGACCGCCTACGAGATGCACATGCTGATGCTGTGGATCTGCATCATCATCGGCGTGATCGTGTTCGGCGCGATGTTCTTCGCGATGTTCAAGTTCCGGAAGTCCGCCGGCGCGAAGCCCGACGTCAACTTCACCCACAGCACGTTCCTCGAGATCCTGTGGACGGGCATCCCGATCGTGATCCTGGTGGTCATGGCCTACCCGGCCACCAAGAAGCTGATCTTCATGACCGACACCCGCGACGCCACGCTGACCATCAAGGTCACCGGCTACCAGTGGAAGTGGCGCTACGAGGTGATGGACTACCACGGCAAGCCGGTGCCGCTGAACTTCGTGTCCAGCCTCGCGTTCGACAGCAACAAGGCCCGCCATCTCGGTTCCGGCATCGATCCGGCCAACGTGCAGAACTACCTGCTCGATGTCGACCGTCCGCTGAAGCTGCCGACCCACACCAAGATCCGCTTCCTGTTCACCGCCGACGACGTGATCCACGCCTGGTGGGTGCCGGACCTCGGCTGGAAGCAGGATGCGATCCCGGGCCAGATCAACGAGGCCTGGACCGACATCAACGAGCCGGGCATCTATCGCGGCCAGTGCGCCGAGTTGTGCGGCAAGGACCACGGCTTCATGCCGATCGTGGTCGAGGCGGTGGATGCCGCCCAGTTCGACCAGTGGCTGGCGGAGAACGCCAAGCCGGCCGACGGCAGCGCCGTCGCCGCTGCCCCGGCAGCTCCCTCCGCGGTGGCCGGCGGCTCGAACTGATCGTTCGAGCGACCGACCTCTCCTCGCCCCTATTTCCGAAGGTAAGTCCCATGGCCACCCAAGCGAACGCCTCCCACGACGGCCACGCGCATGATCATGACCACGATCATGACCACGACCACAAGCCCGAAGGCTTCCTCGACCGTTGGTTGTTCACCACCAACCACAAGGACATCGGCACGCTCTACCTGATCTTCGCGTTCGTGATGTTCTGCATCGGCGGCGCGATGTCCGGCGTGATCCGGCTCGAGCTGATGAAGCCGGGCCTGCAGTGGGTGCATCCGGAATTCTTCAACCAGATGACCACCATGCACGCGCTGGTGATGATCTTCGGCGGCGTGATGCCGGCCTTCGTCGGCCTCGCCAACTGGCTGGTGCCGCTGATGATCGGCGCACCCGACATGGCGCTGCCGCGGATGAACAACTGGTCGTTCTGGCTGCTGCCCTTCGCCTTCTTCCTGCTGCTGCTGCCGCTCGGCCAGTACATCCTGTTCGGCACCGGCCCGGGCGGCCCGGCCGGCGGCTGGACGCTCTACCCGCCGCTGGTCCTGCAGGGCGGCAGCAACGTCGCCACCACCATCTTCGCCGTCCACCTGATGGGCATCAGCTCGATCATGGGCGCGATCAACATCATCGCCACCGTGCTCAACATGCGCGCGCCGGGCGTCGACCTGCTGAAGATGCCGGTGTTCGTCTGGACCTGGCTCATCACCGCGTTCCTGCTGATCGCGGTGATGCCGGTGCTGGCGGGCGCGGTGACCATGCTGCTGACCGACAAGTTCTTCGGCACCAGCTTCTTCAACTCGGCCGGCGGCGGCGACCCGGTGATGTTCCAGCACATCTTCTGGTTCTTCGGGCACCCCGAGGTCTACATCATGATCCTGCCGGCCTTCGGCGTGGTCTCGGAGATCATCCCGACCTTCGCGCGGAAGCCGCTGTTCGGCTACCAGGCGATGGTCTACGCCACCGCCTCGATCGCCTTCCTGTCGTTCATCGTGTGGGCCCACCACATGTTCACGGTCGGCATGCCGCTCGGCGGCCAGCTGTACTTCATGTACGCGACGATGCTGATCGCGATCCCGACCGGCGTGAAGGTGTTCAACTGGGTGACCACGCTGTGGCGGGGCTCGATCAGCTTCGAGACCCCGATGCTGTGGGCACTGGCCTTCGTGGTGCTGTTCACCATCGGCGGCTTCTCCGGCCTGATGCTCGCGATCGTCCCGGCCGACTACCAGTACCACGACACCTACTTCGTGGTGGCGCACTTCCACTACGTGCTGGTCACCGGCGCGGTGTTCTCGATCATCGCCGCGACCTACTACTGGTGGCCGAAGTGGACCGGCCGGATGTACAGCGAGAAGCTCGGCAAGTTCCACTTCTGGTGGAGCACGATCTTCGTCAACATCCTGTTCTTCCCGCAGCACTTCCTCGGCCTCGCCGGCATGCCGCGCCGCATTCCCGACTACAACGTGGCGTTCGCCGACTTCAACTTCATCAGCTCGATCGGCGCCTTCGGCATGCTGCTGTCGCCGCTGATCATGCTGTACGTGCTGCGCGACTCGCTGAAGAACGGCGAGAAGGCCAAGGCGGTCTCGTGGGAAGGCGCGCACGGGCTGGAGTGGACGGTGCCGTCGCCGGCTCCGCACCACACCTTCCAGACCCCGCCGAAGATCACCGACGACATGCTCGCCCACGGCGACGTGACGCATTGATCGCGGCAGCGACCCGAGTCCCGACATGAGCTTCGTCGATCCGATCGTCCTCGCCCAGCGTTCCCGCGCGCGGCGCACCGCCCTGCTGGTCGGCGGCATCGCGCTCGGGATCTACATCGCCTTCATCGCGAGCGGGGTGTTCGGCAAGTGAGCGACGCCGCGGCCCCCTCCGTCCGCCAGAAGAACAGCCGGCTGCTGCGCAAGCTGCTGCTGGCGGTGGCAGGCTCGTTCGCGTTCTGCTTCTCGATGGTGCCGATGTACCGGATCGCCTGCGAGCGGGTGTTCGGGATCAAGCCGCGCACCGACGCGGCAAGCCCGATCGCGAGCGCCGAGGCCTATGCGCCGGACCTCAACCGCTGGGTGACGGTGCAGTTCGACACCAACATGCACGGCAGCCTGCCCTGGGCATTCGCGGCGAAGGACAGCACCGTCCGGGTGCACCCCGGCGTCGCGACCGAGGTCTGGTTCACCGCCACCAACCTGACCGGTGACACCCTGGTCGGACAGGCGGTGCCGAGCATCGCGCCGGGTCTGGCCTCGGCGTACTTCCACAAGACCGAGTGCTTCTGCTTCACCGAGCAGCAGCTGCGTCCGCACGAGGCCCGCGACATGCCGGTGCGCTTCGTCGTGGACCCGAAGCTGCCCGGTGACGTCGCCACCGTCACCCTGTCCTACACCTTCTATCTCAACGACATCGCGACGCGCCGGGTGACCGGCACGCCGGCGACCTGAAACCTGCTCCACCGCTGGGGAACCTCATGGCTCACGATCACGCAGCACACAATCCCGACATCTACTACGTCCCGCACGGGACCAAGTGGCCGATCGTCGGTTCCTTCGCGCTGTTCTTCACCGTCGGCGGGGCGGCGATGCTGCTCAACGAGCAGAGCCCGGCGCTGGCGAAGGCCACGATGGCGGTCGGCTTCGCGCTGCTTCTGGTGATGCTGTTCGGCTGGTTCGGCAGCGTGATCCGCGAGTCGATCGCCGGCTACTACAACAAGCAGGTCGACGTCTCGTTCCGGATGGGGATGATGTGGTTCATCTTCTCCGAGGTGATGTTCTTCGCCGCGTTCTTCGGCGCCTTGTTCTATGCCCGCAACTTCTCGGTGCCCTGGCTCGGCGGCATCGGCGACGGCGCGATGACCAACGCGGTGCTGTGGCCCGGCTACGCGGCCTCCTGGCCGACCAACGGCCCGGGCAACATCGGCGGCGCCTTCGAGACCATCCCGGCCTGGGGCGTACCGCTGCTCAACACGCTGATCCTGCTGACCTCCGGCGTCACCATCACCATCGCGCATCACGCGCTGCGCGCCGGTGAGCGCAACAAGCTCCTGTTCTGGCTGGCGGCCACCGTCGCGCTCGGCTTCCTGTTCCTGTACTACCAGGCGCACGAATACGGCGAAGCCTATTCGGAGCTGCACCTCACGCTGGGCTCGGGTGTCTACGGCTCGACCTTCTTCATGCTGACCGGCTTCCACGGCATGCACGTCACCCTCGGCGCGATCATGCTGTTGGTCATCTGGTTCCGCTGCCTGAAGGGCCATTTCAGCAACGAACACCACTTCGGCTTCGAGGCGGTCGCCTGGTACTGGCACTTCGTCGACGTGGTGTGGCTGGGGCTGTTCCTGTTCGTCTACGTGATCTGATCCGCGTCGACCTCGGGAGACGGAACGCCCCGCTTGCGGGGCGTTCTGCGTTGTGGGGCTTGGAATAGGGCTTAGGGCCCAGGAACGCGAAAGCCCGTCATTGCGAGCGCAGCGAAGCAACCCAGTGACTTCGCCGTTCGGCGCGGCAGATCAAGAGCAAAGGCGCTGGATTGCTTCGTCGTCGCTGCGCTCCTTCTCGCAATGACGGGAAATGAGGGAACGCTGACTTCCCTGAGCCCTGAGCCCCAACGAAGCGAAGGCCAAGGCCCAAGAACTGAACTCGCAAGTTTCAGCCCTCAGCCCCCAACCCCAGATCAGTGCCCCACATGCACCCCATGCGGCTCGACCACCCCGGTCAGGATGCCGATGACCACCAGTGCGATCAGTCCGACCGACAGGCCGATGCGCCAGGTCAGCGACTTCGCCATGCGGCCGTCGCCGGAGCGGTCGGTCATCATGTGATAGAGGGCGGCGCCGAGGTTGTAGAGCACCGCGGCGAAGGCGATGATGATGATGATCTTCTGGAGCGGCATGGCGGTTCACACGCGATGAAGCTGGACGAGTATACGCCGCCCCGCCGGCACCGCTGGCCGCTGTGGCTGGCCGCCGTGCTGCTGACCGCCGGCTTCGCGGCGCTGGGCCAGTGGCAGCTTGGGCGTGCCGCGCTCAAGGAGCGCCTGATCGCCGCGCAGGCGGCGGCGGAGCGCGCGCCGCCCCGGCCGCTGGTCGAGGTGCTCGGCGGCGAGGGCGAGCTGCCCGAACGCGCGCTGCAGCCCGACGCGACGACCGCGGCCGCCCTGCCGCTGCGCGTCGACGGACGGCTCCGGCTCGATCCCGACACCCTGGTCCTGCTCGACAACCAGGTCGTCGACGGTCGCGCCGGCGTCGAGGCTTACGGCCTCGGCGATACCGTTCCCCCGACGCGACCGCTGCTGGTGGACCTCGGCTGGTTCGCGCTCGACAGCGCGCGCGACCTGCCCCGGATCGACCTCGCGGGGCGCACCGAACTGGTGGTCGACGACGCGCTGCTGATCGCGGCACCCCGGGCGGGCATGCGCCTCGGCATCGCCGGCGCCGCCCGCCATGCGACCACCCTGGTCAACTACCTCGATCCCGCGGCCCTGCGCGCGGGCTTCGGCCCGAAGCTGTCGAACGCGGTGCTGTTGCCGGCCGCCGCACAGCAGCCGGGACGCCACCGCGATCCGGCCGATACAATCGCCCTCATGCCGCCGGAGCGGCATCGCGGCTATGCGCTGCAGTGGTTCGGCCTCGCGGTCGCCGCCGTCGTCGTCACCCTCGTCCTCTCGCTCAAGAGTCGCCCATGAATCGACAGCGCAACCGCTGGCTGCTGATCGCCTTCGTCCTGCTGTTCGCGACCCCGCTGGTTTCGGCGATCGTGCTGCACGCGCTCGACTGGCGACCCGCCGGCACCCGCAATTTCGGCGAGATGCTGACGCCCCCGGTCGACATCAACACGTTCCAGGTGCGCGACGAGACCGGCGCCCCTTGGGCCTGGAGCAACGACGCGGCCGCGTGGACGCTGCTGATCCAGACGCCGATCGACTGCGACAGCGCCTGCTGGGACCGGCTCGCGCTGCTCACCCGCATGCGCGAGGCCACCGGCCGCTTCGCGCCGCGGCTGCGCCTGCTGCTGATCGACCGGACGCCGACGCCGGAGCGGCGCGCCGAGTTGAAAGGCATGCACTACGGCATCGCGGAGAACTCCAACGTCGACGCCCTGCGCGAGCCGATCGGCGACGGCCCCAAGGCCTGGCTGGTCGACCCGCACGGCTTCCTCGCGCTGCGCTACCGCGCCGGCTTCGAACCGACCGGCCTCAGCCAGGACGTCCACCGCCTCATCAAGTGATCGCGGCGCGCTTCGCGTACCGCGATCACGTGATGCCATGGAAAGAATTTCCGATGAATAGCTCCAGGCTCTTGTTGAGGGTTGCCGCGGCAGCGGCAACCCTGGCGTTCTGCGTGATCGTGTTCGGCGCCTTCGTGCGGCTGTCGAACGCCGGGCTGTCCTGTCCCGACTGGCCGACCTGCTACGGCCGCGCGACCTGGCCGGCAGCGCCGGACGAGGCGGCAAGCCACGTTGCGAGCGGGATCCGCAGCTTCGACACCACCCGGGCCTGGCGCGAACAGGTGCATCGGCACCTTGCGGCGACCCTCGGCGTTCTGGTGCTGACACTCGCGCTGCTGGCGGCGCGCGGCCGGCGCTACGGCGTCGCGCAGGTCGCGAGCGCCGCGCTGCTGGTCGCCGTCGGCATTCCGCTGTACATCCAGGGGCTCTACGGACCGGCGATCGCGGTCGCCGTCGCCGGCGAGGCGATCCTGCTGGCCGCGGCCTGGCGCTGGGACAATCGCGACCTCGCGCGGGTCGCGGCGCTCACCCTCGCCGTCGTCGTGTTCCAGGCGCTGCTCGGGATGTGGACGGTGACCTGGCTGCTGAAGCCGATCGTGGTGATGAGCCACCTCGTCGGCGGCCTGACCACGTTTTCCCTGTTGCTGTGGATGGCGCTCCGCGCGCGCGCGGCCGTGCACGAGGCCGCGTTCATCGCTTCGCCGCCCGCCTTCCCGAAGCCGGCGTTGCTGATCGTCGCCGTCGCCCTGGTCGCGCTGCAGATCGCGCTCGGCGGCTGGACCAGTTCCAACTACGCGGCACTCGCCTGCGGCATGGACTTCCCGACCTGCCAGGGCCGCTGGTGGCCGGACACCGATTTCGGCAACGCCTTCGTGCTGTGGCGCGGCGTCGGCGTCGACTACGAGGGCGGCGTGCTCGACGGACCGGCCCGCGCGGCGATCCAGCTCGCGCATCGGCTGTTCGCGCTGCTGGTCGCGGGGCACCTGCTGGGTCTCGCCGCACGCTGCTGGCGAACGCCGGGCTGGCGCGGCTTCGGGGTCGCGATCGCCGCGCTGGTGATCACCCAGGTCTCGCTCGGCATCGCCAACGTCAAGCTCGGGCTGCCGCTCGCGGTGGCGTGTGCCCACAACGGCGGGGCGGCGGTGCTGCTGGGGTGCCTGGTGGCGATGATGGCGCGGCGGGGAACCACGCAGGAGGATTGAGAGTAGCTCGTCACTGCGAGCGCAGCGAAGCAACCCAGTGACTTCGGCTTTTGCGGTGGCAGCGCAAGTGCGGTGGCACCGGGTTGCGTCGTTGTCGCTGCGCTCCTTCTCGCAATGACGGAGGAATTCTCGGTCCTCGTCCTCGTTTCTCGAAGTCGTTGTACGGCCGGTGCGCCGAAGTGCACCCTAGGACCCCCGCCATCGCACTCGACCCCATGGGCCCGCAACGCATCGTCTGCCTCACCGAAGAACCGACCGAAGTCCTCTACGCCCTCGGCGAGCAGGACCGCATCGTCGGGATCTCCGGCTTCACCGTGCGGCCACCGCGAGCGCGGCGGGAGAAGCCGAAGGTGTCGGCATTCCTCTCGGCGAAGATCGACGCGATCCTCGAGCTTGCGCCCGACCTCGCGATCGGCTTCTCCGACATCCAGGCCGACATCGCCGCGGAACTCGTGCGGCGCGGCGTCGAGGTGTGGATCAGCAACCATCGCAGCGTCGACGGCATCCTCGACTACGTGCGTCGCCTGGGAGCGCTGGTCGGCGCGGCCCAGCGCGCGGACGCCTACGCCACGGAGCTCGAGGCTCACCTGGCGACGATCGCTGAAGCCGCGTCGCGGTTCACGCGGCGACCGCGGGTCTACTTCGAGGAGTGGGACGAGCCGGCCATCAGCGGCATCCGCTGGGTCTGCGAGCTGGTCCGGATCGCCGGCGGCGACGACGTCTTCCCCGAGCTCGCGGAAGAGTCCCTGGCGAAGAACAGGATCATTGCCGATCCACTCGCGATCGCGCGCCGCGACCCCGACATCATCCTGGGCTCCTGGTGCGGCAAGCGCTTCCGCCCGGAACGCGTCGCCGCACGTCCGGGCTGGCAGGACGTGGCTGCCGTTCGCACGCAGCAGATCTTCGAGATCAAGTCGCCGCTGATCCTGCAGCCGGGTCCGGCGGCGCTGACCGACGGCATCGGAGCGATCCATCGCATCGTCGCCGACTGGCAGTCGACGATCGCCTGCGACCGACCGTAGGGCTGGACCCGGCCCGATGCTCCCGAAGCCGCGCCGGCGGCCCAGGTGCCGCTCTACTCGATGCTCGCCGTCGCCGCCAGGGTGAAGTCGCTGCCCTTCAGCATCGTCGTCTTGCGTCCCGGAAGCAGCATCGCATCGGCCACGTTGTTGCGCTGGACGCCGTTCTTGCCCGGGGCGTGGGAGCCGTAGGTGATCCGGAGATGGCAGCGGTTGTTCACCACCCGCGGCACCAGGATCTCCAGCGAGTAGTCGACGTCGGTCAGCGCGACGCTGCGGCCGACGCCGACCAGCAGCTCCGCACGGAACTTGGTCCCCGCATCGCTGCCCTCGACCTCGACGCGGCAGTTGACCGCCTGCGGGTCGGGCGTGTCCGCGGTCGGGGAGTCGGCACGGGCGATGGCCGATCCGAACAGCGCCAGGGTGAGGGTGAGTGCGAGCGTGCAGCGGCGGGTCATGGCAGATCCGAGGTGAGGGGTGCAGCTGCGAGGGAAAGGACGCGGGCGAAGTTCCCGCCCGGCGGACGCTGACCAGGGTTCCATTCAGTGTCGGCGGCAGCGCTGCTCGCGCGCCTCCGACCCGGCACGACTACACCAGCCCCAGCAGCAGCACCGCCCCGACCACGATCCGGTAGATCGCGAAGCCGGTGTAGCGGTGACTGCCGATGTAGCCCAGCAGCCAGCGCACCGCGACGAAGGCCGAGGCCATCGATACGAGGAAGGCGATCGCGAGCGGCACGATCGGCTCGCTGCCGCCGCCGGCCTTCAGGTACTTCAGGGTCTCGTAGCCGCTGGCCGCGGCCATCGTCGGGATGCCGACCAGGAAGGCGAATTCGGTGGCGGCACGGCGATCGTTGCAGCCGACCAGGAGCGCGATGAAGATCGACGCGGCGGACCGCGAGGTCCCCGGGAACACCGCAGCGACCACCTGCGCCAGTCCGACCGCGATCGCGACCGTCCAGGTGATCCGGTTCGCCGTCGGCAACTTCGCGGCGATTCCCTCGGCGGCCAGCATCCAGACGCCGCCGATCAGCAGCGCCCACGCCACCGGCGTCACCTGCTGCGGCAGCTTGAAGCCGGCCTTGGTGACCAGGAAGCCGAGCACCGCGGTGATCCCGAACGCGACCGCGAGCTTCGCGAGGTAGTCGCGCTGCTCGGCGGCCCGCCAGTTCGCCAGCAGCGCGACGAGCCGCTCGCGGTAGATCAGCACGACGGCGAGGATCGCGCCGAACTGGATCACGATATTGAACAGGTCCGAGCGCGCGCCGAGCCAATGCTCCGCGATCAGCAGGTGCCCGGTCGATGAGACCGGCAGGAATTCGGTGATGCCCTCGATCAGCCCGAGCAGGACCGCGTTCAACCACTCCGACATCGCCGTGCCACCGCCGCGAAAAGGGCCCGCAGCATAATCCGGCCGGCCGGCGGGCGCCGACCGGCCGGCTCAGTATCACCAACTTGTCATCATTCGATCGTGCACCACTTTGGTGCTTCGATAGGCGGATGGTGCACCGCTCAAATCCTCTTTTCGCTCATTTGTCGAGGATTTTGCGCTGCAAGCGCGAAATCAACTTGGCACGGAGGTTGCTAGAGAGCCCTCCGACCCACCCACCTTTACCAGGAGCATCCCGTGTCCGTCGAATCCGTGCTGAAGACCCTCAAGGACAACGAGGTCGAGTTCGTCGACCTGCGCTTCGCCGACATGCTCGGCAAGCAGCACCACGTCACCTTCCCGGCCAAGGCCATCGACGCCGCGACCTTCGAAGACGGCAAGATGTTCGACGGCTCGTCGATCTCCGGCTGGAAGGGCATCAACGAGTCCGACATGGTGCTGATGCCGGATGCCGCGACCGCGGTGCTCGACCCGTTCAGCGAGGACCCGACCCTGATCCTCAACTGCGACGTGCTCGAGCCGGCCACGATGCAGGCCTACTCGCGCGACCCCCGCACCACCGCCAAGCGCGCGGAGGCCTACCTCAAGTCCTCCGGTCTCGCCGACACCGCGTTCTTCGGTCCGGAGCCGGAATTCTTCATCTTCGATTCCGTGCGCTGGCAGAACAACATGAATGCGGCCGGCTTCGAGATCGAATCCGAAGAAGCCGCGTGGTCGTCGAACAAGAAGTACGAGGAAGGCAACGCCGGCCATCGCCCGGGCATCAAGGGCGGCTACTTCCCGGTCGCGCCGGTGGACTCCTTCCAGGACATCCGCGGCGAGATGTGCAAGCTGCTCGAAGCGGCCGGCATTCCGGTCGAAGTGCACCACCACGAAGTCGCGACCGCCGGCCAGTGCGAGATCGGCACGCGCTTCAACACGCTGGTGCGCAAGGCCGACGAACTGCTGACGATGAAGTACATCATCAAGAACGTCGCCCACCGCCACGGCAAGACCGCGACCTTCATGCCGAAGCCGATCGTCGGCGACAACGGCTCGGGCATGCACGTGCACCAGTCGCTCGCGAAGGGCGGACAGAACCTGTTCGCCGGTGACGGCTACGGCGGCCTGTCGCAGCTGGCGTTGTGGTACATCGGCGGCATCTTCAAGCACGCGCGGGCGATCAACGCGTTCACCAACTCGACCACGAACAGCTACAAGCGCCTGGTGCCGGGCTTCGAGGCGCCGGTGATGCTGGCCTATTCGGCACGCAACCGTTCGGCGTCCTGCCGCATTCCGTGGGTGTCGAGCCCGAAGGCGCGGCGCATCGAGATCCGCTTCCCGGATCCGGTCAACTCCGGCTACCTCACCTTTGCCGCGCTGCTGATGGCCGGTCTCGACGGCATCAAGAACAAGATCGACCCGGGCGCGCCGGCCGACAAGGATCTCTACGACCTGCCGCCGGAAGAGGCGAAGAACATCCCGACGGTCTGCCATTCGCTCGACCAGGCCCTCGAGGCCCTCGACCGCGACCGCGAGTTCCTGAAGGCCGGCGGCGTGTTCACCGACGACATGATCGACGGCTACATCGAGCTGAAGATGGGCGAAGTCACCCGCTTCCGGGCGGCGACGCATCCGCTCGAGTACCAGATGTACTACTCGATCTGACCGCGCGCTGGACCGCGCTGCGCAGGGTGCGTCCTGGACGCACCCTGCCTGGCGGCAGGATCACGATGGAACAGCAGGGCCCAGTGAGGGCGAGGCGATTTCGATCCTCTCGCTCTTGCCCGGCCAGTGCCGAACAAGCGATGCCGCAGCGGAGCAACGCGACGTCGACAACGCGCAACGCACACGTCACCGCGACCCCACTGGGCCCTGGGCCCCAATGCAAGGAACCAAACCCGCTCCGAAGCCACCGCGCCAAACGACCAGACATGCCACGCAGGCGCCGACTCCAGAACAGCGCCGCGTCCACCTCGGGAGGGCCACGACAAACCGAGGAATCGACATGGACCGCAAGCAAGCTTCGTCGCCGCTCGCAACGAGCATCCTGCGACACACCGGCCGCCACGCGGCCTGCACGTGCACTCCCGGAATCGGCGGAGGCACGCGATGAAACTGATCACCGCGATCATCCGTCCGTTCAAGCTCGATGACGTCCGCGACGCGCTGTCGCAGGTCGGCATCGGCGGCCTCACCGTCACCGAGGTCAAGGGCTACGGGCGCCAGAAGGGCCACACCGAGCTCTACCGCGGCGCCGAATACGTCGTCGACTTCCTGCCGAAGATCAAGATCGAGGCGGTGGTCTCCGACGGCCAGCTCGAAGCCGCCCTGGAGGCGATCCAGACCAGTGCCCGCACCAACAAGGTCGGCGACGGCAAGATTTTCGTCACGCCGGTCGACGAGGTGATCCGCATCCGCACCGGCGAAGTCGGTGACGACGCCATCTGACGAGGACGACGCCATGAACCGATACCGACTGCTTTCCCGCTGGCTCGCCGGCGCCACGCTGGCGCTCGCCCTCACTCTCGCCCCGGGCGCGCCCGCGCACGCCGACGAGCCGGCGACTCCACCGGCCACGGCGGCCGCCGCCGCTCCCGCCGCTCCGGCGGCGGATGCCAAGCCGGCCGACGCCAGTCCCGCCGACGCGACCGCAGCCACCGCGGCAGCGTCTCCTGCCACGCCACCGGCCGGACCGGTGGCGAGCGCCACGCCCGCCGCCACGCCGCCCGCACCCAACAAGGGCGACACCGCCTGGCTGCTGGTCTCGACCGCCATCGTGATCTTCATGACCCTGCCCGGGCTCGGCCTGTTCTACGGCGGCCTCGTGCGGTCGAAGAACATGCTGTCGGTGCTGATGCAGTGCCTGGTGATCTTCGCGCTGGTGACCGTGCTGTGGTCGGTCTACGGCTACAGCTTCGCGTTCACCGAGGGCAACGCGTTCGTCGGCGGACTCGATCGGCTGTTCATGAAAGGCCTGACGCCGGACAGCAATGCCGCGACCTTCTCGAAGGGCGTGGTGGTGCCGGAGCTCGCCTACTTCGTGTTCCAGGCGGCGTTCGCGGCGATCACGTGCGCGCTGATCGTCGGCGCTTTCGCGGAGCGGGTGCGGTTCTCCGCCGCCCTGCTGTTCACCGCGGTGTGGTTCACCTTCGCCTACGTGCCGATCGCGCACATCGTGTGGTTCTGGACGGGCCCGGACGCGTTCACCGGCACCGAGGCCGCCGCCGCGGCCACGGCGAAGGCAGGCTTCATGTTCCAGAAGGGGGCACTCGACTTCGCCGGCGGTACCGTGGTGCACATCAATGCCGCGATCGCGGGCCTCGTCGGCGCCTACCTGATCGGCAAGCGCGTCGGCTTCGGCCGAGAGTCGATGAAGCCGCACAACCTGACGATGACGATGGCGGGCGCGTCGATGCTGTGGGTCGGCTGGTTCGGCTTCAACGCCGGCTCGGCGCTGGAAGCCAACGGCTCCGCGGCGCTGGCCTTCGCCAACACCCTGGTTGCGCCGGCGGCGGCACTGCTGGCGTGGACAGCCGGCGAGTGGCTGCTGCGCGGCAAGCCCTCGATGCTGGGCGCGGCCTCCGGTGCGGTCGCGGGACTCGTCGCGATCACCCCGGCGGCCGGCTTCGTCGGCCTCGGCGGTGCGCTCGCGATCGGTCTCGCCGGCGGCTTCGCTTGCCTGTGGGGCGTGACCGGCCTGAAGAAGCTGCTCGGCGCGGACGACGCGCTCGACGTGTTCGGCGTCCACGGCGTGGGCGGCATCCTCGGCGCGCTGCTGACCGGCGTGTTCGCGGCTCCGTCGCTGGGCGGCACCGGCATCTACGACTACGTCGCCAACGCGGTGTCTCCGGACTACTCGATCGCGAGCCAGGTCTGGATCCAGCTGCAGGGCGTGCTGCTGACCCTGGTCTGGTCCGGCGCGGTCGCCTACCTCGCCTACCAGCTCGCCGATCTCGTGTGCGGCCTGCGCGTGGCCGAGGAGGAGGAGCGCGAGGGTCTCGACATCAGCTCGCACGGCGAATCGGCCTACGATCACTGAGCAGGCTCGTCCCGGTCGCCGATCCGGCGACCGGGAGGACGGGCGGTCCTGGCCGCCATCGCGCGACGTTCGACCGCGGGCGGCCAGGGACCGACCCGCGGGATCCGATCACCGGGGGGTGGTGGGGAGGCCGCCGGCATGTCGTCACCGGCATGCCGGCGGTGCTGTCTACCGCACGCGTGGGTTGGCCCGGGGTCGCGGTCGCGACGCGGGCGGGACCGGGGGACCCGGCGACCGCCCGCATTCCGCCCTCCGTCCGCCCGGTCCGCGCCGCGACGATCCGCCACGCTGACCGGATGCCGCCTCTTCTCGCCCGCCTCGAATCCCGCCTCCCGCCCGTCGCGTTCGAGTTCCTCTGCTTCGGCTGGAAGGAACTCCAGTCGACCGTGTTCGCCGCCTCGTTCTTTGCCGTGCTGGCGCTCTCGACGGTCGTGCCGCTCGGCCCGCTGCCACGCTACGACTTCATCCTGATCGGCGCACTCGCGCTGCAGGTGGCGATGCTCGCGACCCGGCTGGAGACACTCGACGAGCTCGGTGCGATCTGCCTGTTCCACCTGTTCGGCTTCGCCCTGGAGGCCTTCAAGACCCAGCCCGGGATCGCGTCCTGGGCGTATCCCGAGGCGGGCTACAGCAAGCTGTTCGGCGTACCGCTCTACTCGGGCTTCATGTACGCCGCGGTGGCGAGCTACATGATCCAGGCCTGGCGGCGTCTCGACCTGCGCCTGACCGATGCGCCGCGACCGCGCGTCGCCGCGCTTCTCGCCGGAGCGATCTATCTCAACTTCTTCACCCACCACGGCCTGCTGCCGGACCTGCGCTGGGTCCTCGCGGCGCTGCTCGCCGTGGCGTTCCGCCGCACCCGGGTGCGGTTCACGCCGCACCGGATCGAACGACGGATGCCGCTCCTGCTGGCCTTCGGCCTGATCGGCCTGTTCGTCTGGGTGGCCGAGAACCTGGCCACCGCGCTGCACGCCTGGACCTACCCCAACCAGCAGGGCGGCTGGAATCCCGTGCACCACGGCAAGATCACGTCGTGGAGCCTGCTGGTGGTGCTGACCTTCGTCGTGGTGTGGTCGTTGCGGGAGCGCAAGGCGGCCGCCGCGATGTCGGATGTCGGCATCGAGCCGTCGATGGTCGACGAACGAGCGTAGGGCGGGCACCGCCCGCCATTGTCACGGCGCCTCGCGATCGCGGGCATGGCCCGCCCTACGTGGCGACGCGTTGCGCCTTCGCCGCGAGCGCCCCGCGCAGTTCGGTCTTCTCGGCCTCGGTCAGCGGCCCTTCCGACTGCCGCAGCAGCAGCTCGTCGATGCGTTGCTGCTGGGTCTGGCGGTCGAGCTGCGCCAGCGCGTCGACGAACTCCGCCGGCCAGTGCTCCGGCGGTGCCGGGTGGTCGGCGAGCGACAGCCGGGTCAGCGCCGCATGCTCGTCGCGGCCCTCGAAGGCTTCGAGCAGGCGCACGGTGGTGAGGCCCGGGCGGGCGCGCGACAGTGCGATCAGCTCCATCAGGAGGTCGATGCCGGGCTGGCGCAGCGCGGCGAACAGGTACGGCGGCTGCATCGCGTCGACCAGCGCCGGCTGCTTCACCAGCAGCGCGATCGCGCTGCGCACCACGCTGCGCTTCGGCGTGCCGCGCGCCGCCGCGGGGGAACGCGCGACGGCGATCGGCGTGGCGGGTCGCGGCGTGGCGCGGCCGGCGTCGAGGCCGGTGATCTCGCGCATGCGCTGCTGCATGAGGTCCCGGAAAGCGCCGTCGGGGATCTGCGCCAGCGCCGGCTTGGCGCGCTCGGCAAGCCGCGCGCGCCCGTCGAGCGAGTTGAGGTTCACGTCGCGGCCGATCTCGGCGAAGAAGAATTCCGATAGCGGCGTGGCGGCGGCGAGGCGCTGCTCGAAACCCTCCTGCCCTTCCGTGCGCACCAGCGAATCCGGGTCTTCGCCATCGGGCAGGAACAGGAACGCCGCCTGGCGGCCGTCCTTCATCCGGGGCAACACCGACTCCACCGCGCGCCAGGCGGCGGCTCGACCCGCACGGTCGCCGTCGAAGCAGAAGTAGACGTCGGCGGCGTTGCGGAACAGCAGTTCCGCGTGGTCCTTGGTGGTCGCGGTGCCGAGCGTCGCGACCGCCTGGCTGACGCCGTTCTGGACCAGCATCACGACGTCCATGTAGCCCTCGACCACGATCAGCCGCGCGAGCTTGGAATTGGCCTGGCGCGCCTGGTAGAGGCCGTAGAGCTCGCGGCCCTTGTGGAACAGCGGGGTCTCCGGCGAGTTCAGGTACTTCGGGCTGTCGTCCGGGTCGATCACCCGGCCGCCGAACGCGATCACCCGGCCGCGGCGGTCGAGGATCGGGAACATCAGGCGGTGGCGGAACTTGTCGTAGCTGTGGCCGTCGTCCTTCACCGACAGCAGACCGGCGCGCTCGACCGCCTTCAGTTTCGCGGGCTCGGTCCCGAGCGCCGACTTCAGCGCATCCCAGGCCTGCGGCGCATAGCCGATGCCGAAGCGCCGCACGCTGGCCGCGTCGATGCCGCGGCGCTCGACGTAGGCCCGCGCCGGGTCGGAGAGCTTCAGCTGTCGGGCGAAGAAGTCCGCGGCGCCGCCGAGTGCCTCGTACAAGCCGCCGAACTCCGGACTCGGCGCCGCCTTCGCCTCGCGCGGCACGGTCATCCCGGCGCGCTGCGCGAGCTCCTCCACCGCGTCGAGGAACTCGAGGCGGTCGTAGTCCATCAGGAACTTGATCGCGCTGCCGTGCGCCCCGCAGCCGAAGCAGTGGTAGAACTGCTTGACCGGACTGACCGTGAACGACGGCGAGCGCTCGTCGTGGAAGGGACAGCGCGCGGAGTACTCGCGCCCCTGGCGCTTCAGCGGGACCCGCGCCTCGATGATCTCGACGATGTCGACGCGCGACAGCAGTTCGTCGATGAAGGAGTCTGGGATGCGGCCGGCCATCCGGTCATTCTACGGGGTGGGGCGGGCGCCGGCCTTGGTGGGGAAGGCTGTGGGCCGACGGCTGCGTCTTGGACGCACCGGGCGCGCGGCTCGGACCGGCGCTCTGGGCGGAAGGGCCAGGGATCCGCAGTGGCATCGTCATTGCGAGGACGAGCGCAGCTCCGACGTCGCATCCCAGCGCCGGTGCTCCTGCTCTGGCGCAGGGAAGAGCTGAAGGCGCCGGATTGCTTCGCTGCGCTCGCAATGACGGGAAGTCCACTCCGCTGCGCTCGCGGCGTCGGACAGCGTCGGCACGCGCTGATCGGGGCTCGCGCCCCTCCCACACGGGCCCAGACCTACCCTATTTCGGGGCCTCGCACAGCCGCCAGCGCGCGGGTCCGACGGCGCCGGTCTTCGGATCGACGCCATGCAGCTCGATGCGGATGCTGGCGAGGTCGGTGTAGCCGGCCAGCAGGCTGCACGCCTCGGAGTGGGCGGCGATCAGGGTCGTTTCCAGTTTCGAGCCCGCGGTGCCGTTGACGTCGACCTTGAGGGTCGAGTGGGTCGTCCACTCCGCGTTGCGGACGCCGTCGATTCCGAGCACGTCGTCGAGCGCGCGCTGGCGCAGTCGATCCAGTTCGCGCTGCTTGGCTTCCGTGAGGCGCGGATCGGGAACGCCGCCGGCTGCCGGTTCGCCCTCGACGCGGCCAGTCAGCGCGACGGTCGGCTCGGCGGCAGTCTGGGCGATCGCCTGCTGGCGGGCACCGAACCAGGTCTGCGCCACGAAGGTCGCGCTGACCCCGAACAGCATCGAGGCCAGCGCGAACGTGCCGATCCGCCGCCACGCGCTGCGGCGCAGCTGGCGGGTGCTCTGGCGCGCCTGCTCCAGCTGCTCATCCTTCAGCAGCACCCGGATTTCGGTCCACAGGCGATCGCCGTCGAGCATCTCGATCGGTCGCGCGGCATAGGCGCGCGACAGGCTGGTCTTGCCATGCCCGGAGGTGACCAGCACGCCGCGTCCCGCCCCGTGATGCCGGATCAGGTCGTCGAGCGCGCTCATCTCCTTCTCGCCGCAGTGATAGGCGTCGCCGTGCTTGATCCGGACCAGCAGGCGGCCCTCGGCGTTGCTGAGCTCGAGATCGATGCCGTCCTGCCCCACCGGCGCGCTGTGGTCGAAGGCCTGGTAGCCACGGGCGCGGAACAGTTCGCGGACCAGGGCGACGAACTCGCGCCAGCGCAAGGTGCGCAGCAACGCGAGCCCACCCTCGGTGTCGTAGCGGCGGCGCTGCTGCATCCCGAGAGCGAACCAGCCGACGCCGAAGGCCACCACGCCCATGACCAGCCCGATCAGGGCCGGCAGGATCCCATCGGACAGCGATGCTGCGGGCATGGCATGCGTTGATGTTCTGGGGCGAATTCATCTTACTCCGCAGCCCCCCGGCGTCACCGGCTCATCGGGGCAGCGCGGCCCGCGGAAACCATTCTTCACGCGGCCAGCGACCTGCCGGACTGCGATCCGCGACGCGTCCGCGGCACCGCGGGATGCAAGACATGGCCGTCCCGCGGGCTTCGTCTACAGGCCCGGGACAACCTGAAAAACAATGACAATTCTCAGGGCTGCCTTGCCAGGCAATGACAGCGATCCCATCGGGGGAATCATGAACGGAATGACTGGCGCCGCCCGGCTTCACGGGAGTCTTTTCGCGCTCGCACAGAGGTCGGCAGGACTCGCCGGCGGCGCAATCGAGGGGGCGTCGACCTCGGCGACATGACCGACGCGCGCTGCAACCTGAAATCGTCGTAGCAGCACGCCGTCGCGGCGCGCGGCACGCAGGCGCGGACCGCCACCGCGACGATCGCCAGCACCCGTCGCGGCGCTCGTCCCCCGTGACATGCAAGCGGCCCCACGAGGGGCCGCTCGTCTTCCAGGGTGTGTTTCGGGCGTACCGGCCGCACAACGCCGGCCGAAGCGATCACGAAGCCGGCGTCGCCAACCGGGTCGCGTGCCCCGAAATGCAGCGCCACGAATCGCCGACCCGGACCCAGGTATCGGTGTAGCGCACCCAGTAGTCCACCGGCTTGCCGCGCACCTGGCCCGCCTGATGCAGGTCCGCGATCACGATCGCGGTGTCGCCGTGGACGCGCACGTCGAGGTTGGACGACGCATTGGTGGTGAGGTGGGTGCCGGCCTCCTCGAGCTCGGCGACGACCTCGGCCTTGCCGGCCACCCGCGAGGTCGACACCACCAGCTTGTAGTCGTCGGTGAGGAAGCCCGCGAAGGCCTTCGTGTCGATGTCGACCACCGCCTTTTGCATGGCGGCGTCGAGACGGGTCAGCAGCGCGACGTCGTCGCGGCCGGTAGCCGAGCGGCCGTCCGAACTGGCGGCGACGACGAGCACGGCGCTGCCGAGGGCGGCGCCGGCGAGCAGCGCGCGGGAGCTGACACGGGTTGCAGTCTGGTGATTCATGGGATGTCCTCGTGGGCCGGAATGGCCCACGCATGACATCAGTGGCGGCGCGCGCCCGCTTGTCGATTCTTTAGTTCCGGCGAGGCCGCGAGGAAGCGCCGCGGCGGCTGGCCGTAGGCGCGGCGGAACTGGTTCGTCATCTGGCTCTGGCTGGCGTAGCCGAGTTCGGCCGCCAGCGCGGCGAGGTCGTCGGCCTCCGGCAGCCGCGCCAGCACCTCGGCGAGACGCAGGTTCTGGTGGTAGCGGTACAGCGGCTGGCCCTCGAGCCGGGCGAACACCTGGGTCAGATACACCGGCGAGGCGCCGACGGCGCGGCCGACCTCGGCGAGGCCGACGCGGCGATCACGATGGCTGGCGAGGTAGAGCCGGGTGCGCTCGACCAGCGCCCGGGTCGGCCGGTGCTGGCGGACGGCGCGATCGGCCGGCGCGTCGAACGCCGCGAGCGCGAGGGCCAGCGCGCGCGACTCGATCTCGAGCGCGTCGATGGCGCCGGTCACGAGATCGCGCTGCAGCCGCGCGCGGGCCGCGTGCAGTGACAGCGGCGCGGTGCGCCGCGGCGGCACCGTGCCGTCCGCCCGCCGCAGCGCCTCGAGCGCGGCCCCGGACAAGGTCAGCGCAAGGCAGGCGTCGCCACCGCCGATCGGATGGCTGATCCGCTGCACGTCGCCGGCGGCGGCGAACAGCACCTGCTGGGCGTCGACCACGCCGTTCTCGCCGCGGTGGTGCCGCACGAACACGCCGCGGTAGGGAAACAGCAGCTGGTTCTCGGCCTGGCACTCCTCCGGACTGGCGTGCCGGCAGCGGCCGCGGCAGCGCACGTCGGCGAGCTCCACCAGCTCGGAGGCGAACAGCGACGTGCGGATGAACTCCGCACGCTGCTGGTCGGTGAGGCGGGGTGGGGCGAGAGGCATCGGTAAAGCTTACTCGCCCGGTTCCGGGGGCGCCTGTGGCGAAGGTCTGCGTGTGGGAGCGGCGCGAGCCGCGATGTCCGAGGGGCGCAAGCCCCGGTCTCGGGGCCTCCATGGAGTCCAGAGCATCGGGCTCGCGCCCCTCCCACAAGAGCAGCGGAGCGAGCGCCGCTCTACGGATTGTTGGTCTCGCCTGCGGATGAATCGCGCGCCGCATTGTCGAGGGGCGGCGGCGCAGCCGCCGCCCGCGCCGTCGGATTGTCCTGGTTCTCCGCGAACCACTGCATCGAGCGCCGCACCCGGTCATAGCCGCTCGGATGATCGTAGAAGATCACTTCTTCCCAGTAGCCCGGCTGGATCTTGCGGTAGGTCGACAGCCGCATCGCCGCCATCGCGAAGCCGTGCGGCTCGCGCGCCGCATTGAGGCCGTAGGCGTCGGCCTCGGCCTCGGCCTGGCGCACGATCGAATTCGACACCGGCGTCAGCAGCAGCGAGAAGGTCGCGAAAATGGCCACCGCCAGCGGCAGACCGGCGGGATCGGCACGATCGGTGACGCCGATCCGCGCACCGAAGCGTGCGAGTGCCCAGTCTCCGACCCGGTGGGTGAAGTAGAAGCCGACACCCAGCAGCAGCGCGATGTAGATCGGCAGCCGCAGGTTGTGGTTCAGCACGTAGTGGCCCATCTCGTGGCCGAGCACCGCCTTGATCTCCGCCAGCGAGGTCTTCTTCAGCAGGTTGTCGTTGAGGCTGACCCGGGTGGTGTTGGCGAAGCCGGAGACGTTGGCGCTGATCCGGGTGGTCTGCCGCGACGCATCGAACTGGACCACGTTGTCGGTCGGCACGCGGTTGGCCCGCGCCAGCGCGAACACGGCGGTCTTCACCTCGCCGTCGGCCAGCGGTTCGTACTTGTTGAACAGCGGGCTGATGAACACCGGCGCGATGGTGGAGAACAGCAGGATCACCGCGAAGGTCGCAAGCGTCGCCACCTTCCACCAGGCGTCCTTGAACTTCGCCACCGCACGGTACAGCGCGGCGATCAGCGGCGCGGCGAGGAGCATCGACACCATCAGGCCCTTCAGGCGGTCGCCGAACCAGTCGCCGTAGGACTGGGTGGCGAGGCCGTAGTCGTGCTCACGCACGAAGTTGTACCAGCTCGCCCAAGGGAGATTGAACACGAAGCCGAGCACGAGCCACAGTTCGACGTAGATCAGCGCCTGCAGGAACGGTCGCCCGCTGACCCGACCGGCGAGATCGCGCAGGCGCCGCGACAGTCCGGAAGACAGGAACAGTGCCGCGATCGCGAGGCCGATGCCGTATTCGACGACGTCGAGCACGTAGCCCCCTTCGAAATAGGCGTCGGACTTGGCCCGCTGCTCGGGGGACAGCAGGTCGACGTAGGCCTGGGTGGCGCGGTCGACGTCGAAGCCCGGACCCGGGCGTGCGGCGTCGGGAATCTGCAGGCCGGGCGGGAAGTCGCGGCCCGTGACCGTCGGGCCGGTCGCGGCCTCGTCGGCGGCGCTTGCGGTCGAAACCGAGGTCAGGCCAATCAGGAGCGCAATCAGTGCGGCGATGAGAAGGCTGGGCAGGGACTTCACGGGGGACTCCGGCGAACGGGACGGCAGGATCGAGAGTGCGATGCCGCGGCGCACGTGTCCATGGTCACGGCGAGGTCGGGCGGAAGGATCAGCGCGCGCCCCGATGCAGGCGCGGCGCGAGCCGCTCCTACAAGCGCAGCGCGCTCGCGTCGTCCACGGGCGCCGAACACGCCGTCCCGCGGCACACGAACGCGGTCGCGGCCGCGCTGCCCGCGGTCGCGCGCTGCGCCGCGAGCAGCGGCCACCGCGCGAGGTCGACGTCTGCACCGATCACGTACGCCTCGATCCCGCGCCGGCCCCACGCGGCCGCCAGCGCTGCCCAGTCCGTCGGCAGCGCGCGGTCGGACGCATGGACGATCACCACCGCCGGCGGCAAGGCCTCCCGCTGCAGCGCATCGAGCAGCGTCGCGGCGGCTTGCGGCGCCTCGCCGAGATGGCGGCGGGCAGCGGCCAGCGTGCGCGCCGCGGCATCGAGGTAGCGGCTCTCGCCGAGCAGGTGGCCGAGCCGCAGCAGCACCCGCGCGGCGATCCCGTTGCCTCCCGGCAGGGCCTCGTCGAACCAGGGCTTCATCCGCGCGATCTGGCGCTCGTGGTCGTGCGCCGTGAACCAGAAGCCGCCGAACTCGCGGTCCTCGAAGCGTTCGATCAGGTCATCGGCGAGCCGCGTCACCAGCCGCAGGTGCGTCACGTCGAAGTCGAGCTGCAGCACGTCCAGAGCCGCCTCGGCCAGCAGCGCGACGTCGTCGAGGTAGGCCGGAAAGCGCGCCGCGTCGCCGCCGATGCTGGCGTAGAGGCGACCGTCGCGCAGCGCGGCACGCGCGAGAAACCCGACCGTCCCGCGCGCCATCGCCGCCATCCGAGCATCGCCGAGCGCGCGGGCGCTGCGCGCCAGGCCGGATGAAAGCAGCGCATTCCACGCGGTCAGCACCTTGTCGTCGGTGCCCGGCCGCACTCGATCCGCGCGGGCCGCGAGCAGGCGTTCGCGGATGATCGCGAGGTCGGCGGTGATCGCGTCGGGCGCGCGGTCGAAGCGCGCCGCCAGCGTCTCGACGTCTTCGGCCAGGATCGGATTCCAGGCCTCGCCCTCGAAGTTGGGCGGGCGCTCGAAGCCGAAGCGCGCGGCCGCCAGCGGCGCGAGCTCAGGACCGAGCAGCGCCGCGACCTCATCGCGTTGCCAGACGTAGAACCGCCCCTCCTCGCCCTCGCTGTCGGCATCCAGCGCGGCGTACCAGCCGCCGGCGCGCGCGCGCATCTCCTGGTCCAGCCACTCGACGACACCGCGCGCGACCGCGGCGTAGCCGTCGCCGAGCCCGCGCGCCGCCGCCTCGGCGTACAGCGGCAGCAGCAGCGCGTTGTCGTACAGCATCTTCTCGAAGTGCGGGATCGCCCATTCGGCGTCGACGCTGTAGCGGGCGAAGCCGCCGCCCAGCTGGTCGTGGATGCCGCCGCGGGCCATGGCGGTCAGCGTCGTGGTCACGATCGTCCGCGCCGCCGCGCGGCCCTCGGGATCGATCGCGTCGTTGCTGGCGAGGTCGAGCAGGAGCCGCAGCTCGCCGGTATGCGGGAACTTCGGCGCGGCGCCGAAGCCGCCGTGGACCGGATCGAAACTCGCCTGCCAGCGCCGCCAGGCGGTGTCGAGCAGTACCTCGGTCGTCACGGCATCGGCATCGTCAGCGCGGCCATAGCTGTCGAGGAACGCGGCCAGCGACTGGTTCTGCTGGCGCACCTCGTCGCGGCGCTCGCGCCACCACGCGGCGACGCCTTCCAGCACCTCGGCGAATGCCGGCATGCCGTAGCGACGCTGCTTCGGGAAATAAGTGCCGGCGAAGAACGGCAGGTGGTCATCGGGGGCCAGGAACACGGTCAGCGGCCAGCCGCCGCCGCGCCGCGCCAGCGCCTGGTGGGCGAGCTGGTAGACCTTGTCCAGGTCCGGACGTTCTTCGCGGTCGAGCTTGATGCAGACGAAGTGCTGGTTCATCAGCGCGGCGGTCGCCTCGTCCTCGAAGGACTCGTGCGCCATCACGTGGCACCAGTGGCAGGCGCTGTAGCCGATCGACAGCAGGATCGGCTTGTCGCTGGCCTTCGCCTCGGCGAGCGCCTGATCGTCCCAGGGCTGCCAGTGCACCGGGTTGTCGCGGTGCTGGCGGAGGTAGGGCGAGGATTCGGCGGCGAGGCGGTTGGTCATTCCCAATGGTAAGGCGCGCACCGCGCGCCATCGCGGGCCACCGCGGCAAATCCTGCAGTTCGGAACGCCTCACGATGGCGGCCGATGGCCGCCCTACGACGCCGGCTTCATCCGATGAGGTCGATCCGAGCCTTCGCGAAGCACGACACCAGGCGACGGACCCCGCAGGGGCGAAATTCGCGCAGCGATTTCAACCCACCTCGATCATCTCGAAGTCGGCTTTCGACACGCCGCAGTCCGGGCAGGTCCAGGTGTCGGACACATCCTCCCAGCGGGTGCCGGCCGGGATGCCGTCGTCCGGCCAGCCGTCGGCTTCCTTGTAGAGGAAGCCGCAAACGACGCACATGAAGGTGCGCCAGGGTCGGCCATCCGGCCCGATCGTGCTGTCGCTCATCGAAATCCACCGCGAAAAAGAGCGGCATTGTGCCAGTAGCGCCCGGGTCGGTGAAAATGGCCGCTTTGCAGACCTGCCCGCCATGACCCGCCGATCGCTCGCCGAGATCCTGCAGTCCGTCTCCGTCGCCCTGTTTCCGGATCGGATGGGAGACGCGCCGGTGGCGGTGGACAGCCGCGACGTCGATGGCGATACGGCGCTGCACGTGATCGTCCGCCGTGGCGAGCTCGAGGGCGTCCGGGTGCTGCTCGACGCTGGGGCGAATCCGGACGCGATCGGCGACATGGGCGAGACACCGCTGCACATCGCCGTCGGCGGTGGCCACCGGGAGATCGCCGCGGCCCTGATGGCTGCCGGGGCGCACGGCAACATCGTCTCGGAGTTCGGCCAGAGCGCTGCCGGAATCGCGAAGGCGAGCGGAAACCGGCGACCCCGGTCGGGCCGGAAGTTGCGGGGCGCGCGATGACTGCAGCGAAGCTCCGTCGCGGCGTCTACCTCGTCACCCGCGAGACCGACGACGACGACGCACTGCTGCGCACGGTCGAAGCGGTGCTCGAAGGGGGCGCCGTCGTCGTCCAATATCGGGACAAGTCGACGGACGCGTTACGCCGCCGACGCCAGGCCGGGGCCATCGCGGCGCTGTGTCGCACGCACCGGGCCCCTCTCCTCATCAACGACGACATCGCGCTGGCGAAAGCCGTCGACGCCGCTGGCGTCCACCTCGGCGAGCACGACGGCGACCTCGCGACCGCCCGCGCCGCACTCGGCCCCGCCGCGATCATCGGCGCCTCCTGCTACGACGATCCCGTGCGCGCCTCGGCCCTCGCTGCCGCGGGCGCGGACTACCTCGCGTTCGGTGCCTTCTTCCCCTCGCCGACCAAGCCCCATGCCCGCCGCGCCGATCCGTCGCTGTTCGCGCAGACCGCGCACCTCGGACTGCCCACCGTAGCCATCGGCGGCATCGACGGCGACAATGCCGGTTCGCTGATCGCCGCCGGGGCCGACCTGGTTGCCGTGATCAGCGCCCTCTTCGACGCGGACGACCCGCGCGCGGCGACGCGCCGGATCGCTGCCCTGTTCACGACCGACACGCCCTGAGAGACCCACCGCCATGCCCAGCAACCACGATCTGTTCACCCGCGCCAGCGCGCTGATCCCCGGCGGCGTCAATTCGCCGGTGCGCGCGTTCAAGTCGGTCGGCGGCGAGCCCTTCTTCACCGCAAGGGCGGCGGGCGCCCACCTGTGGGACGTCGAAGGCAAGCGCTACATCGACTACATCGGCTCCTGGGGCCCGATGATCGCCGGCCACGCGCATCCGGACGTGATCGCGGCGGTGACGAAAGCCGCGGCCGATGGCCTGTCGTTCGGCACGCCCGGCCCGCTTGAGGTGACGATGGCCGAGACCCTGGTCCGGATGGTGCCGGGGCTCGAGATGGTGCGGATGGTCAATTCCGGCACCGAGGCGACGATGGCCGCCATCCGGCTCGCGCGCGGCGCCACCGGCCGCGACCGCATCGTCAAGTTCGAGGGCTGCTACCACGGCCACGGCGACGCCTTCCTGGTGAAGGCCGGCTCCGGCGCGCTGACCCTGGGCCAGCCGGATTCGCCGGGCGTGCCGAAGCAGCTCGCCGACCTCACGCTGACCCTTCCCTACAACGACGCCGCGGCGGCCAAGCGCCTGTTCGCGTCGTCCGGCCGCACCATCGCCGGCGTGATCGTCGAGCCGATCGCCGGCAACATGAACTGCGTGCTGCCGGATCCGGGCTTCCTCGAGACGCTGCGCGAGCTCTGCACGCACCACGGCGCCGTGCTGATCTTCGACGAGGTGATGACCGGCTTCCGCGTCGCCCGCGGCGGCGCGCAGGAGCTGTACGGCATCACTCCGGATCTTTCCACTTTCGGCAAGGTGATCGGCGGCGGCATGCCGGTCGGCGCCTACGGCGGCACGAAGGCGCTGATGAGCCAGATCGCGCCGTCCGGCCCGATCTACCAGGCCGGAACGCTGTCCGGGAATCCGGTGGCGATGGCCGCGGGCCTGGCGACGCTGGCGATCGTCGACCAGCCGGGCTTCCACGCGAGGCTCAAGGCCCAGACCGACCGCCTCTGCGACGGCCTCGAGGCCGCCGCGAAAGCCGCCGGCGTGCCGTTCTGCACCAACCGCGCGCCGGCGATGTTCGGCCTGTTCATGAGCGCGGGGCCGGTGCGCAGCTTCTCCGACGCCACCCGCTGCGACGTCGCGCTGTTCCGCCGCTTCTTCCACGCGATGCTGAAGCGCGGCGTCTACCTCGCGCCCTCGGCCTACGAGGCCGGCTTCCTCGGCTCGGCACACGACGACGCGGCGATCGACGAGACGATCGCGGCGGCGCGCGAGGCCTTCGTCGAGGCGAAGGCCGGCTGAGCCGGCGCACCTGCAGGAGTCCCGCATGCGTCCCCACACCCTGTTCGTCCACGCCGGCGCCGAACCCGATCGCGAGACCGGGGCGGTGGCGACGCCGATCCATCTCACGACGACCTTCGAGCACGGCCCGGCTGGCGAGCGCCGCGCCGGCTTCGAGTACGTGCGCGAGGCCAACCCGAACCAGTCGCGGCTCGAAGACGCGCTGGCGAGGATCGAGGGCGGCGCGACCGCGCAGGTCTACGCCAGCGGCATGGCCGCGGCGTCGACGCTGCTGCAGAGCCTGCCGGCCGGCGCGCACCTGCTGATCCCGAAGGACGTCTACGCCGGCGTGCGCTCGGTCGCGTTCGAGTTCCTCGGCGAGCAGGGCATCGTCGCGGAAGCGGTCGACACCACCGACCCGGCCGCGGTCGCGGCGGCGCTGCGTCCGGCGACCCGGCTGATCTGGATCGAGACGCCGTCGAACCCGCGGATCGAGATCGCCGACATCGCGGCGACCGCGGAGATCGCGCGGCGCGGCGGTGCGCTGCTCGCGGTCGACAACACCTTCGCCTCGCCGGTCCTGCAGAACCCGCTGGCGCTCGGCGCCGACGTGGTGATGCACTCGACGACGAAGTACATCGGCGGACATTCCGACGTGATGGGCGGCGCGCTGGTGTTCGCCCGCAACGACGAGACCGCCGAGCGCTGCGCGCACCGCCGCCACGTGCTCGGCGCCGTGATGGCGCCGTTCAACGCCTGGCTGACGCTGCGCGGGCTGCGCTCGATCGGCGTCCGGGTCGAGCGCCACGCCGCGAACGCGCGGCGGGTCGCGGCCTTCCTCGCCGCTCAGCCGGAGATCGCCGTCGTCCACCACCCGTCGCTGCCCGGCCACGCCGGCCATGCGATCGCGAAGCGCCAGATGCGCGACTTCGGCGGCATGCTGTCGGCCGAGTTCGCCGGCGGCCGCGATGCCGCGCTGGCCTTCGCCGGCGCGCTCGAGGTCTTCCTCAACGCGACCAGCCTCGGCGGGACCGAGTCCCTGGTCGAGCACCGGGCTTCGGTCGAGGGACCGCGGCCGGTGACCTCGCAGGCGCTGCTGCGGTTCTCGGTGGGGATCGAGGATGCCGACGACCTGATCGCCGATCTCGAGCGTGGCATTAACGCAATCCGAAAGCGTTGACCCCCACTCTCCATTGACCTTGCAGGCAGCAGGCAATACGGTTGAGGCCATGTCGGACGCCGACCCCAAGCAGACTCTCGCGGAAATCGCGAAGCGCATCGACCAGCTGGTCGCGGTGGTGGAGCGGCTGTCCGACGAGAACCGCAGCCTGCGCCACGCGCAGGACCAGCTGGTCGCGGAGCGCGCCAACCTGCTGGCGAAGAACGAGCAGGCGCGTTCCCGGGTCGAGGCGATGATCGCCCGCCTGCGCGCGCTGGAGACCTCCGGATGAGCGAGTCGCAACCGGTCAACGTCTCCATCCTCGATCGCGAATACCTGGTCGCCTGCCGACCCGAGGAGCGCCAGGCGCTGACCCAGGCGGCGCAGATGGTCGACGAGCGCATGCGCGACCTGCGCGCCGGCGCCAAGACCGCCAGCCTCGACCGCATCGCGGTGCTGGTGGCGCTGAACCTCGCCAACGAGCTGCTGTCGAACAAGAACACCTCGCAGAAGCAGCAGTCGCATCTGGGCGAGGATCTGGAGACGCTGAAGCGGCGGCTGGATGGCCTGGTGGAGCGCTTGGCCAAGTAGGCTGGGTTTCGCCCATTGGGCTCAACCCAGTCGACGATCCCAGTGGCGGCGATCCCATGAGCCCCTTCCGACCGACGTTCCGCTCCGTCCTCTTCATGGTGCCCTTGGCCGCGCACTCCGCCGCCGCGGCCACCCGCTTCGTCGCGACCTCGGGAACCGACAGCCCCGCCAACGGCAGTCAGGCGGCACCCTATCGGACGATCGGCTACGGGCTCGAGCACCTCGCCTCGGGCGACGAGCTCGTCATCGCTGACGGCGTCTATGAGGGGCTCGCGAACTACATCAACGATGGCCTCCATGCGATCCCGAGCGGCGGCGTGGCGGGCGACACCCGGATTCGCGCCGAGCATCCGTTCGCGGTCCGGATCCGCAATCTCAACGACCATGGCTATTACGACGCGCCCCTGCGGCTCCGGGGCACGCAGGTGCGGGTCGACGGCATCGTGTTCGACCTGATCGACAACGCCGACACGCCGGCGGTCGGATTTCTCGAAGGCAGCTATCACCGGATCACCCGCTCGATCTTCCGCCGCCAGGGTGCCGTCGAGACCTACGGCAGCTGGCTGTCCATGAGCGGCGATCATTTCCTGGTCGAGGACGTCGGCGGCGTCGGCGCGGCGCGCTACGGCTTCGAGCTCGGCGGGCCGGACGACACCTCGCACCAGATCATCCTGCGCCGCGTGGTCGGGCGCTTCGACTTCTCGTCGAGCCTGCAGCCGAAGGCGACCTTCGCGGCCTACGGCAACAACGACGGCTTCAACGTGCGGCAGATCTGGTACCAGAACTGCATCGCGCTCGACGGCCAGCGCGGGCCCGGCGCCGGCGGCGAGGAGCACTACGGCGCGTGGTACTTCCCGAAGAACCTCGACGACGGCCGCATCACCGGCAGCATCGCGCTCAACAACCGCACGGCCTACGCCGGACTGTTCGTGCAGGAGCTGCAGGGGCGCAACACGCAGCTCACCGACGTCGTCAGCTGGGCCAACGACGGCGCCGGCGTGCGCTGGAATGGCACCGGCGCGACGACGCTGTCGAACCTCACCCTCGGGGCCCAGCCGTCCGCCCTGTACAACGACAATGGCACCACCCTGGCGGTACTGCGAAATTCCTGGTTCCGGGTCGATGTCGGGCAATCGCTGTTCCAGACCAACACCGGTTTCGCCGAGTTCACGCACAACGTGTTCCTGCCCCAGACCACGTTCTACGGGACGTCGATCGTCACGCCGAGCGGGCCGCTGCGCTACCTGCCGGACGCCTCCGACGGCACCGGAACCAGCAACGTCGGCGCGACGATCCTGAAGCGCTTCGGCGCCTCCGGAACGGTCTGGGGCGAACCCGGCTACGACCTGCCCACTTCCGAAGACCTGTGGCCCTGGCCCTACGAGGACCAGCTCAAGGCCGTGTTCGCCGAGGCCAACACGGCGCTTCCCGGCAACACACCCGCCAGCAACATCACCGTGCGCGGATTCACGGCCGCGACCGATCCCTACGGACAGCCGCAGACGCTGACGCGCTATGTCTGGCAGTTCCTCGGGCAGCGGATTCCGGACGCGGTCTACAAGGGCGCCGCGGTGTTCGCGGACGGCTTCGAATAGCATCCTGACCCGGCCCTCTTTCCCCTCCCGCAGGTGCGGGGCGAGAGTTCACTGGGCGGTCGTCCTCTCGCGCAGACCTCGGACATGTCCCGTTCGCAACGTCTCCTCGACCTTCTCCAGCTGCTGCGCCGCCACCGCCGCCCGGTGCAGGGCGCCGTGCTGGCCGAAAGGCTCGGGATCAGCGCCCGCACGCTGTACCGCGACATCGCGACGCTGCAGGCGCAGGGCGCCGGCATCGAGGGGGCGCCCGGGGTCGGCTACGTGCTGCGCGAGGGTTTCATGCTGCCGCCGCTGATGTTCTCCAGCGACGAGCTGGAGGCGATCACGCTCGGCATCCGCTGGGTCCGCGAGCGCGGCGACGGCGAGCTCGCGGCCGCCGCCGCCGATGCCCTGGCGCGGATCGGCGCGGTGCTGCCGGAGGCGCTGCGCTTCGAACTCGACAGCCACGCGCTGATGATCGGGCCGTCGGCCGACGCGGTGCTCGGCAACGACGTCGGGCCGCTGCTGCGCCGCTCGATCCGCGCCGAGGTGAAGGTGGCGATCGACTACCGCGACGGCGACGGCCGGACCAGCCGCCGGACCGTCTGGCCGTTCGCGCTCGGCTACTTCGACCAGACCCGGATCCTGGTCGCCTGGTGCGAACTGCGCGCGGCCATCCGCCACTTCCGCTGCGACCGCATCGTCGACGCGCATGCGCAGCCGATGCGCTATCCGCGGCGGCGGCAGGCGCTGCTGGCGCAGTGGAAGAAGGAGCAGGGTGTCGCGAACGACGCTACGTAGGGCGGGCACTGCCCGCCATTGCGAGGCGCTCGGCGATCGACGCCACGTAGGGCGGGGACTGCCCGCCATTGCGAGGCGCTCGGCGACGGCGGGCAGTGCCCGCCCTACGTCGCTACTGACAGGAACTGACAGATCCCGCGCCTATCGTGCTCCCACCCGCCGCCGCCTCCCGAGCGCGGCGCAACCCAGGAGCCTGCCATGACCGACCCCAACATCGTCCTGCTCTACGTCGCCGACGCCCCGAAGAGCGCCGCGTTCTACGCCGACCTGCTCGGCAAGCCGGCCGTCGAGTCCTCGCCCAACTTCGCCATGTTCGCGCTGGAGTCCGGCGCCCTGCTCGGCCTGTGGTCGCGGGCCGACGTCGAGCCGGCGGCCACCGCGCCCTCGGGCGCCGGCGAGCTGGGCTTCGCGGTCGACAGCGAGGAAGCGGTCCGCGCGCGCCACGCCGACTGGAGTTCCCGCGGCCTGCCGATCCTGCAGGCCCCGACGGCGATGGACTTCGGCTACACCTTCACCGCCGCCGATCCGGACGGCCACCGCCTCCGCGTTTTTAAGCCCGTTTGACCGATTCGTTTAGCCCCCTCACCCTGCCCTCTCCCCCGCGAGCGGGGGAGAGGGCAGGGTGAGGGGGTGCGCGTTAGACTTGCCGGATGACGCAAGCCCACATCCTGGTCGTCGACGACGAGCCCGACATCCGCGAGCTGATCGGCGACATCCTCGGCGACGAGGGCTACACGGTGACCCGCGCCGCCTCGGCCGCCGAGGCGCGCGAGGCGCGCCGGCAGCGGCGCCCCGACCTGGTCCTGCTCGACATCTGGATGCCCGATCTCGACGGCGTGTCCCTGCTGCGCGAGTGGCACGAGCGCGGCGGGCTGCCCTGCCCGGTGGTGATGATCTCCGGCCACGGCACCATCGAGACCGCGATCGAGGCGACCCGCCTCGGCGCCTACGACTTCATCGAGAAGCCGGTCGCGCTGGCCAAGCTGCTGCTGACGGTGAAGCGCGCGCTGGAGAGCCACGCGCTGAAGCGCGAGAACGAGGGCCTCAAGGCCCAGCTCGGCGAGCCGGCGGAGCTGGTCGGCACCTCGAAGGCGATGCAGGTGCTGCGCAGCCAGCTGGAGCGCGCGGCGAACTCGGACGTGGCGGTACTGATCGAGGGTCCGCAGGGCTCCGGCCGCGAGGCGGTGGCGCGCGCGCTGCACGCACGCGGCTCGCGGCGCGGCGGTCCGTTCGTGCGGATCGCCTGCGCCGGCCTCACCGGCGAGCGCGCCGGCGCGGTGCTGCGTGGCGAGGACGACGCCCGCGGCGTCAGCTACGGCCTGTTCGACCAGGCTGCCGGCGGATGCCTCTATCTCGACGGGGTGCACGAGCTGCCACCGCTGGCGCAGCACGCGCTGGCGCAGGCGCTCGACACCCGCGAGTTCCTGCGCGACGGCGGTCGCCACCCGATCAAGCTCGACTGCCGGGTGATCGCGGCGACCGACCGCAGCCTCAACGCGGCGGTCGGCGACGGCGGCTTCCGCGACGACCTGTTCTACCAGCTGAACGTGCTGGCGCTGAAGGTCGCCCCACTGTCCGAGCGGATCGAGGACGTGCCCGAACTCGCCAGCTGGTTCGCCGACTGGTATGCCACCCGCGAGGACCTCGGCTACCGCCGCTTCTCGGTCGCCGCGCAGAACCGCCTGCGCCAGCACGCCTGGCCGGGCAACCTGCGCGAACTGCGGAACCTCGTGCAGCGGCTGCTGATCCTCGGTCGCGACGGCGACGTCGAGGCCGACGAGGTCGACCAGCTGCTGGCGCCGGTCGCCGGCGGCGCCCGCCCGCGCGAGGCCGGCGGCGGACCGGCGATCGACTTCGCCCTGCCGCTGCGCGAGGCGCGCGACGCCTTCGAGCGCGGCTACCTCCTCGCGCGCCTCGCCGAGGTCAACGGCAGCGTCGGCCAGCTGGCGACGCTGGTCGGGATGGAGCGCACCCACCTCTACCGCAAGCTGCGCGACCTCGGCATCGACGTGAAGACCATGGGGCGCACCGGCACATGAACGTCCGTCGTAGGACGGGCATCGCCCGCCGTGGCGAGGCGCCGCACGATGGCGGCCATTGGCCGCCCTACCACCTCTTTCCCGCTTCCAGATTCCTTCTGCGATGAAAATCCTGATCCTCGGCGCCGGCACCGTCGGCACCTCCGTCGCGACCGCACTCGCCTCGGAAAACAACGACATCACGGTGATTGACCGCGAGTCGCTCCGGCTGCGCGAGCTGGCCGAGAAGATCGACCTGCGCACCGTGATCGGCCACGCCTCGCATCCGTCGGTGCTGGCGCAGGCCGGCATCGAGGATGCCGACCTGATGATCGCGGTGACCAGCTCCGACGAGGTCAATGTCGTGGCCTGCCAGGTCGCCGACGCGCTGTTCCGGACGCCGACCAAGATCGCCCGCATCCGCGAGGCCGAGTACCTCGCGCATCCGGAGCTGATCTCGCACGGCAAGGGCTCGATCGACGTCGCGATCAGCCCCGAGCAGCTGGTGGTGCGCCACGTGCAGCGGCTGATCGAGTACCCCGGCGCGCTGCAGGTTCTGGACTTCGCCGACGGTCGCGCGCAGCTCGTCGCGGTCCGTGCCCACTCCGGCGGCGCGCTGGTCGGCCTGCCGATCAAGGAGTTGCGCGGGCACCTGCCGTCCAACGTCGACGCCCGCGTCGCCGCGATCTTCCGCCGCGGCCGGCCGATCGCGCCGGAGGGCAACACCGTGATCGAGGCCGACGACGAGGTCTTCTTCCTCGCCGACCGCCGCAACATCCGCACGGTGATGAGCGAGCTGCGCCGCGTCGACAAGCCGCTGCGCCGGATCTTCATCGCCGGCGGCGGCAACATCGGCCGCAACCTCGCCCGCACGCTCGAGACCCACTACAGCGTGAAGGTGCTGGAGCGCTCGCGCGAGCGCAGCAAGCAGCTCGCCGACGAGCTCAACAACACCATCGTGCTGATCGGCGACTGCGCGGACGAGGACCTGCTGCGCGAGGAGAACATCGACCAGACCGACCTCTACTGCGCGGTCACCAACGACGACGAGGCCAACATCCTGTCGGCGATGCTGGCGAAGCGCCTGGGCTGCCCGCGGGTGATCGCCCTGATCAATCGCCAGGCCTATGCGGAGCTGGTCGAGGGCGGCTCGATCGACATCGCGATCTCGCCGCAGCAGGTCACGCTGTCGGCGCTGCTGACCCACATCCGCCAGGGCACCACCGCGCGGGTGCATTCGCTGCGCCGCGGCGCCGCCGAGGCGATCGAGGCGATCGCGGTCGGCAACCGCCGCACGTCGCGCGTGATCGGCCGAGCGCTCGAGGAGCTCGAGCTGCCGCCGGGAACCACGATCGGCGGCATCGTTCGCGGCGAACAGCTGCTGATCGCGCACCACGACGTGGTGATCGAGCCGAACGACCACGTGATCCTGTTCCTGCACGACCGCCGCCAGCTGCGCATGGTCGAACTGCTGTTCCGCGCCGACGTCAGCGTGCTATGAGAATTCGCGCGATCCAACGCGTGACGGGGACACTCACGGCCGCCTCGGCCGGTGTCATCGTGCCCTCGCTGCTGCTCGCCTGGTGGTGGGACGAGCCGACCGAGGCGATGTTCGCCCGCAGCCTCGCGGCGACCCTTCTCCTCGGCCTCGGCCTCTGGTATCCGGCGCGCCGGGCGCACGACGAGCTCGGCGTCCGCGAGGGCTTCCTCGTCACCACGATCGCCTGGCTGCTGGTCTCGGTGACCTGCGCGCTGCCCTTCCTGTGGGGTCCGACCCACCTGTCGCTGGCCGATGCGGTGTTCGAATCGGTGTCCGGCCTCACCACCACCGGCGCGACCGTGCTGACCGGCCTCGACCAGCTGCCGCGCTCGATGCTGTTCTACCGGCAGTCGCTCAATTTCTTGGGCGGCGTCGGCATCATCATCCTCGCGGTGGCGATCCTGCCGATGCTGCGCGTCGGCGGCTCGCAGCTGTTCCGGGCCGAGACCACCGGCCCGGTCAAGGACAACAAGCTCACGCCGCGGGTCGCGGAGACGGCGCGTGCGCTGTGGCGGGTCTACCTCGGCCTCAACATCGCCTGCGCGGTGGCCTACTGGATCGGCGGCATGCCCTGGTTCGACGCGGTCTGCCACGCGTTCTCGACCGTCGCCACCGGTGGCTTCTCGATCCACGACCAGAGCCTCGGCTATTACCAGAGCACGCTGATCGAGAACATCGCGATGCTGTTCATGTTCCTCGGCGGCATCAACTACGCGCTGCACTACCGCGCGTGGCGGCGCGCTTCGCTCGACGGCTACTTCGCCGATGCCGAGGTCAAGGCCTACTTCGCGATCACGCTCGGCCTCGCCGTGGTGGTGGCGCTCGGGGTTTACGCGAGCGGCAACTACGACAGCCTCGCCTCGGCGTTCCACGAGGGCCTGTTCCAGACCATCTCCAACCTGTCGACCACCGGCCTCACCACCCACAGCTACGCCAACTGGGGCAGCTTCGTGCCGATGCTGCTGATCCTGATGGGCTTCGTCGGCGGCTGCTCCGGCTCCACCGCCGGCGGCATGAAGGTGGCGCGGGTGGTGATGCTGTTCCGCCAGGGCGCGCGCGAGATCCAGCAGCTGGTGCATCCGAAGGGCCGCTTCGTGGTCAAGCTCGGCGGCATCAGCGTCACGGGCGCGGTGCTCGCCGCGGTCACCGGCTTCTGCACGCTGTACTGCTTCTCCTACGTCGTGATGGCGCTGGCGCTGTCGGCCTCCGGCGTCGACTGGGTGACGGCGTGGTCGGCGGTGGCCGTGTGCATCAACAACATGGGCCCGGGTCTCGATGGCATCGCCGAGCGCTTCCACAACTTCAACGACGCCTCGATCTGGGTCTGCTCGTTCGCGATGATCCTTGGCCGTCTCGAGGTCTTCACCGTGCTGGTGCTGTTCTCGCCGACCTTCTGGCGCGAGTGATGGCCGACACCGCTTCGCTGCGCAAGCTGATCGGCGGCCCGCGGGACGGGGCGCTGCTGCGCTTCTCGCTGGCCCGGGCGCTGCTCGACGACGGCGACCTGCCGGCGGCGCTCACCGAGCTGCGCCAGGCCGTGCGCTTCGATCCCTTGTTTTCCGCGGCCTTCAAGCTGCTTGGCCAGACCCTGGCCTCGGTCGAACGACTCGACGACGCCAAGGCGGCCTACCGCGACGGCATCGCCGCCGCGCAGTCGCGTGGCGACGTGCAGGCGGCGAAGGAGATGGCCGTGTTCCTGCGCAGGCTGGAGCGCGCATAGGGCTGCTGCCAAGGTGGGAGGGGCGCAAGCCCCGATGCTTTTGAGCCTCTTCTGACGAAAAGCATCGGGGCTTGCGCCCCACCCACAAGAGCGGCCCCCGGCGCATCGCATCGGCGGGCAATGCCCGCCCTACCCCGACTTCGGCGCTTTTTGCCCGGGCGGAGGCGCGCCAGCGCCTCCGGCCCGTGACCAAGCGTTGCATGCATCCTGCTCCGGCCGGTCGCATAGTGGTCCCGGAGACCGGCCAGGAGGGCCGTCCCACCGGCGCCGTCGTGACGACGTCGCCTGCAACCCGGAATCGCTGCCGGCGCCCTGCCCTCGCAGGCCGCGCCGCAGCTGCGTTTGCGTGTCAAGCTGTAAGTTCTTACAGCTGTCAAATCTGACAGTTGCGAGTGTGATCGAGACCACGTCCGAACCCCTTCCCGGACGCTGGAGCGATCACCATGCAAGAGATCATCATCGGCCGGCCCGCCTGGCGGAACATCGCGTCTCCCCTCGTCGACAGCATGTACGGCCTCCGCCACGCGATGTTCGCGGAGCGCCTGCAGTGGAAAGTGGAGAGCCAGAACGGCCTCGAACGCGACTGGTTCGACCGCCTCGACCCGACCTACGTGGTGGCACGCCACCCGGGCGACCCGTTGCGCGCGGTCGGCAGCTGGCGGCTGTTGCCCACCACCGGGCCCTACATGCTGAAGGACGTGTTCCCGGAGCTCCTGCACGGCGTCGAGGCGCCGTCGGAACCGGGCGTGTGGGAGGCCAGCCGCTTCGCGGTGGCGCGCCACGAGGACGGCGTCGCCTTCGGGATGAACGAGACCCCGATCGCGATGATCCGCGAGATGCTGCGCTTCGTGCGGCGCAACGGCGTGCACGAGATCGTCACCGTCACCAGCGTCGGCGTGGAGCGGCTGATCCGGAATCTCGGGCTGAAGGCCGAGCGCTTCGGGCCGGCGCTGCAGATCGGGGACGTGCGCACGGTGGCGCTCCGGGTACCGATGGACGACGCGGCGGAGCTGCGCCTGTGGGGCACGCTGGAGTCGCGTGACGAGCGCCAGGCGGCGTGATGGCCCGGCACCCTCGCACCCTGCTTTTCGCGAGTCAACCTGTAAGAGCTGACAGGTATCGCGGCAGGGGCCGGGTCCGGAGAATCGTTCTCCCGTACATCGGGTGCTGTGGTGGCGTGAAGGCCTCGCCCGGGCCGGCAGGGATGCCCGGCCCGGGCCAGGTTGTCGTCACCGGCACCGCAAGGACACGCATGGCCAGGCTGATCGCAGTGTCGTTGGAAGGATTCTCCGAGCACATGAACCACGTGCTGGAGATGATCCTGGCGCGCTCCGAGCGGCGCGACCTGCGCTACCTGCGCTACCCGGCCGGGGGCGCGGACACCGAACTCGTCCGCCTGGTCAACGGCGCGGCGCTGGATCGCCTCCCGCGCGCCCTTGCCATCGTCTACGTCAGCGAGCGGGCCCAGGTCGACCGAACGCCCTACCGGATCGAGCGGCGCACCTTGACCACCCACCTGCTCGACACCCTCGACGCCGTGGTCCATGCAGCGGAACTCGACCAGATCGGCAATCAGCCGGTGGCCGAGGGCAGCGCCGTCGATCCGGCGCCGGCGCCGAGCAACATCGTCGACCTCGAGGCCGAGCGGCTCCACCGCCTGTCCGCGGCCGACGACGAGCCGGAGCGCCGTTTCCTGTCGGTCGAGTCGCCCGCCCACGCGCCGCTGGCGCTGGTCGCCGACCGCAGTTTCGAGATGCGCTCGCGGCTGTACCGGATGCTGTCCGAGCTCGGATTCGAGACCTACTGCCGTCACAGCATGGTCGACGCGCTGGCCTGTGCCGGCCTGCACCGCTTCCAGGTGATGGTGATCGAGAGCGAGCTGCTCCGGCCGCGCGCCTTCTACTACCTCGGCGAACTGCGCAACGCGGTGCCGGATCACGACCCGGTGCTGCTGGTCACCTCCGCACAGTCCTGGGGCATCGACCGGCTCCGCGCGGCGCTGGCTGGAAGTTCCGGCTTCCTGAAGACCCCGGTGGACTCCGACAAGCTGCGCGCCGCCCTGGCGAAACTGATCCCGGAGCGCGCGGCGGCCACCAGCGCCGTGCCACCCAATGACCACGACGGGACGGATCACCGCCGAAGCGCCGGGTGACGAGGGAGCGGCCGGGATGCGATGCATCGCATCCGGCGGGAACGTCCTGCTCCAGCCAACAGTGTCCGGTCTTGCCGCACGGCCGGGCGTGCTCGTTCCTGAGACGGTCGTTCACAATTCGCAGGTACCCGGCGGTCCGCCCACCCCTCGTCGATCGCTTCGCCGCTCGCACCGGCGCACGGTAGCGGCAGCGGACAGCGACCCGGCTGCCGCCGCCCACGACCGTCCGGAGTCGTTGATTCCGCTCGCTTTCCTCGACCTTCGCCCGATCCTGATCCGCCGTTGCCGCCGCCCGCGGACCGCCCAGGGGGCGCTGCTGCACCGCAAGGTGCATTGCTGTTACAGAATGTTTACGGTGCCGGGCCGGTCGCGAAAGCAGATCCGACCGTTTGGGGATTCACTTCATACAACCGACGTAAGCAATGGGGAGATCGCACGTGAAAGTCGTTTCTTCGATGTTGGCGATGGCGGTGTTGGGTGGGATGGCGGCTTCGGCGCAGGCGGCGGGCGGGGTGGCCCTGTCGACGCGCGTGGAACCGGCCGCGGGCAAGGCGTTCGGCACGGGTGCGGTAACCGTTTCGGTCACCAACTTCAGCAAGCGCAGCGTCCTCGTTCTCGGATGGGAGACCCCGTTGAACGGCGTCTCCGAAGATCTGTTCTCGGTGAAGGGCCCGGATGGCTTGCGCCGCTACATCGGCATGGACGTCAAGCGCGCGGCGCCGACCGCCGACGATTTCATCGAATTCGCGCCGGGCGAGACCAAGTCGGTCACGCTCAACCTGTCGGAGTACTACGACATCAGCGACGCGGCCGCCTTCGAGGTCGCGCTGAAGGGCGAGTTCAGCCAGGTCTATGCGGTCAGCGACCGCGACAACGATCGCCTGCTGCCGGCCGTCGAGGCGAAGTCCGCGTCCAATGCGGCGATGATCTTCGTCGACAAGATGCACCTGACCCCGGCCCCGGACTATTCCTACCTGGTCGGCGCCAAGGCCGGCTCGCAGTCCTACGTCGGCTGCAGCTCGACCCGCCAGAGCCAGATCGCGTCGGGCTTCTCCGGCGCCAAGTCCTACGCGTCGAACTCCAACAGCTACCTCGCTTCCGGCGCCGCCGGTCCGCGCTACACGACCTGGTTCGGCACCTATTCGTCGAGCCGCTACGCGAAGATCAAGCAGGACTACCTCAACATCGCCAGCACCTTCTCCAACCAGGCGATGGTGTTCGACTGCAGCACCTGCACGATGTCGGCCTACGCCTACGTCTATCCGAACCAGCCGTACAAGATCTACCTGTGCAGCGCGTTCTGGTCGGCGCCGACCACCGGCACCGACTCCAAGGCCGGCACCATCATCCACGAGACCAGCCACTTCGACGTGGTGGCCAACACGGATGACAACGCCTACGGCCAGACGGCCTGCAAGAAGCTCGCGACGCAGAACCCGACCAAGGCGGTCTACAACGCCGACAGTCACGAGTACTTCTCCGAGAACACGCCGTTCCAGAACTGAGTTCGGGCTACAAGTTGGGGAGGGGCGCTGGGGCCGCGATTGCGGCCCCAGCTTTTTGCAGGAGAGGAATGGTGAGTCGAACATCACCGAACCGGGCATTCGCCGACAAGCGGCCCGTGGAATATGCGCGCGACCGCGTGGATGCGCTCATCCGCGAGCGCTTCACTTCGTCGTCGATGAGTGACGCGAAGTGGCTGCGATTGCTGGAGGTGCTGGTGGAAATGCAGCCACCCCTCGGGGGCTGCAAGGTCAAGCTCGTCTGGGACGATGCGGTACGTGAGATGCGGATCCCGGACCACGACAGCCTGGGGTTCGACTACTACCGGTCGTCGATGGAGGGCATGATCTCCGGGTCTCCGCGCGGCTTCTATTCCTACAAGGAAATCGAGTGGCTCGAGTTTCCGATCCACGGTGACGCTGCCACGTCCCTTGCTCGTCGGATCGCTGCGGCCGGTGAATTCGACCTGGAGGCCAGCGCTGGCGGCGTGCGTCTCTACGCCTATCGCTGATCGCGACGTCGCTCGACATCGGCGCCACCGGGTGCATGCAAACGGTCGAACCGCACCCGCGCGAACCGGGTCCTGGCGATCGTCCACCGGCTGCCGCGACCCGCGTGCCCGACGAGGAATCGAGCTTCGTCCTGGGATTTCGCGGTCCAGACGGACCTCCCTGATCGTCCCGAGCGCGTCTACAGCGCCGCGCCGACCCGTCCCTCGATCACCGGCTGCATCACATCGAGCCGCGCCGCCATCGCGCGCGGCGATCCGGCCAGCGCATCCGCCAACCGCACCCGCACCGCCCGCGCCGTCTGCAGCGCGGGAAAGCGCACCTCGCGCAGCTTGCCGCGGTAGCCGCGGAAACGGCCGTCCGGAGTGAAGGCGGGCCAGGCGTGGATGCGCAGCGCGATCGACTCGCCCCGCGAGCTGAACCACATCAGCGACTGGCCGCGCAGCTCGAGCTCGTCGCGCATCGCGTGCGCGAGGTCGTAGATGCCGGACACGCCCGGCGCGTAGTGGCGGATCAGTTCGACCAGCGTGCAGGCGCCGATCGGGCCGCGGTCCTCGGCGATCCGTTCGACCAGCTTCGGCGAGACGAAGCTCAGCACGAGGTCGGGGCCGGTCTCGAAGTACCAGCCTTCGGCCAGCGCGGTGAAGTCCTCGAAGCGCTCGCGGTCGCGCTGCCACATCGCCTCGGCGCGCTCGAGGTCGGCGAGCTGCCGGCGCGCCTCGCGTTGCAGATCCTCGCGGGCCCGCGACATCCGGACGCCGACCAGCGCCGGCACGGCGATGGCATAGAGGATCGACTGCGGCGCGATGGCGAGCTTGTGCGGGTCGCCGGCCAGCACGATGCCGCCGACCAGCGGGATCGCCAGCGCGAGCCCGAGCGCAAGCACCTGGCGCTGCCTCACGTGCAGCGCGGCGAGCCAGAGCGCGTAGGGCAGGAAGACCAGCGCGCCCGCGCCGTCCGCGCCGCCGGCGCGATCGACGATCCGCGCCGCGGCACAGGCGAGCGCGGCGACGAACCAGAGCTCCCAGGCCGCGAGGTCGCGGTTGCGCCGCAACCGGATCATCGGCAGGCAGGTCGCGGTGGCGATCGCGGCCGCGACCAGGCTCAGCAGCAGGCGTCCGTGGACGACGGCGACGACGATGCCGGACAGCGCCGCCAGTTCGGACGCGAGCAGCGTCCAGATCAGGGCGACGAGGCGCAGTCGCACGAGCGGATCGGGCGGTTCGGCGGCAGACTGGACCAGGACGGTCCGTTCGACCCAGTCGGCACAGCGCGCACCGTGGTTCCGGAGCGCCGCCAACCGCCGTCCGATCCGCGCGCTCATCGCGAACCGGACACGTTGAGGACGCCGCGATAGCCGCTGAAACGGCCGAATCGACCGAAGCGCGGAACGGCATCGACCCGAAGGATGCGCCGCGCGCCGCGGCCGTCGCAGTAGGCGATCCGGAGTCCGTGGATGATCTTCCGCCGCCGCATCCCGGCCCCGCAGCTGGCGAGCCGGCCGTAGCGGCCGAGGAAGCGCTCCGCGATGTCCAGCGCGTCGAGTCCGAGCAGCCGATGCGGCGCCAGGCCGGTCGCGCGCTCACAGGACTCCGAGACGTAGCGCAGCCGGACCTTGTCGTCGGTCTCGAAATAGACCTCGTCCGAGCTCGCGAGGAAATCCTGCATCCGGCGGGTCGCGAGGCGGGCCTGCTCCTCGAGTTCGATGGTCCGCCGTCGCGCCTGCTGATGCTCGGCGACGGCCCGCCCGCTGGCGGTCCGCGACAGCAGTCCCATCGGGATGGCGAGAACCGCCGTCAGCAGCAGTGCCGCGACGGTCAGCGCGTCCAGCCGCGGGGACGGGTGGGCGACCGTGACGGCGATCGCGACACCGGCGAGCACGGCGAGTGCCCGCAGCATCGCCAGCGGCATCGGCGTCGCGCGCATCGTGATCGACACCAGAGCGGCGACGCACAGCGTCGGGATCGCCGCGGCGGCAACGCCGACCAGCAGCATCAGCGCGGCGCCGGCGATCGCGATCACCCACAGCGACAGCTCGTCGAGCGTCGACCAGGCGGGTGCTTCGGCGGACGGCAGGGGATCGGACCTCACGGCAAGCTCCGGACGACTCCAGGTCGGTGCGCGACGGCGCGTTTTGCGGGCTGCATCCTGCACTGGCGAGGACCCGATTCTTGTGCGGGCGTTCACAGTCGCGAAGCGACATGAATTCGCCGCGGCAGTCGCCGACGGACCGGCGGAAATCGACGACCGGCCGGCGCCTCTCCGGTTGTCGGAGCCAAGCCGCGGACGACGGGTTACGCTAGCCGCCCCGATCCTTCGCGGAGTCCGCCATGCTCAGCATCGCCATTGTCGTCGGCAGCACCCGACCCGGCCGCAAGGCCCCAGCCGTCGCGCAGTGGGTGCTCGACATCGCGAAGCAACGGAGCGACGCGACCTATCAGCTGCTCGACATCGCGGACTTCAAGCTGCCGCTGCTCGACGAGGCGGTGCCGCCGTCGCAGGGCAAGTACGCGCACGAACACACGAAGGCCTGGGCCGCCGCGGTGGCGGGCTACGACGGCTTCGTGTTCGTCACCCCGGAATACAACCACAGCCTCCCGGGCGCGCTGAAGAACGCGATCGATTACCTGTACAAGGAATGGAACAACAAGGCCGCCGGCTTCGTCGCCTACGGCAGCGCCGGCGGCACCCGCGCGGTCGAGCACCTGCGCGGCATTCTTGCCGAGACGATGACGGCGACGGTGCGGGCGCAGGTGATGCTGTCGCTGTTCACCGACTTCGAGCACTACACGACCTTCAAGCCGGCCGAGCGCCACGCCGCCAGCGTGAACGCGATGCTCGATCAGCTGGTCGCGTGGAGCGGCGCGCTGAAGCCGCTGCGCGGCTGAGCGCAATGGCGACGAACTATCCGCGCGACCTGGTCGGCTACGGCCGCAACCCGCCCCATGCCGACTGGCCCGGTGGCGCGCGGATCGCCGTGCAGTTCGTCCTCAACTACGAGGAGGGCGGCGAGAACTGCGTCCTGCACGGCGACGCCGGCAGCGAGCAGTTCCTCTCCGAGATCGTCGGCGCCGCCAGCTATCCGGCGCGGCACTTGAGCATGGAGTCGATCTACGAGTACGGCTCGCGGGTCGGCGTGTGGCGGATACTCCGGGAATTCGAGCGCCGCGGCCTGCCGCTGACCGTGTTCGGCGTGGCGATGGCGCTGGAGCGGCATCCGGAGGCGACTTCCGCATTCGTTGAACTCGGCCACGAGATCGCGTCGCACGGCTGGCGCTGGATCCACTACCAGAACGTCGACGAGGCCGTCGAGCGCGAACACCTGGAACGCGCGGTCGCGATCCAGCGTCGGCTCACCGGTGCCGCGCCGGTCGGCTGGTACACCGGTCGCGACAGCCCGAACACGCGGCGGATGGTCGTCGAGCATGGCGGCTTCGAGTACGACAGCGACTACTACGGCGACGACCTGCCGTTCTGGACCGACGTCACCGTGTCCGACGGCAGCACGCGCAAGCATCTGGTGGTGCCCTACACGCTCGATGCCAACGACATGCGCTTCGCCACGCCGCAGGGCTTCAACACCGGGCAGCACTTCTTCGAGTACTTGCGGGACAGCTTCGACCTGCTCTACGCCGAGGGCGCCGAGCGTCCGAGGATGCTGTCGGTCGGCATGCATTGCCGCCTGCTCGGCCGCCCGGGCCGGATGGTCGCGCTGCAGCGCTTCCTCGACCACGTCGAGAAGCACGACCGGGTGTGGGTGTGCCGGAGGATCGACATCGCCCGGCACTGGAAGTCGCGATACCCGGCGTAGGGTGGCCCCTGGCCGCCTTTACCTCGACGTCTCATGATGGCGGGCGGCGCCCGCCCCAGATCGTAGAGCGGCACCTGGGCCGCTCGCGTGTCAATGCAACTGCAGCGGGCCGGGGCCCGCTCTGCGACGGTGGCGCAGGCGCCGCTCTACCGCGACAGGCGCTCGGTGATCGCCTTGATCTGGTCGGCGTAGATCGTCGGATCGACGCCGCCCTCGGCCACGACATCCGCCGCCGTGCGGCCCTTCGGCAGCTCGCCGGCGCCGAACAGCTTCGGACCCAGGCCCTCGATCGCGACCGCCTCGTCGGCGCGCTTCGACTTCGGGTCGGACGACGGGCCGGTGCCGCTGGTGGTGAAGTTGCGGCTGGCGCTGCGGAAGCCGCGCACCGGGTAGAACGGGCCGTTGGCAAGGGCCGCGTTGATGTCCTGGTCGCCGCGGTAGATCACCACGTTGCCGTCGAACTGGTCGGAACCGGTGGTGACGATGTAGGCGAAGAAGAAGCGCGTGGTCGGCGTCGAGCCCGGGGTGTCGGTGACCACGATCACATGTTGCTTGTGGGCCGCGTCGTAATAGCCCGAGGCCGGATGCGTGGCGTTCTCGGAGGTCGTGCAGCTGAATCCGGTCGAGATGGCCGGACGACAGCCGTCGAAGAAATGGGTGCTGGCGCTGCGGTCGACCGACAGGAAGCGCAGCAGTTCGCCGTAGTACGGATACGCGCGGTAGTCCGTGCCGCGGTTGAACAGGTCCATCACGATCTGCCATTCGCCCAGCATCACGTCGCTGCGCTGGTCGTTGGCGCTGCGGGTGAGGAAGAAGTCGAAGCGCTGGATCGGGAAGGTGCGGCCGGCCAGCGTCATCGTCGCGGTGGTCTCGGTGAGGAAGTTGATCGTCACCGGGCCGTTGCTGCCGAGGAAGATCGTCGGCGCGCGGTAGGTCGTGCAGCCGAGACACTGGCCGTTGGCGAAGGTATTGAGCCAGGAGCCGTCGGTCGAGTTGTTCGTGCTCTGGAACCGTGCGTTGCCGGACAGCAGGCCCTGCGCGGAGACGAACTGCGAGGCGCCCGCACCGGTGTAGGTGTAGCCCAGCAGGAACATGTAGTTGTCCTGGATCTCGATGCTGTAGCCCTGGCCGCTTTCGGCCGGGTTCCACCACAGCCCGGACTCCGGGGTGAAGGCATGGGAGGCAGGCGCGGCGGCCAGCGCGGCCAGCGCGGCGAACGATCGCCAGATCGACTTCATTGCGGGGGACTCCTGGAAAATGTCGGGGCAAGACTGCGAATGATGCACTGAATGTGTTGTGAACTTGCTAAGGAGCCGTAAATCGGGCGCAGTTCGCGGGGACGCGTTCACTCGAAGGCATGGAGAACCGGTCCAGGGATCTTGGATCTGGGATCAGGAAAGACCTCCGTCATTGCGAGGAGGAGCGCAGCGACGACGAAGCAATCCGGCGCCTTCGCTCTGGCTCTGGCGCGACGAAGAGCAAAGGCGCCGGAGTGCCTCGCGGCGCTCGCAATGACGGGTGGCGCCTGTCATGCCCTCGAGGCCGCGCACCCGAACCGTCACCGTACAATCCCGCCCCCGCCACGCCCCACCCTCCCATGAATCTCATCGACATCGGCGCGAACCTCACCCACGAGTCCTTCCGCCACGACTTCGACGCCGTGCTCGCGCGGGCGCGGGCCGCCGGCGTGGCGCGGATGATCGTCACCGGCGCCAGCGCGGACGGCAGCCGTGCGGCGCTGGAACTGGCGCAGGCGCATCCGGGCTTCCTCTACGCCACCGCCGGCGTGCACCCGCACCATGCCAGCGACTACACCGCCGACACCGACACGCTGCTGCGCGAACTGGCGCGCGCAGCCGAGGTGCGCGCCACCGGCGAGACCGGGCTCGACTACCACCGCAACTTCTCGCCGCGCGAGGCGCAGCTGTTCGCGTTCGAGCGCCAGGTCGAGATCGGTCTCGATGCCGGCAAGCCGCTGTTCCTGCACCAGCGCGACGCCCACGACGACCTCGTCGCGATCATCAAGCCGGTGCGCGACCGCATCACCCGCGCGGTGGTGCACTGCTTCACCGGCGAGAAGCGCGAGCTGTTCGACTATCTGGATCTCGACCTCTACGTCGGCATCACCGGCTGGATCTGCGACGAGCGCCGCGGCCAGCACCTGCGCGAGCTGGTGCGCCACATTCCCGCCAGCCGGCTGCTGATCGAGACCGACTGCCCCTACCTGCTGCCGCGCACCGTCAAGCCGCAGCCCTCGCACCGGCGCAACGAGCCGATGTACCTCGCGCACATCGCCGAGGAGATCGCGCGGGATCGCGGGGAGACGGTGGAAGTGCTGGCGGCGGGTACGACGGCGGCGGCGACCGAGTTCTTCGGGCTTGCGTGAACGGATCAGCGCCCAGGGCGTAGGCCCCTGTTCGACGCGCACCGCGAAGGCGGGCGGGGCCCGCCCTACTCTTCCAGCGGCAACTGCGGCTGCATCAGGGGAATGCGCCCCTGGCCGAAGAAGATCGCCTTGAATTCGGCACGGCTGACCGAGACGTAGCGCTCGTTGCCGCCGATCTCGACCTGGGCGCCGCGTGTGATGGCACGACCGTGGTCGTCGACGCGGACCACCATCGTCGCCTTGCGGCCGGAGTGGCAGATGGTCTTGATCTCGGTGATCGAATCGGCCCACGCGAGCAGGTACTGGCTGCCCTCGAACAGCTCGCCCTGGAAGTCGGTGCGCAGGCCATAGGCCAGCACCGGCACGTTGAGCTTGTCGACGATCTCGGTGACCTGCCAGACCTGCTGCTTCGACAGGAACTGCGACTCGTCGACGAGCACGCAGTGCAGCGGCCCGTGCGCCTCGATCTCCGCGCGCACGATCGCCTCGAGGTCGTCGTGGCGCTCGAACACCCGGCCGTCGGCGCGCAGCCCGATGCGCGACTGCACCACGCCCTCGCCGTAGCGGTCGTCGAGTCGCGGCGTCAGGATCAGCGTCCGCATGCCGCGCTCGTGGTAGTTGTGCGCGGACTGCAGCAGCGTCGTGGTCTTTCCCGCGTTCATCGCGGAGTAGTAGAAGTAGAGCTTGGCCATGGCCGGTCGGGGCTTGGGTGGGGGGCGGATGGTACTGCCTGAGGGCCCAGGTCCCAGGGCATCGGGCCCGTTCGACCGAGGCGATCGCTGGCCCCGTGCTCTTTTCGAATCCGGGTCCGCGCCAGGCCATCGGGACTCGTCACCCTTGGTCACGACCGCGATCGCCTTTCGCTCCGGACGCGGTCCTGCGGCTCGAGATGCCCGTCCTACACACTCGCCCCGGTCGCACCGGGCCCTGGGCCCTGGGTCCTGGACCCTTCCCCGCACGGAAGCACCACCACGAACTCCGCGCCACCCTCGGCGCGATTGCCCGCCTCGACACTTCCGCCGAGCTCGTCGACCACCTTCTTGACGATGGCGAGGCCGAGGCCGCTGCCGCGGGACTTGGTCGAGACGTAGGGCTCGAACCAGCGGGCGTCGAAGCCCTCGGGCAGGCCCGGGCCGCGATCGGCGACGACCATCCGGACGGCTGGACGGCCGTCCGTCGCCACCGCGGCCGCCAGCTCGACGCGGATCCGCGCCGGCCCGGAACCGGCCTCGATGGCGTTGGTGAGGAGGTTGTGCAGAAGCTGGCGCAGGCGGCCGGGGTCGGCCTGGACCGGCGTCAGGTCGGCGGCGATGGCGCGCTCGAACTCGGCCTGTCCGGCCTGCTCGTACAGTGCCGCCACATCGGCGATCAGGGCCGCGAGGTCGACCGGCTGCCGCGCGAGGCGTTCGCCGCGGGCGTAGTCGGAAAAGGCATCGACCATCGCCTTCAGTGCGCCGACCTGGTGGACGATGCTGGCGGTGGCGCGCTCCAGCACCGCCGCGTCGTCCGCCGCGAGCTTGCCGCCGAGGCGATGGCGCAGACGCTCGGCGCCGAGCTGGATCGGCGTCAGCGGGTTCTTCACCTCGTGCGCGAGGCGCTGCGCCACTTCGGCCCAGGCGGCGTCGCGCTGGGCGCGGATCAGCTCGGTCTGGTCGTCGAACAGCAGCAGGTGCTCGGCGCCGCCGCGCGGCGTCACGCCGCGCACCAGCAGGCGCCGCGCGCGTCCGCCGACCTCGACCTCGAACTCCTCGCGCCATTGCGCGATGCCTTGCGCCGCGTGCTCGCGCCAGCGCTCGAACAGTGCCCGCAGGCTTGGCTGGGCGACGGCCAGGTCGGCGAGCGCGGCGCCCTCGGGCAGCGCGAGATCGAGCATCTCGATCGCGGCGCGGTTGGCGGCGCTGACCCGGCCGTCGGTGCCGATCGCCACGACGCCGGAGGAGAGGTTCGCGAGGATGGTGTCGAGGTGCTCGCGCTGGGCGTCGATCGCGGCGGTGCGCTCGCTGTCGCGCTGATGGGCGCCGGCGAGATCGCGGCTCATGCGGTTGAAAGCCGCGGCGAGGTCGCCGAGCTCGTCGCCACCCGCGACCGCCGCCTCGCGGCCGAGTTCGCCGCCGGCGATCGCGTCGGCGGTGCGTGCGAGCTCCACCACCGGCGCCACCGCGCGGCGCGCGGCGTTGAGCGACAGCCACAGCGCCAGCAGCACCGCGAGCAGCAGCACCAGTCCCAGGATCAGGCCGAACGACAGCTTCAGTGCCGGCCGGAGGAAGCGCAGCCGCTGATAGTCGCGGTAGTTCTGCTCCAGCCGGTGGGTGGTGCTGCCGACGTCGGCGGCCAGAGGGAACAGGCCCTGCAGCGCGCCGCGTCCGCCTCCCATCCGGTGCAGCACGCGCACCATCAGCCCCTCGCCCAGCGGCTCGATCGCGCTGTAGTCGCCGCTGTCGCGCACCTGCCGCAGCAGCACCGCGTCGGGCAGCATCGGTTCGAGGAAGCGCGGCTCGGCGGCTGCGAGCTCGCGCACGCTGCCATCGTCGCCGACCAGGAGCCACTGGCCGGCGGGCGGCACGCCGGCAAGCGCCTCGTCCATGCTCGCGCCGGCCGGCGCTCCCTGCTCCAGCCGCACGGCAAGCGCCGCGGTGCGGGCGACCGCGCCGGCGCGTTCGTCATCGAGCGTGATCCGCCCGAGACGCAGCGCGTCCTCGGCGGTCTGCTCGATCTCGACGGTGAAGAACGAATCGACACTGACCGCGACGAAGCGCAGCGCGAAGCCGAACACCAGCAGCGCCGGCGGCAGGCCGATGGCGACCATCAGGACGAACAGGCGCCGGGCGAGCCGCGCGCCGGCCACGCCCTCGGCGGCGTCGCGCCAGAGGCGCCGGAGCGCTTCCGCCAGGACCGCCAGCAGGCTGATCACCGCGGCCAGCGCGACCGCACCGAGCCACGGTGTCCAGGCGGCGTAGCGCGAGCGGTCGACCTCGGCGTCGCCGACCAGCAACGCCGCGGCCAGCAGCACCGCCAGCAGCAGCGCGATCGGCAGTACGACCCACAGGCGGCGCGGGTTCATGGGCCGCGGAGGTCGATCTGCCAGTCCGGATCGAGCAGCGCCGGCAGCCGCAGGGGCCCGGGCAGGCGGTCGGCGGCGAGCGTCAGTCGTACCTGCAGGGTCCCGGTCGGCGCGGCGTCCAGCGGCAGGCGCAGGTGGTCGAGCGCGGCGAGCAGCTGCGCGCGCCGCGCGTAGACCCGGAGGTTGCGACCATCGTCGAGCGCGTACTGGCCGGACACGGGTTGCTGGCTCAGGGTCAGGGTCGCGTGGCCGCGGGTGGCGTCGCTGCCGCGCACCTCGACCGCCAGCGTCAGCGGCACGCCGTGGTCGAGTGCCTCCAGCAGCGGCGTGGACAGCGCGAGATCGAGGTCGAGGGCGAGCACCGCCGGTGTCCCGGCTTCGATGCGGGCGGCGCGCAGCCGGGACGGGGTCGCGCGCCCGCAGGCGGCGAGCAGCGCGGCGCCGACGAGGAGCGCGATGCCGGCGCCGCGGCGCGCGGCGCGCGTCCTAGCCACGGGCGAGGACGGCATAGAAGAAGCCATCCATGCCATGCTCGCCCGGCAGGAGCTGACGCCCGCCACCAGCCGCCCGGCCGAACCAGCCGGGCACGACCGGAAGGACCGCGGCGTCCGCATGACGGGCGCGGAAGCGTTCGATGGACAGCGCGTTTTCATCCGGCAGGATCGAGCACGTCGCGTAGACTAGCCGCCCCCCCGGAGCCAGCAAAGGCCACAGCGCGTCGAGCAGGCGCTGCTGCTCTGCGACGGCGTGGTCGATGCCGGCCGCGTCGCGCCGCCAGCGGATGTCGGGATGGCGACGGATCACGCCGAGCCCGCTGCACGGCGCGTCGACCAGGATGCGGTCGAAGGGCCTGCGGTCCCACCAGGAGTCGACCGCCGCGGCGTCGGCGACGCGGACCTCGGCGGCGAGCCCGAGACGCGACAGGTTCTGCGCGATCCGCTCGCTGCGCCGCGAATCGCGCTCCAGCGCCACGGCCGCGATCGCGGGCTCGCGCTCCAGCGCGTGGGCAAGCTTGCCGCCGGGCGCGGCGCAGGCGTCGAGGAAGCGCTGTCCGGGACGCAGGTCGAGCAGCTCGACCGCGAGCTGCGCCGCGCCGTCCTGCACCGACAGCGCGCCCTCGGCGAATCCCGGCAGGCGATCGACCGGCAACGAGTGCGGCAGCACGAGCGCGTCGGGCAGCGCGCCGAAGCGCTCCGCCGCGATGCCCTCCGCTGCGAGTTTCCGCGCGATCTCGTCGATGCCGGCGCGGCGGCGGTTGATCCGGATCCACAACGGCGGCTCGGCCTGGGCGGCGGCCATGATCGCCTCCGCCTCCGCCGGCCAGTCGCGGCGGATCCGCGCGGCAAGCTGGGCGGGATGGCCGTAGCGCACGCCATCGTCGGTCGGCAGCGCGGCGACCAGCGCGTCGCGCTCGCGACCGAAGCGCCGCAGCACCGCGTTCGCGAGCCCCGCCTGCGCCGCCTTGCCGAGTGTGCGCATCGCGGACACCGTGCTGCCGACGACCGCGTAGTTCGCGCCGATCCCGCTGTCGAGCTGCGCCAGCGCGACCCATAGGAGGTAACGCACCGCGCGCTCGCGCTTCGGCAGCGGCCGGGCGAGCAGGCGCTCGAGCAGCGCGGCGGCGCGCGGCAATCCGCGCAGCGCGGCATTGACGATCGCGCGCAACTGGGCGCGGTCGCGCGGATCGGGAAGCTCGCGGTCGGCGCGCGGCCACAGGCCGTCGAGCGACTCGCCGTGCTCGACGACGCGCTCGACGAGGCGCGCGGCGACGATCCGCAGGGTGACGCCGGGATCGCGGCTGGCCGGGTCCATCTCAGCGCGACTTCAGCTCGGCGCGCGCGTTGAGGTAGTCGGCCGCGCGCACCGGCTTGCCACCGTCGCGCTGCACCGTGACGAGGCGGAGCGTGCCGGCACCGGTCGCGAGATCGATGCCGTCGCGACCCGCCGCGAGCACGGCGCCGGGCGGCGCCGGGCTCGTGCCCTCGAGCGCGATGGCCTCGTGGACGCGCAGCCGCTCGCCGGCCAGGGTCAGTTCCGCGATCGGCCACGGATGGAAAGCGCGGACGAGGCGCTCGAGCTCGACGGCCGGTCGCGCCAGATCGAGTACCGCCTCGGCCTTGTCGAGCTTGGCGGCATAGGTCACGCCGGCCTCGGGCTGCGGCACGGCGACTGGCTGCAGGCCGGCAGCGAGCAGCGCGAGACCATCGGCGAGGACCTGCGCACCGAGCGCCGCCAGTCGGTCGTGCAGGCGGCCGCCGGTGTCGTCGGTTTCGATCGGGGTGGCGAGCGGCAGCAGCACCGGGCCGGTGTCGAGCCCGGCGTCCATCCGCATCAGGCAGACACCCGTCTCGGTGTCGCCGGCGGCGATCGCGCGCTGGATCGGCGCCGCGCCGCGCCAGCGCGGCAGCAGCGAGGCGTGCACGTTCCAGCAGCCGTACTTCGGGAGCGCGAGCACCTTCGGCGGCAGGATCAGGCCGTAGGCGACGACGATCATCAGGTCGGGACGGTAGTCCGCGAGCCGGCGCCGCGCGTCGACGGTGCGCAGCGTCTCCGGCTGCTCCACCGGCAGCCCGGCTGCCAGGGCCGCCTGCTTGACCGGGCTTGCGGCCAGCGCGCGGCCACGACCGGCCGGACGGTCCGGCTGGGTGTAGACCGCGACGACCTCGTGCGGGCTGGACCGGGCCGCCTCGAGGCAGGGCACGGCGAACTCCGGCGTGCCCGCGAAGACCAGGCGCAGGCGTTGGGTGACTTGCATAGTGGGAGCTTCCGGCGTGGCGGCGCGAACGCCGCTCTACAGCGTGTGGGTGCGCTGCGCGCTGTTCTTGTCGCCGTCGCGCTTGGCCTTGTTCGCCTTCTCCAGCTTGCGCCGCACCTGCTCGCGCTTGATCGGCGACAGGTAGTCGACGAATACCTTGCCCTCGAGATGGTCCATCTCGTGCTGGATACAGACCGCCAGCAGGCCGTCGGCATCGAGCTCGTAGGCCTGGCCGTGGCGGTCCTGGGCGCGGACCCGGATCTGGTTGGCGCGTTCGACGTCGGCGAAGATCCCGGGCACCGACAGGCAGCCCTCCTGGTAGACCTGGATCCCGTCGCGGACCAGGATTTCCGGATTCACGAACACCCGCGGCTCGTTCTTCTCTTCGCTGACGTCGATGACCATGAAGCGCTGGTGGCGATCCACCTGGGTGGCCGCGAGACCGATGCCGGGCGCGGCATACATGGTCTCGAACATGTCGTCCACCAGGCTCTGGAAGGCCGGGCCGAAGTCGGCGACCGGCTTGGCTTTGGTGCGCAGCCGGGGGTCGGGAAACTCGAGGATGGTCAGAAGGGCCATGGCGATTGCTCGAAATTGCGGATTAACACAGATTTTCTCACGGATCGAAATTGGTTACACTGGTCCAAGGCCCAAACTAATCAGGGTGTTGGCCGTCATGCTTAAAAAACTTTCTGGGTTTGCTCTCGGACTGCTCGCCACGGTTGCGGTTTATGCGGCCGATGTCGGTATCAACAAGGACCACCCGGACACCTACGTGGTGCAGAAGGGCGACACCCTGTGGGACATCTCGGGGCGCTTCCTTTCCAAACCCTGGCTGTGGCCGGAGATCTGGCAGGCCAACCCGCAGATCAAGAATCCGCACCGCATCTATCCGGGCGATCGCCTGAGCCTGGTGTATGCGGACGGGCGGCCCATCCTCACCGTGAACGGCCAGCCGGCGTTCGGCCCGCACGTGCGCGAGGAACCGCTGGACGGCGCGGCGACGGCCGTGCCCCTCGGTGACGTGCGCGCCTTCCTCACCAAGTACCGCATCTACAACGCGGAAGACACCAAGAACCTGCCCTATGTCGTCGGGCTGGAAGAGAACCGCCTGTTCGCGGACTCCGGCAGCCTCGCCTACGTGCGCGGCCTGTCGGCGCAGCCGGGCCAGAAGGTCGTGGTGCTGCGCGCCGGCAACGAGTACTTCGACGTTCCGAAGGACTATCCGTGGAACTCGGACGAGCGCGAAGTGGTCGCCGACAAGTGGAGCACGGACCGAGGCGTCACCGTCGGCAACTGGTGGAAGAACGTCGCGATCAACCCGATGCGCCGCCACAAGGTGGTGCCGCTCGGTCGCGAGATGGTCGAGATCGCGCACGGCACCGTGACCCGTTCCGCCGACATCAGCTCGATCCAGGTCACCTACGGCGACGTCGAGGTGAAGGCCGGCGACCTCGTGGTGGTCGGCGAGGATCTGCCCTTCGACCTCACCTTCTATCCGCACCCGCCGACCAAGGCGCCGGAGAACATGCGGGTGGTCGCGCTGTCCAACGACCTGCCTTACGGCGGCACCAAGGACGTGGTCGCGCTGTCCCGCGGTCGCAAGGACGGCATCGAGGTCGGACAGGTCTATTCGGTGTACCGTCCGGGCGAGGTCGTGCGCGACCGCGTCAAGTACCCGGACAACGACGCCCGTGCGGCGTTCCGTCCGAGCAAGGCCAATGTCACCCTGCCGGAGGAGTATGTCGGCACCGTGATGGTGTTCCGGACCTTCGACGGCATCAGCTACGGCCTGATGATGGACGGCATCCGACCGGTCAAGGTCTACGACGTGCTGCACATGCCGGTCGAATGACCCGGGGTGCACCTGTTCCGGAAAAAGGCGCCGCGAGGCGCCTTTTTTCATGGCGCTGATGTCCTACCGTCCGACGCGGTGATTTCCTACGTACGCAGCGATCCGTTCCTACAGGCGCAGCCGCCGTCGTCGGTCAGCATCGCGGCATGCCGCTCCTGCACTCCGTCGAACTCGTCCGGGCCACGCTGACCTTGCTGCGTGCACCGGAGCTCGGCGCGCGGCGCCTGCGTTCCCTGATCGCCGACACGGGCGGAATCGCGGCGGCGGCCGCCGCGGGTGCCGCGTGCTGGCGCCGCCATCGTCTTCCCGACGAGACGATCGCGTGGCTCACCCGACCCGACGCGCGCCGCCTCGATGCCGACCTCGCCTGGCTCGCCGAGCCCGGGCGACAGCTGCTGCTCGACGGCGATGCCGTCTGGCCGACGCGCCTCGGTGCCCTTGCCGACGCGCCGCTGGCGCTGTTCCTCCGCGGTGACGCCGACTGGCTCGGCTGTCCGCTGCTGGCCGTCGTCGGCAGCCGCAGCGCGACCCGCGTCGGTCTCGAGGTCGCGCGCGACTTCGCCGCCGACCTCGCCGCACGCGGCCTCGTCATCGTCAGCGGGCTCGCGGTCGGCATCGATGCAGCCGCCCATCGGGGCGCACTCGATGCGGGTGGCGGCACGCTGGCGGTCTGCGGCACCGGGCTCGATCGGGTCTATCCGGCCGCCCATGCGGAACTGGCCGAGCGGATCGCCGCCGCGGGCCTGCTGCTGTCGGAGTTCCCGCCCGGAACGCCGCCCAGGCGCAGCCACTTCCCGCGGCGCAACCGGCTGATCGCGGCGCTGGCGCTCGGCACCGTGGTGGTCGAGGCGAGCCTCGCTTCCGGCTCGCTGATCACCGCACGGCTGGCTGCGGACTGCGGCGCCGAGGTATTCGCCATCCCGGGATCGATCATGAGCCCCACGAAGCGCGGCTGCCACCGGCTGATCCGCGAGGGCGCCAAGCTGGTCGAATCGAGCGCCGATGTCCTGGAGGAGCTGGCCCCGGCGCTCGCGGCTGCCGGGGTGGCGCTGGCGGCCGGACTCGGTTCACAGCCCGGGTCCGGCGACGACGCCGCGTCCGGGCCGGACTGGTTGCTGGTGGCGCTCGGCGACGAGCCCGCCAGCGTCGACCAGCTCGCCGCCCGCAGCGCCCGCGCGCCTGCCCGGGTGCTGTCCGAACTGCTGCTGCTGGAGCTCTCCGGCGCGGTCGTCGCGCTCGCCGGCGGACGCTGGCAGCGGCGGCGCCATCGGGGCCGCCGCACGGCCGGGTTTGCTTGACAGCACTAGCGCAGCTGTGGCCACACTGAAAAGGGGAAGGTCCTGAAGATCGTCGCTGCCGCTCCAGGCGCGGACTGACTTTTCCTTTCGATTCAACCGTTTATCTAGAGTGCCGCAACGCCCCATGGCCAAGAATCTGCTCATCGTCGAGTCGCCCGCCAAGGCCAAGACGATCAACAAGTACCTCGGCAAGGACTTCCAGGTCCTGGCCTCGTATGGCCACGTCCGCGACCTCGTCCCGCGCGAAGGTGCAGTCGACCCCGGGCGCGACTTCGCGATGCGCTACGACCTCATCGACAAGAACGAGCGGCACGTCGAGGCGATCGCCACGGCAGCGAAGAAGGCCGACAACCTCTATCTCGCGACCGACTTGGATCGCGAAGGCGAGGCGATCTCCTGGCACCTGTCGGAGATCCTGAAGGAGCGCGGCCTGCTGGAAGGCAAGAACGTGCACCGGGTGGTGTTCTCCGAGATCACCCCGCGGGCCGTCAACGAGGCGATCGCGCACCCGCGCCGCATCTCCAGCGACATGGTGAACGCGCAGCAGGCCCGCCGTGCGCTCGACTACCTGGTCGGCTTCAACCTCTCCCCGGTGCTGTGGCGCAAGGTGCAGACCGGACTGTCGGCCGGCCGCGTGCAGTCGCCAGCGCTCCGGATGATCGTCGAGCGCGAGGAAGAGATCGAGGCGTTCAAGACCGAGGAATACTGGACCCTGCACGCCGAGTGCGCGCACCGGAGCCAGCCCTTCGAGGCACGCCTCACCCGCTACGACAACGCCAAGGTCGAGCAGTTCAGCTTCCGCGACGGCAGCGCCGCCGAGGCGGCCCGGCGCGCGATCGTCGACGCCGCGCGCGGCGAACTGGTCGTCTCCGAGGTCGGCAGCAAGCAGCGCCAGCGCCGCCCGGCGGCCCCCTTCACGACCTCGACGCTGCAGCAGGAGGCCTCGCGCAAGCTCGGATTCTCCACCAGCCGGACGATGCGGATCGCGCAGCAGCTGTACGAGGGCGTGGCGCTCGGCGGCGAAGGCAGCGTCGGCCTCATCACCTACATGCGTACCGATTCGGTGAACCTGTCGGACGAGGCGATCTCGGACCTGCGCCGGGTGATCGGCGAGCGCTACGGCGTCGCCACCCTGCCGGGCGCGCCCAACATCTACAAGTCGAAGTCGAAGAACGCCCAGGAGGCGCACGAGGCGATCCGCCCGACCTCGGCGCAGTACCACCCGGACAAGGTGTCCGCCTTCCTCAACCCGGACCAGCAGCGCCTCTACGAACTGATCTGGAAGCGCGCGGTGGCCTCGCAGATGAAGCCCGCGCTGCTGAACACGGTGTCGGTCGACCTCGACGCCGGCCCGAAGCACAGCTTCCGGGTCAGCGGCACCACGGTCATCGAGCCGGGCTTCCTGGCGGTCTATGAGGAAGGAGTCGACCAGAAGTCCGAGGACGCCGACGACGAGGCGCGCCGGCTGCCGGCGATGGCCAAGGGCGATCGGGTGCCGCTGGCGCTGGTGCGCACCGACCAGCACTTCACCGAGCCGCCGCCGCGCTACTCCGAGGCGTCCCTGGTGAAGGCGCTGGAGGAATACGGCATCGGCCGGCCGTCGACCTACGCCAGCATCATCCAGGTCCTGCTGTCACGCGAATACGTGATGCTCGACAACCGCCGCTTCCGCCCGACCGATGTCGGCCGCGTGGTGGCGAAGTTCCTCTCCAAGCACTTCACCCAGTACGTCGACTACGACTTCACCGCGCGGCTCGAGGACGAGCTCGATGCGGTCAGTCGCGGCGAGGAGGACTGGGTGCCGCTGATGCGCAAGTTCTGGTCGCCGTTCAAGACACTGGTCGACGACAAGATGGAGTCGGTCAGCTTCGACGACGCCAAGGCTGCGCGCGTGCTCGGCAACGATCCCGTCAGCGGGCGCCCGGTGTCGGTGCGCCTCGGCCGCTTCGGGCCGTTCGCGCAGCTCGGCAACAAGGAGGACGAGGTCAAGCAGAAGTTCGCCTCGCTGCGTCCGGGCCAGTCGCTCGCCACCATCACGCTGGCGGAGGCGGTGGAGCTGTTCAAGCTGCCGCGCGATCTCGGCACGCATGCCGACGGCCAGACGATCACCGTCGGCGTCGGCCGCTTCGGTCCCTTCGTCAAGCACGGCACGACCTACGCGTCGCTGCGGGCGGAGGACGACCCCTACACCATCGATCTCGCCCACGCGCTGGAGCTGCTCCGCGCCAAGGCCGAGGCGGCGGCGAACCGCATCATCCAGAGCTTCGACGACGGTGCGATCGAAGTGCTGAACGGCCGCTACGGTCCCTACATCACCGACGGCAGCAAGAATGCCCGCATCCCGAAGGACCGCGAGCCGAAGTCGCTGACCCGCGACGAATGCGTCGCCCTGCTCGCCGCGGCCCCGAACCGCCCGGCGCGCGGCGGCGGCCGCTTCGGCCGCGGCAAGGCGGCGGCGAAGAAGGCCCCGGCCAAGCGCGCCGCGGCGAAGGCGCCGGCCGAGAAGGCCACCGTCGCCAAGAAGGCTCCGGCGAAGAAGGCACCGGCAAAGAAGGCCGCGGCGAAGAAGACCGCCGCGAAGAAGACGGCGGCGAAAAAGGCGCCGGCCAAGAAGGCGGCCAAGCCGCTGTCGTAGAGGCTCCATGCGAAGTCGACGGTGCACGAGGACCGTCGACCATCGCGCGCGATGCAGATTTCGCGCCCGGATGCGGGAAGGCAGGAACCCCTTGCTCGCCGCAGTGCGGTTCCCGCCGGCGATCGCCGGGTCCTCCTGCGGCGGCGTACTGCGCCCGCCCCTTCGCCGGAGGACGCCGCATGGCGCCGTCCTATTCGAAATTGTCGCGGAGCAGCAGGTCACCGTCTGTCGCGAGCTTCGCCGTGTGCACCCAGCCGTCGAGGCCCTGGGCGCAGTCGGGAGCGATCGAGCCGACCAGCAGCGTGCTGTCGCCCCAGGACGCGATGTTCGCGAAGCGCTGCGGAGGGCGTTGCCCGGCACCGCAGGTGGTCGGCTGCGGCAGGAAAGCGAAGCTCGCGGCACCATTGCTGCCGAAGTCACTGGCGACCGCATCGGCCACGCCGGCACCGTCGCCGAGCTTGACCACCGCCGCGTAGTAGCCGGCGCTCGCCACGCCGCTGCGCAGGAGCCCCATCGCGAACACGGCCCGGCCGTTGAGCGCACCGGTCGCCGAGGCGCTGCCGTCGAGGCCGCTCGGGCCGACCGTCTGACCATCGAGCGACGGCGGCGCGGGGAGCGCGAGGTCGACCACCGCATCGCCGCGCACGATCAGCAGCCGCGGCGAGGCGCCGAAGGCGCTGTTGTCGTTCTTCAGTCCGGCCGCGACCATCACCCCGCCGGAGATCTGGCGGCCCTTGAAGACCCGGTAGGGGAACACGTCGGCCGGGCCGCTGGCGGACAGCGACACCGGCTGCAGGCTGTTCGGGTCGACCCGCAGCAGGCCCCAGGTGGCGGTGCCGTTGATCATGCCGCCTCCGAGCACGCGCACGTCGCCATCGGCGGCGACCCGCGCGCTGGTCAGTTCGGTGCTGGAGAAGCCACCGACGCTGGGCTGGCTGATCGCATCGACCGCGCCGGCCGCCGCGACCCGCGCGATGAAGCCCTTCGGGTTCTGGCTGTTGGTGTCGAGCACCTGGCCGGTGATCAGCCAGCCGCCGGCCGGTCCCGGGGACACGCCGCGGGCGCGCACCCGCGGGTAGGGATGCTGGCCGCCGACGATCGGCACCACCATCGCACCGAGATCGTAGAAGCCCGGTCCGCCGAGATAGAAGCCAGGGTCGAAGCTCCCGGACGAGAGGTCGACCAGGGCCATCACCCCGAGGTCGTAGCTGGCTCCGGTCGAGGTGGCGAACAGCATCGCGCGGTCGTCGGCGGGATCGGCATTGCCGACGCCGCTGCAGGAGATCGCGCTGTGCGCGGGATCCAGCGCCGCACCCAGAGCCAGCTCGGCGATGCCATCGCCGGAGAAGTTGCGGTTGATGCCCCCCTCGGCCAGCAGTCGCAGGATCACCAGCCGGGAGCCGGCCGGCCGGTAGCCGAGGACGCTGACGCTGCCGTCGGCGTGCGGGCAGCTGCCGAGGCCCTCGACATAGCCGCCGAGGACGCTCAGGGCCTGCTGGCCGGTGTCGCCGTAGCTGGCGTCGAGGGGGTTGGCGGCGAGCGCCGGGGCGACGGCGGCGAGCAGCAGCGCGGCGCTCGCGGCGAGACGGGAACCGAGGTTCATGGACTGCGATCGGCAACGGACGAGAATTCGCTGTAACGCGAATCGTCCCGGCTGCGGATCACGCGGAGCGCGGGGGCGGGTCTGAATCGGTGGGTCGACGAACATGGCGCGGCCTCGGAATGGGGTTCTCCCACTCCATGCGCAGAACGACCGCGAATTCTCCGGCGCCGCCTTCGTACCGCTCGCTCAGTGGACGTGCAGCCAGACCATCGGATCCATCCCGATCAGCCAGGGATGCAGGAGGTGCGCGAAGACGCCCCACGCGATGGTGCCGCCGATCACCACCAGGGCATCGCCCCGGATCGTCCCGGCGCGATAGGCAACGCCTTCGCGGCGATCCCGGCGGCGCGAATTCGCGAAGGCCACGATCGCCCACAGCAGGAATCCACCGAACAGCAGCACGTCGCCGAGCCGGCCGTTGCAGAGCAGGTGCGCGATCGCCCACAGCTTGGTTCCCGCCAGCATCGGGTGACCGAGCCAGGCCTTCAGGTGATTGCCCGGGACCTTCGACGCGGCGAGCAGCCAGAACGCCGGCAGTGTGAGCCCGATGGTGGCGTGGTAGCTCCACAGCGGCGGGTCGAACAGCACCGTCGGGGCGGTCCGCGACTGGCCGTAGCCGACGACGATCAGCGCGAATCCGACGAGCGACACGCCGGTGTAGGCGAGCTTCCAGGTCTTCTCGCCGAACGCGGCGAGCTTCTGCGCCCGCCAGCCGTCGGCGACGATGCGGGTACTGTGGATGCCGAGAAACAGGACCAATCCGAGGACCAGCAGGATCATGGGGCCACCTCCTCGGCGAGTATCGCATCCGGGGATGCGGATGCACGGCGCTCGGCGGCGTTCGCCGCGTGCTTCGCCTCTGACCGCGCATTGCGAACGTCCATCGAGCTCGACGAAGATGGACCACCCGACGCTTCCACGGAAACCCCTCGTCATGCGTTCGCTGCGCATCGTCCGCCTGGCCGTCGTCGCCGCCCTGGTGCTGCTCACCGGTGCCTGCGAACGCGCGCCGGAGCTGACCGCGGCCGAGGCCATCGCCAAGGTCGAATCCCACGCGGAGTGGATGACTGACGCCAATGCCTGCCCGTCGGTCTTCATGCAGCGGCCGGAGGCCGTGAACCTGTCCCGGATGTCCTACTGCGAGGAGGGCCAGCTCGGCGCCTGCCTGCACTCCTGCGAGACCGGCATCGCCAGCGCCTGCTACTGGCTCGCGCAGGATCTGCAGCCGAACGACGCGGATCAGCACGCCGTCAATGCCCTGTTCCAGCGTTCCTGCAAACTCGGCGTCGCCTCGGGCTGCACGAATCGAGCCGCCTACGACGTCCGTTTCCACGCCGACGACCGGCAGCGGCGAGGCTGCGGCGCGAAGACCTTCGAGCGCGCGTGCAAGCTCGGCGACCCCTGGGGCTGCAGCATGTACGGCATGGACTATCTGCAAGGCTTCGTCCCCGACGGCAGTCGCGAGAAGACCCTGGCGGCACTCGCGCACAGCTGCGACCTCGGTGACGACGATCCGGCCTGCGTGAACGGCCGTGCGATTCGCGAGCGCGTCATCGCGAGCGGTGGCGGCGACCGCTGACCGTGCACCTCCGAGCCGCCCGCGGTTCCGATGCCGAGGCGCTGGTGCTCCTGCACCACCGCGCCGTGCACGCGGTCGCCCCCGGCACGTATCCGTCGGCGATCCTGGAATCGTGGTCGCCGCCGCCCGGTCCGGTCCGATTTGCCTGGATGGCGGAGCGGATCGCCGATCCCGGCAACGCGGTGCTGGTCGCCGAGATCGACGGCACGATCGCGGGATTCGTGTTCGCCGCCCCGGCGTCCGGCTGGATCCGAGCGCTCTACGTCGATCCCGGCTACGCACGGAATGGCGTCGGCCAAGAGTTGCTGGGCGCCGCGGAGGTGAGACTGCGCGCGGCGGCGAGTCCCCGCGCGGGGCTCAACGCGTCGTTGAACGCGGTCGCGTTCTACGAGGCGCAGGGCTACCGGGTGATCGAGGCGACGACCCAGGAGCTCCACGACGGGAGCCGGATGGACTGCCTCGCGATGGACAAGGATCTGACCTCCGGACCGGCAGTGACGGAACGGACCGCAGGAGGGTCACGATGAGGCTGGTGATGGCGTCCTGCGCCAAGCTGCAGCAGATCGACCCGCAGCCGGTGTGGGCCGAGATCCGCGACCTCCGCCCGGACGTCCTGCTGCTGCTCGGCGACACCGTCTACCTCGACCACGACCGCCATGACGATCCGGCGGCGCTCGCCGCCGAGCTGCGCCAGCTGTACGCCGCGCAGTTCGCCGACCCCCACTTCGCCGCGCTCCGCGCCGACCTCGTCGCCCGCGGCGCGACGCTGCTCGCGATCTACGACGACCACGACTTCCTCGGCAACAACCGCTGCGGCGCCGACGAGGCGCCGGCGCTGCGCGAGGCGGCGCGCGCCGAGTTCGTGCGTGCCTTCGGCGTCACGACCGACGACGGCGAGGTCTACCGCTCGTTCCACTCGGAGCGGGTCGACGTCGTCGTGCTCGACCTGCGGTTCCATCGCAGTGCGCCGGAACTGTCCAGCAGCGACGCCGACGCCGTGCTCGGCGCGCGCCAGTGGCAGTGGCTGGAGCGCACGCTCGCGGCCGCCCGCGCGCCCTACGTCGCCATCGCCAGCTCGATCAACTTCCACGCCTTCAGCGCCGAGTGCTGGGAGCACTACCCGGCCGCCTTCGAGCGGCTGCGGCGTCTGCTGCTCGCGCATCCGAGCCGCTGCCTGGTCCTGTCCGGCGACATCCACCGCAACGCGCTGTACGACGACAGCGGCGTGATCGAGGTCGTCAGCTCCGGCGTGGCGAAGCGCGGGATGGTGTTCGGGGTGCTCCGGCAGAACTACGGCGTGCTCGACTTCGGACCCGATGCGCTGCACATCGACCTGCGCGGCCTGCGCCAGGGCCTGCGTTTCGACCTGTCGCTGCCGCGCGACGCCTGGCATCTCTAGGGGTCGGCTGCGACGGCCCGCCGATCCTGCGCTACTGTGGCGCGATGAAACCCCTCGTCTTCGCGCTCGCCGGCGTCGGCTTCTCGGTGATGCTCGCACTGTTCGTCGCGGTGGTGCTCGCCGTCGGCAGCGGCAAGTCGATCGCCGCCGGCGAGGCGGCGGCCGTCAGCGCCGGAGTGTTCGACCTCCTCCTCTGGGTCGGCGCCGGAGTCGCCTACGCGTTGCTGTTGCGCCCGCTGGCGATCGGGCCGCGGATCGCGTGGACCTGTGGTTTCCAGCTCAGCAATCTGCTGGGGCTGGCCTGCGCATTCCTGCTGACGCTGGTGCTGCTCAACCGCTAGAGAATCCCCGGGAGAGACCATGAACGAGAGCCGGATGCCGCGCTGCGAGGGCTGCGGCGAGGCCCTGCCGGAAGGGCTGGCGCTCGGCGCGGCGGAAGTCGCGCGCCGGCAGGCGGCAGAGGCAGCCGATGACGACGCGGCGCGGGCACGTCGGCGCCCGCGCCGCACTCCCGGCAGAGACGGCGGCGCATTCCCCGACCTCGTCGATGGGTCCGGCGACGACAAGCTCGGCGGTTCCGATTCCTCCGATCCGGGTTGAGCCGTGCGGAGGGCACCGCGCTCGCCAGCGCCAGACGCGCGGGGCGGTCGCGAGGAGAGAAACGGCTCCCGCCCGCGTCCCTACGTCGGGCCGAACGGCAGCGGGATGACCTCGCCTGCCTTGCGATCCAGGGACGGATCGGCGTCGGGAAGGACCATGGAGGGCCTCCCCGACGCCCCTGCGGGGCGGCGGTGGGACCCTGGAAGGGGATGGCGGGCGTCCGGTCGTCCGCCATGATCCACCGCCGCTCCCGGCCCTGTTCCGGCCCCGCTACGTCGACGAGGAGACGCCCATGGCTCGCACGACCCGAACCGCTGCACGCAGCTACGGCTGGCGGCCCGACCTGCCGGACATGCGCGACCGCGCCTATACCGCACCGCTCGGCGTGCTGAAGGGCCTGCCGCAGAAGGTCGACCTCCGGCCGCACGGGCCGCCGGTGGTGAACCAGGGACGGATCAACAGCTGCACCGGCAACGCGATCGCCGCGGCGCACTACTTCGACCAGATCAAGCAGAAGGTCGCGAAGCCGTTCCAGCCCTCGCGGCTGTTCATCTACTACAACGAGCGCCTGGCCGAGGGCTCGGCGAAGTTCGATGCCGGCGCCTACATCCGCGACGGCTTCAAGGCGATCGGCAAGGAGGGGGTCTGTCCCGAGACGACCTGGCCCTACGACCCGGCCAAGGTGCTGAAGCGTCCGGTCGCGGCCGCCTACAAGCAGGCGCTCGCCCATCAGGCGATCTCCTACATGCGGGTGCAGCAGACCTTGGGCCAGCTGAAAGGCTGCCTCGCCGACGGCTATCCCTTCGTGTTCGGCTTCACCGTCTACTCGAGCTTCGAGTCCGACGAGGTGGCGAAGACCGGCGTGGTGCCGCTGCCGACCCATGGCGACAAGTCCATCGGCGGCCACGCGGTGATGGCGATGGGCTACGACGACCATCGCCAGCGCTTCATCGTGCAGAACTCCTGGGGGCGCGACTGGGGCGTGAAGGGCTTCTTCTACATGCCCTACAGCTACCTCACCGACTCCGACCTCGCCGCCGACTTCTGGACGATGCGGACCGTGGAAGCGTAGCGGGCGTCCCGGACACACCTCCGTAGGACCCGCCCCGCGGCCATCGCGAGGCGCGTCGCAAGGACTTCCGCCTGCGGCGAGGAGCGAACGTAGGGCGCGCACTGCGCGCCGTCGCGAGGCGCTTCGCAGGGACTTCCGCTGTCGACGAGGAGCAGTCGCAGGGCGGGCACTGCCCGCCGACGCGGGGCGCATCATCGACAGGTCGCTCGACAGGCCCATGACTCCTTGCGCGACGCTATCGGGTAAGGCGTGGTTGCGGTGGCGTGATGTACCTGGCCGGCTCCAGACCACGCTCGCGGATGAGGTGGTCGATCAACAGCACGATGGAGTTGGCATCCAGCATGCCAACATGATTTCCATCCTGGTCGAAGTTGATATTGGAGCCGCTGACGACCATCAGCGTCTCCGTCGGCTCCTTGTTGTCGGCGGGGACGCTGAAGGTGTGAATCGAACTCCCCGGCTCATACAAGTAGCTGCCCGCAGTCTGCGGTTGATCCGGATATTCGACATAGTTCCATCGGCCCGACAGGTTCCACAGATGCACAGTACCCGTGTGGTAGTGGGTGGGCAGGACCACGCCCGGATGGAACACGACACGCAATACCCAAACGCCGTTGTGAGAGTCCAGGAACAACGGCTGGACATCGACACCGGGAATTCCAGGAACAGCGTCCTTGTATATGGGCAAGTCGCGCGAGTTCAGGGTCAGGAGAGATTCGTGACTGTTGGCTAGGAATGGCAGGGCCATGGTCCTTGCTCCGTTTGACTGCTGCGTCAGGAAGAAGGCGGGTACGTGGCGCCCGACTATCGACTGTACGAACCGGCCGGTCCGGACATGCAGGGATCGACTTCCATCGGAAGATGGATGGACCTGACACCCGCGAGTAGTGCCGGTCGATTCCGGCAGTGTCGGGAGATTGATGACCGCCTCGTAGCCCGAAGCGGTCGTTGGCGTGGCCCGCCCGAGACCTCCGCTCCCTGCCGACAGCGGAAATCTTCGCGAAGCGCCTCGCAATGACGCGCAATGCGGGCCCCATGTCCGGTTCTCGCCCTCAGCGGACTTGCTGACGAAGCGCCTCGCAATGGCGCGCAAAGCGCGCCCTACGGCAGCTCCTCGCCGATGCGAGAGGTCCGCATGTTGCGCCGGCTGTGTCCGCCCTGCGAAGGCGGATCGCTGGCTGAACGCAGCGCCGAAAAAAAAACCCGCCGTGAGTGTGCGGCGGGGGAGGAGCCACTCGTGAGTGGAAGACCACGTTGGGAGAACCATGCCGGGCGTCACGACATCCCGTCGCGACGCCCGGCGGAATCGCAACCGCTAGAACTTGTAGGTCACGCCGAGCAGGTACTGCCGCCCGTACTTCTCGTAGCGCTGGGTGAGGCCGCTGGTCTTGAAGAACTGGCGGTAGGCCTCGTTGGTGAGGTTGTTGACCTGGAACAGGATCGACGCGCCTTCGAAGCTGCTGTTCTGCCCGAAGGTGTAGCCGGTCTGGAAGTCGATCACCGAATCGCCGGCGATGTAGACCTGGGCGCGGTCGGCGCCGAAGCCCTGGATCTCGCCCAGGAAGCTCGACCGCGAGCGGTCGCTGACCCGGGCCGAGAAGCCGTTGCGCTCGTAGTACACGGTCACATTGCGCACCTGCCGCGACAGGCCGGCGATGGGTTCGTCCGGGCCGTCCGGGCCGAGGCGCTTGATCGAGCTCTTGGTGTCGGAGAAGTTGCCGAGCACGCCGAAGCCTTCGAGCGCGTCCGAGACCAGGTCGAAGGGCACCGACACCGAGAACTCGAAGCCGCGCACGTTGCCGCCGGAACCGTTGGCCGGGCGGGTGTAGACGCCGACCGGATCCGGCGTCGGGCCGGTGTAGCCGGCCGGGATGGGCAGGCCGCTGGCGTCGAACGCGGTGGACTTGTCGTACACGTAGGTCTGCAGGTCCTTGTAGAAGTACGCGAGGCTGACGTAGCCCTTGCTCGCGAAATACTTCTCGAAGGACAGGTCGTAGGCGTTGGCGATCCAGGGCTTCAGGTCCGGATTGCCGCCGCCGCGCGTCCAGCGACCGGCGTTGACGCCGCTGAAGGTGAGGCTGGTGTTGTTGTTCGCGCGCATCTGGTCGATGCGCGGACGCGCCTCCTCGCGGCCGATGCCGAGCCGCGCGGTGATGTCGTTCGGCAGGCCGAACGCGAGGTTGAGGCTCGGCAGAACGTCGTTGTAGGTCGTGCCGCCGGAGAACGCGATCGCATGCGCCGCGTCGCCCTGCAGCACCTCGAAGCCGTCCGAGCTCTGGTCGGTGTGGACGTTCTGCAGGCCGATGTTGCCGTGCACCGGGATGTCGCCGAGGTCGGTGTTGATGTTGAGCTGGGCGTACACGGTGGTCAGCTTCTCGTCCACCGTCCACTGCTTGTTGGTGATGTCGGCGTTGATGTTGTCGCGCAGGTTGTAGAAGTTGCGGAACACCGCGTTGGTGTCGTAGCTGAAGCTGCCCGGCACGCCGGCGTGGGACAGGTCCACCGGGTCGATCAGGAAGCTTGCCGGCAGCACGGTCTCGTTCTGGATCAGGTCGAGGAAGGCCTCCGGAACACGGCGGCGCTTCTCGCGGTCGGCGTAGTTGATGCCGAAGTCGACGCTGGAGAACCAGCCGTCGGCGAAGCTGCGCGAGAAGTCGAGCCGGAAGGAGTCGAGGTCGTCCTTGATCTCCGGGGTCTTGATGTAGCCGGCCTGGCCCCAGCCGCCCGGATCGGTCAGCACGATCTGGCTCGGATCCGTGAAGTCGCGCGAGAAGTTGAAGTCGGGGAAGCCGCCGCGCGGATTGAGCGAGAAGTCGACGCTGTCGGTGATGCCGGCGCGGGTGCCCGAGTAGGTCTCCAGGATCGACTCGTGGCGCTTGGCCTGCGAATGCGACAGGTCGGCCGTCGCCGTCCAGTCGTCGGCGAAGCGGAACTGGTTGTTCCAGCCGATCGCGAACAGCTTGTCGTCGCCGCGGTTGAGGTCGTTGCGCAGGACCGGCCGCACGCCGACGAAGGTGCCGCCGACGACGACACCGTCTTCGACCACGGGGTTGGTCAGGTGCGCTCCGGACCAGCCGAGGCCGGTCTCGAGGAAGCGGGTGCGCTCGGTCTTGTCGAACTTCGAGTAGTACACGTCGAGCGTGGTCTCGTAGTTCTCCGAGCCCTTGTACTGCAGCACGCCCATCAGGCCCTGGCGCACGTTGTCGGTCGACGAGGCCTGCACCTTGCCGCCGCCCAGCGTGTAGTTGCCCTGGGCCGGATTGATGTCGGTCGGGAAGCCCCAGGCCTCCCAGCGCTCGGCCTGTCCGGGCGTGTCGAGGCGCGCATAGCCGAGCGCGAGGCCGACCTGGCCGTCCATGAACTGGTCGAGGTAGAAGGCGCTGACGCGACTGCCGTAGTCGTCGGAGTCGGAGTTGAGCTTGCCGAGCGAGTTCTTCTCGCCGCGCACGTTCACCGCGACCACCTGCTTGGAGAAGTCGAGCGGACGCACGGTGCGCAGGTCGACGGTGCCGGACAGGCCCTGGCCGACCAGCCTGGCATCGGGGGTCTTGTAGACCACCACCTGGTTGATCAGTTCGGACGGGTACTGGTCGAACTCGACGCCGCGGTTGTCGCCGACGCTGACCTGTTCGCGGCCGTTGAGCAGCGTGGTGCTGTAGTCGCCGGACAGGCCGCGGATGCTGATCGTCGACGGACGTCCCGCGACGCGCTGCGCGGCGAGGCCGGGCAGGCGCGAGATCGAGTCCGCGATCGAGATGTCGGGCAGCTTGCCGAGGTCCTCGGCCGACACCACTTCGACGATCGACGTGTTGTCCTTCTTGACGTCGATCGCCTTCTCGATGCCGCTGCGGATGCCGATGACCTGCAGGGTCTCCAGCTCCTTGGCCTTGTCGCCCTTCTTGGCGTCGGCCTTCTTGTCGGCGTCGGCCGCTGCGGCGGCCTTGCTGTCGGCCGCTTCGGCGCCGGCGACCTCGGACTCGGCGACCGGAGCGGTCTCGGCGTGCGCGCCGACGGCGACCAGCAGGGCGGCCGAGATCGTCACGCTCAATGCATTGCGCTTCAGTTTCAAGATTCCTCTCCCCTACGACACGTGATGTGTTGCTCCGGCGGGCGGATCCGTCGCTCGGACCTCGCCCGGACCCTTCCGGAAACGCTGTCGATCGGCTCTTGCCGTCGATGCCGGGGCATGGTAGCCGTGGCCAAATCCTGCACCACGGTGTTGCATACGTATTCATGCAAATCGATGCGGACCGCCGCTTGCGACGGTCATCCACAATCGCGTCGCTTCCCTTCGCTGGCCGCCTCGAATGCACGGAATGAAACGCTTTTCGCTGCTGCGGCGCGTCAGCCGCGCTCTCGCGCCGATGCTGGTCGCGGCCGCGGGAACCGCGGCGACAGGGTCCGCCGACGCGGCGGCGCCGGCGTCGTTGCCCTCACCCGACTGGCGCGACCAGGTCATCTATTTCGCGCTGCTGGACCGCTTCGCCGACGGCGACCGCCGCAACGACGACCAGCATGCCGGCGAGTTCGATCCGGACGACGGGCGCAAATGGAGCGGCGGCGATCTCGCCGGCGTGCTCGGGCAGCTCGACTACATCGCCGAACTCGGCGCGACCTCGCTCTGGATCACGCCGCCGGTCGCCAACCAGTGGTGGAACGAGCGCGCGAAGTACGGCGGATACCACGGCTACTGGGCCGTGGATTTCGAGCGCATCGACCCTCACTACGGCACGACGGCCGACTACCGCGCGCTCGCCGACGGGCTGCACGCGCGCGGCATGACGCTGGTGCAGGACGTCGTGCTGAACCACACCGCGGACTTCTTCCACTTCGAGGGTCCGGTCGATCCTGCGCATCCGGAGCAGGGCTTCCGGCGCTCGCGCGACAGTGCCGGCCTCGTCGCGCCGACGCGCTGGCCGTTCTCGCGCAACGACGCCGACCACCGCCGCGATCGCGCGCTCGGCATCTACCACTGGACCCCGAGCATCGTCGACTACGGCGATCCGACGCAGCGGCTGACGTATCAGCTCGCCGACCTCGACGACCTCGACACCGCCCATCCGGTGGTGCGCCGCGCGCTGCGCCAGGCCTACGGGCGCTGGATCCGCGACGTCGGGGTCGACGCCTTCCGGGTCGACACCGCGTTCTACGTCGAGCCGGAGCTGTTCGCGGACTTCCTCGACTCGGACGACCCGCGCGCCCCGGGCATGCGCCGTGTCGCCGCCGCGATGGGCCGCGACGATTTCCTCGCGTTCGGCGAGGGCTTCGGCGTCGAGGCGCCCTACGGCGAGGCGGTGAGTCGCCGGATCGCCGAGTATCTCGAAGCGCCGGGCCATCCCGGTCTGCCGTCGATGCTGGACTTTCCGCTGTACTCGAGCCTCGGCGACGTGTTCCAGCGCGGGGCCGCGAGCGCGGTGCTGGCCGACCGCATCGAGCGTCGCCAGCGGCTGTTCGCGCATCCGGGAAGCCTGCCGACCTTCGTCGACAACCACGACGTCGACCGCTTCCTTGCGAACGGCGACGAACGCGGGCTGCGCCAGGCGCTGCTCGCCCTGATGACCCTGCCCGGCATCCCGGTGATCTACTACGGCACCGAGCAGGGATTCACCGCGCAACGCGCGTCGATGTTCGCCGCCGGCTACGGCAGCGGCGGCCGCGACCACTTCGACCGCGACGCGCCCCTGTACACGTTCCTCCAGCAGGCGATCGCGCTGCGTCGCGGCCAGCGCGCGCTGACCCGGGGCACGCCGACCGTCGTCGCGCGCGACGCCGCGGGTGCCGGCGCGGTCGGCTGGCGGATGGACGCCGCCGGCGAGACTCCGGTCCTCGTCCTGATCAACAGCGCGCGCCACGCGGTACTGCTCGACCGGCTGGAACTGCCGCTGTCGCCGGGTGCCGTGCTGACGCCGCTGTTGACGCTCGACCCGGCGGTGCCGGCGCTGCGTGCCGATGCCGAGGGACAGCTCGCCGTCACGCTGCCGGCCGGTGCGGGAGTCGCCTATTCGATCCAGCCGGGCGCGGTCGTCGCGGCGCCGGACGTCACGGCGGTCGATATCGATCGGCTCGTCGACGACGTGCTGCAGGACGACGCCGTGGTGACCGGACGCGCGGCGCCCGGCTCGTCGCTGCGCCTCGTCGTCGACGGCGATCTGGACGCGGCGACCCCGGTGGCGGCCGGCCGCGACGGCCGCTGGTCGGCGAAGGTCGACACCCAGTCGATGATCGACCCGGCGATCGCGCATCGGCTGGTCGCCTGGTCCGACGACGGCGCGCGCGGCGCGGCGCGGGTCTTCCGCGTCGCGCGGCGCTGGCGCACCGTGCTGACGGTCGACGATCCCGCCGGCGACGACCACGGCCCCGATGGTCGCTACCGCTACCCGAGCGATGCCGCGTTCGCGAAACCGAGCCTCGATCTCCGCGGCGTCGCGGTCGCGACCAGCGGCGCTTCGCTGCGGGTGACGGCGACGCTCGGCGACCTGTCGTCGGCCTGGAGCGCCCCCAACGGATTCGATCGCCTGCTGCTTCATCTCTACATCGAGCTGCCGCACCGCGGCGAGGGTTCGACCGTCGCGCCGCTGCAGAACACCCCGCTGCCGCAGGGCATGCGCTGGCAGCGGCACCTGCGGATCGGCGGCTGGAGCAACGCGCTGTTCGCGGCCGAGGGTGCCGATGCGACGCACGAGGGTCGCGCCTTGGCCGGTGGCGCGGCGCTCGCGATCGATCCCGCAGGCTCGCGGGTGACGCTGACCCTGCCGGCCGCGGCACTCGGGCACCCGGCATCGCTGTCGGGGGCCCGCCTGTGGCTGTGCACCTGGGACTACGACGCCGGCTACCGCCCGCTGACGGCCGATGGCGGCGGCATGAGTTTCGGCGGTGGCGACGGTGCGCGCGAACCGCTGTGGATGGACGCCAGCGACGTGCTGGTGATCCCTTGAATCCTGCGCGTCCGGCCCGCGTTCCGGACGGCGGTACGCCAGGGGCTTCCCACGCCGCGGCGCGCCGCCGCCTACACGGCGGCGCGCCGGGTGGTGAAGAAGCCGTTGAGGGTCAGGCGACCGCGACGCGGATCGCTGTCGAGTCGCGCCGGATCGCCGATGTCGCCGCCGTGGAAGAGGCTGCCGTCGTAGACGATCATCCGGTTGAACCGCGGCGCGACGGCGCCGATGCGCTCGAACCACGCGTTGCTGCCCGTCATGTAGCCGGCGGCGATGCCGTACTTCGCCGTGAACGCCGCGGGCGCGAGGGTGCCGGACTCGTGCACGAGCAGATCGGTCGGATAGCCCGGCCGCCGCGGCGCGAAGAACGCGGTGCCCCCCAGGGCCGGATCGTCGAACAGGTACAGCACGGACGCGACCGCGCGCTGCTCGTCCGGCACGTTGAAGCGATCGCGGTGGCAGATCCACTGACGCGGCTGCAGGCGTGCCGGCTCGAAGGTCACCATCGCGAGACGGCAGTGCACCGACAGCGTGCGGCGCACGCCGAGGCGTCCGCGCAGGTGGGTGAGGAAGTGCAGGTCGAGCGCCTCGTCGGCCGCGGCGCCGAGCGCCAGTTCCGGCCCCGGGTACGCGTTGGTGTCGCTTTCACGGGCCTCGGACCAGCGCGACAGCACGCGCTCGCGCCACGCCTCGGCATCGAGCAGCGCGTCGTCGATCACCCACACCGGACTGCCGTCGGAGAGACGGAATTCGTCGATGCGGGGATTCGGATGGAAGCGCGGCACGTGCATGACGGCACTCGGCGACGGGGCGCGCCATGGTGATCGCGTCGTCGAGGAATGGAAAGCCGATTCCCGCGGGATCCCGTGCGACGACGCCCTCCCGCGCCGCGAGCCTGCGATTCTCCGGCGCTCCGGCGCACGGCGCGGATACGCTTCGACGTCGCGGCACTCCGCCGGTCGACGCCGGGCGGTCCCCGAGCCCGAAACCCTGATCCCCGACCCCTGACCCGCCCTCCTGTCCCGGGCCGCCGAGCCGCATCATCCGCACATGTCCACCAGCGAACTCTTCCTCCTCGCGATGCTCGCCATCTTCACGGTCCCTTACCTGGTCTGGCGGCTCGGGCGCACCGACTACGTGGCGCCGCTGGTGGTCGTGCAGATCGTCACCGGCATCCTGATGGGACCCGGCGTGCTCGGCGCCGCGCTGCCCGACCTCTACGCCTTCGTGTTCACGGCGCCGGTGATCACGGCGCTGAACGGCATCGCCTGGTGGGCGGTGATGGTGTTCGTGTGGCTGGCCGGGATGGAGCTCGATCTCGGCGAAGCCTGGAAGCATCGCGGCGAGACCAGCCTCGTCGCCGGCCTCGCGCTCGGCGCCCCGCTGCTCGCCGGCAGCGCGGCCGCCGCCGTGCTGATCGCCTGGCGCGACGGCTGGATGGGTCCGGCGGCGCTGTCGTGGCAGTTCGTGCTCGGCGTCGGCATGTCCTGCGCCGTGACCGCGCTGCCGATCCTGATCCTGCTGATGGACAAGCTCGCGATCCTGCGGACGCCGCTCGGCCAGCGCGTCCTGCGCTATGCCAGCCTCGACGATGTCGCGGTCTGGGGCGTGCTCGCGACGCTGCTGATGGACTGGCAGCGGGTCGGCCGCCAGATCGGATTCCTGGTCGCCTTCGGGCTCGGTGCATGGGCGTTCCGGCGTCTGATGCTCCGGCTCACGCCACGCGACCGCCTGCCGGTCGGCCTGATCTGGCTCGCCGCCATCGGCTTCGCGGCCGACTGGTGCGGCCTGCATTTCATGGTCGGCGCCTTCCTCGCCGGTGCGGTGATGGAGGCCCATGGGTTCGACCGCGACGAGCTCGACCGCCTGCGCCAGCACGTGCTGACGCTGATGATGCCGGTGTTCTTCCTGTCCACCGGGCTGCGCACGCAGTGGACGATGGGCGGCGTGACCGTGCTGGCGGCCGCCGCGCTGCTTCTGGTCGCCGCCGTCGTCGGCAAGCTCGCCGGCGTCGGCATCGCCGGTCGCCTGCTCGGCTGGCGACGCGGCGAGGCGAACCTCATCGGCTGGCTGCTGCAGACCAAGGCGCTGATCATGATCATCTTCGTCAACGTGCTGCTCGACAAGAAGATCATCACCAGCGAGATGTTCACCGCACTGCTGCTGATGGCGGTGGCGAGCACGATGCTGACCATCCCGATGGTCACGCCGCGACTCGCGAAACTCTCGGAGGTGATCGATCGTGCGCGCTGACGCGCTGCTGGTCCTGGTCTTGTTCGCGCTCGCCGGCCTGCTGGCGCGACCGGCGTCCGCCGCCGAGCCTGTCCGCGGCAGCCCTCCTGCCGCGGTGCGCGGCCAGATCGAGCGCTGGGAGGGCTTTGCCTCCGCCGGCCTGCCGGAGCGCGCGGTCGAGGTCTGGCTGCCGGACGGATATCCGCAGGCGGCGCCCTACGACGTGCTGTACATGCACGATGGCCAGATGCTGTTCGACGCCGCTCGCACCTGGAACGGCCAGTCCTGGCACATGGACGAGCACGCCCAGCACCTGATCGACAGCGGCGCGGTGCGACCCTTCGTGATCGTCGGCGTCGCCAACGCCGGCGAGGGCCGCCACGCGGAGTTCACCCCCGAGCGGCCGTGGCGGACGCTGTCGGACGACCAGCAGCGGGCGCTGCGCGGGGCCAAGCGCGGCGCGGCCTCGGTCTACAGCGTTCCGCTGCGCTCCGATCGCTACCTCGCGTTCCTCGCCGACGAGCTCAAGCCCTTCGTCGACCGGAACTACGCGGTCGCCGGCGGGCGCGAGCACACCTTCATCGCCGGCTCCAGCATGGGTGGCCTGATCTCGCTGTACGCGCTGGTCGAGCGGCCGCAGGTCTACGGCGGCGCGGCCTGCCTGTCGACCCACTGGCCGGTCGCATTCAGCCTCGACGACAACCCGATGCCGGACGCGATCGTCGCCGATCTCGGCGGCCATCTGCCGCCACCGGGCGAGCATCGTCTCTGGTTCGACCATGGCACCGAGACCCTCGACGCGCTGTACGCGCCGATCCAGCAGCGCGTCGACGAGCTGCTGCGGGCGAAGGGCTACGGAGAGGGACAGTTCCGCTCGCGGGTCTATCCCGGTGCGCCGCACACCGAGCAGGCCTGGAGTGCGCGTGTCGAGGAGGCACTGCGTTTCCTTCTGCCGCGCGCCGCGCCGACTGCCCTGCACTCGCCCGAAGCGGTCGCCGCGGCCAGGCACTAAAATCCGGTCATGACTCCTCCCCTCCACGTCGTCATCCTCGCCGCCGGCGAGGGCAAGCGGATGCGTTCGGCGCGTCCCAAGGTGCTGCAGCCGATCGCCGGCCGCGCGATGCTGGGCCACGTGATCGACGGCGCCCGCGCGCTTGCGCCGGCCGGCATCCATGTCGTGTTCGGCCACGGCGGTGCCGAGGTGCGCTCGCATTTCGCGAACGACGAGGATCTGTCCTGGCACGAGCAGGCGCAGCAGCTCGGCACCGGCCACGCGGTGGCGCAGGCGATGCCGGCGGTGCCGGACGCGGCAGCGGTACTGGTGCTCTACGGCGACGTTCCGCTGCTGACCGTGGCGACGCTGCGCGGCCTGCTCGACGCGGCCGTAGACGGCGTCGGCGTGCTGACCGAGCGCCTGGCCAACCCGCGCGGCTACGGCCGCGTCCTCGCCGATGGCGCCGGCCGCGTGCGTGGCATCGTCGAGGAGAAGGACGCGACCGACGAGCAGCGCCGGATCGACCGGGTGAATACCGGCGTCATCTGCGCCCCGGCCGCCGCCCTGCGCCGCTGGCTCGCTGGCCTGTCGAACCACAACGCGCAGGGCGAGTACTACCTCACCGACATCTTCGCGATGGCCGCGGCCGAGGAACGTGCCGCGGTCGCGGTCGACGTGCTCGAGGCCGGCGAGGCCGAGGGCGCCAACGACCCCTGGCAGCTGGCGACACTGGAGCGCCGCCTGCAGCTGCGTCGCGCGAAGGCCCTCGCGCTCGCCGGCGCCCGGCTCGCCGATCCCGCGCGGCTCGACGTGCGCGGCACGGTGACGGTCGGCCGCGACGTCGAGATCGACATCGACGTGATCTTCGAAGGCGACGTCGCGCTCGGCGACGGCGTCCGGATCGGACCGTTCTGCCGGATCGCCCATGCCCGCCTCGGCGCCGGCACCGAGGTTCGCGCGCACTGCGACCTCGACGGCGTCGTCGCGCACGGCGCCGCGATCATCGGCCCCTACGCCCGCCTGCGTCCCGGCACCGAACTTGCCGACGGCGCGCACCTCGGCAACTTCGTCGAGACCAAGGCAACGACGATCGGCGCGGGCAGCAAGGCCAACCATCTCACCTACCTCGGCGACGCCGAGATCGGTGCCGGCGTCAACGTCGGCGCCGGCACCATCACCTGCAACTACGACGGCGCCAACAAGCACCGCACGCGGATCGGCGACGGCGCCTTCATCGGCTCCAACACCGCACTGGTCGCCCCGATCACGGTCGGCCGCGACGCCACCATCGCGGCCGGCTCCACGCTGTCGCGCGATGCGCCGCCTGGGGAACTCACCGTGGCGCGGGCACGGCAGCATTCGGTCCGGGGCTGGAAGCGGCCGGTGAAGAAGAGCCCGACGGAGTAGATCGGGCGGGCGCTCAGCGCCCCGCGTCGGGCGGCGTCACGCCGCCGTCTACCCGGGTCCTGCGCGGGTCGTCGGCGGCTGCCGTGCGCAGGACGAGCCGCCCGCCGAGGACGACCGCGTCGATCCCGCGGACGTTCCCGATCCGTCTGAGCGGATCGTCCGCCAGCAGCACGAGGTCGGCGCGCTGACCCGCGGCGATGCGCCCGGCCTGTCCGGAGTCGCCCAGCAGCTCGTGTGCGGAGAGCGTTGCCGCGCGCAGTGCCTCGGCTGGCGTCAGCCCCGCCTCCACCAGCAGCGCGAGTTCGTCGTGCAGGGAATCACCGGGATAGACCTCGGGCATCGGCGTGTCGGTGCCGGCGGCGATCGGCACGCCGGCGGCGTGGAAGATCCGGATGACGGCGAGCGCGGCTGCCCGGCGGCGCTGCGCGAGGCCGTCGTCGGCGCCGACGGCATCGAGGATGCGACGCCAGCGCGCCTGTTCGTCCGCGCGCAGCGTCGCGAAGCGCGGGTCGGCGTAGGGGTGGCGCTCGCCGCGGGTCGCCTCGACGTGCGGCAGCACCAGGGTCGGGACCTGCCAGGTCGCGTGCGCGGCAAGCGCGCGGGCGACTCGCCGGCAGCGGTATGCGTCGAACGCGGCGAGCACCGCCGGCTCCTGCTCGTCGACCTTCGCCACCAGCGCGTCGCCGACCAGAGCATGGCGCTCCGCGAGCACCCGTTCCTCGGCCGTGGAGCACGCCTCGAAGGCCTGGGTCAGGTGCTCGACGTCGCGCTGGCCCGCGGCCGAGGCCTCCCGCAGCGCCACCGTCGCCGGCACATGCCCGAGCACCGGAAGCTTCGCTTGCCCTGCCGAGCGGAGGGCGACGCGCCAGTCGGCGGCCGGCAGCTCGGAGAACACCTTCAGGAAATCGAAGCCGGCCGCGCGGGCGGCGTCGACCTGCGCGGCGATCGCCTCGTTCGCCGACGGGCGCAGGGCGACTCCCGCGGCAGCAATCCGCGGCGCCACCCGGTCGCCGCGCGCCGCTTCGGCGTTCCAGTGCGCGACCAACGGCAGGTCCCCGGCCCGGGCGTTCATCTCGCGCACCGCGGTGACGCCACGCTCGGCCAGCAGCTGCAGCATCCACTCGTTCGGCGCGCGGCCGGAGGCGAGATTGAACAGGTGTACGTGGAGGTCGACCAGGCCCGGGATCAGGTACCTGCCGCGGCCGTCGAGGTGACGCGCGCCGTCGTCGCCGCGTGTCGGCCCCGCCGCGGCGACCGCGACGATCCGTTCGCCCTCGACCCGCACGGTGCGGTGCGGACGCAGGCGACCGGCGGCGACGTCGACGACGGTCACGTCGTCGATCACCAGTCGGGCCGGAGGAGGGCTCGGCGTGGCCGTGGCCGCCGCCGCCGAGACCACCGGAAGCCCGAGCAGCGTCGCTACCGCAATGGCGGCCGGCGGCAGCGCGCTACGCCGCCGCAAGCAGGTCCTGGTACAGCGGATAGATCTGCTCGCGCTTGACGGTGAAGTAGTGGCGCAGCGCCAGCCGCGCGGCGGCAATGTCGACGCCATGACTGCGGCCACCGTCGTCGACCCGGGCCAGGGCGTCGAGCTGGCGCCGGAGGCTCGCGCAGGCGACGTCGAGCGCCTCCCGTGCCCACTGCACGCGCCGTTCGGCGACGGCATCGCTCGCGCTGCGGTTGACCAGGGGCGGAATGACGCTCAGCGCCTCGATCCAGGACAGTCGCTCGACATCCTCGCTGCACAGCGCGAACGCGGCGGCCGCCGCCGCGAGCGCGGACTCGGCCAGCGCGCGCGCACCGGTCTCGAAACTGAACTCCAGCTGCCGGTTGTCGCGCTCGAGCCGCTCCAAGAGGTCCATGTCCAGCGCGACCGGAGCCCCGAGCGCGAGCTCGCGGGCGCTGCCGACCGGGGTGGGCCGGTCCGCTCCGGAGTCGGCGGGTCGAAGCTCGTTGGAGGACGCGCGGGTCATGGGTGAAGCCTAGTCCGCTTCGCGGCGATTGCCGTAAGGGAAACCCCTCAAGTTTGCACAATATCGAGATTGTCCGGCCCCGGTCACGCCGCCGGCCGTCCGGACTCCGGCGGCGACGGCCGATGCTGCGCTGCGCGATCGACGACCGCAGGGGTGCTGCCGCAGAATCGGGTCGCTCGCGATTCCGCCTCGCGGTCGATCCGACCGGATCGACCCGCCCCACCGCCGCCGGAGTGGACCATGCGCATCGCCTTCGTGATCGGGATCCTCGCGTGCGTCGCGTCCGGCGTCGCGCCGGCCCAGCCGAAGACGACCGTGCACGGCGAATCGAAGTTCACCGCCGGGACGCTGCGTTCGGCGACCAACGGCGACATCGCCTGCTACCTCGAGCTGTCCGATGACGCCGGGCAGCCGTTTTCCGAGATGGCGGACTTCGACCTGTGCACCGGCGCCGAGGCGCTGGTCGGACAGCGGGTCAGGCTGCACTACACGGTGGCGAAGGTGCAGGCGGCGAGCTGCCAGGGCGATCCCGACTGCACTGCCAGCGACGAGGTTGCGCTGGTCGACCGGATGGACGCGCAGCCGGCCGCGGCGGCGACCGCCGGAGGCTTCTGCCAGGCCGGCGAGACCGTGGTGTTCGGCTGCAGCATCGCCAGCGGCAAGTGGGTCAACGTCTGCGCCGACCCGCGGCCGAAGCCCGGGCGACTGCAGTACCGCTTCGGCCCGCCCGGCAAGGCGGAACTGCAACTGCCGCCCGGCGGCGCGACGCCCGATCCCAAGGTCTACGGCCGCAGCGAGAGCTACTCCGGGGGTGGCGCCGCCTGGCTCGGGTTCCGCAACGGCGACTACCGCTACGTGGTCTATACCGGCATCGGCCGCTGGGGCCCGAACGGCGAGACCCGCGAACGCGCCGGCGTCGCGGTCGAGAAGTCCGGCAGGACCGTCGCCCACTACGCCTGCACCGGCGCCGTGCGCAGCCTGCTCGGGCCCGACTGGTACCCGCAGTACGGCTTCGATCCCGGCGGCACCGACGAATTCACCGTGCCGGAATAGGTCGCGCGCGACGAGTCGGCTCGGCGGAGTTTCGGAGCGGAAATCCCGGAAGTATCGTGTGGCTGCCGCGGGCAAGCCGTCAGATCCTCGCGGCGCGACGGGATCGAGGACGCTTCCAGGGGAAAGCGGCGGCAGTCGCCGCTCATCTCGCGAGGAAGGCGGTGCTCCGCCGTGATCGCGTCATTCACGATCGCCAACGCTAGACTTCGCCCATGCGCATCTTCATGCAAACCAAACCTCTCGGTTCCGGCGAGGCACCGAAGTACCTGCACCTGATCCTGCAGCAGGATCTCCTCGGCGGCTGGTCGCTGACCCGCGAATGGGGCCAGCAGGGCGGCCGCGCGAGTGCGAAGCGCGAGGTCTATCTCGATCGTGCCGCCGCCGAACAGGCGATGCTCGCGGCGCGCGACCAGCAGCTGAAGAAGGGCTTTTCAGTGATGTTCTTCCAGGGCATGGATGCTCCACCGGGATCCCGCTATGAACCGTGAGCTCGTGTGCGTCGGAGCGGCCGTGATCGGCCTCGTGGCAGGAGCCGGCGCCCTTGCGGCCACGCCGGAGGCTGCCCCCAACAAGCCCGGCTCGGACAAGGTCTGCGTGCCCGGCGAGAACGGCAAGGGCTGGGTCTGCGGCACCCGGGACAATCCGCCCCAGGTCGCGCCGGGGGCGACGCCGCCCGCCGAACGCGCGGCGCAGACGCCGCAGCCACCGCCGTTCCTCGCCAACCCGAACCGCCGCTACAACGCACCACCGGCCACCATCGAGCGGCCGGCCGAGACCCAGGCGCTGGCTGACGACGCGCCGCCGCCGGTGCAGGAAATGCCGGCGGCGAACAGCACGCCGCCGGCACCGGCGGAGACCGCGGGCAAGGCCAAGGGCAAGGGCAAGGACAAGGGGCACGCCACCGGCGCCCGGACGGCCGCCGCGCCGACCGTCACGCCCGCGCCGGCGGCTGCGCCGGCACCGGTCGCGAGCGCCAGCGAAGCGGTGCCGCAGCCGGCCCAAGCCAGCAACGAACGCGCCACGGTGGAATCGCTGCCGGAACCGGCGCCGAGCGCGGCGCCGGCAGCGCCCGCCGTGGTCGCGGCGCCGACCGAGCCGCCGGCCACCTCGACGGCGGCCGCCCCGGAACCGGCGCCCGTCGTCGCGCCGGAACCGCCGCCTGCACCCGCGACCCCCGCTGCCGAACCGGCGAGTCCGGCCGCGGCGCGCCGCGCCGCGCCGGCAAGCGAACTGCCCGACGGCGGCTACGTGATCCAGCTTGCCCGCGGCACCAGCAACCACGGCTTCGAACAGTTGCGCGGCAAGCTGAAGCTCGATCGCCAGCACGCCCCGGAGATCCGCGTCGGCAGCGCCGCCGCGCCCGAGCACGTGCTGTTGTGGTCGGGCTTCCCCGACTCGAAGTCCGCCCAGGCCGCGCTCAGCAAGCTGCCGAAGGGCACTGCTCCCGGCGCCTGGGTGCGTTCGGTCGAGTCGCTGCGGCCACTGCTGGTCGATGCCGAGGCGGCACGTCCGGCGGCATCGACGCACGTCGCGGTCGCCGAGCCGACGCCGGCCGCGCCGACGCGGTCGCCCGATCGCAGCGAGCCTCCCGCGCCCGCCGTCGCTCCGGCGCCGGTCGCGGAAGCGCCAGCCGCCACCCCGACCGGCAGCGCGCGCGCCGCGACCCTCAGCAACACGACGGTCGCCGCGTTCGCCGCCCTGCCCGGCGGCCACTATGCGGTGCAGCTCGCGCGGGCGCACTCGACGGCCGGCTTCGCGCGGCTGGTCGGCACGCTCGGGATCCCGGAGAGTTCCGTCTACAGCGTGCCGGTGAAGACCACCGGCAAGCTCGAATACCTGTTGCTGTGGGCCGACTTCCCCAACGTCGAGGCTGCCCGCGCGGCGGCCGCGCGACTGCCCGCCTCGGCGGTGCAGGGAGCCCTGGCACGGCGGATCGGGCCCCTGCAGGAAGAGGCTCGGGGTGCGCGGTAGGACCCGCTGGGCGGTGCCGGGACTCTGCCGCGCTCACCCTGCAGTACATTCCATCCCCCGCGAAGCCCAGGCCGCACCTGGATGTCGCGCTCCCTGAGCCCGGAGCCGTTCCCGTTCCGATCAAGCGTTGAGAAACGCGAAGAGGATTCCGAATGACGACGTTGCAGAACGATCGCCTGCTGCGCGCGCTGCGCCGCGAACCGGTCGATCGCACTCCGGCCTGGATCATGCGCCAGGCCGGACGCTACCTGCCCGAGTACCGTGCCACCCGCGCGAAGGCAGGCAGCTTCCTCGCGCTGGCGAAGACACCCGAGCTCGCCTGCGAGGTCACCCTGCAGCCGCTGGCGCGCTATCCGCTCGACGCCGCGATCCTGTTTTCCGACATCCTCACGGTGCCCGACGCGATGGGCCTCGGGCTGTACTTCGCGGACGGCGAGGGCCCGAAGTTCGAGCGCACCGTGCGCTCGGCGGCCGACGTCGACCGTCTCGCGCGCTTCGATCCGGAGGTCGAGCTGAAGTACGTGATGGACGCGGTACGCCTGATCCGCCGCGAACTCGGCGGCCGGGTGCCGCTGATCGGCTTCTCCGGAAGCCCGTTCACGCTGGCCTGCTACATGGTCGAGGGCGGCGGCTCGGAGCGCTTCGAGCACGTCAAGTCGATGCTGGTCGACGAGCCGGCGCTGGCGCATCGTCTGCTCGCGGCGAACGCGGACGCGGTGCGCGACTATCTCGCCGCGCAGCTCGCCGCCGGCGCGCAGGCACTGATGATCTTCGACACCTGGGGCGGCGTGCTGACGCCGGCGCAGTACCGCGAGTTCTCGCTCGCCTACATGGCCCGGATCGTCGACGGCCTGCCGCGCGGCAGTGGCGCCGAGCGCGTGCCACTGATCCTGTTCTCCAAGGGCGTGCAGCAGTTCGAGGCGATCGCCGCGACCTGTTGCGATGCCGTCGGCCTCGACTGGACCGCCGATCTCGCCGACGCCCGTCGCCGCGTCGGCGATCGCGTCGCGCTGCAGGGCAACCTCGACCCGACCACGCTGCTGGCGCGCCCGGAGTCGATTCGCCGCGCCGTCGGCGACGTCCTGGCTGCTTTCGGTCCCGGCAACGGCCATGTGTTCAACCTCGGCCACGGCATCACCCCCGACGTCGACCCGGCCCACCTCGGCGTGCTGCTCGACGCCCTGCACGAGCAGTCGCCCGCCTTCCACCGCTGATCGGCGCGGCGCCGCGGACGTCGTTCCCGCCGACGATCGACGCGTGTGTCCCTGCACCAGCGCCGCGAGATGCTTCGAATCGGACTCGGGATGCGGCCGCCGTGGTCGCCGTCGCCCGCCGGCGTCACGATCCGGCGCTCGTGCGATGCGACGCGACCGCGGATGCTGCGTCCTTTCCGGGAACCGACCCTCGAGCCCGCGATGCCCACTCTCCCCGCCTTCCGCCCCCGCCGGGCAACCCGCGCCGCGTTCCGGCTGATCGCGGCCCTTGCCGCGCTCGCTGCGGCACCGGCGCACGGCTGCACCCGCGAATTCGACGCGCGCTACCAGGTCGAGGTCCACGGCAAGGTCGTCGGCAGCGCCCGTCGCCATTGCACGATCGCCGCGACCGGCTCCCGCTATGAGGAGCTCCTCGAGGTGCGCGTCGCCCCCGCGAGACAGCGCTCGACCTGGACCCGCACGGCGCGGATCGAGCGCGATGCCGCCGGCGCGGCGACGTCGCTCGCCGTCGACGAGACCAGCGGCGAGCTCGAGCGCCACTGGCAACTCGCACCGGCGGGATCGGACTGGCGGATGGACGACCGCAGCGCCGACAAGCGCGCGACCCGCACGCTCGCGCTCGCGGCGACGACGCTGTGGCCGGATCGCTGGGAGAGCATCGGCGCGGACGCCGACCCGCGCGTCACCGTCCTCGACCTGGCACTGCCGCAGGAACGCGAACTCGCGATCGCCGGCCCGCTGGCGCCGGGCATCGGAGGCCCGGCGCGGCTCGGGGTGGATGCCGCCGGCGTCGCCACGATCGATCTCGACGGCCTGGTCGGGCGGATGCGCTGGCGCCGCTGCGACGGCCCCTGCGCCGCGGCCGGCGACGAGCTCTACGACCCGCTGATGCAGCGTGCGCTGCGCTCGCCGAACCGCCTCGACGGCGGCGCGCGCGACGGCACGCTGCGCTATCGCCTGGTCCTGCCGGACGGCGCGCCGGCACTGCCGAGCCTCGGCGCACAGCGCGCGGTCGTCCACCAGGGCCGCACCGTGCTGACCCTGTGCGTGCGCTGCGACGGGGCGGAGGGCGGCGTCGCGCCGACGGATTCCGATCTCGCGGCCAGCGAGTTCATCGAGTCCGACGCGCCGCAGATCCGCCACTTCGCCCATGCCGCCGGCAGTCGCGGCAGCGCGGTCGCCCTCCGGATGAGCCGGCTGGTCAAGGCGGTGCGCGCGCAGATGGATGGCGAGGTCAGCTACGTCGGCTACGCCAGCGCGCTCGAGGCCTATCGTCGCCGCAGCGGCGACTGTTCCGAGTACGCGCTCCTGCTCGCTGCCGCCGGCCGCGCGGCGGGCATCCCGACCCGCATCGCCTACGGTCTCGTGTATTCCGAGCGCTTCGCCGGCAAGCGCGAGATGTTCGTCCCGCACGTCTGGGTCGAGGCCTGGGATGGCCGCCGCTGGCGCGGCTTCGATGCGGCGATGGCCGGCTATGACGCCGGCTACCTGGCGCTCGCGATCGGCGTCAGCGGCGACCCGCGCGAGGTGCTCGAGGCGCTGCGGGCGCTGGACGGGATGAGGATCGAGGCGATCGGGCGGGTGAAGTCGTAGGTTGCGCGTTGCCGCGGTCGCCGCGGCGTGTCGGCAGGTCGGCGGGTTCCGCCGCCGCGGCGTCGATGGCCGATGCCCGATGGCCGCACTGCGGCCGCGGAGAGCGTCGCGCCGGATTGGTCCGGCGGATCGTGGAGCGAGCGCGGCGGGCCCACCGCGCACCGTCCGTCATGCAGTTTCGTCGAGTTGCTACTTCGTGCTGTCCGCCTCCGCCGGCAGCCAGTCGTTGGCGGCGATTTCCGGCGCCGCAACGCTCGCGGGCCGCGCGGCCTCGTCCGCGTCGAGCGGCTGCGCGCGGCCGTCGCCAACCGCGCCGTTGACCTCGTAGGTCGGCATCACGGTCACGTCGCCGCGCGGCGTGGTGATGTGCGAGCCGGTCACCTGGCCGCCATCCTTCGACTTGTCCTTCGCCGCCGCGCCGCAGGCGAGGCCGGCGAGCGCGATCGCGGCCAGAACGAAGGCCGTGCCCTGCCGCAGGCCGGCGCTGCCGGTACCAGTGCGTGTCGCTGTCATGGGTGTGCTCCTGTCGCGTCGGGAGTGACGCAGAGGAAAGGACGCGACGAATGCCGGCGGCGTCGCGCCATCGCCTTGCTGCGCCCGAGCCTACTCGAAGCCGTCGACGATTGGGGCGGCGCTGCTGCCGCAGACGACCGCGACGGTCTTCTTCGCGGCGAAGCGTTCGCGCTCGGCCGTCGGGGCTCGTCGAGGGTGCCGCTTGCCGTTGCTGCGCGATCGCGACGCGTGGTGCGGCGGCGGTATGGCGGGCGGTTCGGTCTCTGGCGCGCGGGCCAGGGCGGCGGCGGACGGTGAACTCCGGGGCATTCCCGAGTCCGCGTGCCGCGGGCGCCAAGCGGGCCGAGTGCCGTCGCCGAAGCGGACATGCCGACGAACGCGGGTTTCGCGATCTCGGCGAGGACGGGCGCAATGAAGTTTTCATCGACTGCCGCGTGCCAGCCCATTGATTCGACAGAGGGTGCAGTCGGCGGACGGAGTCGCGCTCCGTCTCGCGATGGAACCGTGGCCCCGGGCTGACCGATCAGAATCCCCGCCCCATTTTCCCCGGCGCCCCGTCCGGTCACTGCAGGAACCCCCGATGACTCCGATCACGCTGCTGCGCCCCCTGAGCGCGGCGATCCTGATGTCGCTCGCCGCCACCGCCGCCCGCGCCGCCGAACCGGCGCCGGCGGCGGATACGCCGCCGAAGACCCTCGACAAGGTCGAAGTGCAGGGCCAGACCGCCCAGCCGCCGCGGCCGAAGCTGAAGCACATCATGCGCGAGGTCGACGGCCCGAAGATCACCGTGACCAAGAAGACCTCGATCACGCTGCTCGACGACGTGCCGACGGTGATCGACAACAACCTGCGCAACCTGTTCTCGCACACGCCGGGCATCCTGGTCTCCGATCAGCAGACGCCGGGGCAGTTCAACTACAGCTACCGCGGCATCGGAAATCCACAGGAATCGGAATACGTGCTGGTCCTGCAGGACGGCATGCCGATCCAGGACAACTTCATCGGTTTTCCCACGCTGTACTACCAGCCGCTGCCGCAGACGATCTCCGAGGTGCAGCTGATCCGCGGCGGCAGCGCCCTGCTGTACGGGCCGGAGCCGGCGCCGGTGCTGAACTTCGTGTCGCGCCGACCGATCGCCGACCGCGCGCTCGGCGGAACCACCGAGACCGTGTTCGGCAGCGACGGCCTGATCGCCAACTTCACCTCGCTGTCCGGCACCCACGATCGCTGGGACTACCTCCTCGACGGCCACTACCGCGAGACCGACGGCCCGCGCGACAACGCCGACTCGCGCACCCGCGGCGCCGATGCCCACGTGGGCTTCCGCGACGACGACAACGGCTACTGGTCCGCCGACTTCCACGCCTACCGGATCAACGCCGGCGATCCGGGCCGGATGGTCTATCCGGTCTACGTGGCCCACCGCGACGCCACGCCGACGCCGTTCAACCACACCTGGATCGAGCGCTACACCGTGGCGCTGACCGCCGACCTGCATCCGAACGAGCAGACCCAGTGGGTAACGAAGCTGTGGGGCGGCTACCAGGACCAGGCCTCGCGCTCGGCGGCCGGCTTCGTCGCGCCGCAGCCGCCGCCGGCGACCACCGTGCTGCAGGATCTGCAGTTCCGCTACCTCGGCCTCGACTCGCGCCTGCTCTACCGCTGGGACCGCGGCAATGCGCTGACCGTCGGCGTCACCGCCTACCAGTCGGACGATCCGCTGCGCCAGTTCACCTCGCGCGACCTCACCGTCGACCGCTACGACCGCCACGGCACGCCGCGCTCGCGCCAGGACCGCTCGGTCGACTACGGCGCGATCTTCGCCGAGAACGTGTTCCGCTGGGGCAAGTGGCACCTGGTGCCGTCGCTGCGCCTCGAGCGCGAGCAGGTCGACATCGAGGAGACGGTGAAGCCGTCGAACCTCACCCGGCCGCTCTACGACGTGCGCGCCGACAAGTCGATCCCGCTGATGGGGCTCGGTTTCGGCAACGACTTCGGCCATGCCAACGAGACCTATTTCAACGTCTCGCAGGGCTATCGCCCGGTGCGCTACTTCGACATCGGCTCGCCGACGCAGAACCTGTCGCCGGGCAACGCGCCGTCGCCGACCCACTCGGTGTCCTACGAGGCCGGCGTGCACGGCACCCCGGTGAACGGCCTGTTCTACGACGTCTCGCTGTTCTGGATCAATGTGCGCGACCGCATCGAGACGCGTCGTCCGAACGCGACCGACGTGTTCGCGGTCAACACCGGCGACACCCGCCACCAGGGCTTCGAGGGGCAGGTCGACTACGATTTCTTCGCCGCCCGCGACCCGCTGACGAAGGAGCATCTCTCGGTGTTCGCCAGCGTGAGCCTGTTGAACGCGCGCTTCACCGACTCGCTCAACGCGACCCAGGTCGGCAACCGCCCGGCCTATTCGCCGCGCTACCTCGCCCGCGCCGGCGTGTCCTGGCGCGAGGACAGGCAGTACAAGCTGGCGCTGTCCGCCGTGTCGGTGGCGAGCCAGTACTGGCAGGACTCGAACCTGCAGTCGGGCGCGGGCGCGACGCTGATTCCGGCGAGGATCCCGCAGTACACGGTGGCGGACTTCGCCGGCGACTACTGGGTCGCACCCAACTTCCGGCTGCTCGGTGGCGTCAACAACCTGTCGGACCGCAAGTACTACGCCCGCGTGTTCGGCGGCGGCCTGGAGCCCGCCGCGGGACGGACCTGGTACGCGGGTCTGGCCTACGACTTCTGACCGACGGCCAGGGCAAGGCGCCCTGGCGCGAGACGCTCAGCTGCCGCCGGGGGATCGATCGCAGCCGCGATCGGCACTCCGGCGGCCTCGAGGCGGCGAGCGGGCTCAGCGCACCATGAAGCCGGGCGTCAGCGGCGCGGTCTGGAGCGCCTGCTTCAGCTCGTCGAGCTTCACGCTGGACGCGAGCTTGGCGCGCTGCTTCTTCTGCAGTGCGATCGTCCCGAGGAGTTCGGCGTCGGTCGGCTGCAGCGGTCGCAGCGCGCGCGCCAGCAGGGGCAGGATCTCGCGGCGGACGTAGCGTCCCTTGCCGGCCAGAACCTGCCAGATCACGACGCCGAGCCCGACCACGGCGACGGGAATCAGCAACCGGCCGAGATCGCCGATGCCGAACCGCTCGGCGATCGGAAAGCACGCGAACAGCGCCAGGATGACTCCGATCAGGGTCGCGGTCGCCGGCAGGTCGAAGCGCAACTGCGAAGTGTGGTCCTCGAATCTCGGACCCAGCAGCTCGAAGGGCTCCAGCAGCAGTTCGGCGCGTTCCTCGGGCGTGAACGAGCGGGGCTCCACCCGCAGCCGGCGCTCCATCTCGAGGCGCCCCTGGCGCTTCGCCTCGAAGTCGGGATAGGTCTGGCGCTCGAGGTCGCGCAGGTCGGTGTAGGACTTCACGGCGCGGACGTAGGTCTCGATGCTCGCGCTGTACAGCAGCTTGCACTCCGTGCAGGTGCGGCTGTATCCGACGAGATCGCCCTCACCCAGGCTGATGTAGTAGACGTGGCCGGCCGAGCCGACCCGATGCAGGCGGAACGCGCGGCGCTCGCGGCAGATCGGACAGAAGTCGAGGACGTAGCCGAGCGACTTTCGGACGATCTTGCGTCCCCAGACGATGAACATGTGCGCCCCCGTTGCGGCTTCGGAAACCCGGTCGGCATTGTCCCATCGTTTCCCCTTCCGGCGGACCGGGAGCCTTGACCGTCAAGCCGCTGGTGCTGCTCGTCCCAAGGGGATTTCGCGGCGCGAAATCCCCGGTGCACAATGGCGATCCTCACCGGAGTTGCGCCATGGCCGCCGATCTCGCCGCACTGTATCCCGCTCACCTGGCCCACGTGACGGCCGCCGCCTCCGCCGCACTGGCGCGCGGCGGCCATGACCACCTGATCGTCGCCTCCGGCGTCGAGCGGCTGAAGTTCCTCGACGATTCGCCCTACCCCTTCGTCGCGAGCCCGGAGTTCAAGTGGTGGTTGCCGCTGCAACGGGTCGCCAACTCCTGGATCGTGTTCACCCCGGGCCGGAAGCCGGTGCTGGTCTACCACCAGCCGGCCGACTACTGGCACCTGGCGCCGGCGGATCCCTCGGGCTACTGGGTCGAGCACTTCGACATCCGCGTGATCCGCGAGGCGGCGGATGCGCGCCGCGAGATGCCGGCAAAGCTCGCGCACGCCGCGATCCTCGGCGAGGACAACACGGCATTCGCCGACCTCGTGCCGAACAATCCGGCGACCGTCTACAACGCGCTGGCGATCGCGCGGACCGTGAAGACGCCCTATGAACTCGGCTGCCTGCGCGCCGCCTCCGCGCTCGGCGTCCGCGCGCACCGGGCCGCCGCCACCGCGTTCCGCGAGCATCGCTCGGAGTACGCGATCAACGCGGCCTACATCGCCGCCACGGGGCAGACCGAGAACGAGCTGCCCTACAACAACATCGTGTGTCTCAACGAACACGGCGCGGTGCTGCATTACCAGTACAAGGACACGCTGGCGCCGGTCGATCATCGCTCGCTGCTGATCGACGCGGGCGCGCAGGTGCACGGCTATCCCTGCGACATCACCCGCACCTACGGCCACGGCGATCCCGAGTTCAGCCACCTGCTGGAGGCGCTCAACGTCGCACAGCTGGCACTGTGCGACGGCGCCCGCGCCGGCGTGCACTACCCTGACCTGCACCTCGACGCTCACCGCCGGATCGCGCAGATCCTGTCGGACCAGGACATCGTGCGGATGGACCCCGCGAGCATGGTCGAGGCCGGCGTGACCAGCGTGTTCTATCCGCACGGCCTCGGCCACTTCCTTGGGCTGATGGTCCACGACGCCGGCGGTTTCCTGAAGGACGCCGGCGGCGAGCTGCTGCCGAAGCCGCCGGGGCATCCCTATCTGCGCCTGACCCGCACGCTCGAGGCCAACAACGTGCTGACCATCGAGCCGGGGATCTATTTCATCCCGATGCTGCTCGCGACGCTGCGCGACGGCCCGCACCGCGGCGCGATCAACTGGGACAAGGTCGGGCACTTGTCCAGGTTCGGCGGTATCCGGATCGAGGACAACGTCGTCATCCGGGAGGGCGCCCCGCCGGAGAACATGACGCGGGATGCGCAGCGGGCGATGGCGAACTGATCGAGTGGAGGTTGGGCAGGACCCACGACGATGACATGAAGTCGTCGTGCTGACCGCGACGCTCTCGCCCCGCCTCCCCCGGGGCGCACGGTGCCGCGGGAAGACGGAGCGGGGTCAGGGGTCGCGGCGCCTCGCTCCGGCGGGCAGGGCCCGCCCTGCCGTCTTTTGCCGGAGCATCGGAGGGCAAGGCCCGCCCTAGCGGCCCTTCGCTCGCGCCAGCGCGGCCGCCAGTGCGTTGTTGGCCGGCGCTGCCGGGATCGCCGGTGCGCCGCGACCTCCGCCGCCCGGACGACGGTCGCCGCCGCGACCGTCGCCGCCCCGCGCACCGGGAGCGGAACTACGCTGCTCGAGCGGATCGTCGAGCCGCATCGTCAGCGCGATCCGGCCGCGGGCGCGGTCGACCTCGATCACCTTGACCTTGACCACGTCGCCGGTCTTCACCACCTCGCGCGGGTCCTTGACGAACCTGGTCGACAGCGCGGAGACGTGGACGAGGCCGTCCTGGTGAACGCCGATGTCGACGAAGGCGCCGAAGGCCGCGACGTTGGAAACGCGGCCCTCGAGCAGCATGCCGGGCTTGAGGTCATCGAGCGTCTCGACGCCCTCGGAGAACTTCGCGGTGACGAATTCCGGGCGCGGGTCGCGGCCGGGCTTCTCCAGTTCCTTCAGGATGTCGCGCACCGTCGGCAGTCCGAAGCGCTCGTCGGTGAATTGCGCCGGATCGAGCTTCCTCAGCGTGGCCGGCTCTGCGAGCAGCTCGGCGACCGACTTGCCGGTCTTCGCCAGGATGCGCTCGACCACCGGGTAGGACTCCGGATGCACGGCCGAGGCGTCGAGCGGGTCGGCGCCGGCGGCGATGCGCAGGAAGCCGGCCGCCTGCTCGAAGGCCTTGTCGCCGAAGCGCGGCACTTTCAGCAAGTCGCGGCGGCGGACGAAGGCACCGTTGGCGTCGCGGAACTTCACGATGTTCTCGGCGACGCTCGCGGACAGACCGGCGACGCGGGTGAGCAGCGCCGGCGAGGCGGTGTTGACGTCGACACCGACCGCGTTCACGCAGTCCTCGACGCGGCCGTCGAGCGCGCGCGCCAGCTTCGCCTGGTTGACGTCGTGCTGGTACTGGCCGACGCCGATCGCCTTCGGCTCGATCTTGACCAGCTCGGCCAGCGGGTCCTGCAGCCGGCGTGCAATCGACACCGCGCCGCGCAGGCTGACATCGAGCTCGGGCAGCTCCTTCGATGCGACCTCGGAGGCCGAGTACACCGACGCGCCCGCCTCGCTGACCATCACCGTGACGAGACCCAGTTCGGGCAGCTTCTTCTTCAGATCGATCGCGAGGCGCTCGGTCTCGCGCGAGGCGGTGCCGTTGCCGATCGCGATCAGCTTGACACCGAACTGGCGGCAGGCGACGCCGAGCTGGCGCAGCGCGCCGTCCCAGTCGTTGCGCGGCTCGTGCGGGAAGATCGTTCCGGTCGTCAGAACTTTGCCGGTGGCATCGACCACAGCGACCTTGACGCCGGTGCGCAGGCCCGGATCGAGGCCCATCACGACCTTCGGGCCGGCCGGCGCGGCCAGCAGCAGGTCACGCAGGTTGTCGCCGAAGACGCGGATCGCCTCGTCGTCGGCCTGCTCGCGGGCGCGACCGAAGAGGTCGAGCGTCAGGTACACGTGCAGCTTGGTGCGCCAGGCGAGACGGCAGGTCTCGACGAGCCAGGCGTCCGCGGCGCGGCCGCGGTCGCCGATGCCCTGCGCCGCCGCGACCCGTCCGACTGCGGCGGCGTGGCCGGCGGCGGCGAGCTCCTCGGCGGTCGCCGCCGTTGCTGCGCCGGCGGAGGGCTCGAGGTCGAGATCGAGGATGCCTTCGTTGCGGCCCCGCATCAGCGCCAGCAGGCGATGCGAAGGGATGCTGCGGATCGCCTCGGCGTGGTCGAAATAGTCGCGGAACTTGGCGCCCTCGCCCTCCTTGCCGGCGATGATCTTCGCGCGGATCAGGCCGGTGGCCGTCAGCCAGTCGCGCAGGCCGCCGAGCAGCGCCGAGTCTTCGCCGAAACGCTCGATCAGGATGGCGCGCGCGCCGTCGAGCGCCGCCTTGATGTCGGCGACGCCGCGCTCGGCGTCGACGTAGCCCGCGGCGGTCGCGTCCGGCGTCAGCGTCGGATCCGCGATCAGCGCGTCGGCCAGCGGCTCGAGGCCCGCCTCGCGGGCGATCATCGCCTTGGTGCGGCGCTTCGGCTTGTAGGGGAGATACAGGTCTTCCAGCACCGCCTTGGTGTCGGCGCCGTGGATCGAGGCTTCGAGTTCCGGCGTCAGCTTGCCCTGCTCTCGGATCGAGTCGAGGATCGCGGCGCGGCGGCTCTCCAGCTCGCGCAGGTAGCCGAGGCGCTCCTCCAGCGTGCGCAGCTGGACGTCGTCCAGGCCGCCGGTGACTTCCTTGCGGTAGCGCGCGATGAAGGGCACGGTCGCGCCCTCGTCGAGGAGCGCGACGGCGGAGCGGACCTGGTCCGGGCGGGCGGCGATGTCGGCGGCAATGCGGTGTTCGATCGACAGCATGGGTGGTGCGGTTCTCGCGGGGGGAAAGACCGCGATTATGGGCAGCAATCCGCACGCTTCGGAAGATTGACGGAGGTCGGGATTTCCGCTCCGTAGCCGACGCTCCTTGCAATGCCGCGCGGACGCGCGGGTCGGGTCTCGGCCCGTTCGGTCGCGGGGCATCCCGGGGGTCCCCGACCGGGTGGCGGGTTGCGATCGGCCACCCGGTGCACTGCCCGGGACCGCGTCTACCGGGTCTGCTCGTCGATCTCTTTCTTCTGCCGCTCGGCCTGATCGAGGATCTGACCCTCGCTGGCCTTGGCCTTGTCGGTCGCCGGCGCGTACTGCTCCTGGATCGATTTCGGCGGCGGTTTCGGATCCGCGGCATGGGACTGCACCTTGTGCTCCTTCGGGCCGCACGCGGCGAGGACGAGGGTGACGGCGGCGAGCGCCGGCAGCAGCAGCGAAGCGCGGGAACGGGTCGGGAAGGTCATCGGTCGATTCCTGAAGACGCGAGCCCGGATCATGAGGCATTCGGCTCTGCGGTCTTTCGATTCCAGCACGAAACGTAGAGTTCGTTCACGGCCAGATCGACGAACGAGTGCTTTTGCAGCGCCGGCGTGTAGTCGACCCGGTCGGCGGTGCGCAGCGCGATCCGCCAGGGCTCGAAATCAAGCGCGCGCAGTTCCTGCTCGAAGCCGGCGACGGTGATCGGGTTCAGCTCCGTGTGCCATTGCCAGTACTGTTCCGGGCTGGAGAACTCGCCGCTGCGGTCGATGTAGACCGGCGACTCGGCGAGGATGCGCCGGCGCAGCTCCGCGCGGTCGAGCTTCAGGTGCATGTGGGTCTCCGTCCGCGCGAACGGGAACTCGAGCAGGTGGCTGCCTTCGTCCGAATAGAACAGGCCCGGATGGACGAAGAACAGTCCGCCGGGCCTCAGTACCCGGCGGATCTCGGCGAGCGCCTTCGCGTAGCCGCCGACGATGTGTTCGAGCGAGCCCCAGGACAGGACCACGTCGAAGTGATCGTCCGGGAAGGGAAGCGCGTTGGCGTCGGCCGGCAGGAAGCGCAGGTTCGGCGGGACGGCGTCGTTCGGGACCTGCGCGGCGGCCAGGATCTCGGGCAGGCGCTCGTAGCCGCGGAAGGGGTCGATGCCGACGAATTCCGCCGCGGGGCGGCGCAGCGCGATGCCGAGGTCGGTGATGCCGTCGCCGCAGCCGACGTCCAGCACCCGGCCGGACAGCAGCGGTGAGTCGCCGAGGAAGAAGTGGATCACCGTCTCGGCCGCGTGGTCGAAGTGCTTGAAGAACCAGTCCTGCTCGCCGCGCCGGTAGGACAGGCGCTCGAGCGCGATGTCGTCGCTGCGCAGTTGCCAGGTCCAGTCGAGGCGGCCCCTCCCGGGCTGCGGAACCGCCAGCGGGATCATCGCCGCCGAGGACTTTCTCTCTGCGCCGACCGCGGCATCCCGGTGCCACAGCGCGACATGCAGCTCGACGTCGCCCGCCGGCAGGCCGTGCTCGGCCGACAGCAGTGTCATCCGGTAGCGGCCGCGCGGCAGCCACGGCCAATGCTGGTCCTGACGCCACTGACGATGGTGGACCGGCGCGTCCGCGCCGGCGAGGTGCGTGTCGATCGACAGGTCGGGCTCGAACACGATCGGCGCGTCGACGCGAAAATCGACGACGAGGCTCAGGATGCCGTCCGCCTGGAGGTGGCCGCGGGTGTCGAGAATCGAAAGTGCTGGGGAGGTCATCCGGCCATCGTAGCGCGGCGACTCCGGGTTCTCGGGGATTTCGACGGGAGGACCCGACGGATCACGAACCGCGCGCTGCCCGATGGGGTCGATGCGCGCTCTCGAGGTCGAACGGGCGACCTCGACGTCCCCGCCGTCGATCGCGACCGCGCAATCGCGACGGTCATGGGGGCGGCCCGACGATGTTCTCTCTCGGAAAAAGCGAAGCGGGCCATCGGCCCGCTTCGCCCCCTTGCCACCTCCCCTAACGCGATGCCGGGTGGCCGCCGCTCGCAGGATGGATCACGGCGGGGTCCAGGTGTCCTTCTCGCCGGGCCGGAGGATCCAACGGCACAGCGCCGGCAGGAAGATCATCGCGGCGATCATGTTCACCACGAACATGAAGGTCAGCATGATGCCCATGTCGGCCTGGAACTTGAGCGCCGACCAGTACCAGAGGCCGACACCCACCGCGAGGGTCAGCGCGGTGTAGAAGATCGCGATGCCGGTGGTCTTCAGCGCGCCGAAGTACGATGCGGTCAGCGTCTGTCCGGCCCGCATGCCCTCGTTCATCCGGGCGAAGATGTAGATGCCGTAGTCGACGCCGATGCCGACGCCCAGCGCGACGACCGTCAGCGTGTTGACCTTCATGCCGATGTTGAGGTGCACCATCAGCGCGTGGCCGAGCTCGGTCACCAGCACCAGCGGCAGCACGATGCAGAGCGCGGCGCGCGGATCGCGGAAGCTCAACAGGCACATCGCGAACACCGCACCGTAGAGCAGGAACAGCATCTTGGTCTTGACCTCGCGGACCTTGTCGTTGATCGCCGCCATCACGCCGACGTTGCCGGTCGCGAGGCGGAGATTGACGTCGTCGGACGCGAAGCCCTCCTTCGCCTTGGCCTGCTCGGCGAGTTCCAGCCGCAGGTTGTGGCCGGGGAAGTAGGCCTTGGAGTCGTCACGGAACTGCTTCACCGCCGCCACGACGCGGTCGATCGTCGTCGCCTTGTGGTCGGTCATGAAGATGGTGATCGGCATCGCGCTGCAGTCGGCGTTGAGCATGCCGGTGTCGGTCTCGAAGCCCTGGGTCGCGACGCGGAGCTGATCCTTGTCGCGCGGCAGCACGCGCCAGCGGATGTTGCCCTCGTTCCAGCCCGCATTGACGATCTTGGCCATCATCGGCAGCGTGATCACCTGCTGCACGCCTTCGACGTTGCGCATGGTCCAGGCGAAGCGGTCGACCAGCTCCATCGCCTTCGCGCTCTGGGTGCAGGCCGAAGGTTCCGCCTCGGCGATCACGTTGAGGGTGTCGACGCCGAGCGAGAAGCGCTTGGTGATCTCGATGGCGTCGCGGTTGTAGCGCGCCTCCGGACGCAGCTCGGCGACGCCCTGCTCGGCGTCGCCGATCATCACCTTGTGGCCTTCCTCGCGCGCCAGCCACCAAACGGTCGCGCCGAACAGGATGATCACGGCCGCGGCAACGGGCTTCGCGAAGCCGCTCATCACCGCCCAGATCGCGTCGAAGCGGGTCAGCTGGCGCAGCCGGAACTCGCGCTTGCGCTCCAGCGCGCGGAGGTTGCAGTAGGACAGCAGCAGCGGCAGCAGGATCAGGTCGGTCAGCATCGTGATCGCGACGCCGACGGTGGCGGTCACCGCGAGCTCGAAGATGATCCGGATCTTGATCAGCAGGATGGTGGCGAAGCCGATGCAGCCCGCCGCCAGCGCGACCGCGCCGGGGATCAGCAGCATGCGGAACGCGCGCCGCGCGGCTTCCTCGGCCGGCACGCCGCTGCGCCGGCGCAGCTCGTCGACGGTACCTTCCTCGAGACCGCCGAAGAAGATCTCGCCGCGGAACCGGTTGATCATCTGCTCGCCGTGACTGACCGCGATCGCGAAGATCAGGAACGGCGTCAGCATGTTCATCGGGTCGATGCCGAAGCCCATCAGGCGCAGCGCGCCCAGCATCCAGATCACCGAGATGAAGGCGGCAAAGACCGTCAGCGAGGCGAGCTTGCCGGAGGTCGAGTACAGGAACAGCAGCAGCCAGGTGAAGGCGATGGTCGCGACGAAGAACTTCATCACGGAGGCCGCGCCGTCGGCGATGTCGCCGACCATCTTCGAGAAGCCGATGATGTGGATCGTGATGCCCTTGGTCTCGTACTTCTGGCGGATCGCCTCCAGCTGCTTCGCCACCGCCTGGTAGTCGAGCTTCTGCTGGCCGGCGCCGCCTTCCGGCACCAGCTCCGCCCACACCATCGCGCCGGAGAAGTCCTTGGCGACGTAGCGGCCGACCGCGTTGGCCTTGACGATGTTGGCGCGGATGGTGTCGAACTGCTCCTGGGTCGGCGCGAAGCCTTCCTGCTTCGGCGTGAAGTTGCCGGGGATCACGTTGCCGCCGGCGAAGCCGTCTTCCACGACCTCGACGAAGCGGACGTTGGGGGTGAAGATCGAGCGGGTACGGGCATCGTCGACCGCGTCGAGGCCGATCACGTCGTTGGTCACGCCCTCGAGGGTCTTCATGAACTCGAGGTTGAACATGTTGCCGCTCTTGTCCATCACGGCAACCAGTACGCGATTCGCTCCGCCGAACTCCTGCTCGTAGTCGAGGAAGGTCTTCATGTACTCGTGTTCGAGCGGGATCTGCTTCTTGAAGCCCGCGTCGACCCGGAGCTGCGAGGCGAAGAAGCCCATCGCCACGGTCACCAGCGCGAACAGCGCCAGCACCACGGTGCGATTGCCGAAGACGATCCGTTCCAGCGCGCGGTGGAAGGCGGTGTTGGTGTCACCCGCTGAAGTGGCCATCAGGGCTTGCCCTCCGGAGTCGTCGAACTGTAGCGGCCGATGCCGTTCTCGCCGCTGACGACGAGTTCGGCATTGGCGGCGTTGGCGAGCGGCAGGACCGCGGCCAGCACGCCGCCGTCGGCGTTGGTGGTGAGGGCGAACTTCTCGTTGGAACTGTTGCGCATCAGCACGACCCCGTTCGCTCCGACCAGCACGGCGCCGCCGTCGCCGACGGCGGCGCCGCCCATCAGCGACAGTTCGGTGCCGGTGACGACCTCGGTCCAGCTGTCACCCTGGTCGCGGGTCTCGAGCACGTGCCCGCGCAGCCCGTAGGCGAGCGCGTGGCGGCTGTCGTAGGCGAGGACACCGAACATCGAGCCCTTGTACGGCAGCTTCAGCCGGCGCCAGTTCTGGCCGCCATCGACCGAGCGGAACGCGGTACCACGCTCGCCGACCATCAGGAAGGTGTCGTTGTCGAGCTTGGCGATGCCGTTGATGTGCGGATCGGCCTCGTCGGAAACCTGCAGGTCCTCCTGCTTGAAGGTCCAGTTGTCGCTGCCGCCGCTCTTGGCGGCCGCCGCGTCACCGCCTTCGTGCTTCACGACGTCGACGCTGGTCCAGTTCTCGCCGCCATCGTCGGTGCGCAGCAGCTGCGCGTAGGCGCCGACCGCGTAGCCGTGCTTTTCGTCCGAAAACAGCACACCCATCAACGGCGTGCCGTTGTGCGGGTCGTCGCTTCCGGGGACGTAGGGGGCGGAGCGCTGCCGGGTCCAGGTGCCGCCGCCGTCGGCGGAATGGATGATGGTGCCGTCGTGACCGACGGCCCAGACCTGGTTGCCGACTGACGTCACCGCCGTCAGCGTCGAACGGGTCGGCACGTTGTCGACCTGCTGCCAGTCCTGGCGCGAGGCGGAGGTCAGCACGATGCCCCGCTCGCCGACCGCGATCGCGCGATCGGAGGAGTTGGTCATCGCGAGGATCAGCGCCTTGCTGGTGGCGAGGGGCCACTTCTGGGAGTTCTGGGTCGCCTGATCGGCCACCGGGGCTGGTGGCGCGGTCGCGGCCGGTGCGGCGGGGGCGTCGGCGGCGAGCGCGGGTCCGACCGCGAGCGCGAACGCGAGGAACTGGAAGGCAGGGCGCCGCGGGGCGGGCCGGTATCGCTGCGTGGTCATGTGCTTGGAGTCCGATCCGACATCGACGCCGGTGTGAGTGCCTGATCGGTCGATGCCGGTGGCCGGGTCTTCGCCTTCATCTGGCGCAACCCGGAAGCATTGTCGGCCGGCGGTCGACCGTACGTCTGATCCCCGCTGAAAGCAAACCGGCCGCCTCGAACGAGGCGGCCGGTCGGGTACTGCTAGCGGATTCCGCGCTTGCGCAGGGAGTCGGGCGAGAACTCGTCCGGCGAGGTCTGGAACGAGAAGTCGAACGGCTTCTCTTCGTTGTCCAGCAGGCCGGTGATGTAGCGGCCAGACTGCAGGTCGTGATGCGTTTCCAGCGTGGACCAGTAGGTCGGCACCTCGTAGTAGTTGATGCCCGGCGCCTCGGAATAACGCCACAGCTGGCCGCGGGTGTCGTAGTGGTCGATCACCAGGATCTGCCAGCTGTCTTCGTCGAGGTAGAAGGTACGGCGGCTGTTGATGTGGCGGGCGCCGGCCTTTAGCGTCGCATCGACGACCCAGACGCGGTGCAGTTCGTAGCGCAGCAGGTCGGGATTGAGATGGCCCGGCTTCACCAGGTCCGCGACCTTCACGTTCGGCTGCTTGGCCTTGTACGCGTTGTACGGGACGTACATCTCGCGCTTGCCCACCAGCTTCCAGTCGAAGCGGTCCATCGCGCCATTGAACATGTCGGTCATGTCATTGGTGCGCAGGCCGTCGGTCGCGGTGCCCGGATTGTCGTAGGCGACGTTCGGGGCGCGGCGCACGCGGCGCTGGCCGGGGTTGTACACCCAGGCCTGGCGCGGCTGGGCGGCGGCGTTCAGGGTTTCGTGCACCAGCAGCACGTTGCCCGCGAGGCGCGCCGGGCCTTCCACCACCTGGAAGAAGTAGATCAGGACGTTGTTGATGTTCTCGGAGGTGTTGCCCGGCTTGTAGTACAGGCCCAGCACTTCCTCGCGCAGACGCACCACGCTGTACGAACCGGTGGCGGTCGGCGCCGCCTGGTTCGCCCAGCGCATCGCCGCGACGCCCTTGTACTTCAGCTTGTGGTTCCAGATCACCTCGTAGGCGTTCTGCGGGATCGGGAACGGCAGTCCCTCGGCGCAGTTCTGGATGCCTTCGCCGTTCGCGACCAGCTTGCAGGACGTCGCGTTCTTCGCCGTGAACTCGTAGGTCCGCTGCGGGAACGACGCGCTGCGCCGGGTCGGATAGACGATCATCTTGAAGTCGGGATACTTCGCGAACATCGCCTTCTGACCTTCGGTCAGGCGCGGCCCCGTCTTGGCATCCTTGTAGTTGGCCGGGGTGATGGTCAGTACGGGCTTGTCGTCCGCGTACGGATCCGGATGCATCTGGCCGACCTTGTAGCCCGCGGGCGGCTTGGTGATGCCACCTTCCCACTTCGGGATCGTGCCTTCCGCATTGCCCGCCACTTCCGCGCCGGTCGGGGTGAGTTCCTTGCCCAGCTTCGCCGCCTGGTCCGCGGACACCGCCGCCCATGCGGAGGTGGTGCCCAAGGCCAGCGTCAACAGACTGGCGCCTATCGTCTTGCTTGCGCTACGCATGATGTATCCCTCCCGGACACGCTCAGAACGAGTACTTCAGGGTGAACGACGCAAAGTCACGATCACGAATCAGGTTGAGCCGTCCGGCGCCGTAGAAGCGCGTGTAGCTGAGGTCGGCCGCCCACTGGTTCAGGTAGTTGCCTTCGACGCCGAGGGTCACGGAGCGACGGCCCTCGATGAAGTTGCCGCCCGGGCCCGGCGTGATGCCGGCGACGTCGTGGTTGAAGGCGATGCGCGGCGACAGGTTGAACGGCGAGTTGAAGGCGTTGTTGTAGTCGGCTCGCACCGCGACGCGATAGCCCCAGGAATACGGGGTCGGGAAGCCGCGCTGCTGGGTCTGCGGGTTGCGACCGGCGCCGGAGCTGGCGTCGGGGCCGCCGCCGGTGTCGGTGCCGTCACCCTGGTAGCGCAGGGTGGCGAGGCCGGGCAGGTCGAACACTTCGGTACCGCCGAATTCGGCGACGGCCGCGACCTGGTCGGCACCCGCGACCTGAGCGAACACCTTGGTGAAGGTCATCTGCCACTGGCCGACCTCGTGACGCTCCCAGCCGGGAGCAGCTCGACGTCGTCGATCTGCAGCGGCGCGTTGTCGCGGTAGGAGACTTCGCCCTGCACCGCGATGCCCGGACCGTCGAGCGTCGTGTTGAAGGACGCGCCGTACATCCGGATGCCTTCCGGATACTCGATGAAGTAGCGGCCGGAGTTGGCGTTGGAGTTGGTCACCGAGATGCCCGAGATCAGCGGCAGGCGGCTGTGGTAGCGCAGGAAGTACAGGCCGAACTCGGTGTTGTTGAGCTCCGGCGAGAAGTAGTGCAGCGCGAGGCCGAACTGGCCGTTCTTCGACGGGTAGCGATCCGGCAGCCGCGGTACCGCGGCGGCGCAGCCGGCACCGACCAGCGCGGCCGGCAGCCCGGTGTCCGACAGCCCGAAGCCGACGGCGTTGCCGGCCGGGTTGTAGCAGACGTCGTAGAACAGTTCCGGGTTGCGCACCGGCTGCGGCACCGTGCCGAAGCCGAGCATCACGTAGGTCGAGCCCAGCGTCGCGAAGTCGTTGGTCGAGAAGTAGGTGCCTTGCGGATCCGGCTCGGTCTGGTTGAACTCGAGCAGGTACAGCGCCTCGGCGGACAGGTTCTCGCTGAACTTGAACGAGGTGGTGACCATGTTCACCGGCAGGAAGGCTTCCTTCAGCTCGGAGCCCGCCACGCGCAGCTTCGACACGTCCACCGGGTTGATGACGTTGATGCCGTTCTGGATGAAGGTCGACTCGCCCCAGCTCACGACCTGGCGGCCGAAGCGCACCGAGGCGTCGTGTCCGCCCACGTCGAAGTTGTGGAAGATGAAGGCGTCGAGGAAGTTCATCTTCTTGCCGACTTTTTCCTTCGCCAGCCGGGTCAGCTCGTCGCGGCGTTCGTTCTCGAAGTCGTAGAAGTAGCTGGCACGGACGAAGGCGCCGGTGTTCTCGCCGTAGTTCAGGCTGAACTCCGACGTGATCTTGAAGGCGTTGGAGAACAGGTCGTGCTTGTCGTAGTTCTGGTCGCCGTCGTCGCCGTTGACCGAGAAGCGACCGCGCTGGGCGATCTGGTTCGGAACGGTCAGCTGGAAGGTCGTCGGGTTGAACTGCGACTTGCCGATCAGGTTGCTGTCGGCGTCGGTGAGGCGCATGGAGACGCCGTAGGAGACGGTGGTGTCGATGCCGCCCTTCCAGTCGCCGTTCTCCCAGGTCCACGCCATCGCCGGGGCGACGTACGCGGACAAGGCCAGGGCGATCGCGCCGCCCAGGGCGGTGCGGGTCAGATCGCGGCGAGCCACGCGGTGCTTGCTGTTCTTGTGGGTCATGAGCATTTCCTCGGGTTGCCTCGATCCTTACTGGGTGCGGATGACCGACGTGTTGGCGACTTGCACCGCCGCGCCGGCGGACGCCGTCATGCTGGCCATTTCGGTCTGCATTTCCACCGTCACCGCAGCGGACGACGCCGGGGAGAGCAGCGAGCCGTGGTCGCCGGCGGTGAAGCGCACCACGCCGCGGATGCCGGAGGCGCTCTGGGTCGTGGCGGTGATCGACGCCAGGCCGAGCGTGCGCACCAGCGGCTCGCCGCCGGACAGCGGCGCGCCGGCCACGGAGATCGGCACCACCTGGTCGGACAGGTTGCTGCCGCCGTTGCCGACGACGAGGCCGGCCAGGATGCGGTCGGTGGTGGAGGCGAAACCGTAGTTGATCGGATCGGCGGAATCGATGGCGGTCTGCGCGGCGCCGAGGAACTGGTCGAAGGTCGGCGTGCCGGCGACGACACCGGCCGCGGCGAGACCGGCACGGATGCGCGGGCCGAAGGTCGGCGAGCCGTTCAGCAGCTGGGCGATGCCGCCGCCCGGGACCGACAGGTAGGCGACATTGACGTTCGGCTCCAGCGCCAGGAAGGGCACGCCGGTGATCGAGCCCAGCGACTGGCCGACGAAGCTGATGCGCGAACCGTCGAAGTCCGGGGTGGCGTCGCCGTCGTAGCTCATCGACGGGATCGCCTTGGTCAGCGTGAACAGGTCGGCGATGGTCTCGCGGCTGTTGTCGCGCGAGGTCAGCAGGCTGGTCAGGTTGATGAAGTAGGAACCGGAGCTGTCGATCTGGCCGTCCGGGCCGGCGGCGCCGGTGCTGTTGTTGGACAGGTCGAGATCGAAGGTGCGCTCGTTCGCGATCGCGCCGAACGGCGTGTTCTTGATGTACAGCGGGCTCTGCCGGTTGGTGATGCCGTGCAGCGGCTGGTCGATCGCGATGACCGCGAAGCCCTGGGCGGCGAGCGTGCCGGCGACCGCCAGCATGTCGCTGCGGTCACGGGTGATGCCGTGGTTGTAGATCACGATCGGCCAGCCGGAGGCCGGCTTGGTCTTGCCGGAGTTGGCGTTCGGGATCGTCATCAGGACCGGCACCGTCACCGTCGCGGTCTTCACCGGGACCGGATTGGCGAAGGTCAGGTTGGTCGAGGTCGGATCGAGCCCGGCCTGGTTGAACGGCGGCTGGTAGGCGCCGGCGGCGGCCTTCCAGAAGCCGGTCAGCGCGGCGGTCGGGTTCTGCGCACTCGGGATCGCCAGGTAGTAGGGCAGGTCCTGGGTGCCGATGTAGACGTCGGCGACGTTCGGCAGGCTGGCGCTGATCTGCGACAGGTTGAGGCCGGTCGCGGCAAGGCGGGTCGTGCCACCGGCCTGCGCCAGCGCGCGCGCCGCCTGCAGGGTCGGGGTGATGCTCTGGGTGGTGTAGACCCAGGACAGCACGATCTTGCTCTTCGGGATGCCGGCCGAGGCCGCGGCGGCTTCCTGCGCGTTGGTCAGCAGGCGCAGCGGCTCCAGCGCGCAGGCGCTGGAGGACGGGATCAGCGGGTCGGTGGACGCGCCGTTCACGCACAGCGGCGAGGTGCGCTGGGTGAGGAAGTAGGTCGTGTCCGGCGTGGCGTCGTTGCCGGCGTTGTCGGTGATGTCGCTGGTGACCACCACCATGTAGGAGGTGACCTGCTTCAGCGGCGCCGTCGGCACCACGGCGATCGTGCGGCCGGTGCTGTCGGAGGTCGTCGGCGCGACCACGAATTCGGAGGTCGGGGTCAGCTCACGGGTGATGCCGGTGACGGCGCCGCCGGGGCCGGTCAGGGTCACCTGGAACACCCGGATGCCGGTGCCGGCGACGAGCTTGGTCGCGCGCGGCGCGGCCGACAGCTGGAAGGTCGCCGGTGCGACCGTCGAGAAGCCGTCGAGCGCGTTCAGCGCGACCTGCGGATTCGAGAAGTCGTTCGGATTCGACACCGGGATGTTCAGCGTCAGGTCCCGCGTGCCCGAGAGCAGCAGGTTGATCGGGAACGGGACCACGCTGTTGGTCGGGTCGAAACGCGCGGTGATCACGGCGGTGACCGGCGAACCGTCCGCGTTGGTGGCAGGCGGCGCGGGTACGGCTCGCGGTGCATTGCTGCTGCTGCTGCACGCGGCGATGAACATCGGCGCCAGGGCCAAAGCCAGCTTGAGTCGGGCTTGCATGCGGATTTCCTTCTCGGAAGGGTTTGCTCAGGAAGACGGTGTCGCACGGGTATCATAGGCACGCGATTTACGCGATTGCAACGCTACTTCAACGATTTCTTAAGACCATCGATGGTGCGCTGCATCACGATGGAAATCGATCCGATGAAACCCCTGAATCTGCCTGCTCTCGCGGTCGTCGTGCCGTGCTTCAACGAGGCGGTCGTCCTGCCCGAATTCCATCGCCGGATGGGCGCGGTGCTGGACCGGCTCGGCCTGTCGTCGCGGATTGTTTACGTGGACGACGGCAGCCGCGATCGCACCCGCGACGTGATGGCCGAGCTTGCCGCCGGCGACCCGCGCGTGGTCCGGGTGCTGCTGGCGCGCAACTTCGGCAAGGAAGTCGCGATGGCCGCCGGTCTCGATCACGCCGAGGCCGAGCGGGTGCTGCTGATCGACGCCGACCTGCAGGACCCGCCGGAGCTGCTGCCGGACTTCCTCGCGAAGCTCGATCAGGGCTGGGACATGGTCTATGGCGTGCGCCGCTCGCGTGCCGGCGAATCGTGGTTGAAACGCTTCACCGCGGCGGCGTTCTATCGGGTGATCGGGCAGCTCTCCCGGACTCCGATCCCGGCCGACACCGGCGACTTCCGGGTGCTGTCGCGGCGCGCGGTGCTGGCGCTGCGCCGGCTCACCGAGCGCCAACGCTTCTACAAGGGCCTGTTCGGCTGGGTCGGCTACCGCCAGACCGGGCTCGAGTACGACCGCGATCCGCGCGCCGCGGGCCAGACCAAGTGGAACTACGGCAAGCTGTTCGCCTTCGCGATCGACGGCATCACCTCGTTCTCGACCGCGCCCCTCCGGATCGCCACCTGGGTCGGGGTCCTGACCTCGCTGTTCTCGTTCGTCTACGGCTCCTGGATCATCTCGAAGACCCTGCTGTGGGGCGAGCCGGTGCGCGGCTACCCGACCATCATGGTCACCGTGCTGTTCCTGGGCGGCGCGCAGCTGATGGCGCTCGGTCTGATCGGCGAGTACCTGGGTCGGCTGTTCGTCGAGGCGAAGCAGCGGCCGGTCTACCTGCTCGACGAGGTGCTCGGCGGCGACGAACCGGCGAACGACGACGCCTCCGGCACGAACGCCCGCGGCGCGTAGCCGAGCGCCGCGCGCGCCGGCGCGGCGTCGAACACCAGGTCCTGGCGGAGCCGGGCGATCAGCGCCGCCCCCGGGATCGCCTCGCCGCCCGCGGCGGCGAGTTTCAGCGCGAGCGCGAACAGCGGCGCCGGCAGTCGCCACAAGGACGGGCGCGGCACGATCAGGTCGAGCAGGCGCGCGACCATCGCGTCGTAGGCGAGGGTCTCGCCGCCCGGCAGGTCGAATCGCCGCACGCCCGCGAAAGGCGCCGCGAGTGCCGCCAGCGCCGCCGCCGCGAGGTCGTCGGCATGCACCGGCTGGCGGCGTCCGAGCGCGCCACGCGGCAGCAGGAAGAATCCGCGGCGGCGGGCGAGCGCGACGATCCGGGACAGACTGCGGTCGCCGTCCCAGCCGTAGATCAGGGTCGGACGGAGCAGCGTCAGTGCGGCACCCCGGCGCGCGCAGTGTTCAGCCAGGCGCTCCTCGGCCGACCGCAGCCGTGCGGCGAGGTCGCGTTCGGCGGGATCCGGCGAGTCGGACTTCACCTCCGCGCTGGTCGACGAGAACGCGACCACCCGCCCGGCTTGGCGTCCGCTGCGGCACATCCAGTCGGCGAAGGCGTCGAGCGGTCCGGCGCTGATCAGCGCATCGGCCTCCGGCAGCGGGTCGTCGCGGTGGAGATCCGCTTGCCACCCGCCGGCGCGGTCGCTCGCCTGCCGCGACACCCAGCCGATGCGGCGCGCGTCGGTGGCGAGGCGCTGCGCGAGGAAGCGGCCGATGCCGCCGCTGGCGCCGAACACCAGCAGGTCGACGGGACTCATCGTCGTCGATGATGCCGAGAGCAGCGGCGCAAGCGCCGCCCTACTGGCCGAACTTCGCGATCCGCGAGGGCAGGGCGCGCAGGCGCGCCAGCAGGGATTCGCTGTTGCTGCTCGGAGCGGCGGCGGGCGCGGCCGCCGGCGCGGGAGCGGGGGCCGGGGCCGCCGCGACGACCGGCACCTCGGCGGTCGGCACGACGAAGCGCCGAACCGCGCCGGGCTGCTTCTTCAGCTTCGCGTAGTGCGCAAGCGCGGAGTCCACCGCCAGTCGGCAGGAGCCCATCCGCACCGGCTTCATCAGCATCCGGTAGACCTGCCCGCCGTTGATCAGCTCCGCCACGGCCGGCACGTCGGCGCGGTCGGTGATCACCACCACCGCGATGTGCGGGTGGTACTGCTTCAGGGTCTTCAGGTAGGTCGTGATGTCGCCCTGGCCGACGTGGGTCTCCGACACCACCACGCCGACCTCGTGCTGCTCCAGGATCTGGGTCGCCCGCTCGACGCTGGCCGCGAAGTGCACCTGGTAGTGCGGCGCCAGGATCTCGCGCAGGCGCTGCTGCACCTCGGGATTGTCCTCGATCACCAGGAGGCCGAGCTCATGGCGCGCCGACTCGGCCTCGACCTCGGTCATCGGCTCCGGCGACAGCGACGGCGTGTCGCTGGCGATCCGCGCCGCCTCCTCGATGGTGCGGCGCAGCTCGGCGTTGTCCCAGGGCTTCGACAGGAAGCGATAGACCTCGCCGTCGTTGACCGAGCCGATCACCGCCTGGAAGTCGGCATAGCCGGTGAGCAGGATGCGCAGCGCGCGCGGCTGCTCGTGCTTGACCTCGCGCAGGCACTCGGTGCCCGACATCTCCGGCATCTTCTGGTCGCACACCACGACGTCGACGTCGTAGGTCTTGGCGGCGAAGGCGCCGAGCCGGGGATCGTTGACCTCGTAGGCCTCGAAGTCGCGAAACAGGGCCTTCAGCGCCCGCGTGATGCGCGGCTCGTCGTCGATGAACAACACACGGAATCGGCGTTTCGCTTCGACTTCGGTCATCGGGGCGGTGGATTCGAAACGAACAAGGGGGGGTCGGTCGGCAGCCGAATGGTAAACCTTGCGCCGGCCCCCAAACTGCTCACCACGTCAATCGTACCGCCATGGGCCTTGACGATTTGCTCGCAGATCGCGAGTCCGAGCCCCGTTCCGACACCCGGCGGCTTGGTGGAGAAGAACGGTTCGAAGATCCGCGCCCGCACTTCCGGCGTCATTCCCGGGCCGCTGTCGGCGACCTCGATCTCGACCATCCGGTCGGCGGCGACGCGGGTCGTGATGTCGATCCGGCCCTTGCCCGACATCGCCTGGGCGGCGTTGGTGACGAGGTTCAGCAGCACCTGGTTGAGTTCGGAAGGCATGCACACGACGCCGGGCAGGTCGGCCAGCCGCATCGCGACCTGGACGTTGGGCTTCAGCGACTGGCCGGCCACCAGCAGCGTCTCGCGGACACAGGCATTGATGTCCACCCGTTCCGGTCCGTCGCGGTCGAGTCGCGCGAAGCCCTTCAGGTTGCTGATCACCCGTTCGATCCGGCGCACCCCGTCCTTGGCGTCGCCGAGCAGTTCGCGGGCCTGGATCCAGTCGCCGGCGGCCAGCGCCTGCGCCGCCAGCTTGATCCGCTCGGCGGTGATCGGTGCGCCGTCGGCGCGGGCCTGCTGCTCCAGGTCCACCATCTCCTTCGCCACCGCGTCGGCGAATTCCTCGCCGATCTCGCCGGCCACGTCGAGATTGCTCTTGACGTAGCCGAGCGGCGTGTTGATCTCGTGGGCGACGCCCGCGATCATCTGGCCGAGCGCGGCGAGCTTGCTCTGGTGGATCACCGCCGCCTGCCGCGCGCGGTTCTCGTGCAGCGCGAGCTCGGCATCCGCCACCCGCTGGCGCAGCCAGTGCGCGCGCAGCAACACGGTCATCGAGACCAGCAGCGCGCCGACGGCGACGCCGATCCCGAACACCAGCAGGACCAGCTCGAACGGCACCAGATCCAGCGCATTCATGGCCGCCGCGCCTCGGGCCTCAGCCGCGCAGTTCCAGCCATTGCCACACCAGCGCGGCGAGCCAGCACGCGGTCAGCAGCGCGCCAACGCCGCGCTTCAGGAGCACACCGGGGCGGGTCATCGAGAGCGCCAGCAGGATCGCGGCCGCGGTCAGCTCCGGCAGGATCGCGCCCAGCAGCGGCTTGCCGAGCGCCACGGGCGCGATCACGGCCGAACCGCCGACGAGGACGGCGAGATTGAATCCGAACGCGCCGATGGCGCTGCCGACGGCGACATCGGGCTGGTCGTTGCGGGCGGCCATCAGCGCCGCGACCAGTGCCGGCAGCGTGCTGCCGGCCGCCACCACGGTAAGGCCGACCATGACCTCGGAAGCGCCGACGGCGGTCGCGATCGCGACCGCGGCGTCGCAGCACTTGTAGGCGCCGAAGCCGAGCGCGGCGAGGCCGATGGCGATCCGGAGCTCGGTCCGCCCGACCTCCGTCTGGGTGAACTGGTTCTCGGTGAACTGCAGCTGCACGCCCGGCGCCTCCGCGGGGGCCGAGCGCCACAACAGCACCTGGCCCGCCGCGAACAGCGCGAGCAGCACGGCGCCGTCGATCGCCGACAGCCCGCCGTCGATGGCGAGCAGGAACAGCGCGAGCACGGTGACGACGGCGAGCTGGCCCTGCCGTGCCAGCGCCCGCATCGTCACCGGCAGCGGCGTGACGGCGAGCGTGACGGCCAGCGCCAGCCCGACCGCGGCTACGGCGCTGCCGAACGCGGTGCCCGCGGCGAGGTCCGGATGACCGGTCCAGCGCGCGCGGGCGACGATGGCGAGTTGCGGCAAGGCCGAGCCCAGCCCGAGCATCGCGACACCGGCCCGGAAGGGCGACGCGCCAAGGCGCTGCGCCAGGCCGGACACACCCTTCTGCAGGCTGTCGGTACCGAGCAGCAGTGCCAGCAGCCCGAGGCCGAGGGCGATCAGCGCGTCAGCCATGGACCGTGACCGCGGGTCGGACGCAGGCGTCGATCACTTCATCATCGCCATCACGACGCCGTACAGCGCACCGCCGAGCAGGACCATGCCGGCCAGGGCGCTGACCAGGAATCCGCCGCTGCGCGCCGCAGCCGCGCGCATGTAGCCGACCAGGTACCAGACCCGGCCGACCAGCCACACCGCGCCGAGGATCGTCGCCCACTGCGGACTGGCATAGCTCGAGAACAGCCAGAGGCAGGGCAGGAACAGGATCGTCGACTCCAGCGTGTTCGCCTGCGCCCGGAACGCGCGCTCGAAGTCCGGGTGGCCGGTGGTGTGCGGCGCGTCGATCTTGTACATCCCTCGCGCCCGCCCGACGGCGAGCGTGGCGCCCACCAGCAGCAGCATGGTGAGGGCGGTGATCAGGGCGGGTCCGTGCTGCCACATGGCGGTGTCCTCACTTGCGCTTGGGGATGAAGATGTCGGTGACCGTGCCCTCGAACACCTCGGCGGCCATGCCGAAGGACTCGCCGAGCGTCGGGTGCGGATGCACGGTGTGGGCGATGTCGGCCGCCTCGCAGCCCATCTCGATCGCGAGCGCCGCTTCCGAGATCATGTCGCCGGCGGTGGGCCCGACGATGCCGGCACCGATGATGCGATGCGTGGCCTCGTCGAAGATGATCTTGGTGAAGCCTTCGGTGCGGTTGATGCCGATCGCGCGACCCGAGGCGGCGTACGGGAACTTGCCGACGCCGACCTTGAGGCCCTTGGCCTTCGCCTCGCCCTCGGTCACGCCGACCCAGGCGATCTCCGGATCGGTATAGGCCACCGACGGGATCACCCGGGCCTCGAAGTGGCGCTTGTGGCCGGCACAGACCTCCGCGGCGACATGGCCCTCGTGCACCGCCTTGTGCGCCAGCATCGGATTGCCGATCACGTCGCCGATCGCGAAGATGTGCGGCACGTTGGTGCGCATCTGGGTGTCGACCGGAATGAAGCCGCGGTCGGAGACCACCACGCCCGCCGCCTCCGCGTTGATCTTCTTGCCGTTCGGCGCGCGCCCGACGGCGCACAGGACGCGATCATAGGTCTGCGGCTCCGGAGCCTTCTCGCCTTCGAAGGTGGCGACCAGGCCGTCCGGCGTCGCCTCGACCTTGGCGACCTTGGTCTTCAGGTGGATTCCGGCATAGCGCTTGGCGATGCGAGCCTGCAGCGGCTTCACCAGGTCGACGTCGGCGCCGGGCATCAGCTGGTCGAGCAGCTCGACCACCGTGACCGCACTGCCCAGCGCCTCGTACACGCAGGCCATCTCGAGGCCGATGATGCCGCCGCCGATCACCAGCAGGCGCTTCGGCACGTCGGTCAGGGTCAGCGCGTCGGTGGAGTCCATCATCCGGGGATCGCTCCACGGCAGCCCCGGGAGCTTCACCGCCTGCGAACCAGCGGCGATGATGCACTGCTCGAACGCGACCAGCTTCTTGCCGTCGGGGCCGTCGACCTCGATCTCGTTCGGAGAAACAAACTTGCCGACGCCGGTGACGCGGGTCACCTTGCGCTGCTTCGCCATCCCGGCGAGGCCGTTGTTCAGTTGTCCGGTGACCTTGTTCTTGTAGGCGCGGAGCTTGTCGAGGTCGACCTTGGCCTCGCCGAAGCTGATGCCCGCGTCGGCGATGTGGTGTGCCTCGTCGAGCACACGCGCCGCGTGCAGCAGTGCCTTCGACGGGATGCAGCCGACGTTGAGGCAGACGCCGCCCAGCACCGGATAGCGCTCGATCAGCACCGTGTCCTGGTCGAGGTCGGCGGCGCGGAAGGCGGCACTGTAGCCGCCCGGGCCGGCGCCGAGCACGGCGACCTTGCAGCGCACGTCGGGCGTGCGGCCGCTGGCGCCGGCGGCTTTCGGTGCCGTTGCTGTGGCCGATGCTGGTGCCGCAGGCGCAGGCGCTGCCGCTTCCGACTTGCCCGGAGTTGCCGCCGCGGCGGCGGCGGCTTGGGCCGGTGCGCCAGCGGCGACCGTTTCGATGATCGCGACGACGGCGCCCTGGGAGAGCTTGTCGCCGAGCTTGACCTTCAGTTCGCGGACGATGCCGGCGGCGCTTGAGGGCACCTCCATCGTCGCCTTGTCGGACTCGAGCGAGACCAGTCCCTGGTCGAGCTTCACCGTGTCGCCGACCTTGACCAGCATCTCGATGACCGGCACATCCGTGTAGTTGCCGATGTCGGGAACCTTGACTTCAAGTTGCGCCATCGGAGTTCTCCTTGTCGATGGGATTGCGGGCCGCGCGGAAGTCCGCGCGCAGTCGGGTCTGGCGGCGCAGCAGTTCGGTGTCGACCTCGTCGACCGCCGCTTCGTCGGTCGAGGATTCGATCGCGGCCGGCGTCACCACGTCCGCCGCCAGCATCGCGTCGTGCTCGTCCGGCGCCGGCAGGTCCGGGGCACGCTGTTCGATCAGCGGCGCGGCGACAGGCTTCGACTGGGGAGCCGCCGACGCCGGCGCTGCGCCCGGCGTCGCGGTCCCGACGGCCGCCGTCGCGCCCACCCGGTCGCGCACCCGCTGACGCAGCAGTGCGAGATCGACGGCCTCCTGAGCCACGTCGACAGCGGCCTGCTGGAAGCGTCGGGCTTCCGCGGTCACCAGCTCGCGATAGCGCAGGTTGGCGAAGTCGATCGACTTCTGGATGTCGGGCAGGTGGATGTATTCGACCTCGTCCAGCATGCAGTCGAAGCAGATGTAGTCGTTCTCGACCCACAGGCCGCAGCGGCGCGGATTGATCCGCGATTCGCGCTCCTCCTGGAACAGGCGCACCCAGCGCGGGTCCGGCGGCTCGCGATCGAGCTTCAGGTACACCACCCGCATCGACTCGTGCACCCGCGACCAGCTGGTCTTGCGGGTGTCGAGGTCGACGATGCGGATGTCGGAAAAGACGACGCTCACGGCGAACCCGGGCGCATCGTCACAGCAGGCTGCGCCGCATGTCCGCCAGCAGCGTCGCGAGATACGCGGTGAAGCGCGCGGCGGCCGCGCCGTCGATCACCCGGTGGTCGTAGGACAGCGACAGCGGCAGCATCAGCCGGGGCTGGAACGCGCTGCCGTCCCACACCGGCCGGATCGCGGACTTGGAGACGCCGAGGATGGCGACCTCCGGTGCGTTGATGATCGGCGTGAACGCGGTGCCGCCGATGCCGCCGAGCGAGGAGATCGAGAAGCAGCCGCCCTGCATGTCGGCCGGGCCGAGCTTGCCTTCGCGGGCTCGACCGGCGAGCTCGGAGCTCTCCTTCGCGATCGCGTTGACGCCCTTCTGGTCGGCGTCCTTCAGCACCGGCACGACGAGGCCGTTCGGGGTGTCGGCGGCGAAGCCGACGTGGAAATACTTCTTCAGCACCAGGTTCTCGCCCGCCGCGTCGAGCGAGGCGTTGAACTCCGGGAATTTCTTCAGCGCGGCGACCACCGCCTTGATCAGGAAGGCGAGCATGGTCAGCTTGATGCCGGCCTTCTCGTTCTCCTTGTTGAGCGCGACGCGCAGCGCCTCGAGCTCGGTGACGTCGGCCTCGTCGTGCTGGGTGACGTGCGGGATCATCGCCCAGTTGCGCGCGAGGTTCGCGCCGGAAATCTTCTTGATCCGCGACAGGGCCTTGGTCTCGACCGCGCCGAACTTGGCGAAGTCGACCACCGGCCAGGGCAGCAGGTTGAGGCCGCCACCGCCGCCGGCCGCGGCCTTCGGCGCCGCCTGCGCGCCGCTCATCACCGACTTCACGTAGCCCGAGACGTCGTCCTTCTGGATCCGTCCGCCGCGGGCACTGCCCTTCACCTTCGACAGGTCGACGCCGAGCTCGCGGGCGTAGGCGCGCACCGCCGGACTGGCGTAGGGCACCTGGTCGGGCATCACCTGGCTGCTGTCGAAACTGATCGGCGGTGTCTTCGTTGCAACGGAGGGGGACGGTGCCGGAGCCGCGGCGGGAGCCGGCGCGGCGGCCGCGGGGGCCGGTGCCGGAGCAGGCGTCGGGGCCGCAGGCGCCGCCGGTGCCGCGGCGGGAACCGGCGCGGCAGCGCCGCCCTCGGCGACTTCGATCAGAGCGACCAGGCTGCCTTCCGACAGCGTGTCGCCAAGCTTGACCTTCAATTCCTTCACCACGCCGGCGAAGGGCGCCGGCACTTCCATCGTCGCCTTGTCCGACTCCAGCGAGACCAGTCCCTGGTCGGCCTTGACGCTGTCACCGACCTTCACCAGCACCTCGATGACCGGCACATCCTTGTAATTGCCGATGTCCGGCACTTTCGCTTCTTTGATCGTGGCCATCCTGATTCCCCGATGCGTGGCTTGCGGTCGCTGGTCGGACTCGCGGTGGCCGTCCCCGGACCGCCGCGGTGGTGAGGCGCGTCAGTCGACGACCGACAGCTTCACCTCGATATTGTTGCGGGTCGCCTTCGAGTAGGGGCAGACCTGGTGCGCGGCATGGACCAGTTCCTCGGCGACCGCTCGGTCGATGCCCGGCAGCCGCACGGCCAGCTCGGCGGACAGACCGAGACCGCCGGCTTCCTGCATGCCGATGTGCACCGTCGCGTTCACCTCGACGCCGGACAGCGCGATCTTCTTCTGCTGCGCGACGAAGCCGACGGCGCCGGCGAAGCAGGCGGAGTATCCGCAGGCGAACAGCTGCTCGGGATTGGTGGTCCCGGCCGTCTCCGGTCCGCCAAGACCCTTCGGCTTGGTGAGCTTGACGTCGACCACGCCGTCGGAGGACTTGACCGAGCCATCGCGTCCGCCGTTGGCGGCGGCATGGGCGGTATAGAGCACTTTCATGGGCGGACTCCTGGTTGGCGTGGTCGTACGGAAAGAGCCCGGAGGATACGCCGCTCGCTGGCAGGATTCACCGGGGGCGAAGGCGGCGCAATCGAATGCACGGCGTCATCCCGGGTTCATCCGGGAACACCCCGGGGCGAACTATGCTTCGCGCCCGCTTTCGGAGTGCACTCCCATGACCGATGCAGCATCGACCGCCGTACGGCGCGCCGACCCGGCGACGGCCGAGCCCTCCCGGGTGCCGATCCGGCCGGTGCTCCATCTGTTGTGGGTGGCCGCCGCGCTTTGCGCCAGCCCCGCCCGCGCCGACCTCGGCTTTCCGGCCTACGTGAAGTTTCCCCCGCAGGTCGTGATCAATCCCGACCAGGCGCTGGACGAGAAGACCCAGGAATCGGCGGAGTTCACCCTCGACGCCAGCGGCAACAAGCTCAGTCGCAGCGGCCACTACTACGCCCGCTGGCTGACCTGGAAGCCACTCGCCGGCGAGCCGGCGGTGGGCTTCTACAACGGCAGCGAGGCGCGCATCTCGACGGCCGTCGGCAAGGCGCTCGTCGGCAGCGGCTGGACGCGGGTCTACCAGAACGAGGCGCAGGACCAGGCGACCTTCCGGATCGACCGCGACGGCCAGGCGGTCTATGCGACGCTCAGCATGGACGCGCCGCAGGGGTATGTCCGTTTCGAGATGGTCGAGCCCGCCGCCGCACCGACCGATCCGGTGTTCCGCTCGCCGGCGGCCGTTGCCGAGAAATTCGGCGACGACGCCGACTTCCCCTGGCTGCCGCCGCCCCCGGGCGCGACCCGCACCTGGGCGGGCCACAACGACGACACGCTCGACGTCAGCCCGCCCGGCGCCGCCGAGCCGATGCTGGTCGGCAGCCGGGTGCTCGGCCGCAACTACTCCGGGCCGAAGACGCTTGCCGCCGGCACCTTCTTCGGCCAGTACCAGCGCGCGCTCGCCAAGGCCGGATGGACCATCGTCCACCCGAAGAACGGCAGCGAAGCGGCCGATGGCCGACTGATCGCCCGCTACCACCGCGACGGCCGCGAGCTGTGGGCAAAGCTGACCTACGAATACGGCGCGCAGCTGTCGTTCCAGGTCGTCGACATCGGGGGCGGCGAGCTCGATGCGCGACTGGCGAAGGACTGCCACGTGCCCCTGTACGGCGTGCTGTTCGACTTCAACCAGGCATCGCTGAAGCCCGAATCGGACAGCGTGCTCGGCGCGGCGCTGGCCCTGCTGAAGGGCAAGCCGGCCCTGAAGATCGAGGTACAGGGTCACACCGACAACGTCGGCGGCGACGACTACAACCAGAAGCTGTCGGAGGCACGCGCGACCACCGTCGAATCCTGGCTCGTGGCGCACGGCATCGCTGCCGCACGCCTGTCGCACAAGGGCTACGGCCGCAACCAGCCGATCGCCGACAACGGCAGCGATGCGGGCAGGGCGCGGAACCGGCGGGTCGAGCTCAAGGACCTGGGCTGCCGGTAGAGCGGCGCTTGCGCCGCCTTGCGATGCCGTTCGATGCAGGACGTTGAGGGCTGAGGGCTGAAACGATCTGATGCTGTGGGTTGACGAGGCGTAGTTGCTTCGTTCGGGCCCAGGGCCCAGAAATGCCCGTCATTGCGAGCGCAGCGAGGCAATCCAGCGCCTTTGCTCCTGATTGAGCGCGACCAAGAACAAAGGCGCTGGATTGCTTCGCTGCGCTCGCAATGACGGGATGAGGGGTTTCCCTGAAATTTCGGCGCATCGCGCGGGGACACCACCGGGCATTCGACCACCGCGGATACGATCGAGCCCCCCACGGAGCCCGCCCATGTACACCCTCTACTACTCGCCCGGCACCGCCAGCCTGGTCGTCCACTGGCTGCTGATCGAGATGAACCTGCCGCACGAGCTGGTGCGAGTCGACCTCGGCGCCGGCGAGCAGAAGTCCGCCGCCTACCTCGCGCTCAATCCGACCGGAACGGTGCCCGCCCTGGTGATCGACGGGACGGCGCACTACGAGTCCGGCGCGCTGGTGCTGACGCTCGCCGACCGCCACCCCGAGGCGGACCTCGCCCCGGCGCCGGCCAGCGCGGCGCGCGCGCACTACCACCAGTGGATCGTGCACCTCGCCAATGCGCTGCAGCCGCCGTTCCGGATGTGGTTCTACGCCGAGGAGCTGTTCGGCGCGGACCACGCCGAGACGGTGAAGGCCGCGGTGCGGCCGCGGATCGAGGCCGCCTTCGACCGGCTCGACGCGCACCTTTCGAAGCACGGCCCGTTCATCTGCGGCGAGAGGCTGACCGCCGCCGACTTCTTCGCGACGATGCTGCTGCGCTGGTCGCGCAACATGCCGAAGCCCGCGACCGAGTGGCCAGCACTCGCCGAGCTCGCGCGGCGGATGAAGGCGCGGCCGTCGTTCCGGACGCTGTACGAGCGCGAAGGCCTGACCGAGTGGGCGTAGGACGGCCCCTGGCCGCCGGTGCGTGGCCCGGCGAGACGGCGAACAGCGCCCGCACTACGCCCTGACGAGCACCTGGCGGCTGGCGCTCATCCGGCCGCCGAATCGCGCCAGGCCCTCGGCGCGCAGCCGCGGCGCGTGGTCGCGGAGGTAGTCGTCCAGGGCCGCGCGTTCGGCAAGCCGGTAGTGGACGGTGTAGACCGCGCTGTCGGCGGCGGTCTCCTCGCGGAAGATCTCCGCGCCGGTGAAGCCCGGCAGCGCGAGGATCGCGTCGACATGCGCGCCGAGCCAGGCTCGGTAGTCGGCCGCGATCTCGGCGTCGACGGCGACCCGCACCACATAGAGCACTGCGCCGGCGTCGCCGCCCATCGTCGTGCTCATACGGTGAGGAAGGACACCAGCAGCGCGCCGACCATGCCGAAGGACAGCAGCACGGTATAGGCGATGCCGAGCAGACCGTATTTCAGCGTGGTGAAAAACCAGCCCTGCCGGTAGACCCGCTTCTGCATCCAGAACAGGTAGATCGGGATCCAGATCCAGACCAGCGTCCGGAGGAAGCCGAACACGCCGGCGGTCCAGCTGCCTTCGAGCAGCGCGCGCGCCTCGGTGGTGCCGACCAGGAGCATCACCGACAGGCACAGGAAGCTGTGGCTGTGCAGCGCGACCAGCAGGTGCTCGCTGTAGAGACGGCGCTTGAACAGGTACAGGATCTTCAGCAGCAGCGCGAAGATCGGCAGCATCACGAACAGCGCCTGCGGGGCGAGCGAGTACAGCTTGTCGAACAGGATGCCGGGGTGCTCCTTGATCCGCGGCATCTTCTCCTTCAGCTTGCCGATCTGCGAGTTGAAGAAGCGGTTGACGAAGTCCGGCGCGCCATCCCATTTCACCGGGTTGGTCTCCGGATCCCAGGGCTTGCCGTTGAACTTGAACTGCTCCTTGCCGTTCTCGTCCCAGCCGATCATGTCGTCATCGTCGTCGCCGTCGCCGGCATTCTTCGGCTTCGTCCGATGCGTTCCTTGCGGCGACTTCGGGGATTCCGCTGGCGCGGAATCCCCCTGTTTGGACTTGTCGTTCGCGGCCGCGGCTGCGAGTTCCTTCTTTTTTTCGTTCTTCAACCGCTCGAGTTCGCGTTCGGCGGCGATCTCCCGATGCACGTCCTCCTTGATCTTCTCCGCCAGCGTGGCGGGATCCGGCAGCGTCGCGCCGTCGGCGGTCGGCGTGGTCGGCGTGGTCGGCGTGGTCGGAGTCGTGGGTGTCGTCGGGGTGGTCGGCGTGGCGGTGGTCGCTGCTCCGGTCGCGCCGCCGGCGGACGATGCCCGGTCTCCCGGCGCGCGCGGCGGCGGGGGCGGGGTCGGGGGTGCCTTCGGATCCACCGTCAGATGCGCCTGCGGCCTGTCGACGTCGGCCGCGCCGACCTTGACACCCTGCGGCTCATCGGCGATCAGCGAGACCAGCAGGAAGGCGATCACCGAGATGAACAGGTACAGCCGCACCGGCGTGACGTAGCGCACCCGGCGTCCGGCGAGGTACTCGTTGGTGAGGAAGCCGGGCTTGAAGTACAGCGGCATCAGGGTGCGCCAGGTCCGCGAGTCCCAGCCGAACACGCTGTCGAGCAGATCCGCCACCATGCCGGTCAGCGGCCGGATCATGCCCTTCTCGGGCTGGCCGCACTGGGCACAGAACGGCCCCGAGAGCGGCGCCGCGCAGTTCGCGCAGAGCTTCGTGGTCGGGCTCGCCGCGGGGCTCGGCGTTGGCGTTGCGGTGGCGGCGTCGGCCGCAGCCGGCACGCCCTCGGGAAGTTCGCTGCTCACGCCAGAGCTCCTTGCTCGCGCATCCACGCGATGGTGTCGTCCAACAGGGTATCGAGCGGCGGCGGCGAGGCGATCGCCGTCGCGTTCAGGGTCAACTGTGCTCGGGGTGATCTCCAACGCTCCTTGCTCCGCGCGCCGCGCGCGGTGTCGTCCAGCCAGGGGATCGCGCGGGTCGTCTGCCGGTAGTCGAGCTGCGCATCGCCTTGGTCGAGTCGACCTCGAGATTCATGCAGGTGAAGGCGGTAGCCTCGTAGGCCGCGACATGCGCGCGGGCGACCTCGCGCACGTCGGCGAATGAGCCGGCGCCCGGCGGCGCGCCGGGAAGCTTGGCGCGCTCGATCAGCACGATCAGGCAGCCATTGCGGGTGGCCGGACCATGTGCGCGGGGCGCGTCGCCGCGTCGGCGACGGCCCGCACCGCGTCCTCGCCGGCCGCCTTGGTGCGCTCGTAGTTGATCCAGGACTCGCGGCCGCGCCGCGGACCGTCCTCGGTCAGCACGCCGGTGACGAGGTAGGACTCGACACGCGAGGCCGGAATGACGCACGCTCGGTAGGCCGGCGAGATTCCGGGCCGTCGCGCGACCTGGCGCAGGTTGTGGCGCGACCAGGTGTTGGTGTCGGCGGCGACGTGGAACACGGCGTCGACCCCGGCGAGTGCGTCGCCGAGCCGGTCCGTCGCGTCGAGGTCGCCGTCCACCGCACTGGCCCCGGCGGCCTCGACGAGCGCTCGGCTGGCCGCGCTTCGCGCCAGCGCCCGGACCGCGTGACCGGCGCCGCGCAACTGCCGGATCAGGTGCTGGCCGAGGAAGCCGGAACCTCCGGTGAGGAAGAGCGTGCTCATGGTCGCGCGCGAAGCCGGCTGAAAACCCGGGCGCGACGATAGCGCAAGGCCGTGGAGCAGCCGTAGGAAACCGGCACCGGGGTGTCGAAGGTCCTGCCGATCGTGCGAGCGCCCTTGGGTATGATGCGCGGCCCGCTCGGCCGTTCCCGCCCATGTTCGCGCGCACCTCCTGGCTGCCTGCCGAATGCAGCGCCACCTTCCGGCTCGCCCTGCCGCTGATCGGCGGCCAGCTCGCCTCGGTCGCGATGAACGTGATCGACACGGTCTATGCCGGCCGCCTCGGCACCGACGTGCTGGCCGCGGTGGCGATGGGCTACCAGGCCTGGATCATCGCGCTGCTGATCGTGATCGGCGTGATGCTGGCGGTATCGCCGGCGACCGCCCAGCTCGACGGCGCCGGGCGCCGCGGCGAGGTCGGTCCGATGTTCCGCCAGGCGCTGTGGCTTGCTTTGTTGCTCGGCATGCTGCTGATGCTGGCGGTGCGCCAGGCCGAGCCGCTGCTCGCCTATGCCGGCGTCGCGCCGGAGATCCTGCCGGAGGCCGGCCGCTTCCTGCGCGCGATTTCCTGGGGCGCCCCGGCACTGGCGCTGTTCTTCGCCTGCAAGAACCTCTCCGACGGCCTGTCGCTGACCCGGCCCAGCCTCTACGTCGGCGCGGCCGGCGCGGCGCTGCTGCTGCCGGTGGCCTACGTGCTGATGTTCGGCGCGCTGGGCCTGCCGCCGCTGAAGGCGGCCGGCGCCGGCTATGCCCACGCGCTGGTGATGTGGCTGGAGGCGCTGGCCTTCCTCGTCTACCTCGGCCGGCGCCGGCACTACCGCGAGGCGCGCCTGTTCGAGCGCTTCGATCCGCCGCGCGCGGAGCTGATCCTCGAGCTGCTGCGGGTCGGCATTCCGATGGGGATGGCGATCTTCATGGAGGGCAGCCTGTTCGTCGCGGTGGCGCTCCTGGTCGGCGGGATGGGCACGGTGGCCGCCAGCGCGCACGCGATCGCGATCAATGTCGCGTCGATCGCCTTCATGCTGCCGCTGGGTCTCGCGATGGCGACGACGGTGCGGGTCGGCAATGCCGTCGGGCGCGAGGACGGCGTCGGCATCGCGCGCGCCGGCTGGGCCGGCGCGACGCTGGCCCTCGGCACCCAGACGCTGTCGGCCGGCACCATGCTGCTCGGTGCCGGTGCCATCGCCCGGCTCTACACCGACGACGCCGCGGTGGTGGCGCTCGCGATCTCGCTGCTCGGCTGCGCCGCGCTGTTCCAGTTCGCCGATGGTGCGCAGGCGCTGTTCAACGGGGCATTGCGCGGACTGAAGGACACCTTCGTGCCGATGTGGATCACCATCGGCAGCTACTGGGGCATCGGCATGGGCCTCGCCTGGTACTTCGGCGTGGTCCGCGAGGGCGGCGCGGTCGGGCTGTGGCTGGGCCTGCTCGCCGGGCTGTCGGCGGCGGCGGTCGGGCTGGGCGGCCGCTTCGTCATCCAGTCGCGACGCTGGCGCGAACTCGGCTGACTGGGGACGCCCAGGCGCGACTCAAGCCGTCGTGCGCTCAGCCCTGCCACATGTCCCATGGACCTCCGGCCGGCGACGGGCCGACGTTCCTGAGTAGAATGCTTGATCCAATGGCGGGGTTTTTCACTTGCCGCCCACTGCGCATCTGCCAGCCTGTCGGCAGCGCGTCACCACCGGAATCAAGCAATGGCCGAGCAACAACCGAACATTCTGTTTCGCTTCATCCGCGGCATCTGGCTCGGCGTGGACTTTTCCCGCCGGCTGGTGATGAACGGCATCTTCGTGCTGCTGCTGCTGCTGTTCATCGCGGCGCTGTCCGCCGGCGGCAGCAAGTCGCTCGGCGAGCACACCGCGCTGGTGATCGCCCCTTCCGGCGCGATCGTCGAGCAGTACTCGATCTCGCCTGCCGACCGCGCCGCCGCGCAGTTCTCGGGCGACGAGGTTCGCGAGACGCAGCTGCGCGACCTGCTCGCCGCGATCGACGGCGCCGCGAAGGACAGCCGGATCGACCGCATCGTGCTGGAGACCGACCGCGTGTCCGGGGCCGGCATGAGCACGCTGATCGAGGTCGGTGCCGCGCTCGATCGCTTCCGCAAGTCCGGCAAGGAAGTGATCGCCTACGGTGACGCCTTCGAGCAGCGCGGCTACTACCTCGCCGCCCACGCCGACAAGGTCTATCTCAATCCGGAAGGCGCGGTGATGCTGGAAGGCCTCGGCCGCTATCGCACCTTCTACAAGGGCGCGCTCGACAAGCTCGGCATCGAGGCCCATCTGTTCCGGGTCGGCGAGTACAAGTCCGCCGGCGAGCCCTACATCCGCACCAACATGTCCGACGATGCCCGCGAGGCCGACCTGTACTGGCTCGGCGACCTGTGGGAGCGCTTCCTCGGCGACATCGGCACGCTGCGCGGCATCGATCCGAAGTCGCTGAAGGACGACATCGAGCACTACACCGACCGGATCAAGGAGCAGGGCGGCGACCTCGCGAAGCTCGCGCTGCAGCAGAAGCTGGTCGACGACCTGAAGACCCGCGACCAGGTCCGCGCGCTGCTGATCGAGAAGGGCGCGAAGGACGACGAGGGTCATTCCTACCGCCGCATCGACCTGGCCGACTACGTGAAGCAGCTCGCACTGTCCGAGATGAAGTTCGGCAAGCCGAAGCTGGCGGTCGTCGTCGCCGAGGGCGAGATCGTGGACGGCAAGCAGCCGGGCGGCACGATCGGCGGCGATTCCACCTCGAAGCTGATCCGCGAGGCGCGCGAGGACGACCAGGTCAAGGCCGTGGTGCTGCGGGTGAACTCCCCGGGCGGCTCGGTGTTCCCGTCCGAGCTGATCCGCCGCGAGGTCGAACTCACCCGCGCCGCCGGGAAGCCGGTGGTGGTGTCGATGGGCGATGTCGCCGCCTCGGGCGGCTACTGGATCTCGATGAACGGCGACCAGATCATCGCGAGTCCCTCGACGATCACCGGCTCGATCGGCATCTTCGGCCTGTGGTTCAACGCCCCGGCGCTGATGGACAAGCTCGGCCTCAACGCCGACGGCTCCTCCACCACCTGGATCAATGGCGCCTTCGACCCGCGTCGTCCCTACGACCCGCGCGTCGGCGCGCTGATCCAGACGGTCATCGACCGCGGCTACGCGCAGTTCATCGGCAAGGTCGGCGAGGCGCGCGGCAAGTCGTCCGAGGAGATCAACAAGATCGCCCGCGGTCGCGTGTGGTCCGGCGCGCAGGCCAAGGAACGCGGCCTGGTCGATCGCCTCGGCACCTTCAAGGACGCGATCGACGAAGCCGCCAGCCGCGCCAAGCTCGGCGATGGCTACCAGCTCGCCTACATCGAGAAGGAACCGACGACTTTCGAACGTTTCCTCGCGGACTTCTCCGGCTCGGCCCTGGCCGGCGCGATGAAGGCGCACGGCTGGACGCTGCCCGCGACCTGGCTTCCGAAGGAAACCCAGGCGGACATGGCGAAGCTGAAGCGGCTGGTCGACGACGCCAATGCGCATGCGCCGGTGGTGTATGCCGATTGCGAGTGCTCGATCCGTTGATGACGGGACGAGTGGGTCAGGGCGTGAATCGTAGGCGGGGTAGAGCCCGAAAGGCGAAACCCGGCCTACGGTTCCTCACGGCCTGACGACCTGAAATCCCTGATCGATGGCCCATTCGATCAGCGCCTGCTTGGCGGCCTCGGTGTGATGCTGGTGCCAGCGATCGAGCATTCCTCTCCGGTCGAGCAAGGCTTCCCATTTCGCATAGGCGCCGCGGCGGTGAAACACGTCGCGGACGTAGTCGTTGTCGGCGGGCAGGTGTTGTCGGGCGAAGTCGACCACCAACCGGGTCCCGAGGTCGAAGTCCCGCTCACTCGGCACACAGGCGTAGCACTCCGGGTCGCCGAGATCGTCCGGAAACACGTCCGATTCGTCCACATGGTCCCCGCCGGTACAGTACACCTTGCCGTCGGTTCGCGAGACGTTGGCGCAGAGTTCGAAGGCGTCGTGGGTCGAGACCCACAACTGTGCATGCTCCAGGTCGCCGAGGCTGACCGCCGGTCGTGACTCCGCAGCGGGATCTTCGATTGTGTCCCTAGGGACATTTCCGCAGCGTTTCGCAGCCTTGTCCGGTCGTCGTGCGGGATGCATTGCCCTATGATGGTGCGATGGCTTCGATGCTGTTCCCCGAATTCGACCAACTCGCCACCGGTGTGGCATTGCTCAGGTCCGATGACGGGATCGCGTTCGCCAATCCGGCGCTGGCGAGCTGGCTCGGGGTCAGTCCGCGGCGGCTTTGCACCTTCCGCTTCGGTACCCTGCTGGCCGCGCCCGAGGTGCTGGCGCGGGCGCGCGAGCGGCTGCCGGCCGAGGACCAGGCCGTCAATCTGCGCCAGCAGCAGCTGATCCGGCCCGACGGCGAGACGTGCTTCGCCGACCTCGAGATCTCGCCGTGGACGCTGGCGGACAGCGACGGCCACGCTGCCGCCTCCGGCATGTTGCTGGTCGAGGTCCATCCGGTCGCGGAATTCCCCGGGGCCGACCCGGCGACCGAGTGGCCGCGCGCGATGAACGCGGCGCTGCGCGGACTCGCCCACGAGGTGAAGAACCCGCTGGCCGGGGTTCGCGGGGCGGCGCAGCTGCTCGGGCGACGCCTGAACGGCGGCGAGGGCCGCGAGCTGCTCCAGGTGATCGTCGCCGAGGTCGACCGGCTGACCGCGCTGGTCGACCGCTTGCTCGAGCCCGGCGCGCCGGCCGCGCCGGACCGCGTCAACATCCACGAGGTGCTGGAGCGGGTGCGCCTGCTCGCCGAGGCCGAGGCTGGCTGGGCGGTCGCGATCGTGCGCGACTACGACCCCAGTCTGCCGCCGCTGTCGGGCTCCGCCGATCGCCTCACCCAGGCCCTGCTGAACCTCGTCCGCAACGCCCTGCAGGCCGGCGGCAGCGAGGTCCGGCTGCGGACCCGGGCCGATCACAACGTACCGCTGAACGAGCGGATGGTGCGGCTCGCGCTGCGGATCGAGATCGACGACAACGGCCGCGGCGTGCCCGAGGACATCGCCAGCCGGATCTTCCTGCCGCTGGTGACGAGCCGCGCCGAGGGCAGCGGACTCGGACTGCCACTGGCACTGGAGGTCGCGCGCGAGCATGGGGGGTCGCTCAGCTTCCGCTCGCGTCCCGGCCACACGGTGTTCACCCTGCTGCTGCCGGTCGCGGAGGACCTGTCATGAACACCGAGGTGTGGATCGTCGATGACGACCGCTCGGTGCGCTTCGTCCTGGCCGAGGCGCTGCGCGACGCCGGCTACGAGGTGCGCGACTTCGACAACGCGCGGTCCGCGCTCGGCGTGCTGGCCCAGGCCAAGCCCGACGTGGTCTTCACCGACCTTCGGATGCCCGGCCCCGACGGCCTGGCGCTGCTCGCGGCGGTGCGCGAGCATGACGCCGCGATCCCGGTGATCGTGATGAGTGCCTACACCGACGTCGCCAGCACCGCGGCCGCCTTTCGCGGCGGCGCCTTCGACTACCTGCCGAAGCCCTTCGACCTCGAGCGTGCGGTCGCACTCGCCGGGCGCGCGGCGCCGCGTGCCGGCGCCCGCCGGGAGGACGCGGCCGACGAGCCGGCGCCGAGCCCGGTCGTCGGCGAGCCGCAGCTGATCGGATCGTCGGCGGCGATGCGCGAGCTGTTCCGGGCGGTCGGGCGGGTGGCGCCGACGCGCACGACCGTGCTGATCAGCGGCGACACCGGGACCGGCAAGGAGCTGGTCGCGCGCGCGCTGCACCGGCAGTCGCCGCGGTCCGGACGCGCGTTCGTCGCGCTCAACACCGCCGCGATCCCGGCCGAACTGCTGGAGTCCGAGCTGTTCGGCCACGAGGCCGGTGCCTTCACCGGCGCGCTGCGGCGCCACCCCGGCCGCTTCGAGCAGGCCGAGGGCGGCACCCTCTTCCTCGACGAGATCGGCGACATGCCGCTGGCGCTGCAGACCCGGCTGCTCCGGGTGCTGTCGGCCGGCGAGTACTACCGGGTCGGCGGTCGCGAACTGTTGACCAGCGACGTGCGCCTGGTCGCGGCGACTCACCAGGACCTCGAGGCCAAGGTCGCCGCCGGCAGCTTCCGCGCCGACCTGCTGCACCGGCTCGACGTCATCCGGCTGCGCCTGCCGGCGCTGGCCGACCGCAACGAGGACATCCCGCTGCTGGCCCGGCACTTTCTCGACCTCGCGGTCGGCGAACTCGGCGGCGAGCCCAAACGCTTTTCGCCCCGGACACTGGAGGCGCTGCGTCGCCGGGCCTGGCCGGGCAACGTGCGGCAGCTGGAGAACCTGTGCCGGCGGCTTGCGATCCTGGCGCCGGGCCGGGAGATCCTGCCGGCCGACCTGCCACCGGAGGCCGCGACCAGCGCGGTCCGCCCCGACGGAGACTGGACGACGGCGCTGCGCGCCTGGGCCGTCCACCAGCTGGGCGACCAGGCGGTCGAGATCCATGCCCGCGCCCGGACCGAACTCGACCGGGTACTGCTCGATGCGGCGCTGGAACTGACCGGCGGCAACCGGCAGCAGGCCGCCGAACGCCTGGGGCTCGGCCGCAATACCGTCACCCGCAAGCTCGGGGCGTCGCGCTCACGACGGCCCAAGGCCGCTAATTCAGGCGAATAGCTCGCTAAATCACTAGAATTTCTCCGAGATAAATTAAAGATTGGATATGAATATGACCCTGGTCGTGCGTCCCGCCGTTTTGTCGGATCTGCCGCTGCTGGTCGAGTTCAACGCCGCGATGGCGCTGGAGACCGAAGGCAAGGTGCTGGATCCCGCCGTCCTCGGCCCCGGCATCCGGGCGGTGTTCGACCAGCCCGGCCATGGCCGCTACTGGGTGGCCGAGCGGTCCGGCACGGTGGTCGGTGCCCTGCTGCTGACTTACGAGTGGTCGGACTGGCGCAACGGGATCTGGTGGTGGATCCAGAGCGTCTACGTGGCGCCGGCCGCCCGCCGCGGCGGGGTGTTCAGCAGCCTCTACCGGACGGTCGAGTCCGCCGCCCGCGCCACGCCCGGCGTCGTCGGCCTGCGCCTGTACGTCGAGCGCGACAACCGGAATGCCGAGGCAACCTATCTCGCGCTCGGCATGGTCGATTCCCACTACAGGATGTTGCAATCGGAATTCGGAGCCGGATGAATCAAGGATTTGGCCGCGTCGCGTTCGCCGCTGATCCTGTCGATACAACCGTTTAGGCCGCCAACTTAACGGAAAATCAAGAACTAGCTCGTATACTGCCGCGGACGTATGCCCGGGGTTCGGGCTTCTGGATTTTTCAATGCGCTGGCTTTGTGCTTCCGTGGCTGCGTTGTTGGTGTCGAGCGCGGCTTCCGCCGCGGTCAAGGTCAACGCGAACATCTCCATCAATTCGACGCCGCAGACGGTCAATTGTACCGATGCGCGCGCGATCGTCCGTTCCTTGCCCACCAGCGGCCTTCCGACCGGGCAGTTCAGCTTCACCTGCAACACCAGCGGCATCCGCTACGTCTGCGAACCGGCCCAGCCGATCAACTACAGCCTGCCGACGCTGACGATCGACGTCGCGACCGGCAACGGCGCGTCGCCGTGCGCCAACGGCAGCGCGACCGGCATCATCGTCGACGCCACCATCGGCGGCAGCCAGGCGATCTGCCCGGCGGCCAGTGCGATCACCTACCAGCCGTCGAACAACCAGTTCAGCTACAGCTGCGGCGGCGTGCCGTCGAGCTGCTTCCCGACCCAGCCGACCGTCTACGACCTCGCCAACCGCCGGATCACCGTGGTCTGCGGTCTCGCGAATCCGAGCGGCACCGGCTCCGCCACGCCGACCACCATCGGCCGCGGCGACACCGTGCTGATCAGGGTCACTGCGGTTCCCGGCAGCAACCCGACCAGCACCAACCTGCAGGTCAGTGCCAACCTCACCGGCATCGACGCCGCGTCCAACCAGCCGCTGTACGACGACGGCAGCCACGGCGACGTGACCGCCGGCGACAAGGTGTTCTCCTTCCTCGCGACGGTCGGCAACAACGCCACCAACGGTGCGAAGAGCCTGCCGATCAGCATCAGCGACGGCCAGGCCCGGGTCGGCACCACCACGATCCCGGTCACCGTGCTTGCCCCGACCGATCCGACCGCCAACGGCAGCTCCAGCCCGGCCAGCATCGCGCCGACCGGCACGACGCTGCTGACCGTGACCCCGGTGCCGGGCGCCAATCCGGTCAGCAGTGGCTTCACGGTGCAGGTCGACCTGTCGTCGATCGGCGGCAGCGCGTCCCAGCCCTTCTACGATGACGGCAGCCACGGCGACAACACCCCGGGCGACGGCGTGTTCAGCTTCTTCGACACCACCCCGTTCAACATCACGCCGGGCACGAAGTCGCTGCCGGTGACCGTCACCGATGCGCAGTCGCGGACGGGCGGCGGCAACATCCCGCTGACCGTGCTGACCCCGACCAACCCGGTCGGCGTCAGCCTCTTCGCCCCGGACAACGTCGGCACCACCGGCACCACCGTGCTCGAGGTGTGGGCGGTCGGCGGCAAGCTGCCGAACAGCACCGGCCTCGGCGTCACCGCGGACCTGACCCTGGTCGGCGGCAACAGCGGCGTCGCGCTTCTCGACGACGGCCTCGGCGCCGACGTGACCGCGGGCGACGGCATCTACTCGGCCTCGGTCAACGTCACCGCGCTGCTGCCGGCGAAGTACACCGTGCCGATCACGGTGTCCGACGCGCAGGGCCGCTCGAACGCTTCCGCGATCACGGCCGACCTCTACGTGCTGGCGACGGGCGCGATGAGCGCCAGCGGCATCGCCACTCCGAATCCGTCGAGCCCGAGCGCGACCACCCTGCTCGCGGTGACGGTGGTGCCGCCGCAGTCGCCGGCACAGAGCACCGGCGTGATCGTGCAGGTCGACCTGACCAGCCTCGGCGGCGCGTCCAACGCGCCGATGTACGACGACGGCACCCACGGCGACGTCACGGCCGGCGACGGCGTGTTCTCGCTGTCGGCGACGGTCCCCGCCAACGCCACCCCGGGCACGAAGAAGCTGTCGGTGCTGGTGCTCGACGACCAGTTCCACGTCGCCCGCACCGCGTTCGGCCTCGAGGTCCGGGGCAACGCGCTGTTCAGCGACAGCTTCGACGACTGAGCCGCCTGCCGCGCAATCGGCAGCACTGTCCGAGCCTCCCGCACTTCCAACCGCTGCCGCGGTCGTCAGCAGACGAAGCGGCTGTGCCCGCCCCCGCAGGAACAGGGGCGGGCCGGTGAGCAGCACCGGGCCAGGGCTGTGGGAGCAATCCACCGTGTTCGAAGCCCGAGGGACGTGAGTCCCGAATGCGAGGCCTCGACGGTCGCAGCTCACGCTGCTCCGACATCGCGACTCGCGTCGCTCCCAGTTCGCGGCTCACGCCGCTCCTACACGTGCCCCGCCAGCACGTCGGTCTGCGTCTCCGGGGCCGGCACGCAGCCGTAGTCCTTGATCAGGACGTTGTCGTAGCGGTCGGCCTTGCGCACGAAATCGCGTACGCGGCGGCGCAGCTCGGCGTGGCCGCCCGGGGTGAAGACGTCCGCCACGTGCACCACCAGGTTGAAGCGGATGGTGCTGTCCTGCAGGTCGAAGAAGCACGGCGCGTGCTTGTCGGACAGCAGGAAGCGGAACAGCTTCTCGAGGCCCTGCTCGCCGGTGCGCGCCAGCGGCGACGAGAAGTTGAGATGCTCGGAGCAGCAGCACCAGACCTTGATCGGCGCGCTGCCGGTGTGGAAGGACCAGTACTGCTCGCCGTGGCGTGCCAGCACCGGGTCGATCCCGGCCCCCTTCAGCGCGCCCTCGACGAAGGCGGCGATCGGCTGCGGGTCCGGCGGCTCGAAGTAGTCGACGATGTCGTGCTGGTGGCCGAGGTCGGTGCCGCAGTCGCTGCAGTAGCGCTGCGCGGCGACGATCAGCGCGGTGCAGGTCGGGCAGTCGACGCCGAAGGTCACCGGCTGGGCTCGGAAGGCCTCGACGAAGGGGCGCACGTCGGCGACCGGGATGCCGAAGCCGACCGCGTCGGCCGATTCCAGCTTGCAGGTGGTGACCCCGATGACGCGCTTGGCGTCGTCCAGCATCGGTCCGCCGGAGTTGCCGGGATTGATCGCGGCGTCGGTCTGCAGGAAGTACTGGTCGTCGAGCAGCTGCCGCGCGTGGCTGATCACGCCCTCCGTCAGCGACAGCGGCAGCCCGACCGGGAAGCCGAGGATGTGCACGGTCTGCTTCGGCTTCGGCTCGCCGCCGTCGCCCAGCGGCAGCACCTCGCCGTCCACCGCGCGATCGAGCTCGACGATCGCGAGGTCGCGATGCGGATCGACTCGCCGCACCCGGCCGAGCAGGCGGCTGCGGTCGCGCATCTCCACCGCGACCTCGCGGTAGGGCGCCACCACGTGGGCGTTGGTGAGCAGATGCCGCGCGTCGAGCAGGAAACCCGAGCCGGTACCGGAGCCGGTGTAGACCTGATAGACGCCGAGGCGGTCGATCGGGTCGAAGCCGGAGTCGCTGCTGACCGGAGTCATCTCATCCCCCCGAGGAGTCGTTGCCGAGCTTGCGCAGCAGGCGATGCGCGTTTTCCTGCAGGCGGCTGGCGGCGTCCTGCCAGCCCTTGCCGGACGCCGCGGCGAGCGCGCGCCGCAGCGCGTTCTCGATGGTCGGCGGCCAGGCGTGGTTGGCGAGCAGGTAGAAGTAGCAGGAGTTGAGCTCGACGGCGGCCTCGAGCGCCCGTCCCGCCCCGATCAGCTCGCCCAGCACCTGCAGCCGGTTGCCGGCCGAGAAGGTGCCGGTGATGAGCTGCGGCGATCCGGGCCGGAGTGGGTCGATCGCGTAGTCGCGATGGCCGAGCGAGGCCAGCAGCGCCGTGTCGTCGATCTCGCGCATCTGGCGGACGCAGCGCGCCAGCGCGGCATCGCGGCGGGTCGGGTTCTGTTCGCGGTCGGTATAGACGTCGGCCGCCTCGTTGAGCTTCACCCGGACCGCGCCGGCCAGCGGCAGCGCGTCGTGCACGCGGTACACCGCGATCGCGCCGATCGCGTCGAGCAGGCGCACCGAGCGGCGCCGGCGGGACTCCGCCATCAGCGCGTCGATCTCGCTCCAGTGCCGCTGCCACAGCGCGACCGCGCGGCGGCGTTCGGCGGGGGTGAGCGGCAGGCCCGGCTCGCGGTCGGGCGTCGCCACGCCGAAGCGCTCGCCGAGCCAGGCGTCGGTGCGGTCGGCCTCCATCGGCAGGCGCTCCAGCGCCTCGGCGAGCTTCAGCGGATGCATCAGCGCGAGCCGGTCGCGGAATTCCAGCGCCAACACGCCGTGGGCGAGCCGCGGCTGGTAGATCTGCCCGGTCGAGCTGGTGCGCGACAGGAAGAAGCGCAGCGCCGCGGTGGAGGCGCCGCTGCGGCCGACCGAAGCCAGCGCGCTGCTCAACACCAGCTCGTCGCCGTCGACCCGGGCATGGATCCGCGCCGAACCCTGGACGAAATGGAAGTCGCGGCGCGCGAGGTCCGGTACCGGCTGCTGCAGCAGGTACCGGAAGGTTTCGCGCACGGCCGCCAGCACCTTGCCCTGGCCGAACAGCTCGATGGCATGGTCGCGGCGCGCGTGGTCGCGCCGTGCCAGCGGACGGCGGTGCCGGATCGGCGGTGCGTAGCTCAAGGACACGATGAGGATTCCGACGGCCCCCGGGCTCCGCAGTCTTGCAGCCGGGCGCGGTGCAGGGCAAGACCGGCGGCGCTAGCGCCGCCGGTCCCGTTCGGGCTGAGGCGAGCGGGTCGTGCTCGCGCAGGCCGACGCGCCTGGTCGATTTCAGGTCGGTGAGCACCTAGCATCCGGACATGCCTGATGCTCCCGAATTCCGATTGTTCACCGAAGGCGACGAGCTCTATGCCGCGATGCTGGTCGACATGGCGGCAGCCGCGACCACGCTTCGGGTCGAGAGCTACATCTTCGCCGACGACGCGGTCGGCCAGCAGTTCATCGACGCCCTCGCCGCCCATGCCGGCAGCGGCCGCAGCGCGCGGCTCCGGGTCGACGCGGTCGGTTCCGGCGACGTGCTCGCCGACACCAGCATCGCGCGGCTCGCCGAAGCCGGTGTCGAGGTCAACGTGTGCCTGCGCTGGTCGCCGCGGCGGTTCTGGAAGTTCCAACGCCGCAATCACCGCAAGCTCACGGTGATCGACGACCAGGTCGCCTACGTCGGCGGCTTCAACATCCACAAGGAAAACTCGAAGCGGGCATTCGGCGAACGCCGCTGGCGCGACACCCACGTGCGCCTGACCGGGGCCCTCGCCGCGGCCGCTCGCGCGGCCTGGGACGACTATGGCCGCCGCCGGGTCTATCAGCCGCCGGCCGACCGCAGTGCGCCCTACCTGCTGCCCAACCGGGGCCTGCGTGGCGCCTGGCAGCTGCACCGGCTGCTGCGCACGAGGATCCGCGCCGCGCGCAGCCGGGTCTGGCTGACCACGCCCTACTTCGTGCCCGACGAGGCGAGCCAGCGCGCGTTGCGCGCCGCGGCGCGGCGCGGCGTCGACGTCCGGGTGCTGGTGCCCGCCAAGAGCGACGTGCGGATCGTGCAGTGGGCAGGACGTGCGGCGTACTCCGGCCTGCTCGGGGCCGGAGTGAAGATCTACGAGTACCAGCCGCGGGTGCTGCACGCGAAGACGATGCTGGTCGACGACGACTTCGCCACCATCGGCACCGCCAATTTCGACTACCGCAGCTTCTTCATCAACGACGAGATCAACGCGATCTTCCCGGGTCCGGTGGTGGCCGGCGAACTGGCCCGGCTCTTCGAGCAGGACCTCGCCGAGTCGCGCGCCATCATGCTCACGCCGTGGCCGCTGCGGCCGCTGACGTCGCTGCTGGCGGAGGGCGTGGGCTGGCTCGCCCGCAAGTGGCTGTAGGACGCGCCCCGCGCGCCGCCGCGATGCGGTGAGTGCAGTGCCGTGCAGCCGACGCGCCTCGCACGGGCGCAACGCGCGACTTACGCGATGGCCTCCGGTGCCCCGACCAGCGGCAGCTTCAGGTAGGTCGTGCCGTTGTCCTCCGCCGGCGGCAGGCGACCACCGCGCAGGTTGACCTGCAGCGCCGGCAGCAGCAGCCGCGGCGCCGCGAGACCGGCGTCTCGCTGCTCCCGGAACGCGACATAGGCCGCGCGGTCGCGACCGATCAGGTGCTGGTTGCGCTCGCGCTGGGCGGCCACCGTGGTCTCCGCCATCGGCTCGCGGCCACCCGGCGGATAATCGTGGCAGAGGAACATCCGGGTCGCGGGGGGGAGCGCCAGCAGGCGCTGCAGCGAGTCGTAGAGACGGCCGGCGTCGCCGCCGGGGAAGTCGCAGCGCGCGGTGCCGACATCCGGGGCGAACAGGGTATCGCCGACGAACACGGCATCGCCGATCCGGTAGCTGACGCCGTCGTCGGTGTGGCCCGGCGTGGCCAGCACCTCGATCTCGAGGCGACCGGCGTCGACGCGCTCGCCGTCGGCGAACAGGCGGTCGAACTGCTGGCCGTCCGCGGGGAAATCGGCACCGAGGTTGAACACGCCGCGGAAGTGGCTCTGGACGGCGGTCACGCCCGCGCCGACGCCGACCCGCGCCCCGGGCAGTTCGGCCCGGAGATAGGCCGCTGCGGTCAGGTGATCCGCGTGAACATGTGTTTCGAGGATCCAGCCGACGGCGAGCCGACGCTGGTGGACTTCGGCCAGCAGGGCATCGGCGAACAGGGTTTCTACCCGACCGCTGGCCGGGTCGAAATCGAGCACGGGATCGATGATCACCGCATCCCTGCTCGATTCGTCGGCGACCAGATAGGCGTAGGTGCCGGTCGCCGAATGGAAGAAGGGGTTGATGACGAGCGCCATGGGGGACTCCGCGGATGCGCCGATTATGCGCTGCTTCCCGATTGCGTTCGCGTCGGAGCCGAACGTTAGAATCGTCCGCGTCGCTCGTCTCTAGCCCGGTGACTTACAGGGGGTTGCCGTCATGGCTGTATCCGGAGCGGCGGCGCTTCCGACCGGAGCGCTGCCGTCGTTGAAGCAGTTGCGCATGGCGCCGCGCCAGCGCGCCTTCCTGGAGGCGTTGCTGGACGCCGCCAGCACGCGTTTCGAGGTCGAGCTCGGCAACACCCTGACCGAGTTCGAGCAGAGCCTGTTCAAGCTTCCGGGCTCGCCGGGTGTCGACGGGCAGAATCCCCACTACGCCGCGATTCGCGAACTGCGCCGCGGCCGCGCCGACGTGATCCCGCGTTTCCTGCTGCGGCTCGAAGCGGGACTGGCGCTCGCCATCCAGGGGCAGCCGGCCGCGACCCTGCTCGGTCGGGTGCTGTCGCGCGCCGACGAGCTCGCCCTGCTGAAGGAGCAGGAGCTCGACGAGCAGCTCGCGCTGAAGGAGATCGCCGCGCGCGCCGAGCTGCGCTGGCCGCAGCCGATCCACGCGCTCGGCCTCCGCTTCGGCGTGCTCGCCGGCACGCCGCTGCTGGACCCGGTGGAGCTGCCGGTCGGGCCGCAGCAGCTCTGCGAATGCCTGCGCTACGCGGTCGTCGCGCTGGAGATCGATGCCGCCCACCGCGGAATCCTGTACCGGATCTTCGACCGCCAGTCGGTCGTCCGGCTGGGCACGCTGTACGAGGAACTCGAAGCGCTGGCGCAACAGCACCGGCTGCTGCCGCACGCGACCCAGGCCAGCGTGCGCAGCCGCCGTTCCGACTCGGGCGGCGAGCCGCGCGCCGTCGTCGAGAGTCGTGGCGAGGCGCCGGCCTCCCCGGCCGCCTTGACGGCGGTCCCGGCGTCGCCCCGGGCGCTCGCGCCGGCGGTGCGACCGATGGCCGGCGACGAGACGGTCGGCGCGCTCTCCGGCTGGCCGACGCCGGTGCTCAAGCCCTATCAGCCCGAACACGGCGGCCCCGGCGACGATCTCGCGCTGCTGTCCGGCATGCGCCAGCTGCTGGCCGAGCGCCGGCGCCAGCAGGGCCTGGCGCTGCCGGACCAGACGACCAGCAGCGCCGCCCGCAGCGAGGACGTGCTCGCGGTGCTGGCCAGCATGCAGAGCCGGCCGATCGCGCCGCTGATGATCGGCGGCCGGCTGATGCACCGGAGCCTCGCGCAGGTGAAGCAGGACCTGCTGAACCAGCTCCGCCCGCTGTCGATGGACGGCCGCGCGCCACGGCTGTCCGACCCGGACGGCGACGTGCTGGACCTGGTCAGCATGCTGTTCGACCACCTCGCCCAGAGCTGGCGCCCGGAGAGCGCCCTGCAGCACGCGCTCGCCCGCCTGCAGGTGCCGATGCTCCGGGTCGCGCTGAAGGATCATCGGTTCATCACCGAGCGCAACCATCCGGCGCGGCAGTTCCTGAACGGCCTCGCCGAGACCTGCTCGATCTGGTTCGACGACGATGTCGAGGACGACAGTCTCGTCGGCAAGATGCAGCAGGTGGTCGACCAGGCGGTCAGCGACTACCGGGACGAGCCCGAGCTGTTCGGCCGCCTGCTGACCGAGTTCTCGCAGCACGTGAGCTCGCTCGCCAAGAAGGCCGATGTCGCCGAGCGTCGCCACGTCGAGGCGGCCCGCGGTCGCGAGCGTCTCGACGTCGCCCGCCGCGAGGCCACCCGCACGATCGCCGAGGTGCTCGCGGAAGGTCCCTGCTCGACGCTCGCACGGACGCTGCTGGAGCAGGCCTGGGCCGATGTGCTGGCGCTGTCGCTGATGCGGGGCACCCTGGAGGACGCCGGCTTCCAGCGTCGCCTGCGGATCGCGCGGCTGGTGCGCGAGCGCCTCGTCGATGGCGCCGGCGGCGGGGCCTTGGCCGGCGAGCCTGACGCGGCGCAGCTGCGCCAGGATCTGGAGACCGGACTCGCGCAGGTCGGCTACCACGCCGACGAGGTCGTCGCACTGGCGCGGCACCTGTTCGATGGCGGGATGCCGGTCGCAGTCGACCGCAGCGGCGAGGCCGACCTGACCCAGCGGCTGCGCGAACATTCGCGCCTCGGCGAGACCGCCGCGCCCGCGGCCGCGGTCGAGGGCGAATTCAGCGCCACCATCGCCCGGCTGCCGGAGGCACAGCGTGGCTGGGCGGAGCGGCTGGTCGCCCTGCCCTTCGGCGTCTGGTTCGAATTCACCGGCGAGCGCGGCCTCAAGCTGCGCCGCAAGCTGGTCTGGTACAGCACGTTCACCGGCCATGCGATCCTGGTCAACCAGCGTGGCGCCAAGTCCCTCGAGATGCGGCTCGACGCGCTCGCCGCCGATCTCGCCCAGGGCCGGGCGGTGCTGATCGAGGCCTACAAGGAAAGCCTGATCGACCGCATCTGGTCGCGGGTGGTGTCGACCCTGCGCTCCTGGGTCGGCAAGGACGAACCGCAAGGAACCGAGAAATGAACGAGACCCGCCGCGCGACACGGCACAAGGTCGACGCCGTGGTGCACGTGCAGAACGCCATCACCGGCGCCGCGATGGGCCGCCTCGGCAACCTCTCGTCGGACGGCATGATGCTGATCGCGACCCAGCCGGTGGTCGAAGATGCGCTCTACCAGGTGCAGTTCGCGCTGCCCGATCGCCATGGCGTGCCGCAGATGATCGAGATCGGCATCCACCAGCAGTGGAACGCGCCGGCCTCGATCCGCGACCAGTACTGGGCGGGCTTCCGGATCATCGACCTCGGCAAGCGCGAGCACCAGGTGCTCGACGACTGGCTGCGCCGGCATCCGGCCAACGCCTGAGCGTCCGGCCGGCGATGCCGTTCACCCCGCTGCACATGGGTCCGGCCGCCGTGCTGAAGGCGGCCGTCGGCGCGCGGTTCAGCCTCACCGTGTTCGGACTGTCGCAGGTCCTGATCGACCTCGAGCCGCTGATCCGGATCGTCCGCGGCGACTTCACGACCCTGCACGGCACGACCCACAACCTCGCCGGCGCGCTCGCGATCGCCGCGATCGCCGCCGAGCCCGGACGCTGGCTGTGCCAGCGGATCGTCCCTCCGCGCCTGCAGGATCGTCCCGACGGCACGGCCGGCGGCAGCGACCGATTCCGCATCTCTCGCGGCGTCGCCTGGGCCTCGGCGCTGCTCGGCACGCTGTCGCATCTCGTCCTGGACGGCATCATGCACGACGACGTGCGGCCGTTGTGGCCGCTGTCGGATGCGCAGCCCTGGCTGCACGCGGTCTCCGTCACGACGCTGCACGCCGGCTGCATCGGGCTCGGCGGCCTCGGGCTCGCGGGCTTGTTCTGGCGCTACTCGACGCGCGAGTGAGGCTGGCGACCGGACACCCCGGATGCAATTTCCCCGCGTGCTGTCAGAATGCGCGGCTCACGAACGACGACGAGTTGCCCACGCCATGTCCTCTGCCCTGATCTGCGGTTCGCTCGCCTACGACACCATCATGGTGTTCCAGGACCAGTTCAAGAACCACATCCTGCCGGACAAGGTGCACATCCTCAACGTGTCCTTCCTGGTGCCGCGGATGCGCCGCGAGTTCGGCGGCTGCGCCGGCAACATCGCCTACAACCTGCATCTGCTCGGCGGCAAGCCGCTGCCGATGGCGACCGTGGGCCAGGACTTCGGTCCCTACCGCGACTACTTCGCGGAGCTCGGGATCCCGCTGACCCATGTGAAGGAGATCCCGGATCTCTACACGGCACAGGCCTTCATCACCACCGACCTCGACGACAACCAGATCACCGCCTTCCACCCCGGCGCGATGATGCGCTCGTACGAGAACCATGTGCGCGACGTGCCCGACGTGAAGTTCGGCATCGTCGGTCCGGACGGCTACGAGGCGATGCTGCAGAACTCGAAGGAGTTCGCCGAGCTGTCGATCCCGTTCATCTTCGACCCCGGCCAGGCCATGCCGCTGTTCAACGGCAAGGAGCTCACCACGATGATCGAGCAGGCCAACTACGTCACCGTCAACGACTACGAATCGAACCTGCTGCAGGAGCGCACCGGCCTGTCGGAGAAGCAGATCGCGGAGCGCGTCGACGCGTACCTGATCACCCGCGGCCCGAAGGGCTCCGAGGTCCACACCAAGAACGGCATGCTGCACATCCCCGCCGCCAACGCGATGCGGGTGGTCGATCCGACCGGCTGCGGCGACGCCTACCGCGCCGGCCTGATCTTCGGCTGGATGCGCGGCATGGACATGGCCACCACCGGCCGCATCGCCTCGCTGATGGGCGCGCTGAAGATCGAGAACCTCGGCCCGCAGAACCAGCGCTTCACCTACGAGGAATTCGCCGAGCAGTTCCGCCAGCAGTTCGGCTATTCCATGTAGGTGCGGCGAAAGCCGCGATGCTCTTGTGGGAGGGGCGCCAGCCCTGAGGTTTGGACAGGTTTTCAACGCCACGCTTCGCTCGTAGGCGAGGCGTTGGTGGTGTTTCGTAGGTGCCTGAGTAGCACATCGGTCCGAAGCCAACGATGCTTTAGCGCCTCCCATCCGAGGCGGATGAGGGAATAGGCGTTTCGCGTTGACTTTCCCGGGGCCAGGTAGAGGTCGAGCTGCTGTTCCTTGGCTTTGGTTCCGACAATCCACGCGGCAAAGGTAGCCAACGCGTCGAGCATCAGAAGGACGGCCAGGCGCAGTTTTTGTCGAGTCAGACTGTCTTCAAAGCCGCGACCGAAACGATGCGACTTGAGATCACGGAAGGCCTCCTCGATCTGCATCCGCTTGCTGTAGATGGCGACGATCTGGGCGGCATTGCGCTGCAGCCCCGGTGACACGATGAGAATCCAAGGTTCGCGCTCGCGCCGGGCCGCATCGAGGCTCGTGGTGTCGGCCGAGCGTTTTCCTTGCCGAGTGAGGTGGTGGCGCCCACGCTGAATGCGGGAAAAGGCGATCAATCGGCATGGCCAGCGTTGCCGCCGGGCTTGCTCGAATACACCAAGGTCAGTGGGGCGACGAGTTGCCTGGGCGTGCAGCGTGGGGACGTCAACCCAAGCAGGGGAGCCGATTGCGCGCACCTTGGTCAAATGCCTCAAGCGACCGACGACGCTCCAGCCCAGCGCCTCTACCGCTCGAAACCAACGCGTTCGGAAGCCGGCGTCGACCACGATAATGGGCCTGACGTCGCTTGGGATCAGCGCATGCAATTCGGTCAGGAAATTCTCCTCGGCCTCGACCGAACCCTGTTGCTGTATCGGAACGACCTTCTCGTAGATGGTCAGCGCGCGACCGCCCATCGGAATCGCCGCTCGCAAGACCGCGTGAAGATCCTTCAGACCCACCGTCGACCAGTCGACGACCAGCACCGGCTGCGGGCTCCGAATCAGCCAGCGCGCCATCGCCCCGTACAGCCCCTCCAGTTCGGCATGTAGGCGCTGATTGCTCAACAAGCGATCCAGCCGCCTGAGAGGCGCGGCAATTGCTTCGTTGGCCGGCCACGAGCGTGCAATGTCTATCAGCACGAGGCGCCGACTCGCGATCAAAGCGTCGACTGCCAGCATCAGCGACTGCCGACGCAATGCGTGCATCACGCCCAGCTTCGACCAAAGACACTTCTGCAATACTGATGCGGCATGCATGGTGCGGTCTCTCCTTCGGTTGGTCCCTTAGGAGAAAAAACCGCACCGTGCATGCGCTGTTTTCGCCGCAACCTAGCCCCAACGCGGCTGTTTTGCTAGCGAAAACCTGTCTAAACCTCAGGCGCCAGCCCCGATCGCAACACATCGGATCACCCTCGCGGTCGGGGCTGGTGCCCCTTCCACATCGCGTCATCCAGCAAAAGCCCGATCGCGCGGTCGTCGCTCGGTGGCCGCTACCCACCGCCGACCCACACTCTTCACTCGGAAAACGGATCGATCGGTCCACGAGGAGGCGACCCGTTCGACGTGTGCTTGTCGGGATCGCCGCGCAGCAGCTCCGTCCGAATGTCATCGACCCGGACGGTACCGACGCGCCGGGGTCCCACTAGATCTCGATCACGCGCCCGACCCAGGGAGATCCCGGACAGAACTCCGGAGTGGCCGGCGTGATTTCCACGCCGCTGGATTCGCCCGGTGAAACCCATTCCGGGACCTCCAGGCCGCGCACGACGCCACCGCGCCATCGGCAATGGCTTCAGCTCCTCGCTGGAACGTCCTCCGGACTCCCGGAGTCTTCGGCGCAGTCACGCTCGTCGCACGACCAGCGGGATGTAGCGGGCGTACAGCCAGCCGAACGGGATGCCGATCACCAATACCGATGCGACGGCCGCGGCGCGCAGCGCCGGGCTCGACCACGAGGCGCCGATCGACCCCATCCCGATGTTCGCGGCGAGGGTCAAAAGGACGGCTCCGACGGTGCAGTACAGCAACGAACTCAATGCAGCGACGCTGACCCGGACCCCGCAGGACGAGCAGGCCATCGACCGCGCGGGTCCGAGGGACATCTTCGCGAACAGGGACATGCAGCGCGCGCCGCAAGCCGGGCAGTCGAGCGGAGCGGACAATCGGGTTTCCGTCACATTTCACCTCGCCTTGGAGTAGCCATCGTACAGTTTGAACTGTAGTCGCTCGTTCGGCGTGCGGCAGCGTCGGAACCATCGCGCTGTGGAGCCGGCTTCGCCCGCAGGAGCCCATCGAGTCTCCAGGGTTGGACGTGGGACGGCGGATGCCGATCGCGAACGGAACGACGAGTCACCGGGGCCGGTGCGTCACCGTCGCGGAGGATCGCCCGACGGCCGCAGAGCGCAAGCAGTTCGGCAAACTCGACCAGGGCCGCGCCGCCGACATTCCGGTTGTGCCCGTCAAGGGCCTTGCGGACGACTTCCGGACACCCTTCCAGCTTCAGCAGCTCCGCGAAGCGCATCCCTGCGAATGATCCATCACCTCGTCCGCGATTCTCACGCCGCCTGCGTCCTTCATCCCCTCGTCGCCGGAGAACAGCGACGTGCCCTCGCCACCGGCTTCGGTCCAGAGGTGCAGGAACTCGCCGTCCGGCCAGAGGGAGGGCTCGCCGCGCGGGGAGGCCGTCTCAATCTCCACCACCGTAGCGCGGTACGGCGCTTCGTTCAGTCAGGCGATTGCAGCGGTGTGGTCGACGACGAGGTCACGTGGAACTCCTCTTGTCCGACAGCTCCTGGACGATCACGGCGCGCGACTTGGCCCTTGACGTTGCGATTTCCCTCCATGCGGCGTCGTCCGGGCTCAACTCGGGGAATGCCTTGATGGCCGGATCGATGAGCTGGGTGATCACCTCGCCCATGAGATCTCCGAAGACCCGCTTGATCTCCTTGTGGTAGAGCGGATCCACGTTGGTGAGCGCTCCGATGACCGCATCGTTGAGCGCAGCCACGGCGTCGATTCCGCCGTCACGGAACCAGCGAGCGCACTCTCGGGTCGGGGGTGTCGTCACGCTCGGTTCGCAGGTCGTAACGGCGGCTCTCCGGAATGGCTCGTGTCATGAAGGCGCGTCCAGGACGCACCCTATGGGATCTCGATGATCTCGCGCTCGGTGATCACGAGGTCGAGCTTCACGTCCCAGGACTCCGCCGCCAAGGCCTCGACTTCCTGGAACCCGAAAGCCACCCCGACCAGCAAGGGCTCGCGCGGGCGCTCGCCCTCGCGCAGGAACGCGAAGCTGCGGTCGTAGTAGCCGGCGCCGCTGCCGAGGCGGTTGCCCTTGCGGTCGAACGCGACCAGCGGGACCAGCACGAGTTGCAGCGATTCGGGCGCGACATGCACGCCGCCCACCGGCTCCGGTATTCCGTAGCGGTTCGGCGCGACCTCGTCACCCGCGGCATGCGCGACGAACGAGAGGCGCGAGTCGCTGCCGACCACCGGCAGGTGCCAGGTCTTGCCGGCGCGCGCGCAGGCGGCGGCGGCGAGGTTCAGCGGCAGCTCGCCGGGCAGCGCCCAGTAGCCGCCGATGCGCTCGTCGGTCTGCCACTCCGGCAAGGTGGCCAGCTGCTCGGCGACCTTCGCGGCAGCGGCGATGCGCTCGGGGACGCTGGTCTGGCGGCGGCGTTCGCGCAGCGCGGCGCGGAGGATGGATCGGTCCTTGCCCATCGCGGTTTCCCCTCGACGCAAACGAAAACGCCACGCGCTGCCGGTCGATGGCAACGCGTGGCGAGAATGAGGTGGCACCTCCCGCTTCCGTCGGTGTCGACGCAACGACCTTGATCCCGAGGATCAGGTGGGAACTTCGGCGAGTCTTTAGGCTTTCCGCAGCGCGGACATGCACACCGAATCGCGTACGTCCCCGGGGTCGTATTACGGGACAAGGCAAAAATATCGCGCCGACTGTCGAGCAGAGCAGCAAGGTGCCTGGATCAATTCTACACCTCGGCCGGCGGCGATGCTCGTGTTCGTTTCGCACTTTGCAGCGCCCCGACGAGCGGCGACACTGGTCCGATGAACCGTTCCGCCGGACTCGACGAACTCCTGCTGCGTGCGCACGAGCGCCTCGCCGCGCCCACGCCCGACGCCGCACTCGACCCTCTGCTCGTCGTCAGCGACTTCGCGCTCGACGTGCTCTGCGGCGAAGCCGGATTGCGCGGCGACGTGCTCGCCGCCTTCGTGTCCGACGACGCCCCCGCGGCCGACCGCTGGCTCGCACCGGCCGACGACGCGGACGATGCCGAGTGGCAGCGCGCTCTGCGCCGCTTCCGCCGGCGCGAGAGCCTGCGCCTCATCGCCCGCGACCTCGCCGGTCGCGACGACGTCGATGCGACGCTGCAGGGCGCCACCGCATTGGCCGAGACCTGCCTCGCCATCGCGCTGGCGCAGGCCACGCGGCGCATCGTCGAACGGCATGGCGAACTCCTCGCCGCCGACGGCAGCGCGATCGCGCCGGTGATCTTCGGGATGGGCAAGCTCGGCGGCGGCGAGCTCAACTTCTCCTCCGACATCGATCTCATCGTCGCCTACCGCGAGGATGGCGAGAGCCACGGCGCTCGCGGCCTGCCGGCGGAGGACTGGATGCACCGGCTGGTGCAGCGCCTGGTGCAGCTGCTGTCCACGGTGACCGAGGATGGCTTCGTGTTCCGCGTCGACCTGCGCCTCCGGCCGTTCGGCACGGCCGGCCGGCTCGCGCTCAATTTCAACGCGATGGAGCAGTACTACCAGCGCGAGGGCCGCGACTGGGAGCGCTACGCGTGGGCGAAGGCGCGTCCCGTGGCGGGCGATGTCGCGTCCGGCGCCCAGCTGATCGCGAGCCTCAGGCCCTTCGTGTTCCGCCGCTACCTCGACTACAACGCGATCGACGGCCTGCGCGAGATGAAGGCGCTGATCGACCTCGAGGTGGCGCGCAAGGACCTCGAGGACCATCTGAAGCTCGGCCCCGGCGGCATCCGCGAGATCGAGTTCATGGTGCAGCTGGTGCAGCTCATCTACGGCGGCCGCGAGCCGGGCCTCCGGGTGCCCGGGATGCTGGCGGCGCTCGCCGCCGCGACCGCACTCGGGCACTTCGACGGCGCCGCGCGCGCCGAACTCGAAGCGGCCTATCGCCACCTGCGCCGGGTCGAGAACCGCGTGCAGATGCTGCGCGACCAGCAGACGCATTCGCTGCCGGAGACGGCGCTCGACCGCGAGCGCCTTGCGCTCGGCCTCGGCTATCCGGCGCTCGCGGACTTCCTGGTCGAGCTCGGCGCGCATCGCGAACGGGTCGCGCGCCGCTTCGCCGCGGTGCTGGCGCCGCGACGGCGCGCGATCGCCGCGGCCGACGAGGCCTACCGCCTGGCGTGGCTGTCGATCTCGGAATCGCGCCCGGTGGACGCGCTCCCGCCGTTCGGCGACGACGCCGTCGCGGAGTTGAACGGCCTCGCCCGGGCCAGCGCGATCCGCAACCTCGAACCGAAGGCGCGCCAGCGCCTCGATCACCTGCTGCCGCGACTGCTCGCCGCCGCCGCCCGCGCGACGCTGCCGGATGCGGCGCTGGTCCGGGTCGCACGGCTGCTGCTGGCGGTCGCCGGGCGGCCGAGCTACCTCGCGCTGCTCGACGAGCGGCCGGCCGCGCGCGAGCGGGTCGTCGAGGTGTTCGCCGCCAGCGCCTTCCTCGCCGAACGGGTGATCGCGCATCCGCTGCTGCTCGACGAACTGCTCGACGAGCGCGGCAGCGGGCACGAATCGCCCGCCGCGGCGCTGCGCCGCGACCTCGCCCGCCGCCGCGTCGACCGCGCCGATCCGGAGGATGCGCTGGCGCTGCTGCACGAGGAGCGCCAGGCCGCGGCATTCCGGCTCGGCCTCGCATTCCTGTCCGGCCGGATCGATGCCGACCGCTGCGCCGCGGGCCTGGCGGAGATCGCCGAGGTGATGGTCGAGGCGGCGCTGGCGATGGCCGAAGCCGACGCGCTCGCGCAGTTCGGCGCGATCGCCGGACGCGAGGCCGCGCGCGGCATGGCAGTGCTGGGCTACGGCAGCCTCGGCGGCGGCGAACTCGGCTTCGCCTCCGACCTCGACCTGGTGTTCGTGTTCGACGGCGCGCTCGCCGACCGCCACACGCTCGGCACGCGCGAGGTCGAGGGCAGCCGCTATTTCGCCCGGGTCGCCCAACGGGTGATGCACTGGCTGACGACGCCGACCCGCGCGGGCCCGCTCTACGAGATCGACGTGCGGCTGCGCCCCGACGGCGGCAAGGGCCTGCTGGTCACCACGCTCGAGTCCTTCACCGACTACCAGGAGCAGCGCGCCTGGCCGTTCGAGCACCAGGCGCTGGTCCGGGCGCGGGTGGTGGCCGGAGACCAGGCGTTGGCCGCGACGATCGCGGACGTGCGGCGTCGCGTGCTGGCGAAACCGAGGACCGCGGAAGCGCTGGTGCCCGAGGTGCGGCGGCTCCGACGGAAGTGGCGCGAAGAACTCGACCGCAGCTCGACGACACGCTTCGACCTGAAGCAGGGCCCCGGCGGCCTCGTCGATATCGAATTCCTGCTGCAGGTTTCGGTGCTCCTCGGTGCCGCGGGAGTGCCGGGCTGCGACTGGTCGAGCCGCAGCGCTGCGCTGATCGCGGAGCTGTCGTCCCGTGGATTGCTCGCGGTTTCCGACGCGGCGGCGCTGGCGGCCGCACATGCCGCCTTCGTCGACGCGGGACTGCGCGCGACGCTGGACGTGGGTCCCCGGGTGGTCGCCCGAACGCCGCCGCTCGAGGCCCATGCGGCGGCGGTCTTGGCGATCGTGGGTCGGGTCGGCCTCGTGTAGGGCGGGCACTGCCCGCCATTGCCGCACGGACTCGCGCTGGCGCGCCGTGTAGGGCGGGCACTGCCCGCCATTGCCGCAGAGGCTCGCACTGGCGCGCCGTGTAGGGCGGGCACTGCCCGCCATTGCCGCACGAACTCGCGCTGGCGCGCCGTGTAGGGCGGGCACTGCCCGCCATTGCCGCACGAACTCGCGCTGGCGCGCCGTGTAGGGCGGGCACTGCCCGCCATTGCCGCACGGACTCGCGCTGGCGCGCCGTGTAGGGCGGGCACTGCCCGCCATCGCCGCTGAGGCTCGCACTGGCGCGCCGTGCGAGAACTCCCCTGAAGCGGCACGGCGCCGGAATTGGCGCCGTGCCTGCGACCCGATGTCCGTCCACCGTCGTCGATCGCCGGTCCCGATCGCTTCGTTGCTCGGCGCTGGCGACGCCGTCCCATCGGGCACCGCTCTTCGTGGAGGACGAGCGAAGCCCGTCCTAGCGCCACGGATCCGGCGCGAAGCTGGTCGGGAACGGGTTCGGCGCGCGGTCGTCGCGATAGCTGCGATGGCGCGGCACGATGCCGGCGTCGACCAGGGCACGGTAGTCGTTGTAGTTGAGCGCGATCACCTCGTCCGGCGCGCTCGACGCCCGTTCGAACTGCGTGTAGGTCACCGGGTCGTAGCGGCGGTCGCCGTGGCCGGTGCCGAGGTCGCGGCGCGGCGACGGCGAGGCCGGGGCCTGGCGGTCGGCGTACGCGCCTCCGCGAGAGCCGAGCGACTTGGCGGCATCGGCCGGCTCGGCCGCTGCGCGACCTTCGGCCTGCGCGGCTGGCGGGGCGGCGGCGGTGCTGCCGGCGGACGCGCGGTCCTTGCTGCGCGCATACGGACCGTCGTCGTAGCCCGGAGCGTCGTAGCGGCGGTCCTCCTCGCCGATCGGCGGCGACGGCGGCGCGTAGTAGTGGCGCTTCTCGCGGAACACCGCGACGCCGATCACGCCCACGTTGCCCGGGCGGTCGGTGCGGGCCGCGTAGCTGTCCGGCACCGCGGTGAAGTAGAACTCCGCGCTCTCCGACATCGACTTGCGCCAGCCCTTGATCTCGGCCGACTGGTAGGCGTCGAGCACGTAGCCGGACTGGCTGGTGCTCGCGGTTTCGCCGGTCACGGTGTTGACGCCGTCGACCGAGACCACCGTCATCAGCCGCTCGTTGGTGTGGTTGGCGACGTTCACCGCGTAGCGATGGCCCGGGATGCCGGCGATGTAGAACTTGCCCCGGCTCGGGTAGACCTTCAGCCACTGGCCGTTGTCGAGGTCACGCACGCTGACGTCGACCAGCTGGCCGGCCTGGGCCGGCAGGGCGCCGAGGGAGAGGGCGAGAGCGAGGGCGGCAACGAGGCGTTTCATGGCGTACTCCGTGGGGGTCGGGTGGCGACCGTCAGGCGGGAGGATTCCCGCGTCGAGAAGTGGAACGACGGCGCCGGGCGGATGGGGTTAGGGGCGTTCAGCGGGCGTTGCCGACGCCCCGTCCCCGCCGCCGACCGGCGCGCGCCAGGACCCGCACTTCACGGGCCAGCGCCGATTCCGCTACACAGGGCGGCGGAGTGTCAGCCCGAGGCGGCCGTCGCGGTCTCCACTCCCTTCCAGACCGGCCGCCGGAGGCCCGATGAAACCGAACGGATTCGTTCCCCTCTCGACCTACCGTGAGTTTCCGGAGGCGGAGATGCTCGAGCGCGCCCGCGACTTCGCCGAGGAGATGGCGCGGCGGCGGACGGTCCGCGCGTTCTCCGATCGCCCGGTCCCCCGCGCGCTGATCGAGCTCGCCCTGCGCACCGCAGGCACGGCGCCGAGCGGCGCCCACCAGCAGCCCTGGCGCTTCGTCGCGATCGCCGATCCGGCGTTGAAGCAGCGCATCCGGGTCGCCGCCGAGGAGGAAGAACGCGCGTTCTACGCGCATCGCGCACCGCCCGAATGGCTCGCGGCCCTGGCGCCGCTCGGTACCGACGCCGACAAGCCCTTCCTCGAGGTCGCCCCCTGGCTGATCGCGGTGTTCTACGAACGCTTCGGCGTCGATGCCGCGGGCAACAAGGTCAAGCGCTACTACCCGCACGAGTCGATCGGCATCGCCAGCGGCCTTCTGATCGCGGCGCTGCACCACGCCGGGCTCGCCACCCTCACCCACACGCCGAGCCCGATGGGATTCCTGAACGAGCTGCTCGGTCGCCCGAAGAACGAGATGCCTTACCTTCTGCTGGTGGTCGGCTATCCGGCGCCGGACTGCCGGGTGCCGGATCTCACGCGCCTGCCACTCGCGGACTACGCCAGCTTCCGCGAGGCGCCATGATCCCGTCCGCCCGCTACGCCCACACCAACCTGATCGCCCGCGACTGGCGCGCGCTGGCCGCGTTCTACGAGGCCGTGTTCGGCTGCGTGCCGGTGCCGCCGGAGCGCGACTACGCCGGGCCCACGCTCGAAGCCGGCACCGGGATTCCCGGCGCGGCGCTGACCGGCGTGCATCTGCGCCTGCCGGGTTGCGGTCCCGACGGCCCGACGCTGGAAATCTTCCAGTACAGCGTGCTGGCCGACGCGCCGGTTCCCGGGGTCAATCGCCCCGGCTACGGCCACATCGCCTTCGTCGTGCCCGATGTGGTGGCCGCGCGGCAGGAGGTGCTCGCCGCCGGTGGGTCGACGATCGGCGAGATCGTGACCCTGCAGCCGGGTGCCGCGGCGCGGGTGACGTGGTGCTACGTCACCGACCCCGAGGGCAACATCATCGAACTGCAGTCGTGGTCGGCCTCCACCTGATCCCGAAGGACCGTCCCGCGATGAAACCCTTCAGCCACCGTCGGAGTGCCCGGGATGACGGTGACGACACCCGAGCAGACGTGGCACGCCGCGAATCCTCTGGCGGAAACGGCGGCTCCCGACCCCGTCGGAGAGTCGACCTGATCACGCAGGAGCGTCGATGACGTACGGCGCCTTCTTCCTCCTCGTCGCCGCCGCGCTCGTGTGGACGGCGCTGGACCAGACGATCATGCCGCTCGCGCTTCTGCTGGGCTACGCCGCCCTCGCACCCACGCTGCTCGGCATCGCCTATCTGACGCGGCGGCCGAAGCGGCTCGGCAAGTCGGCCTCGGGACAGGTCTCGATGGCCACCACGCTGGTGCTGCTGCCCTATCTCGCACTCCAGCACGCGGTGTTCCGCTGGACCCGCGCGCTGTCGCTGCCGCCGTCCCGGATCACTCCGGCGATCGTCCTCGGTCCCCGCCTCTACGGCCATGAGACCGACGTCCTCGACACGTTCGGCGTCGACGCGGTGCTCGACCTGACAGCGGAATTCGCCGAAGCGCCAGCGCTCGTCCGCGGCCGCGCCTACTGTTGCGTCGCGACCCTCGACGGCGTCCCGCTCGGTCAGCGCGAGCTTTCCGAGGCCGTCTCCTGGATCGCCCGACAAACCGGCTGCACCTACATCCATTGCGCCCAGGGTCACGGGCGCAGCGCCGCGGTCGTGGCGGCGTGGCTCGTGGTATCGGGTCGCTGTGGGACGCTCGAACAGGCGCAGGCGCTCCTCGCCGACGCCCGCCCACGGGCACGTCCGACCAAGGCCCAGTGGCGCAGCGTCGCGCGCTATCTCGCGTCCCTTTCGGCACGGCGCTGATCACCGCCGTCGGCAGCGCCTCGGTCCCGAACGGAACACGGGGATCAGCAATCGATGGCGATCTCGGCCCCGAGCCGCCCCGCCATCACCACCGCACACAGGAAGGTCTTCCACTGCTCGATCTGATCCGACGGCGGATGCGGGTCTTGCAGCACCGTGGCGAGGCGCAGCAGGCGGGTGTAGAGCGCGGCCTGCTGCGGCACGATCCTGCCGCCGCCGTAGGCCAGCATCTGGAGCAGCTGGCTCGAGCTCAGCTGCTTCGGGCCGGCCAGCGTTCCCCAGCGGCGGACGAGCGGCGCCTGCTGCGCGAAGAATTTCGGCCTCAACGCGTCGACGACGGCGCCGTCGATCCCGAGATCGGCGACGAAGCGGAACAGCGTCGCCATGTCGGCATCGTTGCCGTCCGCCGGCAGCCGACCCAGCAGCCACTGCTCGGACTCCTCGCGGATCGGGTAGTTGATCTTCGCGATGCAGCCGAACGGGCGATCGGCGATGTTGGCCCGGCACGGCTGGCACTGCTGGCGAAAAGGCCGTAGCGGCTGCGCCAGCGCGACCAGCTGCCCGATCGTCTGCGGCACCTGGCTCACGGTGCCATCGGGCCGCGCCTGCTGCACGTTGACCGTGACCCGGGTGAGGATCTCCTCGACCGGCATCTCGGGCTGCGACTTGCGGACCTCGGCCACCGCGAATTCGGCGAGGCTCATGTAGCCCGCCAGGGCGACCAGCTTCGCATTCGGGACCTGGCGGCGGACCTCGCAGGGAAACTCCAGCACGTAGTCGATCGCCATGCGTCGTTCTCGGCGGCGACGGTCGGCCGCGACGTGGCGTTCGATGTTAGCGAGACGAAGTGGCAGGAGCGCGGCGACCTCGCCGGCGAGCAGGCCGCAGGGGTTCCAGGCGCGGTCCTGACAACGCCGCCCGGTGCAGCCTGGGGGGAGGTCTGCACCGGGCGGGGAGCTCCGGGGGAGAGGATTGCCCCAGGCCCGGTGGGGGGCTGGGCCTGGGGCGGCCGGGACCGGGAGGGGGAGAGCCCGGGAACGGCAGGAGGGGTGTCATTCACTACACGCCATCCGGTCGCGGAATCGATCGCCGGAGTGACCCGGCGATGCGACCGGCGGAAAAGAAGAGCCCCGGAACCGGCGGGTGGTCCGGATCCGGGGCGGACCGACACCGAGGGGGGAGGGCTCGGGGCCGGCGGTGAGCGGCTATATCCAATGACACGACAAACAGTCGGAAAACCGATCAATGAAGTGCCACGAGGGCGTCAGGCACGCCCTGCGCGCCATGGCGGGACGGCGCGGCGGTGGCGCGCAGCGCGTGCCCTACCTGGCCGCCACCGCGCCGAGGCGACCGACCTTGGCCGCCGCGCCCTGCCCGGTCGGCGACAGCGGGACCTCTCCGCGCAGCACCTGGTTGCAGGCGCGCAGGAGCGTCATGCCGGACAGGTCGGAACTGAGGTAGGCCGCGGCGCCGAGGCGCAGCGCCTGCTCCGCCAGCAGCTTGTCGCCGATCGGGCCGACCACGATCACCTTCGCCGTCGGCGCGGCCTTGCGGACCGGCAGGATCAGGACGGAGCGCGGCTCGCGGGCGTTACGCAGGTCGAGCAGGACGACGTCCACCGGCGTGTGCGCCAATCGCTCGAGCCCCGCGGTGTCGAATGGCGCCTCCAGTGCCAGGGCGAAGCGCATCAGCGGCAGCGGCAAAGGCTCGGCGGCGCCGGCCGGATACGTCGCCCAGCAGGTGCCATCGGCGGTCATCAGGGCGAGGGTGGGGTTGCTCATGGTGCGCTCCGCGGATCCAGTGTCGCCTGCCTTTCGCAGGAGCCTTCACTCTCGGCGCCGGCCTGCCCGTCCACCAGTGACGATCGGGAGGACGACCCACCCAACCAAAGTGGGGGACCCGCACTCGCGACCACTGCCGTCGGCGTGCGCCTTGCCCCCGGAAATCGCTTCTCGCCGGGCCGCCCGCTCCCTGAATCCGGATAGATTGATCGGGTGGCGCGCGATCGGCCCACGGCGATCTGCGCCGGGCACGTGGCGACGGAGGGTGGCGATGAAGACTTGGCTCAGATGGATCGGCGGGCTGGTGCTGCTGGCGATGGCCTACCTCGGCATCATCCGTGCTGGCGTATTGCCGCGTCCCACGGACGAGCAGCGGCAAGCGCTCGCGAAGCTCGACGCGCCTCGACCGAAGCTCGGCGAGCGCGACGGCTTCGGGGTGATCTGGACCTCGCTGTACGACGTCCCGCTGGACCAGGTCGAACAGGTGACGGCGGAAGACGTTGCGGCCTGGAACGCGCGGATCGGCACGCTGACGCCGCCCTCCGCGGGCTATGTCAGCGTTGCCAAGAGCCGCTACGCGGTCCTCGAGCACCCGAGCTTCCCCGCCCGCGATCCGCACCTGTGCCACGCCTGGACCAGCGGCTGCCTGGCGATGGTGCGGGCCGATCCGGACGCCGTGCAGGCGGCACTCGCGCGGGTAGCGGTGTTCAGCGCGCACGCGGCACGCCTGGCGACGGCGGACCACGTCAGCTACCCGATGACCCCGACCATCGACTCTCCGATCCCGAACGTCCAGGGCTTCATCGAGGTGAGCCTCACCCCGGCTGCGCTGACCGCCGTGCGCGGCGATCCGGCGGCGGCGCTCACCGCGCTGTGTCGCGACGCGACGCTGTGGCGACGCCTGCGCTCGCACAGCGACACCCTGATCGTCGACATGGTCGGCGTCGCCCTGCTGTCGGGTGCCGCCCAGTTGGCCGGCGACCTGCTGGCCGAGCTTCCCCCCGGCGCCGACTGGCCGCCCGAGTGCACCGGCGCATTTGCCGCACTGGCGACCGAGGAATTCGACCAGTGCAACGAGATCCTCACCGAGGGGCGCCTCAGCATCGGCCTGATCGACCACCTCGACCCCGGCAATCTCTCGGTCGCCGGCATGGGCAGCAACCGCCTGATGGGGATGCTGGCCGACCTCGGGCTCAATCGTCCGCACGCGCGTCACAAGGTCGCGGGGGTGTTCGCCGCCGCCTGCAGCGACGCCGCGCGCGCCGCGCACGCCGCGCGCCAGCCGACCCCCGCGATCGCCCCGGAGGACGCCGACTGCGGCCGCTTCGAGATGGCCCTCGACCCCACCGGCTGCGTGCTGTTCATGATCGCGATCCCGGACTTCAGCGGCTACAGCCGCCGGGTCATCGACCTCGACGGCCGCTACGCGGCGCTGCGCACGGCGCGGTGGTTGCGCAGCCAGCATGGGGACGCTGCCGCGCTGGTCGACGGCCGCCCGAACGAACTCGTCAGCCACCACAACCTCGTCGTCGACCCGGTGGCCCGCACGCTGACCCTGAACTCGCTCGAGCAGGTCGGCGGACCGGAGCAGCGGGCCTGGGCGATCCCGTATCGGTTGGCGGGGGAAGAGCTCGAGCGCCCGTGAGGTGGGTGGGCTGGATCCCGCCGGCTCCTCCGTCGTCGCGGGGACGCCCTGGGCCGACCATGCCACCTGGCGACTTCGCTTCTTGTCGCTTCGAAGCCAGAGCGAGAGTCGCTGGACTGCTTCGCTGCGCTCGCAATGACGGTGTTCTGATTCCGGCTGCCCTGCCGCCCGCCGGCTGCTCAGGAGTCACCCACTGGCCACACGTGACCAGGGCCGCGAATCTTGGCACGGCCCCACCGTGGTAGCATTCGCGGCCGCTGTGGGAGAGACCGTGCGCTTGCGCGCGGCGCCGAAGGAGCAACCGCCCCGGAAACTCTCAGGCAAAAGGACCACCGCGGCGCGTCCCACCCCTCCCCCCGGGACGCGAGAAAACTCTGGAAAGCGACGCGCAGTGCGCGCGCGGATGAGACCCGCCCCGGTAGCCTCCGCCGTCCACTGAGCCTGCGTCCGCCGAAGGGATAACGCTCTCAGGCAGGCCTACAGATGGGGCTTCGTCTACGGACCGGTGATCGCCGGTCCGCTGGGACGATGCCGCTGTCTCGCCCATTGCCGTCGGAGCCCTCCATGTCCCAGCCCGTGTCCCCCGCCCGTGATTTCGTCGACCGCCACATCGGTCCGAACGCCGCCGACATCGCCGCCATGCTGGCCGCGGTCGGTGCGCCCTCGCTCGACGCGCTGATGGCCGAGACCCTGCCCGAGGCGATCCGCCAGGGCATGGCGCTGGCGATCGGCCCGGGGCTGTCCGAAGTGGACGCGCTGGCGAAGCTCGCCGCGATCGCCGGCCGCAACCAGGTGCTGACCTCGCTGATCGGACAGGGCTACCACGGCACCCACACGCCGCTCGTCATCCTGCGCAACGTGCTCGAGAACCCGGCCTGGTACACGGCCTACACGCCCTACCAGCCGGAAATCTCGCAGGGTCGCCTCGAGGCGCTGCTCAACTACCAGACGATGATCTGCGAGCTGACCGGTCTCGATGTCGCCAACGCCTCGCTGCTCGACGAGGGCACCGCGGCGGCGGAGGCGATGGCGGTCGCGCAACGCAGCGCGAAGTCGAAGTCGAAGGTCTTCTTCGTCGACGCCGAATGCCACCCGCAGACGATCGCCGTGGTGCAGGTGCGCGCCGAGCCGCTGGGCTGGACGGTGAAGGTCGGCAATCCCGAGACCGAGCTCGTCGCTTCCGAGGTGTTCGGCGCCCTGCTGCAGTACCCGGCCACCCACGGCGGCCTGCGCGACTTCCGCGCGATCTGCACGGCGCTGAAAGCCAACGGAGCGTTGTCGGTACTGGCCGCCGATCCGCTCGCACTGGCCATCCTGGCCTCGCCCGGCGAACTCGGCGCCGACATCGCGATCGGCAGCACGCAGCGTTTCGGCGTGCCGATGGGCTACGGCGGCCCGCATGCGGCCTACATGGCGGTGCGCGACGCCATCAAGCGCTCGATCCCGGGACGCCTGATCGGCGTCTCGGTCGACAGCCGCGGCGCTCCGGCCTACCGCCTGTCGCTGCAGACCCGCGAGCAGCACATCCGCCGCGAGAAGGCCACGTCCAACATCTGCACCGCGCAGGTGCTGCTCGCGGTGATCGCGTCGATGTACGCGGTCTACCACGGCCCCGAGGGCCTCGCCGCGATCGCCGCCGACGTGCACCGCCGCACCTCGGTGCTCGCCGCCGGTCTCGCGAAGGTCGGCTTCAAGCCACTGGCCGACAGCTGGTTCGACACGGTCACCGTCGCGGTCGGCTCGGATCGCACCCGGATCGTCGAGCACGCGCTCGCCGAGCGCCTGAACCTGCGTCTGGTCGGCGAGGACAAGCTGTCGATCGCGCTCGACGAGACCACCACCGATGCCGTGGTCGAGGCCGTGTGGCGCGCGTTCGGCTTCCCGATGCGCTACGCCGATCTCGCGGCCGAGGTCGGCGACGCGATTCCGGCCTCGCTGCGTCGCTCGGGTCCGTGCCTGACCCATCCGATCTTCTCGCGGTACCGCTCGGAGACCGAACTGCTGCGCTACCTGCGCAAGCTCGCCGACCGCGACCTCGCGCTCGACCGCGCGATGATCCCGCTCGGCTCCTGCACGATGAAGCTCAACGCCACCGCGGAGATGATCCCGGTGACCTGGCCGGGCTTCGGCCAGCTGCACCCGTTCGCGCCGGCCGACCAGACCCACGGCTACCGCGAACTGTTCGAGGACCTGAAGCGCTGGCTCTGTGACATCACCGGCTACGACGCCGTCTCGCTGCAGCCGAACTCCGGCGCGCAGGGCGAGTACGCGGGCCTGCTCGCGATCCGCGCCTACCACGCGAGCCGCGGCGAGGCCGGTCGCACCGTGTGCCTCATCCCCTCCTCCGCGCACGGCACCAATCCGGCCTCGGCGCAGATGGTCGGCATGGACGTCGTCGTGGTGAACTGCGATGCCGAGGGCAACGTCGACGTCGCCGACCTCCAGAAGAAGGCCGAGCAGCACGCGGCGAAGCTGTCGGCGCTGATGATCACCTACCCGTCGACCCACGGCGTGTTCGAGGAGCGGATCGGCGAGATCTGCGAGATCGTGCATCGCCACGGCGGCCAGGTGTACCTCGACGGCGCGAACCTCAATGCGCAGGTCGGCCTCGCCAAGCCCGGCAAGTACGGCGCCGACGTCAGCCATCTGAACCTGCACAAGACCTTCTGCATCCCGCACGGCGGCGGCGGTCCGGGCATGGGCCCGATCGGCGTGCGCGCGCACCTGGCGCCCTTCCTGCCCGGCCATCCGGCGCTCGACGGCGGCACGGCGGCGGTCGGCCCGGTGTCGGCGGCGCCCTACGGCTCGTCGTCGATCCTGCCGATCTCCTACGCCTACATCCTGATGATGGGTTCGGCCGGGCTCACCCGCGCCACCGAGGTGGCGATCCTCAACGCCAACTACATCGCGAAGCGGCTCGAGCCGCATTTCCCGGTGCTGTACAAGAACCACAACGGCCGCGTCGCCCACGAGTGCATCGTCGACCCGCGCCCGCTGAAGGACACCTCGGGCGTCACCGTCGACGACATCGCCAAGCGCCTGATCGACTATGGCTTCCATGCGCCGACGATGAGCTTCCCGGTGCCCGGCACGCTGATGATCGAGCCGACCGAGTCCGAGTCGAAGTACGAGCTCGACCGTTTCATCGACGCGATGATCGCGATCCGCCGCGAGATCGCCGCGGTCGAGGCCGGCACGCTCGCCATCGAGGACTCGCCGCTGCGCCACGCGCCGCACACCGTCCACGACATCGCCGACGACGCCTGGAACCGCAAGTACAGCCGCGCCGAGGGCTGCTTCCCGGCCGGTTCGGAGAAGCAGGACAAGTACTGGAGCCCGGTCAATCGCGTGGACAACGTCTACGGCGACCGCAACCTGGTGTGCATCTGCCCGACGCCCGACGACTACCGCTGACCTGGTCCGCTACGCGGATCGGGTCCCTCAGGGAGCGGCGCTTCGCTGGCGGCTCCCGGGCGCACCGGCTGCACCCCTCGGAAATCTCCAAAATCCTCCTGCGTCATTGCGAGGAGGCCGCAGGCCGACGAAGCAAGCCAGCGACTTCGCTTCTTGCTGCAGCAAAGCCAGATCGAAAGTCACTGGATGGCTTCGCTGCGCTCGCAATGACGGGAGAATTGTCGTAGTGCCGATGCGCCGAGGCGCACCGTACTTCGCGAGGCCCGCTCGCGGGCGATTTGCGCAGCGAATCCCCTATTCGAAGCCGTCGGCGAACAGGCTGACCGCGTTGATCGGCACGCTGCCGTTGGCCGTCAGTGGCCCGCCGGTGCCGGTGTTGCCGAGGTCGGAGAGCACCACCGACAGCGTCGTCGAGCTGCCCGGCACGAAGCTTGGCGGCGTGTTGGCGAGGAAGTCCGTCAGCGCCGTGATGGGCCCGGTCAGTGTGAGGCTCGCGGTGCCCGAGCCCGTCACCGTGACACCGGCACCGCTGCTCGCGGTCAGCGCTCCGGCGGTCACGTTCAAGGTCAGCTGCACCGACGACCCGGCCGAGTCGACGTCGCCGACGTTGATGCCGGTGAGGGTCGTCGGGAACAGGATCGACACGTTGAAGCCCGCCGCCGGCAGTCCCAGCGTCGGCGGATCGTTGACCGCGGTGACATCGATGCTGCGGGTGAGGTTGGCCGACAGCGCGCCGCCGCTTCCGGTATTGCCTTGGTCGTTGATCGCGAGCGTCAGAGTCACGCTGCCGCTGAAATTCGCGGTCGACAGATAACTCACCTTGGCCGCGGCGAGGAAGGCGTTGAGATTGGCGACGGTGCCGGTCAAGGTGAGCGCGGTCGCGTTGCCGCCGACGGTGACGCCGCCGCTGGCGGTCGCCGACAGCGACCCGGCCGGCACCGACAGCGTCAGCACCTCGTTGCCGCTGCCACCGTCGACGTCGTTGACGGTGGTCGCTCCGAACGCCAGTGCGGTGTTGCTGTCTTCGTTCGCCGTGAAGCTCGCCGGCGGCGTCAGGCTTGGCGCGTCGTTCATCGCGCCGATGTCGATGCTGCGGGTTGCGCTGGCGGTAAGCGCGCCGCCGCTGCCGGTGTTGCCGAGGTCGTCGATCGTGACCGACAGGCTCAGGCTGCCGTTGACGTTGCTCGCCGGCTGGTAGGTGACCTTGCCGCTTGCTAGGAAGGCATTGAGACTGGTGATCGAGCCGGTCAGCGTCAGCGCGGTCGCGCTGCCGCCGACGGTGACGCCGCCGCCGGTGGTCGCCGACAGCGTTCCGCCGGGAACGCCCAAGGTCAGCTGCTCGGAGCCGCCGCCGGCGTCGACGTCGCTGACCGTGCTGGCGGTGAAGCCCAGCACCATGAGGCCGTCCTCGACACCGGCGAAGTTGGTCGGCAGGGCCAGCGCCGGCGCGTCGTTCACCGCGCTGACCGTGAGGCTGACACTCCGGTTCGCGGACAGCGCGCCGCCGGTGCCGGTGTTGCCGTTGTCGTTGATCGTGACCGCCATCGTGGTGCCGGCGGTGTCGTTGCTGGCGGTGGTGAACTTGAGGCTGTTCGCGCCGAGGCAGCTGTTGAGGTTGGCGAGCGAGCCGGCCAGCGTGCGCGCGGTCGCCGTGCCGCCGGCGGTGACGCCGGAACAGGCCGGGGAATTGAACGAGCCGCTGCCGACGCTGAAGGTCGCGGTCAGGCTGCCGCTGCCGGCGTCCGCGTCGGCGAAGCTCACGCCGGAGACGTTGCCGGCGACGTCCTCGGTCACCGCGATCGAGGCCGGCGCGGTGATGCTCGGCGCCGTGTTCGGTGTCCCGGTCGCGCCGCAGCTGCCGGTGATCGTCCAGCCGATGTCCTTGAACAGGCAGGGCGTGATGTCGGTGCTGTTGAACAGGCCGTTCGACAGCACCGGCTCCATCAGCAGGTCGGGATTGGCGGCGGCGGTGGTCCAGTGCGACACGCTGGAGCCGGGCTCGAAGGTGCCGGGTGCGTACAGGCGCAGGAAGCCGTTGGTCTCCCCGGCGCCGGTCGGGGCGAAGGTCGGCAGGGCTGCATTGACGTTGGTGCCGTTCCAGACCAGGTTCGGATCGCTGGTCAGCGATGCGGCGCTGGGCGTTGTTCATCTGGTTCCAGAACAGGCCGGACGCCTGATCCTGCTGGTTGAACGCCCAGGGTCCGGAATGTTCTGCTGGTAGGCGCCGACGGCCGGGCATTCGGGCAGGCTGACGGCGTCACAGACGATCGAGAGGAAGCCGAGCCCGTGCCCGAGTTCGTGCAGCACGACCGGGGAACAGACTGACGTGGTTGCCGGGGTTCGGGTTGGCGGTGGTGGTCGCGTACCACCACTTGATGTTGGCGAAGCACCCCACTCCGCTGCCGTTGTCGATGCTGCTGTTGAAGCGGGCGTCGATCTCTTCACTGGTGCCGTTCTTGTTGCTGTTGGAGATCGCCTCGGCCAGGGCGATCGGATAGAACGTGCTGGCATGCGGCGATCCGGCGAAGGTGACGAAGGTCGGCGGCCAGCGGCACCCAGACCGCGCCCGACTGCACATTGCAGGGCGTCAGAGGATCGAAATTCGCCGACACCTTGATCGCGATGTTGCTGGTGAGCTTGCCGCCCAGACGTTGGCCGTAGCCTGAAACACGGCGAGGCGCTTGGCGCCCAGCGTGGTGCCCACCGGGAATCCGTCGTTCTCGTTGATCACGGTCGGATCGTTGAATCCTTCGCCCGACTGTCGGCGTTGACGATGGTGATGGTCGTCGCCTCGACGGATCCGATGGTGGTCAGCGCGACGATCGCCGCAACTTTTCCGAGCGGTCTCATTGCTGTGGCTCCGCGGGTTGCGTCGTGCGGGACGTCCTTCGGATCGCACCGCACCGCGACCTGCCCGTCCGCATCGACCTTCGCGATCACCGGCATCATCAATTGCCCTCGGTATGGAGCATCTTCTGGCCATCCGGCAAGGTCTCGATCCACACCTTGGAGCGATCCGACCGCCGCGGCAGCGTGGCCTCCTGCGCGCGCGCTCTTGGTCGGTCGGCCGCCGGAGCTGGCCGGTCGCGGGGTCGACGTAGGCACGGAGACCGGGGCGGCNCTGGAGCCGGGCTCGAAGGTGCCGGGTGCGTACAGGCGCAGGAAGCCGTTGGTCTCCCCGGCGCCGGTCGGGGCGAAGGTCGGCAGGGCTGCATTGACGTTGGTGCCGTTCCAGACCAGGTTCGGATCGCTGGTCAGCGATGCGGCGCGCTGGGCGTTGTTCATCTGGTTCCAGAACAGGCCGGACGCCCGATCCTGCTGGTTGAACGCCCAGGGGTCCGGAATGTTCTGCTGGTAGGCGCCGACGGCCGGGCACTCCGGCAGGCTGACGGCGTCACAGACGATCGAGATGAAGCCGAGCCCATGCCCGAGTTCGTGCAGCACGACCGGGAACAGACTGATGTGGCCACCCGGGTTCGGGTTGGCGGTGGTCGTCGCGTACCAGAACTTGTTGTTGGCGAGACAGCCGACGCCGCTGCCGTTGTCGATGCTGCTGTTGAAGCGGGCGTCGATCTCCTGAGTGCTGCCATTCAAGTCGCTGTTGGAGATCGCATTCGCGAGCGCGACCGGATAGAAGGTATTGGCGTGCGGTGCCCCCGCAAAGGTGAAGAAGGTCCGCGGGCCAGCGGCACCCAGGACCGCGCCATCCTGCACATTGCAGGGCGTCAGAGGATCGAAATTCGCCGACACCTTGATCGCGATGTTGCTGGTGAGCTTGCTCGCCCAGATGTTCGCCGCAGCCTGAAACACGGCGAGGCGCTTGGCGCCCAGCGTGGTGCCGGCCGGGAAGCCGTCGTTCTCGTTGATCACGGTCGGATCGTTGAATCCTTCGCCCGGACTGTCGGCGTTGACGATGGTGATGGTCGTTGCCTCGACGGATCCGGCGCCGAGGAGCGCGATGACTGCCGCAACTTTTCCGAGGGACCTCACTGCTGCGGCTCGGCGCTGGCGTCCTGCGGGACGTCCTTGGGATCGCACTGCACGACCACCTTGCCGTCCGCATCGACCTTCGCGATCACCGGCATCATCAATTGTCCCTCGGTATGGAGAATCTTCTGGCCATCCGGCAAGGTCTCGATCCACACCTTGGAGCGATCCGACCGCCGCGGCAGCGTGGCCTCCTGCGCGCGCTCTTGGTCGGTCGGCTGCCGGAGCTGGCCGGTCGCGGGGTCGACGTAGGCACGGAGACCGGGGGGGCCGCGGCCGCGTCATCGTTGGCGATCGCCGGTTCCGGGGACGGGGACGGCCCGGAGGCTGGGCCTGCCGGCGCGTCCGCCGCTGTCGCCGCGGTGGTCACCGCGAGCAGTCCGAGAGTCGTCATCGCCCAGCACTTCATGCCACCGCTCCGGTTCGAATCGCGAGCAGTCAGTATAGGAAGCGCCTGCTAAGGGAATGCGAAGAATCGTGGAGGCCTGTGACGCGTTCGGCAGTTCGACGTCGATGGTCGGATGGATCGGCTGCAGGGTCGGCAATTCCGCCGCTGTGACCTTGTCGGTCGGGGTCGGCGGAGCGCGGGACCGTCTGCACCGAGAACTCCGTGCAGCGGGTGCGCCGAGGCGCACTCTCCTGGGTCGAGGGAGCGCCGCAGGCCAGCATGCGGGAGGGGCGCAAGCCCTGATCGGGATGCCTGATCGGAGCGCAATGCATCGGGGCTTGCACCCCTCCCGCTAGAGCCGTCCTACTCGAAGCCGTCGGCGAAGATGTTGACCGACTGGGCGATCGGCGCCGTGGCGTTCGCGGTCCTGGTGCCGCCGCTGCCGGTCGCGCCCTGGTCTGACAAGGTCGCGTTCAGCGTCGTCGCGCTGCCCGGGTTGAAGCTCGGCGGGGTGGCGCCGAGGTAGGTCGACAGCGACGCGATCGGTCCGGTGAGCGTGAGCGTCGCCGTGCCGGAGCCGCTCGCGGTGATGCCCCCGCCGCTGCTCGCGGTCAGCGTGCCGCTGCCGACCGACAGAGTCAGCACCACATTGGACGCTCCGGAGTCGACGTCGGCCACGCTGATGCCGGTGAGCGGCGTCGGCGTGGCCATGGTGTAGCTCGCCGGCAAAGAAAGCGTCGGCGCGTCGTTGACTGCGGACAGCGTCAGCGTCGTCGAGCTGCTGGCGGTCTTCGCGCCGCCGCTGCCGCTGTTGCCGTTGTCGTTGATCTGGATCGACAGCGTCAGGTTCGTTGTGCTGTTCAGCGCCGGCGTGTATTTGAGGTTGGTGGCGGCGGCGCCGACGCAGAGATTCAAGTTGGCCAGCGTTCCCATCAGGACTCGCGCAGCCGCCGTGCCGCCGACGGCGATGCCGCTGCAGGACGGCGAGTTGAAGCTTCCGGCAGCGACGGTGAACGTCGCGGTCAGGCTGCCGCCACCGGCGTCGACGTCGCCGAAGGTGATGCCGTTGATGTTGGTCGCGGTGTCCTCGATCACCGCGATGCTGCCCGGCGAGGTCACTGTCGGTGTCTGGTTCGGACTGGTGGCGTTCTGGAAGCAGCCGGCGGTGACGTTGGCGGTGATGTTGGTCTTCAGGAAGTCGGCGTGCTTGGTGGCGAAGACGTTGCTGGAACTGCAACTGAGGCCCGACAGGAACGGATCGCAGTAGCTCATCAGCGTGCCCTGGACGCCGTTCACGCCGTTGATCGTCGTCGCCGCCGGGCAGGTCGTTGTCATGCCGCCGTAGCAGCCCTGGCCGGACTCCTGGTTGTAGCAGGTGTCGATAGTGTTGGAGGACGCCGGACCGGCGCCGGTGACGCTGGAGGAACAATGGCTGTGGTAGGCGCCGAGGTTGTGGCCGATCTCGTGCGCGACGACGCCGACGTCCGCGGAAGCCGCCGAGTTGGGTGCCTTGAAGACCTGGAAGATGCTGTAGTGGCCGAAGGTGCACGTCCCGTCGGTGCAACCGCCGAAGGTCGCGCCTTTCTGGTTGCAGTAGTTCTGATTGGCCAGGATCCAGGCGATGCCCTGCGAGAAGCTGGTGCTCGGCGACTTTCCCGACAGCTGCGTCGCGAAGGCGCGCACCACCGTTCCCTGATTGGCCGACCAGTACTCGCCGAACTCGTCCAGCTGGTCGAGCGTGTTGGTGCCGGGATCGTTGTAGGGGTCGGTGACGGTCGAGACGCGCAGGGTGGTGTCGCCCTGCACCATGGTCAGGTCCAGGTCGCGTTCGTAGATCACGTTGAGTCCCGCGATCAGTGCCGCGATGTAGTTGCTGGCGTTCGTCGTGTTGTTCGAGAACTTCTGCTGCATGAACTCGTTGTCGGTGTCGACTGCCAGGGTCGCGGTGCGCGTTGCGGCCGTCGTCGCGTCGACGGCGTCGGTCTCGAACGGCAGCCGCACCGGCTCGGGGGCACCGCGATTCAGGAGACCGTCGTAGAGGTCGTCGGCGCAGGCGAAGCGGGTCTTGTTGCCTTGGGCATCCTTGCCGGTCGGGTTCAGGGTGAAGTCGAGCCGACCGAGGCGGCGTTCCGCGTTCAGCGCATAGGTGTGGCCATCGTCCGACAACAGGAAACCTTCCGCGTGGGCGCCGTCGGCGCTCATCGAGACCGACATCCGCGGTGAACCGGGGATCGACTTGTCGGCGACGAAGTGCAGCCAGTCACTGCGGGGAATGTCGTGCGAGCCCTGCTCGTCGATCACGTGAATGCGGGCGCCCGGCGCGTACACGTCGATCCGCTTCAGGGTCACTGGCCCGACGCGATCGGCGGACAGCGGCAGTTCCTTCAGCGTGATGCGGTCGTTGACCAGCATCGCCTTCGCGCGCTTCACCTCGTCGCTGCCGACGCCCCCGTGGGTTTTCGCGGTGGCAGCGTGGCAGTCCGTGGCGGCGAGCAGCAGGGCGCTGGCGAGCAGCGTCGGGCGGGCGGCGCGGAGTGCTCGGGCGATGGTCGCGGGCTTCATGGCGGGTGCCTCGCTGATTTACTACCGGGCAGTATAGGTTCGCCGTGTTTTCCGGACGTGATCGTTTCGGCACACCGGGTGTCTTCACGACTTCCAAGGCTTCGCGATTCGCGGGCGAGATGCGATGCTTGTCCGATGCCTGCTCGCCACCCTCCCCGCGCGCTCCTCGTCCTGCTGTCGTTCGCTCTCGCTGCGTGCGTCGCGACCCCGCCTCGCGGGGCCGACGGCGTCGCCACGCTGTTGCGCGAACGCCAGGCATCGGCCGCGGCGGTCGCCTCCGCCGAGCGCGCCGACGACGCGGCCAGCCGGGAGGTGGCGGTGCCGGACGCGCCGCTCGCGGTCGCCGACGCGCTCCGCCTCGCCTACACCCGCAACCCGCATCTCGCCGCCCGCTATGCGGCGCTCGGCATCGCGCGCGCGGAGGTGATCGCCGCCGGTCGACTTTCGGGACCGACCGTGTCCTACAGCCGCCTGACCGGCGGTGGCGCCGAGGCGATCGGTGCCGGACTGACGCAGAGCTTCTCCGACCTCCTGCTGCTGCCACTGCGCTCGCGGGTGGCGACGGCCGAATTCGAGCGCAGCGAACGCGAACTCGCGGCGGAACTCGCCGCGTTCGGCTCCGAGGTCGAGTCGGCCTGGATCGAGGCGGTCGCGGCGGAGCAGGTGTCGGCGGTGCGCGAGCTTGGCCGCCGCGCCGCCGCCGCATCGGCGGAGCTGGCCCAGCGCTACTTCGAGGCCGGCAACATCACCCGCCTGCAGCTCGCGCAGGAACAGGCGGCCGCCGCTGAGGCACGGATCGAGGCGCTGCGCGGCGTCGGCGCCGCTCGACAGGCGCGACGGAAGCTGGCCGGCCTGATGGGGCTGCCGAGTTCGGCGGCGTGGACGCTGCCCGTGCGGCTGCCGATCCCGCCGGAAACGGAGGTGGCGCTCGCGGAACTCCAGTCCCGCGCGTCCATGCAGCGTCTGGACCTCGCCGCCGCGGACCGCGCGGTCGCCGCGGCCGAAGTGGCCGCGGCCGGCGCGCGGCATTTGCGCTGGCTCGGTGGGCTGGACCTCGGCATCCCCCGCGAACGCGGGCCCCGCGACCCGATCCAGCGCGGCCCCACGATCGCGTTGACCTTGCCGCTGTTCGGCCAGGGCCAGGCCATGGTCGCGCGCGCCGACGCGGAACTCGCCGCCGCGCGAGCGCGCCGCGCCGAACTGGCGCTCGCGATCGATCACGAGGTCGCGCTGGCCGCCGACCAGCTCGACGGCGCGCGGCAGATCGTCGCGCTGCACCGCGACGCGCTGCTCCCGGCCCGCGAGGCGATCGTCGCGCGGACCCAGGAGCGGGTGAACTACATGCTGGTCGGCAGCTTCGAGCTCCTGGCCGAACGCCGCGCCGCGTACGCCGCCTACCAGTCCTATCTCGAGGCGCTGCGCGACTTCAGCCTCGCGCGGGTCGCGCTGGCGCGTGCGGTCGGCGGGCCGCTCGGAGCGGCGGAAGGGTCGACGGACGGCGCCGGTGCCGACGACCTTCTGCCACCGGCGGAGGATCATTCCCACATGCACCACGGTGAACACCCATGAGTCTGTCCCGTCGCGACTGGCTGCTCCGGATGAGCGCCGCGGCGGCGTTGGCGCCGGCCGCGTCCCGCGTCGACGCCGCGGTCGCACCGACCCCGGCGACGGGTGACGGAAACACCGGCGCAACGGCGAGCTACCGGCCAGTGCGCTCCTTGAACGGCTGGACCCTGCCCCATCGCCTCGTCGACGGCGTCAAGGAATTCCACCTCGTCGCCGAGGAGATCGAGCACGAGTTCGCCCCCGGCTGCGTCGCCAAGTGCTGGGGCTACAACGGCTCCACGCCGGGACCGCTGATCGAGGCGGTCGAGGGCGACCGGGTGCGGATCTACGTCACCAACCGCCTGCCCGAGCACACCAGCATGCACTGGCACGGGATCCTGCTGCCCTCCGGGATGGATGGCGTCGGCGGCTTGAGCCAGCCGCAGATCGACCCGGGCGAGACCTACGTCTACGAATTCACGCTCGCCCAGCACGGCACCCACATGTACCACCCGCACGCCGACGAGATGGTGCAGATGGCGGTCGGGATGATGGGCATGTTCGTGATCCACCCGCGCGCCGCCGAGGACCCGCCGGTCGACCGCGACTACGCCTTCCTGCTGCACAACTGGGCGCTGCATCCGGGCACCTACCGGCCCGACCCCGCGGTGCTGCTCGACTTCGACCTGTGGACCTTCAACAGCAAGGTCTTCCCCGCGATCGAGACACTGGTTGCCGCCACCGGCGAGCGGGTGCGGATCCGGATCGGAAACCTCTCCATGTGGAACCACCCGATCCACCTGCACGGCGTGCAGTTCGAGGTCACCGGTTCCGACGGCGGTCGCTGGCCGGCGGGCGCGCGGCGGCGCGAGGTCACCGAGATCGTCGGCGTCGGCCAGACCCGCGACCTCGAATTCGTCGCGGTGCCGGGCGACTGGGTCATGCACTGCCACATGGCCCACCACACGATGAACGCGATGGGCCACGAACTGCCGAATCCGCTTGGCGTCGACCAGTCGCGGGTGAGCGACGAGGTCCGCGCATTGCTGCCGGGCTACCTGCCGATGGGCGAGGCGGGCATGGCCGAGCACCAGGAACACACCGAGATGGGCCACCACCGCGGTCCCGAGAACACCCTGCCGATGATGATGGGCAAGGGACCGTACGGGAATCTGGAGATGGGCGGGATGTTCACGATGATCAAGGTGCGCGACGGCCTCGCGCGCGACGATTTCCGCGACCCGGGCTGGTACGCGGCGCCGCCTGGCACGACGGCACACTGCGTCAGCCGGGATCCGGATTTCGGCAAGCCGCATCGGCGTCGAGGCAAGCGATGAAGTGGTCCGACATCGGGGGCTTGATGATCGGGATGGTCGCGTCGCTGGTCGGATTCCAACCGGTGTTCGCACACGAGACGGTTGCCGCGACGCCTGCCAAAGACGGGGCCGTCCCTGCGGCGGCCGCGCCGGCGGTCGCCGTGGTCGATGCCTTCGGCGCGGCGCTGCAGGCCGGCGACCGCGACCGCATCGCCGAACTGCTCGACCCCGACGTCGTGATCCTGGAGAGCGGTCACGCCGAGCATGGTCGCGCCGAATACCTCGCCCACCACGCCGGCGAGGACATCGCGTTCCTGCGCGGCGCCCGGATCGTCCTCGACCATCGCACGGCGGAAGCGACCGACGACCTCGCGGTCGTCGCCAGCGAGTCGACCCTCCACACGCGCGGCAAGGACGGACCGATCGATCTCGTCAGCACCGACACGATGGTCCTGCATCGGGGTCCGCAGGGCTGGCGGATCACCCAGGTGCACTGGTCCTCGCACAAGGCACCCGCCGCGAAGTGAGCGCCGGCCGGTCGCCTTCCCGCACGGAGGCTTGATCGCGGTCAACGTTGCGCCGGGACGGTCCCGCCAGCATCCGCTCCGACGGTCACAGCGTGCGCTTGACTCTGGACCCGGGTCCAGACGGCAGACTGGCCGCCCTGGAGGTGGATCATGCGCGGCTACGGCATCGGTGAACTGGCGAAGCGGGCGGGAGTCGCGATCGACACCGTGCGCTACTACGAACGCAGCGGCCTGCTGCGACCCGCGGCACGGCTCGCCTCCGGCTACCGCCGCTACGGGGAGACCGAGCTGGCGCGACTGCGCTTCATCCGGCGGGCGAAGGCGCTCGGGTTCTCGCTGGACGATGTCGCCGAACTGCTCGGTCTCAGCGCGGGGCGCAATGTGCGCGAGGTCAAGCGGGCGGCGGAGCGCAAGCTCGCGGAAGTCGAGCAGCGCCTTGCCGATCTCACCCGCGTGCGCGATGGCCTCGCTGCCCTGATCACCGCCTGCCCCGGCCACGGCCGCGCGGAGCAGTGCCCGATCCTCGGCGCGCTGTCGGCGGAGGCGTCGCCATGAACGCTGCTCACGAACGTCCGCCGCAGGCCGGATCGCCGCCCGAATCGTCCGCGCACGCCTGCTGCCATGGCGGCAGACCCGGTTCTCCGTCGACGGAGGACGCGCCGCCGGCCGATCGGATGCCGAAGCTGCACGCCCACCCTCCCGGCGCATCGCCCGCGGTGACGCGCCCGCCGGTCCCGTCCTCGCTGGCGCGCTACACCTGCCCGATGCATCCGGAGATCGTCCGCGACGCGCCCGGCGACTGCCCGCTCTGCGGCATGGCGCTGGAGTCGGTGCTGCCGCGCGCCACCGACGACGACGGCGAGAGCCCCGAGCTGATCGACTTCCGCCGGCGCTTCCGCTGGACGCTGCCGCTGTCGGTCCTGACGCTGGTGCTGGCGATGGCGGGTCACGACCTTCCCGGCCTCGCGGCATCGAGCCGCTCCTGGCTCGAGTTCGCACTGGCCACGCCGGTGGTGCTGTGGGCCGGCGCGCCGTTCTTCGCGCGCTGGCTCGCCTCGGTCCGTCAGCGCCGCCCGAACATGTGGACGCTGATCGGCACCGGCGTCGGCGCCGCGTACGGCTACAGCGTCGTCGCCGTGCTGGTACCCGGGCTGTTCCCGGATTCCTTCCGAGAGCACGGCCGGGTAGGGATCTACTTCGAGGCGGCCGCGGTGATCGTGTCGCTGACCCTGCTCGGCCAGATGCTGGAGCTCGGCGCCCGCGGCGCGACCTCGGTGGCGTTGCGGGCCCTGCTCGGCCTCGCACCGAAGACCGCGAGGCGGATCGATGCGGACGGCGGCGAGCACGACGTGGCACTCGCCGCGATCGCGGTCGGCGACCGACTCCGGGTGCGACCCGGCGAGAAGGTGCCGGTCGACGGCGTGGTGCTGGAGGGCCGCTCCAGCGTCGACGAGTCGATGCTGACCGGCGAGCCCCTGCCGGTCGAGAAGACCGTCGGCGCTCGCCTGGTCGGCGCCACCCTGAACGGTCACGGCAGCCTGACGATGCGGGCGGAGAAGGTCGGCGCCGACACCGTGCTGGCGCAGATCGTCGCGCTGGTCGCGGCGGCGCAGCGCTCGCGCGCGCCGCTGCAGCGCATCGCCGACCGGGTCAGCGTCGGCTTCGTACTGGCGGTGCTGGCGATCGCCCTGGTCACCCTCCTCGCCTGGGGGCTGTTCGGCCCGGCGCCGTCCTGGACCTACGGCGTGCTGAACGCGGTCGCTGTGCTGATCATCGCCTGCCCCTGCGCGCTCGGGCTGGCGACACCGATGTCGATCATGGTCGCCACCGGGCGCGCCGCGCAGTCGGGCGTACTGTTCCGGACCGCCGAGGCGATCGAGCGGCTGTCCGCGGTCGACACCCTGGTGGTCGACAAGACCGGCACGCTGACGCTCGGCCGGCCGCGCTTTGGCGAGGCGATCGCGCTCGGCGCCGAGCACCCCGACGAGCTGCTCCGTCTCGCCGCCAGCCTCGAGCGCGGCAGCGAACATCCGCTGGCGGCCGCGCTGGTCGACGCCGCCCGCGAACGCGGCCTGGCGCTCGCCGTCCCGACCGATGTCGTCGCGGAGCCCGGCGGCGGCCTGGTCGGGCGGGTCGAGGGTCGTCCGCTGCTGCTCGGCAACGCCCGGCTGCTCGCCGCGCACGGGATCGCCGTCGACGAGGGCGATGCGGCCGTGGCCCGGCTGCGCGCCGCAGGCGCCACCGTGTGCCATCTCGCCCTCGACGGCCGTCGCGCCGGGCTTCTTGCCGTGCACGATCCGGTCAAGCCGGGGAGCGCGGAGACGCTGGCCGCGCTGCGCCGGCAGGGGCTGCGCATCGTGATGGCCAGCGGCGACGCCCGCGCGACCGCGCTGGCCGTCGCGGGGGTCCTCGGGATCGCAGAGGTGGAGGCCGAGCAGACGCCGGCGGACAAGGCGGCGCTGGTCGCACGGCTGGCCGCGGAGGGACGGACCGTCGCGATGGCGGGCGATGGCATCAACGATGCGCCCGCGCTGGCGGCCGCGGCAGTCGGCATCGCCATGGGCAACGGCACCGACGTCGCGCTGTCGAGTTCCGCGGTGACGCTGGTGCACGGCGACCTCGGCGGCATCCGGCGCGCCCTCGCGCTGGCCCGGGCCACGGTCGCCAACATGCGCCAGAACCTCGCGCTGGCCCTGGTCTACAACGCGATCGGCGTGCCACTCGCCGCCGGGGTGCTCTATCCCTTCACCGGCTGGCTGCTGAGCCCGATGGTCGCGGCACTGGCGATGAGCCTGTCGTCGGTGTCGGTGATCGGGAATGCGTTGCGGCTGCGGGCGGAAGGGTGACGGATCGTGCCGCTGCACGGGTCGTCGCAGCGGCGCGGAGGTTCGCGGAGCGCGCCATGACGACGCGTCACGGCGGAGGCGCTCAGGGTGCGCCCTGCGCCGCCAAACCGCGCATAATCGGGCGCTTCGCGGCCCATGCCGCAGCGTATGGAGCGTCGTGATGGCCTCTCGCAATGTCCTGATCACCGGCGGCGGTTCCGGGCTCGGTCGCGCGCTCGCGCAGCGTCATGCCCGCGCCGGCGACGTGGTCGCGGTGGCCGACCTGATGCCCGAGCGCGCGGCCGAGACCGTCGAGCTGCTCGGCGGGGCGCCGCATTTCGCGCTGACGGTGGACGTCGGCAGCGACGACTCGGTCGCCGCGATGGCGGCCGAGCTGCAGCAGCGCTGGGACCGCCTCGACGTTCTCTACAACAACGCCGGCGTCGCCAGCGGCGGCGGGCTGCTCGAGGCCGACATGGCCGAGTGGCAGTGGATGATCAACATCAACCTGCTGGGCGTAGTGCGGGTCACCCGTGCATTGTTGCCGATGATGCTGGCGAAGAAGTCCGGCCACATCCTCAACACGGCGTCGTTCGCCGGCCTCGCCGGGGCGCCGAACATGATGAGCTACGGTGTCGCCAAGGCCGGCGTGGTGGCGTTCTCCGAGCAGCTCCGCGCCGAGCTGTACCGCCCGGGACTGAAGGTCAGCGTGATCTGTCCAGCCTTCTTCCAGACGCGCCTGCTGGAGAACTTCCGCGGCCAGAACGAGAAGATGAAGAAGGTCGCAGACCGGCTGATGAAGACCGCGACGGTCAGCGCCGACGATGTCGCCGAGCACATCTTCCGCGCCGCCGGGCGTGGCGACTTCATGATCCTGCCGACCCCCGGGGAGGCCAGCCGCTGGCGGATCAAGCGCTGGTTCCCGACGCTGTACTTCAAGCAGCTGATGAAGCTGGTCGAGCAGCGTTCACAGATCGCGAAGCAGGTCTGAGCCGGCGATGGCGAAGAAGGTCAAGCGCAAGGCCGCGGCGGCGGATCCGACGGCAGCGCCACCGGAGCCGATGCCGGTCGCTGCGGAATCGACTGTGGCCGGGACGGACGACACGCCATCCGCGCCGACCCGCGACTGGATGATCTATGGCGCCAACGGCTACACCGGTGAGCTGATCGTCGCCGAGGCCGTCCGGCGCGGGCTGCGCCCGGTGCTGGCGGGCCGCAACGCGGACGGCATCCGCGCGCTCGCCGAACGCTACGACCTGCCGGCGCGCAGCTTCTGTCTCACCGACGCCCGCACCGTCGAGTCGGCGCTGTCCGGCATCGGCCTGGTGCTGAACTGCGCCGGGCCGTTCTCGGCGACCGCGCAGCCGATGCTCGACGGCTGCCTCGCGTTGAAGGCCCACTACCTCGACATCACCGGCGAGATCAGCGTGTTCGCGCACTGCCATGCGCAGCACGAGCGCGCGGTCGCCGCCGGCGTGGTGGTGCTGCCGGGCGCCGGCTTCGACGTGGTGCCGACCGACTGCCTCGCCGCCATGCTGAACCGCGAGCTGCCGCACGGCCGCGAACTGACGCTCGCCTTCGAGGCCGGCGGCGGTCCCAGCCGCGGCACCGCGAAGACCAGCATCGAGGGCCTGGCCGGCGGCGGCAAGGTACGCCGGGACGGCGTGCTGACCGACGTGCCGCTGGCCTACAAGGACCGCAGCTTCCTGAAGGACGGTGTCCCGGTCTCCACGATGTCGATTCCCTGGGGCGACGTCTATACCGCCTTCGTCTCGACCGGTATCCCCAACATCGAGACCCATATGGCGATGCCGCCGAAGACGATCGCGCGGCTGCGCCAGCTGCGCCGCCTGCAGTGGCTGTTCGGCCTCGGCTTCGTGCAGAACTTCCTGAAGGGCCGGGTCGACAAGGGTCGCGCCGGCCCCGATGCGGACAAGCGCGCCCGCACCGGCACCCACGTCTGGGGCGAGGTGCTGCACGCCTCCGGCAAGTCGCTGCAGCTGGAGCTCGTCACCCCGAATGGCTACGACCTCACCGTGACCGCCGCGCTCGGCATCGTCGAGCACCTCGCGGCGCGGACACCGGCCGGCGGCTACTACACGCCGTCTGAGCTGATGGGAGCCGACTACGTGCTGTCGCTGCCGGGCGTGAAGCTCCTCCGCACCTAGAGCGGGCCCCGGCCCGCTGCTCTTGTGCTGTGGCAGGAGCGGCCCGGATGCCGCTCAATCCGATGGATTGGCTAGAGAGCCTGCCGATGCACCGCCGACTGTTCTGGTTCCACCTGCTGTTCATTCTTCCCGGCGTCGGCGTCGTGGCGATCGCCGGCTACAACGCCCTGGCGGCCTTCGGAGTGGCGCTGCCGGGGCTGGCGGGTGCGCCGCGACCCTCCCTGCTCACCTGTGCGATCCTCGCCGCGGTCGGCCTCCTGATCGCCGGCCAGGCCGCGTGGCAGATGCGCCTCGGTCATCGGCACAACACGCTGGTCGATCGGCTGCAGCGCCGCGGTCGCCGGATCGACGCGGTGGTCGAGCGCGTCGAGCGGATTGGCAGCAGCCGCAGCGAAGACGGCGAGCTGGCCTGGAGAATCACGGCAGCGACGGTCGATCCCGCGCTCGGCGGCAGGCGGCAGTTCACCAGCGATACCCTGTGGCACCCGACGCCGCCCGCGGCACCGGGCGACGTGGTCGGCGTATACGTCGATCCGGAGGCGCCGGAGGACTCTCTGTTCGACGAACTGCCGCCGGGACGCAGGCGATAGACCCGACCCGGGTCCGCTCTGCGGGGCTCGCGCACCGTGCCTCCATCCTCCTTCCACAGTCGTCCCGGAGGATGGCTGCCGTCGACGCCTCGGCGTCTTTTCGATGGAGTACGACGATGGCGGCGTTGATGATCGCGATGTGTGTCCTGGCGGGCCTGGCAATGGCGGCGACGCGGCTCGCGCGCGGGCCGGTGGTGCCGTCCGGCGCGGCACGCGGCGGCGCGACGCCGGCGACCGGCCGCACGCCGCTGCCGCCGACCCGTCCGCTGCAGGCGATGAGCGTCGCGGGCGGTGGCGGCGGCGCGGCGTCGCTGTGGCGCCTCGCCACCGCCAATCCGCATTGTCCGCTGCGCCGGATGTTCGGCACGCAGCTCCTGACCAGCAGCAGCGACAGTCCGAACGAGCTGCCGCGCTGCACCCGGATGGACTGCGACTGCCGCTACGAGCGGGTGCGCGACCAGCGCCGGGAACTGCGCCGCAGCGGCGGCGAGCGGCGCGAGCTGTACCGTCTCGACGACCGGCGGGACGACCGCCGCCAGCACGGCGACCGCCGCATCGCCAACCGCCTCTGGGCCACGGGCGCGGCGCTGTGAGGGTCGCCGTCGGCGGCTGATCCGAACCTCGCTCTATTCCAGGCCGTTGCGGAACAGCACGTACTGGCTGTCGACCCGGCAGGAGATGCCATAACGCGCAGCGGGTCGCTGGCGGTCGTTGCTGACCACCTCCAGAGTGCCGCCGAAGGTGCCTTCCGTCGCACTGTCGCAGATCACTTGCAGATCGATCGCGCTGCCGGCCGCGATGGACTGCGGGAGTCCGTTCTTCACCGAGGTCGACAGCGGCGCAGACAGTCCCTGCAGGGCGGAGATCACCAGCGGCGCGCCGCCGCGGTTGATCAGCCGGACCAGGGTACTGACCCGCTTGCCGTCGACGGTGGCGAGGCTGATCGCGGCGGTGCCCGGTGCCGGCACCGAATCGATCCGCGGTCCCGGCGTACCGATGCAGGCGATCACGTAGCGCGCCGGGTCGACGTTGGTGGCGTTGGTGTCGAGCACCAGGGTCTGGGTGCTGGCGCCCTCCTGGGTCGGGATGCAGGTGACGCCCAGCGGGACGCCGGCGGTCTGGCCCGGCACCACCGTGATCGTGCCGCTGCGGTCGAGGTACAGGGGCGGACTGGGCGGCACCGGGGTCACGGTCATCAGCTGCGAACCCAACGGCATGGTGTCGAACAGCTCGATGGTGGTGCTGGCGAAGGAGCCGATCGCGACCGGCGCCGACAGCACCGTCACCAGCTCCTCGGGCTCCGGGATCGAGGCGAATTCCGGCGGTGCCGGGGTGACGTCGCAGACCAACGGGAAGGTCACGGTGCCCTCGCCGTCGTCGGGATCGTTGGTCGTCAGCGTCAGCGTCGCGGTGTAGTGGCCGAATGTCCGGCTGCTGCAGCTGATGGTCAGCGTCTGGGTGGCGCCCGGCGCCAGGGTCGCGCCCGCCGGTTCGATGGCGAACGGGGTGGACAGCGTCGCCGCCCCGACGTCGAGATTGGCGTTTCCGAGGTTGCGGACCACGATGCCGGTCTTGCCGGCAAGGTGGGTCGCGATCGCGATCGTGCTGCCGCCGGCGGGGCTGGCGTCGAATTCGGCGCTCGGCACGCTGGCCAGCACGGTGCAGGCGAGGTTGAAGGTGACGACGGCCTCGTCGGCGTCGTCGCTGCGGATCACCACGCTGTCGGTGTAGTTGCCGGGGGAGGCGCCGGTGGCGTCGCAGCGGATCGGTAGCGTCCAGCTGCCCCCGGGCGCGATGCTTTGCGGCACGGCGCCGGCGACCGCCGTCAGCACCCCGCCGGCACTGCCCTCCTGCACGCCCAGGAGCTGAAGGGGGGCATTGCCGATGTTGCTGACCACGATCGCGGCCTCGGCGCTGGCGCCGGCGGTCGCGGTCAGCTGCACCGTTCCGGGAGCGGCTGGCTGGCTGGAGAATTCCGCCGCGGCGCCGGCGTTGACCGTGCAGCGCAGGGAAAAGTCGAGGCTGCCCTCGTCGCTGTCGTTGCTGTCGAGGTGCAGGCTGCCGCTGAAGTTGCCGACGGTCGCGCGACTGCAACGCAGCGCCAGCGGGGCGCTGCCCCCCGGCGCGATCGTCACGGGCGTGCCATCGATCTGGAAGGCGCCCGCGCTGCCGGCGCCAAGGCTCGGCCTCACGGTCAGTCCGGCGCTGCCGAGATTGCGGAGGCTGACGACGCGGCTCACCTCGCCGCTGCCCTGGGTGGCGACCAGATCGAGCAGCGACGGCGCTGCCGGCGTGGTCTCGATGTCGGCACCGGTGACCGAACAGGTGGCGTACTCGATCACGGTCTCCCGACCCGGTGCATTGCTGTGGAACACCAGGGTGGTCGAGAACTCGCCCCGATTGCTCGCGTCGCAGGCGAGGCTGAAGGCCTGCTGCGCGCCGGGCGCGATCGTCGCCGTGCCCGGCTCGAGCGCAAATGGACCACTGGCACCGTCGACCGCGGAGATCACCAGTGCGGCGTCGCCCGGGTTGGCGATGATGATGCCGGCGCTGGCCGGCACCGGCTGCACGGCGGCCAGGCTGAGGGTGGACTGCGCGGCCGGCGTGATCGCCAGCACCGGCGCAGGAGCTCGGACCTGGCAGGTCACCGGGTAGGTCACGCTGGCCTCGTCGCCGTCAGCGTCGTTGCTGCTGAGGCGCAGGGTGGCCGCGTACTGTCCGGCGCTGGCCGAGAGGCAGCTCACGGTGAAGTCCTGGATGGCGCCGCCCGGCAGACCCGGAGCGTTCGCCGGCGACACGGCGAGCGCGCCACCAAGGCCGCTGGCGGCGACCGTCAGCACGCCGCTGCCCGCATTGCGCACTCGCACCAGCTGCTGCACCGACTGGTTGACTTCGGTGTTCAGCGCGAGGCTGCCGGGCGCCGGGCTGGCTTCGAACTCCGCCGCGCCGAGGCTCGGGCAGTCGACGTCGAAGAACGGATAGATCTTCGACGGCGTGGTGCCGGACAGGCCGACCTGGGTGCAGCACAGACGCGCGCGGGTGGTCGCGCTGCCGGGTTGGCAGGTCAGCGGCAACGAACCGGTGCTCGCCTGGCCGCCGTTGAACTGCAGATCGCCGGGAAAGTCGCTGCTCTTGGCGATCACGCCGTCGCCGGACAGGGTGATCAGCGTCGGGCAGCTGACGTCCTTCAGGTCGGACGGCACGCCGTCGCCGGCGGAAGCGACCTGGATCGCGGCGCTGCAGCCGTTGCCTCCGCAGCCGGCGGCGCTGAAGCTGAGCTCGGCGGCAGGGCTGCCGACGGCGGTGGCGCAGTCGAAGTCGCCGCCCGGAGCGGCGTCGAAGTTCGGGGCGTAGGCAAGCGTCGGCGGTGCGGCCGGCGCCGGCGCGGCAGCGCAGGCGATCAGCAGGGCGAACAGGGTCGGAGTCGAGCGGTGCATCGGTGGCGGGTTCCTGCCCGGGGAATGGGCTTGTCAGGGAATGCGCAGGAACGCGGCGAATTCTCCGCAGCGCAGGGCTGCAGGGTGCGACGGCCCCCAGGGTTCGGGGGCTCACAGGAAATCGTGCGGGCGGAGATCAGGGGCGCTGGCCGAGGCGGAGCGCCGACGGTCGTTCAGCGGGCGGCGGCGCGTCGCAGGTTGCGGTAGGCACAGGACTCCGGGCCGACCCGCGCCCGCAGCGCGGCATCCGCGTCGTCGAGCGCGGCCGCCGGCATCGGCTCGTGGCGGACCCGGCAGGACAGCCGCCAGGCCTCGACGTAGGCGGCGAGCAGGTCGCGCTGGCGACTGGCCGCCGTCTTCGCCAGCCGCGCCGTCGCGGCGTCGAGGTCCGCCCGGGTGTCGCCGCCGGTCGCGCAGTCCACATACGAGGCCAGCGCTTCGGCCGCGATCCGTTGCGGGTGCTCGGCGGGCTGGTGGGCCTGCCGCCAGCCGCGTGCGGCGTTCGCCGGCGCGGCGGCATCGGCGGGCTGCCCGCCGGTCGCTTCGAGATGGGCGAGGTTGAACTGCATGGTCGCCAGGTTGGCGCTGCCGTCCGGCATCACCCGGCGCTCCACCGCGATCGCCTGTGCGAAGGCATCGCGGGCGACCGCGACGTCGCAGATGCCGGCGGCGTCGTTGCCGATGCCGTTCCAGGTCAGCGCGATGGTGGCGGAGTTCTCGCCGAACAGATCGCGCAGCATCGCCAGCGCTCGCCGATGGTGGACGAGCGCGTCGGCATAGCGCTGCTCTTCGTAGTCGACGTCGCCGAGGGTCTTCTGCACGTGGGCGATCTCGGCGTGCGGCGACGGCAGGTGCCGGTCGACCAGCTGGGCGGCGCGCTCGAGGGTCGCACGCGCGGCGACCAGCTCGCCCTGCTGGCGCTGGAATTCGCCCTCGTAGATCAACAGCTGGCCGAGCTCGCCGGCAAGTTCCGGCCGCGACTCCAGGAGCCGCCGCGCGCTGGCGAAGGCCGCCGCGGTCGGCACCGGCTGGTTCTGCCGCCGCCGGTAGTCCGCGAGTCCGCGCAGCAGCCGCGCCTGGACTCGCACGTCGGCCCGCTCGAAACCCGGCAGCGCCAGGGCCTGGTCGGCGAGCGCGGTCGCCTCGGGCAGCCTGGCCTGGGCCGCGTAGGTCTCGGCCAGCCCGATCAGGGCGTCGATGCGGTCGTCGATCGGCGCATCGGGCAGGCCGGCGTAGAGCTCGATCGCGCGGCGCAGGTGGCTCTCGGCCTGGCGGAAGTCGCTGATCGCGGCGTAGACCCCGCCCACCGTCTTTTCCAGCCGCGCCCGCGCTTCGGGCGGGAGGTCGGGATTGCGGTCGAGCTTGGCCGTGCCGGCCGCCAGCACGTCGGACAGCCGCGCGTCCGCGCCGAGGCGCTGGTTCGGATCGGCGGCGTTGAACAGGTCGACCAGGAAGCCCGACACCGCCCGCGCGCTGTCGCGCTCGACTTCGGTCGCCGCAAGCTCGGCGCGCAGGCGCAGCAGGAATCCGCCGCTGACCACTACCAGCAGCAGCGCCGCCGCGAGCAGCAGCCAGTGTCGCCGCACGAACTTGCCGGCGCGGTACCCGACCGTGCCGCGGCGTGCCCGCACCGGCTCGCCCGCGAGCCAGCGCTCGAGGTCCTCGCGCAACGCCTCCATGCTCGGATAGCGCTGCTCCGGCTCGGGCCGCAGCGCTTTGAGGCAGATCGCGTCGAGGTCGCCGCGCAATGCGCGCGCCAGCCGCGGTGGCGCGCGGACCGAGGGTGCGACCCGCGGGGCCTCGCAGACCTGCTGCACCAGCTCGGCGAGGTCATGCTGGGTGTCGCCATAGGGCGAGGTGCCGGCGAGCAACTCGTAGAGCACGACGCCGAGCGCATAGACATCGGTCGCGACGGTCACCGGCGCGCCGCGCAGCTGTTCCGGCGCGGCGTAGTTCGGGGTCAGCGGCGACTCGCCGGCGCGGGTCTCGACGCCGTAACCCTCGGTCAGCGGCTTCGCGATGCCGAAGTCGAGCAGCTTCACCTGACCGGTCCGGTCGACCAGCAGGTTCGCCGGCTTCAGGTCGCGGTGCACGATGAAGCGTGAATGGGCGTGTGCCACCGCATCGGCGACATCGCGGACCAGGCGCAGGATCGCGTCGGGATCGAGCGCATGATCGTGGCAGTAGCGGTCGATCGATACCCCGTCGATCCGCTCCATCACCAGATAGGGGCTGCCGTCGGGCGCGCGGCCGCCGTCGAGCAGGCGCGCGATGTGCGGGTGGTTCAGTTCGGCGAGGATGCGGCGCTCGGCCTCCAGCCGGCGCACCGCGTCGGCGTCGGCCTGCCAGCGGGCGAAATGCTTCAGCGCGCCGTCCATGCGGAATCCGTCCTGCTCGCGCTCGACCTGGTAGACGACGCCCATGCCGCCACGGCCGATTTCGCCCCGCACTTTCCAGCCGCGATCGGCGCCGAGATTCGCCAGCGTGTTCTCGACCGCCGGTTTCAGGGTGTCGCCCGCCGCGGCCTCGGCCTGCAGCATGCGCTCGACCGCCGCGACCAGCGCGGGATCCGGATGCTGCTCGCGCCAGCGGTCGCGCTGCCCGGGGTCGAGGTCGCGGACCTCGAGGTAGGCCGCCTTGATCGCGCGGTAGCGCTCCGGCGACAGCGTGGTTTCGCTCACGGCGCCAGCTCCGCCAGCAACCAGGCGCGCGCCGCCGTCCACTCGCGGTTGACCGCCGACGGATGCAGGTCCATCGCCTGGGCGGTTTCCTCGATGGTGAGTCCGACGAAATAACGCAGTTCCACCACCCGCACCTGGTCGGGATCGAGCGCCTCGAGCCGGCGCAGCGCGGAGTCGAGCGCGAGCAGGTCGACATCCGCCGGGAGCGCGATCTCGCCGGCCTCCTCGAGCGGGATCCGGTCGACATCGCCGCCACGCTTCGCCGCCTCGCGACGGCGCGCATGATCCACCAGCACCTCCCGCATCGCGTGGCCGGCGATGCCGAGCAGATGGCGGCGGTCCGCAGCCGGCGGCGCGCTGCCGATCAGGCGCAGCAGGGCCTCGTTCACCAGGGCGGTGGCCTGCAGGGTGTGTCCGGCGCGCTCGCGCCGGAGCTGCTGCGCGGCGAGCCGGCGCAGCTCCTGGTACAGCGCGCCGACGACCCGGTCGCGCGCGCCGTCGTCGCCTGCGCGCCAGGCGGTCATCCACTCGGTGATCGCGTGTGGCTTCTCGTCCATGCCGTCGCTCGCGTCGCTGCGTCGATTGTCGCCCACCGCGGTTGCCCGCGCGCGTTCGGGATCACGCCCGCGGCCCACCCGACCCGCCGGGCAGCCCCGCGAGGAGGGCGTCGACCAGCAGAGCGATGCCGTGGTCGAGATCGCGGTGCACCGCGGCGCGGTTGGAACCGCCGGGCAGCCGCCGCGCGGCTTGCGGCACCGGCGACGGGCGATCGGCGGCGGTATTCGCGGCGTCGATCGCCCAGCCGGCCCGCGCCGCCCCGGCGCCGCCGAGATAGGCGCCGAGGATGCGGGCGCAGGTCATGGCCTGGCGCGGCGGCGCGCCCGCGGCGACGAACGCGGCGATCGCGGCCTCGACCAGCGCGAACGCGTTCGGCGTCTTCCAGCGCCGCGCCGTCGCCATCACGAAGACCTGCGGATGCCGTTCGGCCAGCGCCAGGAAATCCCTCGCCTGCGCCAGCAGGCGCGCGCGCGCTGGTCCTTCGCGCACCGCCACGGTGCGGCCGAGCAGGTCGTCGACCACGAGGTCGAGGACCGCCTCCATCGTCGGCACGTGGTGGTACAGCGACATCGCTTCGCATCCCAGCGCCTGCGCCAGGCGCCGGGCGCTCAGCGCCGCGGCGCCCTCGGTGTCGATCAGGGCGAAGGCGGCGGCGGCGATGCGCCCGGGGCTGAGGGCGGCGCGCGCGGCGCGGCGCTTCGGTGGGGCCGTGTCCTTGGTCATGCTTGCAAACTTACAGCGTAAGGTACAGACTGCACAAACTTACACTGTAAGTCCACGAGGTGATCGAATGAACACGATGTCCCGGTCCATCCAGTGCGCGGGCGCGCTGCTGCTCGCGCTCGCCGGCGCGGCGACGGCGTCGGAGCCGACGAAGTCCTGCGGCAGCGCCGACGTCGAGCGCAACAAGCGCGTCGCCCGGATCGTCTTCGAGGAGGTGCTCTCGCGCGGTCGGGTCGACGAGAACGAGGCGATCTACGACCCCGCGTTCGTGGCCCACGGCCCGCACCACGACGCCGGCCGCGCCGAGGACCGCGCCGCCAGCAAGGGCTGGCGCGAGGCCGTGCCCGACCTGCGGATGGACGTGCTGCAGATGGTCGCGGAATGCGACCGGGTGGTCGTCCACTGGAGCGGCTCCGGCACCAACAGCGGCACCGGGAACGGCCTGCCGGCGACCGGCCGGACGATCTCCGGCCTGTGGGGAATGACGATCTTCCGGATCGTCGACGGCCGGATCCGCGAGGAGTGGACCAGCTTCGACCAGTACGAGATGTTGAAGCAGATGGGCCTGCTCGCTGCGGCACCGGCGGCGCCGTAGTCGATGATGGCCCTGGCGGGAACGGCGGGCCCTGCCCGCCGCTGCGTGTCCGCACCGCCGCGCATGGAGCGGGCCCTGGCCCGCTGTCCTTGATCTGGACGTTCCGACAAATCAGCCCAGGTGCCGCCCTGCGGTTTCGGGTGAGACCAACGAGAGCGGTACCCGGGCCGCTCTATCGGAGGATGAGACCCGGAGCAGTGTTGCCGGTCCCGCTCTACAGGTCGCCGAGGCCTTCGGCGACGCCCTTCTTTCCGACCCGCAGCAGCTTCAGCGTGTTGGTGCCGCCGAGTTCGCCGGTGTGGTCGCCCGTCGTCAGCACGACGCGGTCGCCCTCCGACAGATGGCCCTGGTTGAACAGGAGCTCGATCGCCTCGCGTGCCGCGTGCGCGGGGTTGCTGCCGTGCGGGTCGAAGGCGACCGGGAACACGTCGCGGTACAGCGCCATCTTGTGGCGCGCCTCGCTCATCCGCGACATGCCGTAGATCGGCACGGTGGCGCGGTAGCGCGACAGCCACTGCGCGGTGCCGCCGGACTCGGTCAGCGCGATGATCGCGCGCACCTTGATCCGGTTGGCGAGGAACATCGCGCTCATCGCGATCGCCTGGTCGGTGCGCTCCAGCGGCGGCGGGTTGGTCAGCAGCTGGTCGGTCGGGGTGAAGTGACGCTCGGCACCGAGGCAGATGCGGTCCATCGCCTCGACCGCCTTCACCGGGTATTTGCCCGAGGCGGTCTCGGCGGACAGCATCACCGCGTCGGTGCCGTCGATCACGGCGTTGGCGACGTCCATGACCTCGGCGCGGGTGGGTACCGGCGCCTCGACCATCGACTGCATCATCTGGGTCGCGGTGATCACCGCGCGCGAGCGCGCCAGCGCCTCGCGGATGATCCACTTCTGCAGGCCGGGCAGCTCGGCATCGCCGATCTCCACCGCGAGGTCGCCGCGGGCGACCATCACGCAGTCGGAGGCGTCGATGATCGCGCCCAGGTTCTGCACCGCCTCGGCCCGCTCCAGCTTCGCGCACAACGCGGCGGAGCTGCCGGCCATCCGCGCCAGGGCGCGGGTGTCCTGCATGTCCTGCGCGCTGCGCACGAACGACACGGCGAGGTAGTCGACGCCCATCTTCGCCGCGAGGCGGATGTCCTCGCGGTCCTTGTCGGTCAGCGCCGGCACCGACAGGCCGCCGCCGAGCTTGTTGATGCCCTTGCGGTCCGACAGCATGCCGCCGATCGCGACCTCGCAGACCACGTCGCGGCCACTGATCCGCACCACGTTGAGCGCCAGCAGGCCGTCGTCCAGCAGCAGGGTGTCGCCGGCGGCGACGTCCTGCCACAGGCCGAGGTGACTGGTGCCGACCCGTTCGGCGTCGCCCGGCGGTGCGTCCGGCCGGCAGTCCAGGGTGAAGCGCTTGCCGGCGACCAGCTCGATCGGGCCGTTGGCGAAGCGCTGCACGCGGATCTTCGGGCCCTGCAGGTCGGCCAGGATCGCGACCTCGCGACCGGCAGCCTTGGCCGCGGCCCGCACCGCGTCGGCGCGCTGCAGATGATCCTCGGCCTTGCCGTGGGACAGGTTCAGGCGGACCACGTTGAGGCCGGCCTCGACCAGCGCGGTCAGTACGCCCGGCGCGTCGGTGGCGGGGCCCAGCGTGGCGATGATCTTCGTTCTTCTTCGGTGCTGACTCATTGCTTCCCTCCGTGAGACCGGGAAGTTAGCAGGTTGAATCGTCGCAACGACGCTATTGGAACGGGAGTCACGCTCTCGCGGCCCGATCCGTCCGCGAACTGCTTGTCGACGCACACTTCGGCGCACAGCGCCCGGCGCAGCATGACCTCGGCCCTGCCCCCTCCGGTCGGCAGGTGGTGATGTCCTCCCGCAACGAAAGGAGTCGTCGACATGCGGACCCGGACCGTTCTCTCCCTTCTCTTCCTCTGTCTCTCCCTGCCCCTGCTGTCCGCCTGCGGCAGCAGTGGTTCCACGATCGCGATTGCCGCCGCCCCGGCCGAGGACTATGTCGCGCCGAGCGCCGGGGCGATCCCGCGCGACGAGGCCCACGACGTCGCGATCCTGCTGGCGCAGTCCAATGCGGCCCTGCGCGCCGGGCGCCTGATCGCGCCGGCCGGGGACAACGCCCTGGAGTGGGGCCTGAAGGCGCGCGCGCTGACTCCGCAGCATCGCGGCGTACAGCAGCAGTTGTCCGACATCGGCCCCTATGTCGCGAGCGCGGTCGACGGGTCGATCCGCAGCGGGGATTTCGCCGAGGCCGAGCGGGTGCTCGGCCTTCTGACCCAGGCCAGCGGCGAGTCTCTGGCAGTGCACCAGCTGCGCGAGTCGCTCCGGCTGGCCGTCGCCCGGGC